>NZ_LBIY01000094.1:0-324351 GCF_028128625.1 Bradyrhizobium sp. CCBAU 45389 | reverse complement strand
GCGAGGACTCATCAAGCGAAGCTTGAATCACAGGCGTCTGGCCGGATGCAGCGTGTCCGGCAAGCGCCGATGAATGTTCAAGGGGTAGCAGCGGACATCAGCCAGCCGACAATCTCCGCTGAATCCTCGAAACTGACCCAAAGGCGACGTCATTGCTCCGGTGGGCACTGCGTTGTGCAAAGACACGGCGGGCGATGGTCCCCGCCGGTGCCCAATTGGTCTGCTCGACTCACCATTGATCTGAGTCAATCTCGTCAGAGTCCTGCCGGTGAAATGATTTCGGCTGCAGCATGCAAGTAATCGGACGGCTCCGGCGCAATCCTGCCGAAACTTTCCCGCGAGGGAGGAGGCCTCCATGGCTGACCATTCCACCGTTCCAACTGAATCCTGCCTGGCGTCGCCGGGCCCGTCGACCGCGATCACTCGCCGCTCGCTGCTTGGCGGGACCGGCATTGCGGTTGGCGCCGCCGTGCTTGCGTCGCCGCCGAGCCTGCCCGGGTTCGCCCCGGCGCTGGCGCAGCCTGTGAGCGCGGACCCGCGACCGCTCGACGCAGCGTTCAAGAGTCGCGCCTTCGAGGTCCGCGGGGTCTGTGCGGGCAACAACGAGAAAATGCCCATCGCGCCCCACCCGGCGAATGGTGATGAGGCGCGCTACACAAACAAGATCGGTTCCGATTCACGGGGCCTGCCGCACGACAAACGCGGCGAAGTTGAACCAGAGGCATGGCAAACGCTTTATGCCGCTTGCCAGTCGGGCGAGCCCGCGGATTTCGAGAAAATCCGGCTCGGCGGCACTCGCAAGCTGGTCAATCCCTTGGGCACGCTGGCCGTCAGTCTCAGCGGCATAAACCCTACTCAGATTGGAATACCCCCGGCACCGGCTCTTGCAAGTGCGGAGCGCGGCGGCGAGGCGGTCGAGGTCTATTGGCAATCCCTGCTTCGTGATGTTCCGCTGACCGAGTTGCGCGACGACACCGCCAATCGGGACGTGCTTATGGCAACCGAGGAGATCAACAAGCTTGCCGATTTCCGAGGGCCGAAGTCTGGTGGGCGGGTCACGCCCGGCACACTGTTCCGCGCCAATGCGCTTTATTTCGACGCAGGCGACCCGAAGGGCCGGTCCGTCACGCCTCCAGGCGTTTTGGACGGTCCGCTGATCTCGCAGTTCCTGCTCAGGGACGCGCCCTATGCCGCGCAGTGGATCAGTGCCCAAGTTCGCACCGTGTCGCCCGCCAGCGAATTCCTGACCGACTACGAGGAGTGGCTGGCGATCCAGAACGGCGTCGCACCGAAACGCCAGTTGCAGTTCGAGGCGGCACCGCGATACATCACGACAGGGAGGGATCTCGCGGAGTATATCCATACGGGTCCTGCACTTGGGTGGGCGGCAGCATTGATCCTTGCGACACCCGGTGGCGGGGCGGACAAACGCTACTCCGGGATCTATCCACCGGCAGAGCCCGTGTCCTACCCCTCGAACCCGTATCGGAAATCGAAAACCCAGGTCCCTGCGGGTGCCACCTTCGGGTTGCAGTACGTGCAGGCTCTGCTCGCCACGGGGATCAGTAACTCCGTTCGCGCGTCCTATTGGCAGAAGTATTTCGTGCACAGGGCTGTGAGACCGGAAGCCTACGGCGCTCTGGCGCACCATCGCCTCGCCAATGGCGTGAGCGACTACCCGCTGCATGATGATTTCCTGAAATCGGAAGCCCTCGCTCGCAGCAAGGCCAAATACGGCACTTATCTGTTGTCGCAAACCTATCCGGAGGGCGCGCCCTTCCACTCCACCTATCCCGGTGGGGCCACGAGCGTTGGGGCCGTCACGGCTACGATATTGAAGGCGTTCTTCGACGAGAGCCGCGTCATCGCCAACCCGGTGCAGCCCGATCCGGCTGACCCGACAAGGCTTGTGCCCTATGACGGCCCACCGCTCACGGTCGGCGGAGAGTTGAACAAGCTCGCCGTGAATTTCGGTTTCGGACGGAATTGGGCGGGCATCCACTGGCGTTCCGACGCCTCCGCCTCGATGGCGATCGGTGAGGAAGTGGCTATCTGCATGTTGCGGGACGAGCGCGCTACCCTTCGCGAGCCGTTCGACGGCTTCTCCTTCACGCGCTTCGACGGAAGCCGCGTGACGATCTGACGGCAGACGAGCGGCGTGACCTGCCGTGAGGCTCGCGCGCGACACCGCGCAGCCGCATCGACGGCCACGCGCGCGCGATGAAGGATTCAGTCCTGCGAGCGCAGGGCCGCTTCGGCGCGCTGCATCATCCGCCGCCATCGCTCGCTTGTCGGCCCGCCCATAATCAGGAAGTAGCGGACGATCGCGATCGGCAACCAGGGCTCCATCGCCTGCCTCAGCGCCGCTACCGGCTTGCCGGACAGCCGCGCGTATTCGGATTGAGCGGCCGCATTGACCGCAGGCGGCCGCCGCGGATTGTCGGTGACGTCGAGGGCAAGCTCGGTCAGGCCGATGTGAGTGAGCCCATGATCGAGGGCCGCAGGCGCGCGGATCGCAAAGGTCCAGTCGATCAGCCGCGGACCGTCCGCCGTCATGATCACGTTGTTGGGATGGATGTCGCCATGGCACAGCCCGTCCCCCGGCTGCTGCAGGCGGTCGATCAGCGCGAGGATACCGGAGGCGATGTGCTCAGGCACGATGTCGCCGGAGCGCCTGAAGGCCCTGTCCATCCAGTCGCGCAGATGGAAGGCCTCCGGCGGTGGCGACATCCTGTGAACGCACAGGCCGAGGGACGCAAGGATCGCACCCGCCTGAGCGAACGTTACGGTGCCGTTGCGCGTTGCTTGCAGCAGTGTCGGTCCGTCCAGGCGGCCGAGCACGATGCCGAAGCGCCCGTCGAGCGTCACCTCGCCGAACACCTGCGGCGCAGGCATGCCGGCGGCAAAGACCGCCTGGGTCATCCGCGCCTCTCGCTGGCCGAGCCGCGGGGGGAAACCTTCCCTGAACAGTTTTACGACCTGACCTGGCGCCCAGGCGTGGATGTCCGCCGTGCCGCCCTGGTTGATCTTCTCCCCGAGGGCCCGCATCGCCCGTCCTCCCGCCGGCCGCAATCAAACACCGACGGCGGGCAAAAGAGAACGCTCCCGCAATCTCGGCTGCCAGCCACGATCGTGGCTTGTCCCCGGCCGCGGCGTTTGCCAGAATCGCGAAGCTATCCGCTTCCGCCGGATAGGACGCCTCACGGATCGCAATCTCGATACGAAGCGAGATGGTCGATTTCGCTGCGCGCAATACCGATATCCATTAGCTCCCTGTCACTTAGGTCGCGCAAGTTGGCCAGCAATCTCCGGCGTCTGCGCCACTCCTGAAATGCATCCCAATATATTTCGAGAGGGCTGTAGACCTGCCGCCTTGCGGTTGCCGGTCCCGGCTCGGTCGTCTCGCGGATCGTGCTCATTGGGGTGTGTCTTGTCTGGACTGTTGACTATGCAGAAGTTGCCGCAAGATGCGCGGGCGCGCTTAACTGGTGTCTTACATTTCTCTTACCGGCGGCATATTCTTGATGCGCTGGTACAGAGACGCCCCCGAGAAGGAATGGCAGCTTGCGCTATCTTTTCGAGGAATTCGCATTCGACACCGACCGGCGCGAGCTGCATCGGGGGACCGATGCGGTGTCGATCACACCGCAGGTTTTTGACCTGCTCGATTACCTGATCCGCAACAGGGAGCGGGTTGTCAACAAGGACGACCTCATCAAAGCCATTTGGAATGGGCGCAGCGTATCCGACGCGGCGCTGACAACCCGCCTGAATGCCGCCCGCGGTGCAATCGGCGATTCCGGCGAGCAACAGCGCTTCATCAAAACACTGCCGCGCAAGGGCTTCCGCTTCGTCGGACAGGTGCGGGAGGCGCGAGGAGTTGCGAGCCCAAATCCGGGCGATGCGCTGGAGAGCGCTCCTGCAGTTCCCGACAAGCCCTCCATCGCCGTGCTGCCGTTCGCGAATATGTCCGGCGATCCCGAGCAGGAGTACTTCGCGGACGGGATGGTCGAGGAGATAACGACCGCGCTTTCGCGGTTCAGATGGTTGTTCGTGATCGCTCGAAATTCGAGTTTCACCTTCAAGGGCAAAACCGTCGACATCAAGGAAGTCGGGCGCAGGCTTGGAGTCCGCTATGTCCTCGAGGGAGCCGTGCGCAAGGCGTCGGGGAAAGTTCGCATCACCTGCCAGTTGATTGAAGCGGCCACGGGCGCACACATTTGGGCGGATAGGTTCGAGCGTGACCTGACGGATATT
The DNA here is from genome assembly GCF_028128625.1 of Bradyrhizobium sp. CCBAU 45389. Classification (NCBI taxonomy): domain Bacteria; kingdom Pseudomonadati; phylum Pseudomonadota; class Alphaproteobacteria; order Hyphomicrobiales; family Nitrobacteraceae; genus Bradyrhizobium; species Bradyrhizobium sp. CCBAU 45389. The sequence goes on along the minus strand of NZ_LBIY01000094.1, from coordinate 320,094 downwards.
TTCGCGTTGCAGGACGACGTCACGGTCGCGGTTGTCTCAGCTATTCAGCCAAAGCTGTTTCAAACAGAAATTGCGATGGCAACGCGGCGGCGACCGGAAGACCTCACCGCGTATGATCTTTTTCTCCGGGCTATCCAGCAAGCCGTCCGATCGACCCGCGAAAGTTTGGCAGAGGCACTCCGACTGGTCCAGCGCGCCCTGGAGCTTGATCCTGGGTTTGCTGCTGCGGCAGCTTTGGCAGGCGACTGTCATATGGAGAACGTGTTTAGGAGCTATGCGATCGACCCACAATTCGAACGCAGGGAAGCCGTTCGGCTTATGCGCCTGGCATTGAGCCTCGACCGTCATGATCCAGACACGTTAGCAACTGCTGCATCAATCTCGGCCTTGTTGGTCGGCGATTGTGAGGCTGAGATTGAGATGGCCGATCGGGCGGTCGCGCTCAACCCAAATTCATATCACATATGGAACCGCAGAGGCTGGGTCTGTAAGATCGCGGGGCAGCCGGACGAAGCGATCCGGAGTTTTGAACATGCCATGCGCATGAGTCCGGTAGACCCGCAACTATACTCAACGTTTACTGGGATGGGATTTGCCTTTATCGAGCTTCGTCGCTTTGACGAGGCCATCGTTGCGGCGAAGAAAGCCCTGCGTCAGAACCCTTCCTATCCAGGACCATACCGCTGCCTCGCGTCCGCTTTTGCCCATCTCGGACACGAGGCTGAGGCCCGTGAGGCGGCGGCTCGTGTGCTTGAGCTCGACCCCGCTTTCACGATATCGGCCTGGATCGCTCGAAGCCAGGTATCAAAGAATGCGAAGCTGATGATTGAGGGCTTTCGCAAAGCGGGGTTGCCCGAGTAGCTCTCCGATGTCCACAAGGCCTAGTCCGGGTAGGGCGTGCCGTCCTTGTGCACGAACCGGCCGTCGGAATTGGCGCTCATCATGTCGATGTCGGAGCATGTCGTGAGATCGTCAGGCGAGCGCGAGCCGACTTCGAGATAGACCGCGGTCACATCCGAGCGGTTGACCATATGATGGCCGTTGCCGCTTGCCTTCGGGAAGGCGGCGCAGTCGCCTGCGCGCAGCACGGTTTCGCCCTCGTCCTCGATAAGCACCACTTCGCCCTCGAGCACGTAGACGAACTCGTCCTCGTGCGAATGCCAGTGCCGTTGGCTCGACCAGTTGCCCGGCGGCAGGCGCATCAGATTGACGCCGAAATCGGCAAGACCGCCGGCATTGCCGAGGCGCTTGCGGATGCGCTCGGCGCACGGGGCGGCAAAGGGCGCCGGATAGCCCGAGCCCTTGCGGGCAGGGACGGTGGCGATGTCGATCTTGGGCATGGGAACGTTCCGTTCAAGATCAGCACGTTGAAGCGCACCGGGTCGGCGACCGTGCGCCATGATCGGCGAGCGTCCGAACGTGCTGCGACTATGCTGGCGGGAGGATGACATCATGCCAGTGTTTTGCCCGACGGGTCAAATCGCTTCCGGTCATCGCAAGCGACTTGCCTCGTAAGTCATTGATCCCGCTATAGCCGGCTACTGTGCATGGGGTTGTTTTCGCACTTTTTGCTGGCGGCTCACAAAAGCGTGCGGCAAAAATGACATGCCGCTGTCGGCGAGCGTGGTTCCCATTCGTCTTCCACCCAGACAGATCTGACGGGAGACCAAAAGATGCTTCGTTCCCACTATCGCTGGGTGATCGTTGCCGCCGGCGGCCTGCTGGGCTGCGTCGCGATCGGCGGCATGTTTTCGTTGCCGGTGTTCCTGCAGCCGATTGCCAAGGACACCGGCTGGTCGGTGACCGGCATCTCCAGCGCGATGACGATCGGCTTCCTGGCGATGGCCTTCACCAGCATGGCCTGGGGCACGGCGACGGACAGGTTCGGGCCGCTGCCGGTGGTGCTGACGGGATCGACCGTGCTGGCGCTGAGCCTGTTCGCCGCGAGCCATGCGACCTCGCTGATCGTGTTCCAGTTCGTGTTCGGCCTTCTGGTCGGCGCGTCCTGCGCGGCGATCTTCGCGCCGATGATGGCGACCGTCACCGGTTGGTTCGACACAAACCGCAGCCTCGCGGTGTCGCTCGTCTCGGCTGGCATGGGCATGGCGCCGATGACGATGTCGCCGCTCGCGGCCTGGCTGGTCTCAGGCCATGACTGGCGCACCTCGATGCAGATCATCGCGCTGGTGGTTGCCGCCATCATGATCCCGGTCTCTTTGCTAGTGCGCCGTCCGCCCGCGCTCGCGGAGGCCGCGGCCGCACCAATGGCGGAGGGGGCGGCGCAAAACGAGATGTCGATGGGCGAGGCGCTGCGCTCGCCGCAATTCTTCATCCTGCTTGCCACCAACTTCTTCTGCTGCGCCACCCATTCCGGCCCGATCATCCACACCGTCTCCTATGCCGTGAGCTGCGGCATCCCGCTGGTCGCGGCGGTGACGATCTACAGCATCGAGGGTTTTGCGGGCCTCGGCGGGCGCATTGCCTTCGGCCTGATGGGCGACCGCTTCGGCGCCAAGCGCGTGCTGGTCTCGGGCCTGCTGCTGCAGGCATTCGGCGCGCTGGCCTACGTCTTCGCGCAGCAGCTCGCGACCTTCTACGCGGTCGGCGCCGTGTTCGGCTTCATCTATGCCGGCACCATGCCGCTCTATGCCGTGCTGATCCGCGAGAACTTTCCGCTGCGGATGATGGGCACGGTGATCGGCGGCACGGCGATGGCCGGCAGTCTCGGCATGGCGACGGGCCCGCTCGCCGGCGGGCTGATCTATGACGCGTTCTCGAGCTACGCCTGGCTCTACATCGCCTCCTGGGCGATGGGCTTGGGCGCCTTCCTGATGGCGATGACGTTCCGGCCGTTCGCGAAGCCGCAAGGCGAGGTGGCGCCGGCGGCGGCATGAACGTGAGATCGAGGCGCGGCGTCAGAGCTGCGTCTCGATCGCTGTCTTGTCGATGATCGACCACACCTGCCGGATCCTTCCCTCGCGGAATTCGTAGAACACGTTTTCGCAGAAGGACACGCGCCGCCCGTTGACGGCAAGTCCAAGGAAGGTCCCCACCGGCGTGCAATCGAACCTCAGCCGCGCCGCGATCGCGGGTGGGGCCGACACCAGCAGTTCGACGTTGAAGTGCAGGTCCGGAATCTCGCGAAAATCCTGCTCCAGCATCGCGCGATAACCGGTGAGCCCGAGCGGCCGCGCGTTGTGCACGACGTCGTCGTGCACAAACTGTCCGAGCGCCGGCCAATCCTGCCGGTTCAGGCAGGCGATGTAGTCGTGATAAATGGCGGCAAGCTCGTCCCTGGTCACGGCGGGTTCCTTCGGCTCATGCGCGCCGCTGCACGTGCTCGATCAGCGCGCGCAGTTTCGGCGCGACGTTGCGGCGGCTCGGATAGTAGAGATAGAAGCCGGCGAAGGAGGGGCAGTAGTCCTCCAGGATCGGCAGCAGCTCGCCGCGCGCGATCGCAGGCCGGAAGCTCGCCTCCATGCCGAAAGTGATGCCGGCGCCGGCGACCGCGAGCTTGATCATCAAGGCCATGTCGTTGGTCGTGATCTCAGGGGCGACCGCGACGCTGTACTCCTTGCCGCCTTCGGCAAACTCCCAGCGATAGGGCGTGACGTTCGGAGCCGGACGCCAGCCGATGCAGCGAAAGGACGGTAGCTCGGACGGGTGCGCGGGCACACCGAAGCGATCACGAAAGGCCGGCGCGCAGACCGCGAGCTGGCGTTCGTCGCCGGCGATCGGCAGCGCGATCATGTCCTGCTCGATCACCTCGCCGAGCCGCACCCCGGCATCATAGCCGGCCGCGACGATGTCGAACTCCGCGTCGGTCACGGTGATGTCGAGCTGCACTTGCGGATTGGCTTCGGCAAAGGCGGCGAGGAACGGACCGGACAGGAAGTGCTCGGCGATCGAAGAGACCGCGAGCCGCAACAGTCCGCGCGGCCGCCCGCCCAACGCCACGGTGTTGCCGAGTGCGGCGCGCATGTCCGCGATGGCGGGGGCGATCTCCGCATGCAGCCGCTCGCCGGCTTCGGTCAGGCTGACGCTGCGCGTGGTGCGCTGGATCAGCGCGATGCCGAGCGTTTCCTCCAGGCGTCGGATGGTCTGGCTCACGGCCGAGCGGGTCACGCCGAGACGTTCGGCGGCGGCACGAAAATTCCGCTCTTCGGCGACCAGTGCAAAGACGGAGAGGGCGTTGAGGTCGGTTTCCATCGGTTAGCGCAGCTTGCCAGCGTGGTTAGATATGATCGTCTTATCACAGCAAAGGCGTCGGTCCATCTTCCCGCAATCATTCCGAACGAACGGGAAGTCTCATGGCAATCGACAAAGTCATTCTCATCACCGGCGCCTCCAGCGGCATCGGTGTAGGCATCGCGCGCGAGCTGGCCGCGGCCGGCGCCAGGGTCTTGTTAGGCGCGCGGCGCACCGACCGCCTGAAGGATCTCGCGTCCGAGCTGAACGCGGCCGGCGGAACGGCGCTCGCCCATCCGCTCGACGTCACCGACCGCGCCAGCGTCGCCGCCTTCGCCGATGCCGCGCGCGGCGTCTGGGGCCGGGTCGACGTCATCGTCAACAATGCCGGCGTGATGCCGCTGTCGCTGATGGCCTCGCTCAAGGTCGAGGAGTGGGACCGGATGGTCGACGTCAACATGAAGGGCGTGCTCTACGGCATCGCCGCGGTGCTGCCGGAGATGGCGGCGCGCGGCTCCGGCCATGTGATCAACATCGCCTCGATCGGCGCCTTGGGCGTGTCGCCGACGGCGGCTGTCTACTGCGCGACCAAATATGCGGTGCGGGCGATCTCCGACGGCCTGCGCCAGGAGCATGACAATATCCGCGTCACCTGCATCCATCCCGGGGTGGTCGAGAGCGAGCTCGCCGATACCATCACCGACCCCGTGGCCGCAGCGGCGATGAAGACCTATCGCGCCATCGCGCTCCAGCCCGACGCGATCGCGCGGGCCGTGCGCTTCGCCATCGCGCAGCCCGACGATGTCGATGTCAACGAGATCGTCGTGCGTCCGACGCGGACGCGATGACGATAGCCCGCCGCATCAGATGCGTTTCTCGAAGAACAGGTCCGGGTAGGGATCGTCATTGAAGCGCGGAATCTCGCGCCAGCCGGTGGTGCGGTAGAGCTGGGCGGCCTCGGGCAGTGCGCTGTTGGTGTCGAGCCGCAACAGCGTGATGCCGAGCTCGCGCGCTGCAGCTTCAGTCGCGTCCATCAGGCGCCGGCCGAGCCGCAGCCCGCGCGCGGCGGGGGCGACCCAGAGCCGCTTGATCTCGGCGTAGCCGTGGTCGGTTCCCTTCAAGCCCACGCACCCGATCGGCAGCGTGTCCGACATCGCGACGATGAAGCTGCCACGCGGCCGGCGCATATCCTTGGCATCGGGGTCGCGCGACAGCGAGACGTCAAAACCCTGTTTGAAGCGGCGGCCGAGCTCGGCATAGTACTCAGCGAGGCAATAGCGTGCCTGTTCGGATTGAGGATCGATCTCATCCAGCGAAACGCGCTCTCGCGTCAATGCCGAGGCGATCAAGTCCATCGCCGCCAGCAAGGCCTCGGCTTGCGAATTCTGCGCGAGGAAGCCCTCGGCCTGCGCGTTCGACAGCGCCTCATAGGCCGCGAACTCGCGCCGGCCCGAACGCGTCAACGTCGCGACGCGCCGGCGGGCGTCGTCCGCATGCGCGGTGGTCTCGACCAGTCCCTCGTCCTCGAGACTGCGGAGCAACCGGCTCATCAGCCCGGAATCGAGACCGAGATAGTCGCGGATCTCGGCGACGTCCGAACGCCCGTGCCCGATCGCGTTGAGCACGCGCGCGGCCCCCAGTGGCCGCCCGCGCCCAAGAAACGAGGTATCGAGCGCGCCGACGGCGGAGGTGACGGCGCGGTTGAAGCGGCGGACGCGGGAGACGGGGTCGAGCATGATGTCTGACTTTAGTCAGATATCATGCGCGGGTCAATCGGAACGGCCGGCCTCACTGCACCAGCGTCAAGAGCGGCTTGTCCTTGGCGACGATATAGGTCGCAAGCTCGCTCGCGGTCTCGGCGCCGACATTCGTCGCCGCATGCACCGTGCCGGCGGGGATGAACAGCACGTCGCCGGCTTTCAGCGTCACCGGCGGCTTGCCCTCGACGTCGTATTCGATGGCGCCCGTGAGCACGTAGACGATCTCTTCGCCAGGATGAGTGTGCCGGCCGAACGCCACACCGGGAGCGAGGTCGACGCGCACCTGCACTGCCTCGCGCCCCGGCGTGCTGAGATCGTGGCGCTGGAGGTCGGTGCGCGTGACGCCGGCCTGCGCCGCCGCGGCCGGCAGTGTGAACAGGTTAGCCGCGAGCAGGACCGCGCTCGACAGCACGCGCAGGGTTCGCAGATGACGATGGCTCATGGTCGGCTCCTCGTGGTCATTGGCTCGTCGGCGCCGCGCGAGCCCGGCCGATGCCGGCCGGTCCGCGCCGTGCGGTTTCAGACGAGAGTGGTGGTCACCTCGATGTTGCCGTGCACCGCCTTGGAGTAGGGGCAGATGCCGTGCGCGGCCTCGATCAGTTCCTGCGCGACCGCGCGATCGACGCCGGGGACGCTGACGTCGAGACGGGCACGCAGGAAGAAGGCGCCGCCAGCGTTGTTCAGGTCGATCGCGGTGTCGACCGACGGCTCGCTCGGCAGCTTGACCTTGCGCTGCGCAGCGGCGAGCCCGAGCGCGCCGAGATAGCAGGCGGACCATGCGGCGGCGAACAGGTTTTCGGCGGCCGGGTGCGGCTGGGCCAGCTTGACGTTCAGGAAGCCGTCGCTGGAGTGCGCAGCGCCATCGGCGCCCGAGGTGACGTGGGTCTTGCCGGTAAAGAGAACCTTTGCAGCGGAGGTCATGGTCATATCCTTCGGATTATTAATCGTATCCGATTTAATCGGATGCGCGTGGAAATAATCCCGCTGAAGGCCGCGGTCAAGCTCTTCCGATTTAATCGGATGCGATTTATATGGGACGGCAGATCACGAATTGCGGAGGTTCCCGTGGCCCGTTCCCCCAAAGCCGCCGGCAAAGGCCGGAAACTGTCGAATTTCCTCTGCTTTGCGATCTATTCGGCCAATCTCGCCTTCGGCCGGGCCTATAAGCCCCTGCTGGACAAGGTCGGCCTCACCTATACCCAGTACATCGCCCTGGTGGCGCTGTCGGACGAGGACGAACAGACCGTCAGCACGCTGGGCGAGAAGCTGTTCCTGGAATCCAACACGCTGACGCCGATCCTGAAGAAGCTCGAGCAGATGGGGCTGATCAAGCGGCACCGCGATCCCGCCGACGAGCGGCAGGTGCGCCTCAGCCTGACGCCTGCGGGGCGCAAGCTGATCGAGCAGGATCTCGGCGGGTCGCTGATCGAGGCGACAGGTCTTGGCGACGATTTTCCGGTGGTGCAGAAGACGGTGAGCAGATTGCGTGACAATCTGCTGCGTGCGACCAAGGCCGATGACTAGCGCATCGAGACATTAGATAGTGCAACAGTCGGCGGGTGCTTTCGCTCAGACATCAGCTGTGGAGCGATGACAGGAATTGCCGAAGCTCGGGAGTCCCGGGATTGGCAAAGAGCTCCTCGGGCGGCCCCATCTCGTGAACCTTGCCCTCATGCATGAAGATGAGGCGATCGGCGATCTTGCGCGCGAAGCCGATCTCATGTGTCACCATCATCAGTGTCATGCCATCCCTGGCGAGACTTTCAACGACGCGCAGCACTTCGCCGACGAGTTCCGGATCGAGCGCGCTGGTGATCTCGTCGCACAGGAGCACGGCCGGCTCCATCGCAAGCGCACGCGCGATGGCGACGCGCTGTTGCTGGCCCCCCGACAGGCGGTCGGGCATTGCGTCGAATTTCTCCTCCAGGCCGACGCGGGCGAGCAGGGCGCGCGCCTGCTCTTCGCCTTGCCGCTCCGTGCGCTTCTTGACGAGCTTCGGGGCGAGCATGATGTTGCGCCCGACATTCAAATGGGGAAACAGGTTGAAGCTCTGAAAGATCATGCCGACCTGCTGACGCAGCTCACGCATCGCAGCCGCACTGTCATGATCGATCTGCCTGTTCTTGATCAGGATCGCGCCGCTGTCGAAGCGCTCCAGCCCGTTGATGCAGCGCAGGAGGGTCGATTTGCCCGAGCCGCTCCTGCCGATGATCGCGATCACTTCTCCGGGCTCCACGTTCAGGTCAACGCCCCTGAGGACCTGTGTGTCCCCAAAGGACTTGTAGAGCGCGGCGATCTCAACGATGGGCGGCATGGAGCGTCCTTTCGAGCGCGCGGGCGGTGAGGCTGATCGGATAGCACAGGGCGAAATAGATCAGGGCGACTGCGGCATAGACCGTGAAAGGCCGGAAGGTCGCATTGGTGATCATGCCTCCGGCCTTGGTCAGCTCGACGAAGCCGATGACGGAGGCGAGCGCCGTGCCCTTGATGACCTGGACCAGGAAGCCGACGGTTGGCGGAATCGCGATGGTCAGCGCCTGAGGGAGGATGACGTGACGCAACTGCTCCCCAAACGTGAGAGCCAGGCTCCGCGCTGCCTCCCATTGACCGCGCGGAACGGAGGCGACGCAGCCGAACCAGATCTCGCTCAGAAAGGCACTCGTATAGGCGGTCAGCGCCAGCGCCGCGGCGGTCCACGCCGAGGTCTGGACGCCAAACAGCGCCAAGCCGAAATAGGCGAGAAAGAGCTGGATCAGGAGCGGCGTGCCCTGGAACAACTGGACATAGAGGGAGACGAGACGGCGGGCGCCGTTCGAAGGCGTCAGGCGGGCAATCAGGAGAGCAAAACCGACCAGGCCCCCGCCAATGAAAGCCATCAGCGACAAGCCCACCGTCCAACGCGCGGCGAGCAGTAGGTTGCGCAGAATGTCCCACAGCGTGAATTCGACCATGCCCTCAATCTCCAAACAGGAAGCGTGGGCCGAGCCAATTGAGCAGTCGCCGCAGAGCGATCGACAGAGCGAGATAGATCAGAGCGGCGACGATGAAGGCCTCGAAGGCCCGGAAGTTGCGGCTCTGGATCAGATTGGCGGCGAAGCTCAGCTCCTCGGTGGATATCTGCCCGCACACCGACGAGCCAAGCATGACGATGATGATCTGGCTGACGAGCGCAGGCCAGATCTTGCGCAGGGCCGGCGGCAGCACGACGTGAAAGAAGGTTTGCATCGGTGACAGCGCCAGGCTCAGCGCAGCCTCGACTTGGCCGCGCGGCGTCGCCTCGATGCCGGCGCGGACGATCTCGGTCGCGTAAGCGCCGAGATTGACCACCATCGCGAGGACGGACGCGGCTTCCGGCGATAACCGGAAGCCCGCCGCCGGCAGGCCGAAGAAAATGAAGAAGAGCTGCACGATGAACGGCGTGTTGCGGAACAGTTCGACATAGGCGCCCGTCACGGCCTTCAACCAGACAGGTCCGTGGATGCGGGCCCAGGCGCATCCGATGCCGAGCGCAAGCCCCAGGGTTGCGGAAACTGCGGTCAATCCAAGCGTCCATGCGACGCCCTTGGCGAGCATGCGCCAGTCAACAAGGATGGCCCCGAAATCGAGATTGACCACGGCCCGGCTTACTCCGGAAGGTCGCCGGTGGACCTGCCGAGCCATTTCCGCGAGAGCGCCTCGAGGGTGCCGTCGGCCTTGGCTGCGAGGATGATCTCGTTGAGCTTGGCGCGCAGCGCGTCCTCGCCCTTGCCGACGCCGATGAAGTTCGGGCTGTCCTTGAGCAGGAATTTGTATTCGGCGCCGAGTTGCGGGTTCTTGGTGATCATCGCCGCGGCGACCTGCGCGCTGGTGGCGACCGCCTGGGTCTGACCGGCGACGAAAGCGGAAATCGTGGCGTTGTTGTCCTCGAACCGGCGGATCTCGGCGGCGGCAGGTGCGACCTTTGTCAGCTCCGTGTCATCCACCGAGCCACGTGTCACGGCGATCGATTTCCCGGCCAGCGCGTCGGGTGCCTTCAGCTCCATCGTCTTGGAAGCGAACACGCCGATGAAGAACGGCGAGTAGGCGACGGTGAAGTCGATGACCTTCTCGCGATCGGGATTCTTGCCGAGGGTCGAGATGACGAGATCGGCCTTCTTGGTCTGAAGATAGGGAATACGGTTGGCGGTCGTGACCGGGATCAGTTCAACCGTTGCGCCAAGCTTCCCTGCGATCAGCCGCGCCATGTCGATATCGAGGCCTTGCGGCTGCATGTCGGAGCCGACGAAGCCATAGGGCGGGAAGTCCGTCGGAATGGCGATGCGGACTGCCTTGCTGCGGGTGATGCCGTCGAGCGCCGTCTGTGCCGAGGTCTCCGCGGCGGCAAATACCGAGAGAAGGATGACGAAGCCGATCGAAAGACTGCGCCTTGAAACTTGCATCACGATTTCTCCTGACTGACTGGACGAGGCCTGGCGGGGCGGCGAATGGATCGCGTTTCCTTGCTCGATCTTGTATGCAAGCTTTGTTCCACAGTGGCGATCGGCGACAGGGCCTGCCGCAACGTCGCCAGCGGATCGCTGCCGGAGGCGAGGCGGAGCTTTTCCTTCCAGGTGCGCAGATGGACGCCCATGCGCCGTTCCGCGAGCGGCATGTCCTCTGCTTCCAGGGCCGCAACGATCCCGACATGCTCCTCGAAAGATCGCCTGGCTTCGCTTTGCGTCTGGTGGTGCGTGGCGATCAGCGCGGTGCGAACGGTGAGGTCGCGCAGAGTCTGGGCAAGAAGCTCGTTTCCGAGGCAGCGAGCGAGGCAAACATGGAAATCGCCGAGGATGAAGCTTCGCAGTCCGACGTCGGTGCCCTTGATTGCCTTTGATTGACGGCGCAAATGATCCCTCAGCAAGCGAAGCTCAGCAGCACCGAGCGGGCGGGCGCCGCGCAGCAACCCGGTCTCGATCACGAGCCGCGCCTCAAACGCTTCCCGGGCCTGTCTTTCCGTCGGCTCCAGCAGGTACCATCCGCGGCGAGCGCTGACCGAGACGAGGCCTCGGGTTTCGAGCCGCACCAGTGCTTCGCGTACGATGGTGCGGCTGCAGTCGAACAATTCGGCCAGTTGCTGCTCGCCAAGACGGCTTCCAGGCTCCAGCTTCTTCGCCAGGATGGCGTCCAGCAGGCGATCGCTGATCTGCAGGGCTGAGGTCATCGCTTGTCTCGAATTGGAGCCTTATCCTTGCACGAATGCAGTATGCTTGTATACAAGATTGGCTGGATATGCTATCGCCCGTGCAGCCCCTGGAACGATAATCCCGCATGACCCATTTCTGGCATCTCGACGTTGCGCAACTGATCCAGGGCTATGCGAAGCAGGCCTTCACGCCGGTCGATGTCATTGAAGACTGTCTGGCTCGCGCACGGATTTGCGATCGATCGCTTAACGCCTTCTTGCACTTCAGTGAGGCCGACGCGCTGCAGGGGGGCGAGGCGAGCCGCAGGCGGTGGGCCGAGGCAAGGCCACTTGGCGTACTTGATGGGGTCCCGGTCTCGGTGAAGGACAACCTGCATGTGGCCGGCATGCCGACCACATGGGGCAGCCCGCTGATGCGCGGCTTCGTCGCGACTGAGGACGAGGCGCCGGTGGCGAGGATACGGGCGGCGGGCGCGGTGCTTTTCGCAAAGACCAGCCTGCCGGAGTTTGCGATGCAGGGCTATACCGCAAACGCCCTGAAAGGCACGACCTATAATCCCTTCGATGTGTCGCTGACGCCCGGCGGTTCGTCGGGCGGCGCGGCAGCCGCTGTTGCCGCGTTCTGCGGACCGCTGGCGCTGGCGACCGACGGTGGCGGTTCAATACGCCGGCCGGCCTCGCATTGTGGCCTCGTCGGCTTCAAGCCGTCCGCCGGGCTCGTGAAGCGGCACGGTGGTCTGCCCGAGATATTTCTGAGTCACGAGGTGGCGGGCGGAATTGGACGAAACGTCGCGGATGTTGCCGGCTTCACGGAGATATTGGCCGGGCAGCAGCTCGCCGCCGCTTCGAACAAGGTCAGGATCCTGTACGTGTCCAGCTTTTCGGATGCGCCCGTCGATCCCGGCATCGCCGACGCCGTCGCGCGCGCTGCGCAACGCTTCGAGACAATGGGACATATCGTCGAGACTCGGGCGTCGTTCGATCTCTCGGACGAGATCAACGGCTTGTGGCCGCAGCTCTCCGCGATCGGTCTGGCCTGGCTGTTTGAAGATGGCGCACGCTGGCCGGAACTCGGACTTCGCGGCGGGGCGCAACCAGACCCGATGATGTGCGGCGAGGCGGCCCGCGCTGCTCTGCAGGAGGGCCGCTCGGCCGCAGCGACCGTGCTGTTCGATCTTGTCGGTGCGATCGAGCGTCTCAAACGACGGTTGGATACGCTCTTCGCTTCCTATGACGCGATCCTGACGCCCGCCACCGCGGCTTTGCCCTGGCCCGCCGATCGAGCCTATCCCGAAACGATCGCCGGTCAGGCGGCCGGGCCGCGAGGGCATGCCGTCTTCACGGGCATCGCCAATGCCGCCGGCTTGCCAGCGCTTGCGCTGCCTTGCGGATGGGTGTCGAAACTGCCCACCGGATTCCAGTTGCTCGGCCCGAAGCGGGCCGACGCCGCCGTGCTGGCATTGGGTCGGGAATACGAGCAAAGCTTTCCGCTTGAGGCGCCTGTCGCCGAGGCCGGACCACACTCTGGGAGGACATCGTGAGCAATGCGAGTGAAGCGGCGGACCGGTTGATCGCAGCAAGAAGCAGCGGACAGGCGGTCGACTGGCGCGACGTTCTCCCGTCGGATCGTGCCGGCGCCTACGCGATCCAGGATGCCACGCTTGCCCGGCTCGGTCCGTCCGGCGGCTGGAAGGTCGGCGCGTCGGGCCCGGATGCCGAGCCCGTCTGCGCGCCGCTGCCGGCGTCTGGCCTGCTTGCCTCCGGTGCGCGGCTCGGTTCGGAATTCCGCCTGCGCGGTGTCGAAGTGGAAGTCGCGCTCCGGGTCGGGCGAGCGCTCGCGGCTGACGATGCCGCGTTGCCCGATCGCGAACTGGCACGTGCCTTCGACGCCGTCTACCCCGCCATCGAGGTGGTCGAGACGCGCCTCGAGGATTGGAAGAACAGCGCCGCCCTGGCCCAGCTTGCGGATTTGCAGAGCCACGGCGCGTTGGTGCTCGGAGCAGCCGCGACGGTCAGTCCTGCTTCCATCGATCTCGGGAGCGTCGAGGCGGATCTCTCCATCGGCGAAGACATCAGCCGTCGAACCAGTGGAGGCAATCCCGCAGGCGACATCTGGCGTCCGCTGCGCTGGCTCGTCCGCCATTGTGCGGACCGGGGTGCGCCTCTTTTGCCGGGCCAGATCGTCACGACCGGCTCGTGTACCGGCATGGTCTTCACGGAAGCGGGGACCAGCGCCCGTGCTCGCCTTGCGGGTTTCGGCGAGGTTGCCGTCGACTTCTGAGGCGGGAAGAATGAAGGTCAGCGTCGCCGCGAGCGCGGGGATGGTCATGCCGGCGGGGCGAGCCCCAGCGTCTTGCGGGCCTTGCGCGTCAGCTTGGCCACGATCAGCGCATGGGCCTGCACCAGATAGGCCGTGAGCTCGGCATCGGGCAGGGCGTTGTTGCTGACGAGCTGGACCCATTTGGCGCGGGCGAGATACGGCGCCGGTCGCGCCAGGCCGTGCTCGATCAGCATCCCATAGGCCATGTCCGAGACCTTGAACATGTAGCCGCCGGAGCCTGCGGCAAAGCCGCCGCCGAGCGCGAACATCTTGCCGCCGACCTTGAACACGGAGGTGCCCTCCCATTGCACTACCTTGGTGGCGGCGGGCAGGCGCAGGCAGCGTGCTTCGAAGGTTTTCGGCGTCATGGCGCGAGCGATAGCACGCCAAACGCGGCTTGCAAGGCCGCGAGCTAGCGGGCGAGCGCCGCGAAGACGGCGATGGTGCGGTCGACTGCGCCCTCGTCGATGTGGCGATGGGTGACGAGCCGGAGCTGCGAAGGACCGCTCTCCTGCACCAGGATGCCGTGCGCTTTCACGCCTTCGGCCCATGCCGCGGCCTCGCGTCCGCTTGCTGAGACATCGACGCGCAGGATGTTGGTCTGCACGTGGTCGGGATCGGCGAGCGCCGGGTCGAGCCAACTCAAGGCCGCGGCGAGCCGCTTCGCGGCCGCATGATCCTCGGAGAGGCGGTCGATCATCGTCTCCAGCGCCACGAGACCGGCGGCTGCAACGACGCCGGACTGGCGCATGGTGCCGCCGACGAGTTTTCGCAAGGCTCTTGCCCTTGTGATGACATCGTTGGAGCCGCATAGCAGGCTGCCGACCGGCGCGCTCAGTCCCTTGGAGAGGCAGACCATCACGCTGTCGGCGTGCGCGGTGATGTGCGCGGCCGGGACGCCGAGCGCGACCGACGCATTGAACAGGCGGGCGCCGTCCAGATGCACGGGAATTCTGTGGCTTTGCCCAAGCGCATGAATTCGCGTCATGTGCGCCAGGGGCAGCACGGCGCCTCCGGCGCCATTATGCGTCGTCTCCATCGCGATCAGGCCGGGGCGCTCCGACGCGCCGATCGCGTCCGCGAGCGCCGTCTCATCCATTGCGCCGCGGCGGCCCGGCATCGGTTTGGGCAGGAGTCCCGCGATCGTCGCGACGCTGCCGAGCTCGGAGTTGAGCAGATGCGCACCGCCATCTGCGAATATGTCCGCGCCGCGCTTGGCATGGGCGAGCATCGCCAGCAGATTGCCCATCGTACCGCTCGGCACGAACAGCGCGGCCTCCTTGCCGGTCAAGGCGGCGCCGTGGGCTTCGAGCGCGCGGACGGTCGGATCGCCTTCGCGGCCGTCGTCGCCGAGTGGGGCGCGCTGCATGCGCTCCAGCATCGCCGCGGTCGGCAGCGTGACGGTGTCGCTGCGCAGATCGACGATGCCGTCGCTGCCGCTCTGTTGCGTCGTCATCAGGCGTCCTGCACCTGCAGGCCAGCCGGCGCCGGCTGCGTTTCGTCGGCCGCCACGTCGCCGGCAAAGCGCTCCACCAGCTTCACCGCAACCGTGTTGCCGAACACGTTGATCGCGGTGCGGCCCATGTCGAGGAAGGCGTCGACACCGGCGATGATCGCCAGCGCCTCGATCGGCAGCCCGATCGCCGACAGCACCATGGCAATCGCAACGAGCCCGCCGGAGGGAACGTTGGCGCTGCCCTTGCTCGCGATGGTCGTGACCATCACGATGGTGAACAGCGTCGACCAGGTCAGCGTCACGCCATAGGCTTCCGCGAGGAAGGTGACGGCGAGGGCGAAATACATGATGGCGCCGTCGCGGTTGAAGGCGTAGCCGAGCGGCAGCACCACCGAGACGATGCGCTCGGAGGCGCCCATCGCCCGCAGCTTCTCCATGTGCAGCGGCAGTGTCACTTCCGAGGAACGGGTGGAGAAGGCGAGGATCATCGGCTCCATCACCGCTTTGGTGACGGCAATCGGCTTCTCGCCGATCGCAAGCAGCATCAGCCAGAAGATCAGAACCATGATGGCGAGGCCGAGATACATCACGCCGACGAGCTTGGCGAGCGCGACCACGGTGGCGAGACCTTGCGTCGCGAACAGCCAGGCCATCACCGCGAAGATGGCGATCGGGGCGAGCGAGGTGATCCATTTCGTGATCTTGAACATCGCCGCCATCACCGCTTCGAGCACGGCGACCATGGGCTCGCCGACCTTGCCGACGGAGGCGAGGGCGAGGCCGAACAGGATCGCAAAGACCAGCGTCGGCAGGATCCTCTGCTCGGCCATCGCAGCGACGATGTTGGAGGGGATCATGTCCATGAAGAACTTGATCCAGTCTACTGACACCGCAAGGTTTTGCGGCACCTTGCCCGTTGCGGCCAGCGGCGCGCCGGCACCCGGATGGAAGGCGGCGTTGAGCAGGAGGCCGATCAGGATCGAGATCAATGTGGCGAGGTAGAAATAGCCGAGGCTGATCGCGGCAACCCGGCCCAGGACTTTCAGCTCGCTGCCCATGCGGTAGAGGCCGAGCGTGACCGCCGCAAACACCACGGGAATGACGATCATCTTCACAGCCTCGACGAAGGCGGTGCCGATCGGCCGCAGGCTTGCGCCGACATCCGGCCAGAGCAGGCCGACGCATAGACCCAGCACCAGGCCGAGCAGCATCTGGACCACGAGCGGCAATCTGAGCAGCGGCCGGATCATGCGTGATGGTCTCCTTGTCCTGGATATTGCGTGCGGATGGCGCCGAGCGCGGTGAGGCGCGCTTCGAAGGCTGACGACAGATGCCGCCACATGCGTTGCTGCGCGGCGTCGGGGTCGTGCGCTTCGATGGCTGCGTAGATATCGAGGTGCTCGCTGACGGCCTGGCGCGTACGCTCGACGCTGTATCGCCGCATCTTCTGTAGGGCGAGGCCGCTCTGCGCGCGCAGATTGTCGTAGGACTGCGCCAGCCGGCCGTTGCCGGTGGCGCGAAACAGCTCGTCGTGGAATGCCCAGCCGACCTGCTGCGCTTCCTCCACATCGAGATTGTCGCGCGCCTGAATGCTGCGCAGCTCCTCGGCGCATTGGCGCAGCGGCTCCGTCGGCCCGCGCGTCGCGGCGAGATAGGCGGCCATGCCTTCGAGCGCGAGCCGCAATTCGTGGATCTCGCGGAGATCATCGAACGACATCTGGCGTACGAAGGTGCCGCGCATCGGATGGATGGTGAGAAGGCCGTCCTTGGCGAGCGCCTTCAGCGCCTCGCGGATCGGTGTGCGGCCGAGCGCCAGCCTGCTCGACAGGCTGCGCTCGGAAAGAGGTTCGTCGGGCCCGAACTCGCCTGACGTGACGAGGTCGCGGAGCAGCGAATAGGCGCGATCGCGCTCGAGGGAGGTTATGGGCATAACTGACATACCAGCGGTATGTCATCGATATGTCAAGCTTGGCGACTGATTTTGCTGGTGAAACCGAGCCGGAAACAAGATCACGGGCTTGTGCCTTGCGCCGGACATCTCAAAACATATCTTACGATATATCTAACAATGGAGATGCAAGATATGTTTCGAGACAAGCACCACAACAGGCACGGCCGAGAGGAGCACGAGTTTCGGTTCGCCTTCGCCATGGGCCGGCACGGCGGCGGACGTCATCGCTTCGGCCGCGGCGGCCACGGTTTCTTCGGGCGCGGCGGCGACGATTTCCCGGGCGCGCGGCGCCTGTCGTCGCAGGATCTCCAACTGGTGATCCTGGCGCTGCTCGCCGAAAAGCCCGCCCATGGCTATGAGCTGATCAAGATCATCGAGGAGCGTTCCGACGGTTTCTACACGCCGAGCCCCGGGGTGATCTATCCGGCGCTGACCTATCTCGAAGAGGTCGGCCACAGCAGCGTCCAGCAGGACGGCGGGCGCAAGCTCTACAGCATCACGCCGCAGGGCGAGGCGCATCTTGCCGAGAACCGTTCGACCGCCGATGCGATCCTGCAGGCATTGTCGCGGATCGGACGCCGCATGGACGAGGTGCGCGAAGCCTTCGCCGGCGTCAGCGATCTCGACGCTGGTGCCTCCGATGAGTTGCACCGGGCACGCCACAATCTCAAGCGCGCGCTGCGCTCCAAGCACGGCAGCGACTCCGCCGAGGCGCGCCGCATCGCCGCGATCCTGGAACGCGCTGCCGCGGAAATTCTCGGAAAGTGATGGAGGACGCTACGCATGAATGATCGGCCCCACAGTCCGATTCAAGATCCGCGCGTCAACGCCGTGATCGCGCGTCTGCAAGGCGCGCGGCAGCGTCCATCAGGCGGCGGGCCGCGCGGCTCCTCTGGCAGCCGCGATCCCCACGCCTATGCCGAGCAGGGATTTTCGATCCATCCCGAGCAGGGCGAATTGATCTATCTGCTCTGCCGCGGCCTGGGCGCGACGCGCGTCGCCGAGTTTGCGACCTCGGTCGGCATGTCCACGCTCTATTTCGCGGCGGCACTGCGCGACAATGGCGGCGGCACCGTGATCGGCTCGGAGATCGTGCCGGCCAAGGTCGAGACCGCCAGGCGCAACCTCGCGGAGGCGGGCCTTGCCGACTACGCCCAGATCCGCGAGGGCGATGCGCGAAAGACGTTGCGCGATCTCGACGGCCCCGTCGATTTCGTCCTGATCGACGGCTGGCCGGGCGAGGGAGGTCCTTCGCTGGCGCGGGAGGTGATCGAGATCGTCGCCCCGCAACTGCGGGTCGGCGGGTACGTCATGAACGACAATGCCGAGCCCGACTATCTCGACTTCATCCGCGATCCCCAAAACGGCTTCGTCTCGATGACGCTGCCGCTCAAGGGTGGCACCGAGCTCAGCCTGAAGCTGACGTGACGGAATCGCTGGCGCGATAAGCGTCGGGAACGATGAACACCTCGTCGGCGCGGCCGTAGCCGCCGTCGCCGACTTCCTCGATCAGCACCATCGTGTGCAGCCGCGCCGCTTCGCCGAAATAGTGGACGAACAGTGCGGTGAGGTTATGCACGATCTCCGCCTTCTGCGCCCGCGACAATGCGGCCTGGGGGATCTTGATATTGGCGAATGGCATGATGAATCTCTCCGCGTGAAATTTGTGCCGGCTATCAGACCACGCCGCCATTGGCGCGGATGATCTGGCCGTTGACCCAGCCGCCGTCGCTCCCGGTGAGGAAGGCGACGACGCCGGCGATGTCGTCGGGCTGGCCGAGGCGGCTGAACGGGTTCATGGCGGCAACGGCGCGCACCTGCTGCTCGCTCTTGCCCTCGAGGAACAGCCGCGTCTCGACCGGCCCGGGCGCGACCGCGTTGACGGCGATGCGGCGGCCGCCGAGCTCCTTGGCGAGGATGTGCGTCATGGCTTCGACCGCGGCCTTGGTCGCGGCATAGACGGCGTAGCCGGGCTGATAGAGACCAACGACGCTGGACGAGAAGCTGACGATGCGGCCGCCGTCGCGCAGGCGCCGCGCCGCTTCGCGCAGGGACCGGAACACGCTGTCGAGGTTGATCGAGATCTGCCGCGCGAACGCTTCATCGGTCACCTCCGCGAGCGGCCCGAGCTCCATCACGCCGGCATTGTTGACGAGGATGTCGACCCCGCCAAAGGCGCGCTCGGCTGCATCGAACAACCGCGCAGGGGTTGCCGGATCGGCGAGGTCGGCCTGCACGGCGATGGCACGTCCGCCGGCGGATTCGATCTCGGCAACGAGTTCGTCGGCTGCCGTCTTGCCGCTCGCATAGTTGATCGCGACCGCGATCCCGTCCTGCGCCAGCCGGCGGGCGATGGCTGCGCCGATGCCGCGGGAACCGCCGGTCACGATGGCGGCGCGCTGGGATTGATGGGTCATGGCGGGTCTCCTCGATGTTGCTAGGCCAAGAGATACCTGATCACTACGGCCGGATAATCGCCGAGGACTTGCCATCACTTGTCGGCTGTGGTGAACAATTCGCCATGGACCGCTTTGACGCCATGCGACTGTTCGTCCGCCTCGTCGAACGGCAGAGTTTTACGGCCGCGGCAGCCGATCTCGGCATTCCTCGCTCGACGGCGAGCGAGGTCTTGCGCGGTCTCGAGGCGCACCTGGGGACGCGGCTGCTCGAGCGAACGACGCGTCATGTCACCCCGACGCTCGACGGCGAGGACTATTACCGCCGCTGCGTCGCCATCCTGGCCGAGGTCGAGGAAGCGGAAACCGCGATGCGCGACGCGCGGCCGCGCGGCCTGCTTCGAATCGATGCGCATCCCTTGCTGACCCGCACCTTCATCCTGCCGCATCTGCCGGCATTCCTCGCGCGCTATCCGGAGCTCGATTTGCAGATCGGGCAAGGCGATCGCCTGGTCGATCTCGTGCGCGAGGGCATCGATTGCGTGATCCGGTCGGGCGAGCCCGAGGACAGTGGCATGATCCTGCGCCGGCTCGGCACGATTGCCGAGATCACGGTGGCGAGCCCGGCCTATCTCGCCAAGCACGGCATGCCGATGGCGCCTGATGCGCTCGACGGCCACCAGATGGTGGCCTTCGTCTCCTCGCGCACCGGCGATGTGCTGCCGCTGGAGTTCTCCGTTGCCGGCGTGCTGCGTCACGTCGTGCTGCCGAGCCGCCTGCGCGTCAACAATTCAGACGCCATGGCCGATCTCGCCCGGCTCGGTTTCGGTCTCGTGCAGGCGCCGCGCTATCGCTTCGCGGATGATCTCGCCAGCGGTGCGCTGGTCGAGGTCCTTGCCGACTATCCGCCGTCGCCGACGCCGCTCTCCGCGCTCTATCCGCAAAACCGTCAGCTCGCGCTGCGCCTGCGCGTCTTTCTCGACTGGATCTCGGGCATCTTTGCGGAAGCGAAGCTGTGAGGGGCTACGAAGCGAGTTGGTGAGAAGGGCGTTTCCACTCGCTCGCAATGACGATTTTGATGCAATTGCGCGCCTCTTTGTGAGTTGTGCCGGGGCTGCAGACCGCTACCATGCGCCCGCTTCAGCAAAATGCGGGGCCAGCACGGCGAGGGAGGCGACATGAGCGGGCAGGACCACAAGGTGAAGGGATCGGACCTCTTTGTCGCGGCGCTGGAGAATGAAGGCGTCGATCGCATTTTTGGTGTGCCCGGCGAAGAAAACCTCGATCTGGTCGAATCGCTGCGCAACTCCCGGATCGAGCTGGTGCTGACCCGCCACGAGCAGGCCGCCGCCTTCATGGCGGCGACACATGGGCGGCTGACCGGCAAGCCCGGTGTTTGTCTCTCGACGCTCGGCCCCGGTGCGCTCAATTTGTCCACGGGCGCTGCCTATGCGCATCTCGGCGCGATGCCGATGATCCTGATCACCGGGCAGAAGGCGATCATGAGCAGCCGGCAGGCGCGCTTTCAGATCGTGGACGTGGTCGCGACCATGAAGCCGCTGACAAAACTGTCGCGGCAGATCGTCAGCGCCTCCAGCATTCCCACCGTGGTGCGCGACGCCTTCCGCGTGGCGATGGAGGAGCGGCCGGGCCCGGTGCATCTCGAGCTGCCCGAGGACATCGCGGGCGATGAGGTGCCCGCCATCCCCGTGATCCCGATCCATCCGATCGAGATCCCCGTCGCCCATCGCGCCGCGCTCGACCGCGCCGCCGAGATGATTTTGGCCGCGAAGCGCCCGCTGGTGATGATGGGCGCGGCAACGAGCCGGCCGCGCTCGACGCACGGCATCGCGAGCTTCGTGCGGCGGACCGGCATTCCGTTCTTCACCACGCAGATGGGCAAGGGCACCGTGCCCGGCGGCACCAATCTCTATATGGGCACCGCCGCGCTGTCAGAGCGCGACTATGTCCACGATGCCATCGACGCCGCCGATCTGATCGTGGCGATCGGTCACGACCCGATCGAGAAGCCGCCCTTCATCATGGGGCCGTCGGGGCCGAAGGTCATCCACGTCAGCTACACCTCGGCCAGCGTCGAGCAGGTCTATTTCCCCGATGCCGAGGTCGTCGGCGATGTCGGCCCGAGCCTGGAACTGCTCGCCGATCGACTCGAAGGCAAGCTGCCGCAGGCCGCGGCGCTGTTGCCGCTGCGCGAGGAAATTCTCCGCCATATCGCTGATCGGGCCACCGAGGCGCGTTGGCCGCCGACGCCGCAGCGCATCGTGCACGACATCCGCCAGGTCATCCCGGAGAACGGCATCGTCGCGCTCGACAACGGCATGTACAAGATCTGGTTCGCGCGCAACTACCGGACCCGCGTTGCCAACACGCTGCTGCTCGACAATGCGCTGGCGACGATGGGCGCGGGCCTGCCGTCGGCGATGATGGCCGCGATGCTCTATCCCGATCGCCGCGTGCTCGCGGTCGCCGGCGACGGCGGCTTCATGATGAACAGCCAGGAGATGGAAACCGCGGTCCGCCTCAAGCTCAACCTGGTCGTGCTGGTGCTGGAGGATAACGCCTACGGCATGATCCGCTGGAAGCAGGCCGTCGATCATTTTGCCGATTACGGCATGACCTTTGGCAATCCCGATTTTGCCATGTACGCGAATTCCTACGGAGCCAAGGGGCACCGCATCGCGAGCATCGACAGCTTCGGCCCGACGCTCGAGGCGGCTTTTAGGGAGGGCGGCGTGCACCTGGTCTCGATCCCGATCGACTATTCGGAGAACGTGCGGGTGCTGGTCGACGAGCTCCGCGCGCATGAGAAGTCGAAGGCGTGATGGACAATGGTCTCGTGCCCCGGACGCAGCGCAGCGCTCCTTCAGCGGTGCGCTGCAGAGCCGGGGCCCATGCATCAGCGAGCCCTGTCGCCTCCTGGGTCCCGGCTCTGCGCAGCAACGCCAAGAGCGTTGCAGCGCGTCCGGGACACGAGAGGTGCACTTGTCTCGCGATCCCATATCATCGACACTCCCAATCATCCGATCACTCCACCAACCACAGGACTATGAAATGACTCGCGTTCGTTGTGTCACCGAGATGGGCATGGGCGTCGACGTCCACGGCAGGGACGCCACCAAGGCGGCAAAGCGGGCGGTGTCGGATGCCATCAGGCATTCGAGCCTCGGCTTCTTCCGCATGATCGGCAAGACCGCGAACGACATGTTCGTCGATGTCACGATCGGCGTGCCCAACCCCGAGGCGGTGGACAAGGAAGCCGTTGCCAAGGAGCTTCCTTACGGCACCGTGACCGTGACTGCGGTCAAGGGCGGTCTGGAGATTCCCTCGGCCACGGAAGTCGCCAACGACCCCATCCTCATCGCGAATGCGGCTGTCATCGTCAGCTTCGACAAGGACTAGGCTGGTGTCCGACAGTGATGTGGCGCTGCTGGATCGCCCGATCTGGAGCGCGTTGACGACGAGCCAGAAACACCTGGCCGAGGGTGGCCCGCAAGCGCTGCGCTATCCCGTCGACATGACGCCCTTTGCCGACATGGTCGACATGTCCGCGGCAAGCTTTGCCGCGCTCGGTGATCTCATATCGGGCTCGCAGGTCGCCGCGCTGTTCACACCGGAGCCGGTTGACGTTCCCGCCGGCTTCAAGGTGGTGCTCGCCGAGACCGGCGAGCAGATGATCGGCTCGCCTGCCGACAGTGCGCTTCGCGACGCCGAGATCGTCACGCTGGGAGCGGCCGACGTGCCCGCGATGATGGCGCTGACGGAGCTGACCAAGCCCGGGCCGTTTGCCGCGCGGACGCATCAGCTCGGCACCTTCCTCGGTATCCGGGCCGGCGGGGAACTGGTCGCGATGACGGGCGAGCGGATGAAGCCGGGAAAGTTCGTCGAGATGACGGCGGTCTGCGTGCATCCGGACTATCGTGGGCGTGGCTTTGCGCAGGCGCTGCTCGCGGCGGTCGCGCGCCGGATCGAGGCGCGCGGCGAAATTCCGTTCCTGCACGTGTTTTCGGACAACACGTCGGCGATCGCGCTGTATCAGCGGCAGGGCATGCGGATTCGCCGCCGCCTGCACGTCACTGCGCTGATGAAGCAGGGATGAGCGTTGCTCGGCGGGGCTTCATATCCGCCGAATTCGCGCTATATCGATCCCAACCATAATTGGGGGAAACAGATGGACGCCAGAACGACAGATTGTTCCGCCGTGCGGACGGCGATGCAGCGCTACGTCGATCAGGAGATCATTCCGGGCGTATCCTGGGCGGTGCTGCGCGGGCGCGAGGTCGTCGATCAGCAATGCGTGGGCTTCGCCGACCGCGAGACGAAGACGGCGCTCCGGCCCGACCACATCTTCCGTGCGTTTTCCAACACCAAGATCTTCGTCACCTGCGCGGTCATGCTGCTGATGGAAGAGGGGCGCATCGGGCTCGATGACCCCGTCGAGAGGATCCTGCCGCAGCTCGGCAATCGCAAGGTCCTGAAGCAGGGCGCGACCAGCCTTGCCGATGTCGAGCCGGCGAGGGGGCCGATGACGATCCGCCAGCTCCTGACCCACACCTCGGGCCTCAGCTACGGCATCTTCGATCCCGGCACGGTGCTGTTCAAAGGCTACAACGAGGCGCGCGTGCTCAATCCGCTGACGCCGCTCTCCGACATGATCGACAGGCTCGCCGATCTGCCGCTGTCCTATCATCCCGGCGCCGGCTGGGAGTATTCGGTGGCGACCGACGTGCTCGGCCGCATCGTGGAAGTCGTCTCGGGCAAGTCGCTCGATGCCTTCCTCAAGGCGCGCATCTTCGATTCTCTCGGCATGACCGACACCGGCTTCTACGTCCCGGAAGCGCAGCAGGGCAGGCTGGTCGCGCTCTACAATGGTGCCGACGTGCTCGATCCCATGAAGCCGGGCCTCACGCGCGCGGACAATCTGCCCTTTCCGCAGGCCTATCGGCGGCCGTTCCCGCGGCTGTCGGGCGGCGGCGGTCTGGTCTCGACCCTGCCTGATATGCTCGCGCTGGTGCGCGCGCTGCTGCCCGGCTCGGATGCGCTGCTGAAGCCGGAGACGCTGCGGCAGATGATGACGAACCAGCTGCCTGCAGGCCAGACCATCCGCTTCGCCACTCTCGGCCCGATCCCCGGCAAGGGGTTTGGTCTCGGCGGTGCCGTCACCTTCGCGCCGACGCCGTTCGATCCGCCGAACTCCACCGGCGAATTCCAGTGGGGCGGGCTTGCCGGCACCCATTGGTGGATCTGCCCGGAGGCCAATACCGCCGGCGTGCTGATGGCCCAGCGCTACATGGGCTTCTGGAATCCGTTCTTCTTCGAGTTCAAGCGCCTAGCCTATCAGGCCGTCCAAAGCTGACCTCGAAAAGAGGCTGACCGCGGAAAAATTCCCCGCGCCCGCGAATCCTTTTCGGCCGGCGCGCCCTCTTGATGGTCGAGGCATTCAGCCTCGGCTCATCTCGGAGGATGCGATGGCATTTTACAGGAAGAACATCGGCAGCCTGCACCAGGCGGTGCGGATTGCCGCGGGGGGCGCGGTCGCGGGGGCGGCATTGGTCTATCTGGCGGGCGCGACGGCGTGGCTGGTTGCGCTCGGCGGCGCCGGCTTCGCACTGACGGGCCTTGTGGGCTATTGCCCAATGTGCGCGGTGGCGGGGATCGGGCGAGGAGACGTGTCGTGAGTGCGGCTGCGATCTCGCCGAACCTGTTCGAGGCGGCACGGCTCGGCGATCCCCATGCGATCGCCTCACTGCTCGAGACGGCACAGCCGGACATCCGCCGCTATGCGCGCGCGACCTGCCGCAGTTCGGCGGATGCCGAGGATGCGACGCAGGAGGCGCTGTGGATCCTGTTCCGCCATATCGGCACGATCCGTTCGCTGCTGGCGTTTTCGGCCTGGCTGTTCAGCGTCGTCCGCCGCGAATGCCTGCGGCTCGCGCGCCGGGCCGGCCTTGTACCGGCTGTCGATGAGAGCGAGGCGGAAGCCGCACTGCTGTTGCGGCCTGAGGCCGATCTGCGGCTTGACGTGGCCGCGGCCTTCGAGGCGCTGCCGCCGCACTATCGCGATGTCGCGCTGATGCGCGACGTCAAGGAGATGACGATCGACGAGATTGCCGCCGCGCTCGGCGCGACCAGGCAGACCGTGAAGGCGCGGCTGCATCGCGCCCGCGCCTTGATGCGCGAATATCTGACGAGATGAGAGACGATCGAATATCAGAGAGGAGCATGAGAAAGTGCGGACGGGAGGCCAAGCCTCCCGTCCGTTGCTTGCGTTAGTCCTTCCACGGATCGAACTCGCCTTCGCCGGCCATGGCGACGGCGAACGGACGCAGCGTGTGCAGCACCCGTACCGTGCCGGCGTGCTGGGCGAGCACGTCGGGCAGGCGGCGATAGGCCATCGGGCTCTCGTCGAGGTCGGCACCGATCAAGGTGACGCCACGCTCGTTGAGCCAGCGGTCCATCTCCGCGCGCGAGAAGCGCCGCTTTGCTTCCCGTCGTCCGAACATGCGGCCGGCGCCGTGCACGGTCGAGTAGAGCGAAGCCTTGGCTTCCGGACTGTCGACGCCTTCGAGAATGACGGCATCGTCGCCCATCGAGCCGCCGACGAATCCCTTCTGGCCGGGAAACGCCGGGGTCGCGCCCTTGCGCACCACCCACAGATCCTTGCCGCCGTGGGTCTCACGCCAGGCATAGTTGTGGTGGTTGTGCACGCTCTCGGTCACGCTGCCGCCGATGATCTGGCGGACGCGTTCGACCACCCACTCGCGGCCGGCATAGGCATAACGCCCGGCGAGCTGCATCGCCGCGATGTAGCGGCGGCCGAGCTCGGAGTCCTCGTCGACCACGGCGGGCGGGACGTTCATGCCGTCCTTGCCGCCGGCGGCCTTGAGGTAGCGCGTCGCGGAGGTGTGCCCGAGACCGCGGCTTCCGAAGTGGACGCCGATCCAGACAAAGCCTTCCTCGTCGCGCATGAGGTCGACATAGTGGTTGCCCGAGCCGACCGTGCCGAGCTGGCTCACCGCCTTCTGGCGATAGGCCTCCATGTCGCTCTCGCGCCAGGCGTCGCCGTCGTCGAACAGTGCGTGCTCGGCCCGTTCGGCGTTGGCACGGCCGACGCCGAACGAGATCACCTTGGCGACGTCGCTGATGATCGTGGGTGCGATCTCCGCAATGTCGTCGAAGCGGGTGTCGAGCCGGGCCGCCATGTTGCCGCAGCCGATGTCGAAGCCGACGCCGGAGATGCTGATCTGCTTTTCATAGGCGATGACCCCGCCGACCGGCTGGGCATAGCCGAGATGGCCGTCGGCACAGATCACGCCGGAGACGACGTTGCCGATCGCCATGCAGTTGCGCATCTGCGCGATCGTCGCTTCCTCGTGCGGGCCGAAGACTTTCAGCGGCGCATTCTGGAAGCGGGCATCCTGCGTTCGGAACTCGGCGATCGAGCTCGCGGTCGCATTGGCCTCGCGGGCAAGATGCTCCTTGCGCGCGGCATCCCGGTACGAGCACCAGGCCGGCTGGCCGCGTCCTTCGCCGACGCGCGAGTCGGGATCGACGCCGGCGGCGAGGCAAAGCTCGCGGGCGCGTTCCATGTAGGGATCGGGTCGTCGCATTGTCGTATGTCCTGCATTGCATTCCGCACGCACCATAGCGGGGCGTGTGGATCATTTCAGATATTTCACTGGCCCCGGGCGCGCGTTTCGCGTCCGGGGCCGTTGTCGTTGCGCATCAGTTCAACGCCGTCTCTGACGCTGCGATCCACGCGACCACGGCCTCGGAGAAGCCGTTAACGCGGGTCCAGTCGCCGTGGCCGACACCGTGCTGATACGAGGCCACGTTCACCATGGTGCCGCGCGCCTTGGGCGCGGGCACGGCGTCGTGGCTCTGCTCATCGGTGAAGACGATCAGGCGATCGCCCTTGCGGTCGATCTCCGTCACAGCCTTGCCGAGATACGTCCCGCCATGGGCTTGCGAGTTGATGATCGCATCCCGCAGCGCGAAGCTGCGGCGGGGCGGGACCTTCACGACTTCATTGCTGAAGGTGAAGATCTCGACCTCGTCGCAGATCTCGCGGGCGAGAATGGCAAGGCCACACGCCGCCTCCGCGCGCGTCATTTCCGACTGCGCGGAGAGGGTTGCGAACATCGAGCCCGACACGTCGATCAGAAGCCGGGTGCGGCCCGGGAGCCGCACATGGTCCTTGACCGACTTGAGCATCGCAGCCTCGAGCTCGGGCTCGAAGTCCGGCGCATAGCGCGCCGCCGTGATGAAGCGATAGGGAAGGATACGATCCGTCCGCATCGCCTCGATCGCGCCTGCGATGGTCTCGCGCGGGACCTGTGCAGTCTGCATCAGCCGCAGATTGCGCAGGAGTGCCAGGCCGCCGAGCTTCTTCTCGGCGATCAGCCGCTCGAAGGTCTCGCGCTTGCTTTTGCCGGCCGAGAGCGAAACCTCCCAGGTGTCGGGGGAGGCGAGCTCGCCATCGACGAGCTGCTTCCACACCTTGGCCTGGTCGGTGTCCTTCGGCTTGGCGTGCACCAGGAACAGCACGTCCCTGATCCGCACCGCGCCGTCGCGGTCCCACTTGGCGAGCTGATAGGCGTCAAACTTGGTCAGCGCGCGGGCAAGGCCTTTCTTGACCTGCGCGGAGACCGGCTGACGCTTGCGCTGCTGCATCGGCCCCAGCGCATCAGCCCAGTAGATCGCGAGCAGCTCCGTCATCTCGTCGGGACGCTGGATCACCTGGTAGAGCGTGTCGGCAACGAGGGCGCGATGCTTCTCGCTCCGCGCCATCTCGCGGATGACGAGCAGCGGAGCGTGCCGCAGCTTCATCACCTCGCGCGCCTCGATCGCAAGCTGCGCCACGCGCTCCGGCGCGACCTGGGGCACGAGCGCCTTGATGCGGTCGGCGATGGAGACGCCGTCCTCGTAGAACTGGTTCTCCCACAGGAGGCAGTTCATCAGCGCGCGCTTCAGCTCCATCTCGGGCGTGAAGCGGGTTGCGCGCGCACCCTCACGCGTGAAGGCACGCGCGATCTTGTTGAGCCTGACCATGACGGCCTCCTCTTGCGTGATGGGACAAAGAAAATGGATGCCGGGGAACAGCCGAGACTGTACTGCCCCTCTCGGAGCTTCGCAGAGCGGACTCGATCTCCGGAGAGATTCGAGGCGGTGCCGCTGCGATCACGAAGTAACAGCGCTCTTCACCACCAGCGGTGGGGACGAGAAAGTCACGATCCGGGAACAGGCGATTGCTGAGATCCGGCGGGCAAAAGCCTGCCGGAAAGCACTCTGGCCACTGAGCTACCGGTGCACAATACACCGGGCGGGATTCGAACCCGCGACCTCTCGCGTGATAGGCGAAGTAACAGCGATCTTCACCACGGACCGTGATGGGGTTGGCGGGGAACGGACGATGCTGTCGCCGCCCTTTGGGCGAATTGAGCTACGGCATTGCAGCCGGCGGGATTCGAGCCCGCAACCTCCGTTCTGGAAAGCCAGGACGGTGCTCTACCGAAGTAACAGTCATCTTCACCACCGCCAGGCCGATGCTTTCACACCGGCCGTTGATGGGTACGCTGGGGAACAGTCGATGTCGGCGTCAGTGACGACAACACAGGCGCCGTTCTTGCGAACGGATCCTGCGCCGGGCCGCGTGCGGGCCCTCTCGAGGCCCGCATCCCGGTGCGTGTGTCAAGGGCGGGATTCGAACCCGCTTTACCGTGAGAAGTATCCGACATCTTCACCACCAGCGTCGGTTGAGCCGCGATCTTCGCGGCAAACCAACTTCAAGAAAATTCTATCGCGGCGCTGTCGACGCGCCGCTGTTTGCGAACCTACTGGGTTCGCTCTGCCATCGGTGTCCGGCTCATCGCCTCGTTCCCTCCGGCAGGCCCCGCGCGCTTGGGCACGCGCCTCTCCAGCGCGAGCCCCGAGATCCGGGTCTCTCGTTCCGGCGATTGCCGGGATGTTCGATGGGGCCGCGCGGAAGGCAACAAAAAACCCTCCGGAGCGGTAGGCTCGGGAGGGTCCGTGAGAAGCGGACTGTCGATCTTGCGGTCAGGCAAGATCGCTCCCATGAGCCGGGCATGCGACATCGATTGGCCGTAGGCCATTCGACAGTTGCGCAAATATTTCGTAGCGGTGCTTCATCACTGGGTTCATGGTTTTCGCAAACAGAAGTGCTCGCGAGGCGGCGGGACATACGCCTGCAACTTGCGGATGTCAAGCGAGGCGCGTGTGAAAATCGGAGAGGGAAAGGCGAGCGACGTGCCAAACTATCTCGGCCTCGATGGATTCCGCTTCGGCTGGGTTGCAGCCTGGATCGACGAGCGCGGCGATCACGGCTTCGATTATTCGCCGGGCTTGACGCGCCTGCTGGCGATCCCGCACGCACGCGCGATGATCGACATGCCGATCGGCTTGAAGGCGGGCGGCTATCGCGAATGCGATCTGCGTGCGCGCGAAATAATCGGGCCTGCCGTGTTTCTCGGTGCGCGCCGGGACCTCTGGACGTTTTCCGATATGGCGGAAGCCAATCGCTACTACTGGAAGCACGAGGGCAAGGGCAGGGGCGTGTCGGCGCAACTCTGGAACATCAGGGAGAAGATGAGAGAGGTCGACGAGATCATGACGCCAGCGCAGCAGGCGGTGATCGGCGAAGCGCACCCGGAGTTGATCTTCTGGAATCTGGCAGGGCGCGTCCGTCTCGCCAGGAAGACGTCGGCGCTCGGTCGCGAACAGCGCATCGCGTTGCTGGCGCAACGCGGCTTCAGGCGTCTGCCGAAATGGTTGACGCTGCGTCACGGCACAGGCATCGGCCGCGACGATCTCATCGATGCCTGTGCCTGCGCGGTTGCGGCGCGCGACAGTACGCAGCGTGTCGGCGGGGAGGAGGTCGATCCGCGCGGATTGCGGATGGAGATCAATTTCTGAGGCTGATCAGCCCTCCCGATTGCCTTGTCGATTACCTTGGCCTTCGAGGTAGCAACGACTATTGCGGCCCGGAGTCGAGGAGACGCTCTCGTCCAGTCTCGTTGCTCGCGCTTCATACTCGTCGGCCATCGCCCGCAACCGTTGCGCGGCTTCGCGATGAGCGAGCTCGTTCGCGACGCGGCGACAGCGTTCAGCGTGGTCGAGCAGGGCGCGCTTCTCGATGTTCATCCAGCGACAACGCGCGAAGGCGCCATTGGTCCCTGCGCGGGCCGCCGGAACAGCGCGATGGCTCCGCTGCGGAGTCTCGGGAAAAAATAGCAATATTTTCACGTCGCCTCGGAACGTGGGGCCCGAGCCGACGTTTACGCCAAGGCTGTCGAGGGACAAAATACCATGAACGACGTGTGCCAATTGGCGACTGCGATGCTTGCGATTGCGTTTACGGGCCTGCTGTTGATCACGGGTCAGCGGTTCATCGAGTATCGACTGCAGCATGAAGCCATGATCCCGATCGTGGCGATGGCAACGCTGCCGCGATAAGCGCGGGGTTCGCCGGGACGAATAGTGACTTGCGCGGTGCGGCGTCTTGCCTAGATTGAGCACGCCTCAGTCCATGCACCAAAGGTCCCGATGTCCGATCTCTCCGTCTTCCCCATTACCAAGCGTTGGCCGGCCAAGAATCCCGAACTCCTCCAGCTCTATTCGTTGCCGACGCCGAACGGCGTCAAGGTCTCGATCATGCTGGAGGAGATCGGACTTCCTTACGAAGTCCATCTCGTCGATTTCGGCAAGGACGACCAGAAGACGCCGGAATTCCTCTCGCTCAATCCGAACGGCAAGATCCCGGCGATCCTCGATCCCAACGGTCCCGGGGGCAGGCCGCTGCCGCTGTTCGAGTCCGGAGCAATCCTGCAGTATCTCGCGGAGAAGACCGGCAAGCTGCTGCCGCAGCATGCTGCGCGCCGCTACCAGACCATCCAGTGGCTGCATTTCCAGATGGGCGGCATCGGGCCGATGTTCGGCCAGGTCGGCTTCTTCCACAAATTCGCCGGCAAGGACTTTGAGGACAAGCGGCCGCGCGACCGCTACGTCGGCGAGTCCAAGCGACTGCTCGGCGTGATGGAGACGCATCTTTCCGGCCGGCAATGGTTCATGGATGACGACTACACCATCGCCGACATCTCCATGCTGGGCTGGGTGCGCAATCTCATCGGCTTCTACGGCGCGGGCGATCTCGTCGCGTTCAGCCAGTTCAAGTCGGTCGGTGCCTGGCTCGAGCGGGGACTTGCGCGTCCGGCGGTGCAGCGCGGGTTGAACATTCCGAAGCGGCCGTAAGCTCAGCTCAACGCCTTGTAGGTCATGTAGAGCGCCATCAGCGAGACGAGGGCGATCACGGCCCGGCGCAGCACCGATTTGCTGACGCCATTGGCCGCGCGCGCGCCGAGGTCGGTGCCGACCCAGAGGCCGGCCAAAATGCCTGTTATGGCCGGCCAGCCGACCACCAGCCCCTTGCTCCAGTAGATCGAGGCGGCCGGAATGCTGGTCGGGATCACCGAGAAGATCAGGCTGACGAGTTGCGCCTGATGCTGCGGCACGCGCAGGCCGGCGGCGAGGCCGACGGTGATCGCGAGGCCGCCGCCAATGCCCATGAAGCCGGAGGAAAATCCGGCCAGCGTGCCGATGAGAAATAGGGGGAGCCACGGCAATTCGGCGGGACCGTCGGCCTTGCTGCCGTCGTCCTTGCGGTCGCGGCGCAGCAGCAACATTGCGATCAGCGCGACGAGATAGACGACATAAGTCCATTGCAGAAACGCGTCGGAAACCGCGGCTGCGGCATAGCCGCCACCGGCGCCGCCGATGAGAAACCCGATGCCGATCCAGACGATCCACGGCAAGGGGCTGCGGTTGCCGCTCTGCCAGTAGCGGCGCGCGCCGGCGAGCCCGGTCGGGGGAATCTGCGTGATCAGGGACGTCCCCTGTGCGACGTGTTGTTCTGCCCCGAGCAGCAGCACGGAGAAGATGACGAGGCCGCCACCCGGGCTCGTGCCCGTGAAGCCCGATGCCAATCCTGCGACAAGACCGACGCCGGCGCCGGCGAGGAGTTCATATATCCAGGTCATCGTTCATGTTCTGGTTCGTCGCCTGGCGTCCGCCTTCGACGTGCGCAGGCCATCGATCACGCCTTCGACGGCCGCCATGCAGGCAGCGACGTCAAAATCCTCGCCCCAGCATTTCTGCAGCACAAAGCCCTGGAAGATCGCGATCAGCACGCGCGCGATGGCCTCGGCAGCGATGTTGCGCCTGATGAGCCCGTCGTGCTGGGCTCGCTCGACCAGCGCCACAATCAACGCGCGCGGCATGTCGATGCCTTCGACGACGCTGCTGCGTACGCGGCGGTTGCGCAAGGCCTCGGCCCAGCCATGGATGCCGACACGGCGGCGGGCTTCCCCGGCGGGATCGGTGAGCCATTGCGCGTAGACGCGAACCAGCGCGTGAAGCCCTTCAATCGGATCGCCCGATCCCTGCGCGACCGAGTTGAGCACGGCCTCGCGGCGATGCCGGTCGTCGGCCAGCGCTTCGATCAGATCGTCCTTGCTCTGGAAGTAGAGATAGACCGCGCCGTGGCTGAGCCCCGATCGTTTCACGATGTCGGCCATGCCGGTCTGGTGAAAACCGTCTTCCGCGAAGCAGGCGAGGGCGGCCTCGAGGATCTGCTGCCGCCGGCCTTCGCGCTGCTTGTCGCTGATCTTGGGCATCGGCTGTCCCTAAATAGCTGACCGGTCGATCGTTTTAGTTGTTGGCAAGTAGTGGCTGCCTTCTCGGCCATTAAAATAAAAAACGATCAGTCAGTCATTTTTATTGCCAAAGTGGATTTTGGTCAAGTCCTGGCCGTCCGAGACCAGAAACAGGCTGGGATTATGCCGTTGCGACCGCGCCGGGCCGGAGCGGGGCCACGGTCCGTGATCGCATTGCGGCTAGAACAGCCGTCCGCCGTTCGGCACGGGCTTGCTCGGCTGCACCAGCACGACCTTGCCGTCGGCATCGGGGAAGCCGAGCGTCAGCACCTCCGAGACGACAGGTCCGATCTGGCGCGGCGGAAAATTGACGACCGCCGCGACCTGTTGTCCCACAAGCGTCTCGAGCGGATGGTTCTCGGTGATCTGCGCCGAGCTCTTGCGTACGCCGATCGCAGGTCCGAAGTCGATCCAGAGACGCCAGGCCGGCTTGCGCGCCTCCGGGAACGGTTTGGCGTCGACGATGGTGCCGACGCGGATATCGACCGCGAGGAAGCTGTTGAAGTCAATGGTCGGCGAGGCGGCGGCCGCGGGATCATGGGTGACGTGCATAATGTGTCCGTTCTGCAGAGCAGGCTTCGTTTGCAATATTGTCGCGCGAAGCGGAGTTTCGTACAACGCCGCAGCCGAAGCATCACGCATGCGCAAGGAGTGGTCTTGCCCAACATCATCTACGGCATCAAGAACTGCGACACCATGAAGAAGGCGCGCACCTGGCTCGACGGTCATGGCGTGGCCTACGCGTTTCACGACTACAAGGCCGCCGGCGTCGAGAAGGACAAGCTCAAGCAGTGGAGCGACAAGGTCGGCTGGGAGACGCTGCTCAATCGCGCCGGCACGACCTTCAAGAAGCTCCCCGATCCCGACAAGGAAGGCCTCACCGAGAAGAAGGCGCTGGCGTTGATGCTGGCGCAGCCGTCGATGATCAAGCGGCCGGTGCTGGAAGTCGGCGGCAAGCTGCTGGTCGGCTTCAAGCCCGACATCTATGCCAAGGAAGTCAAGGCCAAGTAAGTCAGGCCAAGTAAGTCGGGCCAAGCAGGTCGGCTCTAGTTCAGCTCGACGATCTCGGTGGCCTCGCCCGGCTGATCGGCGAACTCGACGACGTCCGCGGCCGCGATGCGGCCGGGAACGCGATGAAAGAGTTCGCGGTCGATCACGGCTGACAGTTTGGGACGCGGCAGCGCGTCATTTCCGCGCATCAGATTTCTGATCTCGAAGCCGCCGTCCTCGCAGAAGGTCTTGAGCGAGGCGATGATGTGACAGACCTTGCCGTCGGTCAGGAACGGCAGCAGCAGGCGTTCGTAGGCGACGACGCGCCCATAGATGTCGTCGACGTCGGCCACGCTGTAGACCGGAAGCCCGCGCGCGACGCATTCATGGTAGACGGGCATCACCAATGGCACGAGCCGCGGTCCGATATATTCATCGAGCGGCACGCCCTTGCCGGTGTGCCCGTAGGCGTGCGAAATGCGCGTGCCTTCGCTCTGGATGATGAGGCGCGGGAGGGCAGCCGAATTGTCCACGGTATAATAGATGAGATCGGACAGCTCTTCCTCGAGCCGTGCCGGCTGGTACTCCCAGATCGCCGGTGCGAGCTGCTGCCGCGCATAAAGTCGCAGCCACGTGTTCAGCAGATCTCGCTGCCTGATCGACTTGACGATTGAGGGAGCGGCGCTTGCAAAATCCAAGACAATATTCCCGGCAGACATACCCGCAGCATGATGTCGTTTGCGGGGAAATTTTTGATGAAGGCTGGCGCGCGGGGCGAAAGACCGTTAACGACGACTTGATGGCCGGTGCTTTTGCGAACCGGGAGGCCGGGCAGGCACGACATCAAACGTCTCCGACTAAGGGAGCATTTGTATCCCAGCCGGAGGCCTGATCTGCTCAGCTTTCCGCCTTGCCTAACCCCCGTCACCTCCGGCATATTCCGCGCCCGGAGGCGGCGTTCCGGATGGGCTCCAAGACCTCCGGAATGCCGAAGCAACAAGGACAGCCACGCGCGACGGCGCGTTGCGCGGGCAGGGGGAAATCTGTTTGGCCGATGAGTTCATTCTCGAAACGGAAGGCTTGACCAAGGAGTTCGCGGGATTCTTCGCCGTCCGCGACGTTGCGCTCAAGGTTCGCCGTGGGAGCATTCATGCGTTGATCGGCCCGAACGGCGCCGGCAAGACGACCTGCTTCAATCTTCTGACCAAGTTCCTCAAACCGTCTGCCGGAAAGATCCTGTACAAGGGGCAGGATATCACCGCGATGGCGCCGGCCGACGTGGCGCGCATGGGACTGGTCCGTTCGTTCCAGATCTCGGCGGTATTTCCGCATCTCACCGCGCTTGAAAACGTCCGTGTCGCGCTTCAGCGCCAGCACGGCAGTTCCTTCGATTTCTGGCGCTCGAAATCGGTGCTCAACCGCTTCAACGATCGCGCGCGCGAGCTGCTGAACGATGTCGGCCTCAGCGAGTTTGCCAGCACGCCCGCGGTCGAGATGCCCTATGGGCGCAAGCGTGCACTTGAGATCGCAACCACGCTCGCGCTCGACCCCGAGATGATGCTGCTGGACGAGCCGATGGCCGGCATGGGCCATGAGGACATCGACAAGATCGCGGCGCTGATCAAGCGCATCTCCGCGAAATACACCATCCTGATGGTCGAGCATAATTTGAGCGTCGTGGCCAATCTCTCCGACATCATCACCGTGCTGACGCGCGGGCAGGTGCTCGCGCAAGGTCATTACAGCGAGCTCACCAAGGACGAGCGCGTCAAGGAAGCTTATCTGGGAGCCGGTCATGCCTGACACTGCGATCGCCGAGGCTCCGGCAAGGGCTGCGACCGGCGGAAACATCCTCCAGGTCCGCAACCTCGAAGCATGGTACGGCGAGTCTCACATCCTGCACGGGATCAACTTCGACGTGAATGCGGGCGAGGTCGTCACCCTGCTCGGGCGTAACGGCGCCGGCAAGACCACCACGCTGAAGTCGATCATGGGCATCATCGGCAAGCGTGCCGGCTCGGTGAAGTTCAACAACCAGGAGATCATTCGCGCCACCTCCGACAAGATCGCGCGGATGGGCATCGCGTTCTGCCCGGAAGAGCGGGGGATATTCGCCAGCCTCGACGTCCGCGAGAATTTGATGCTGCCGCCGGTCGTGCGCGAAGGCGGATTGCCGCTGGACCAGATCTTCGATCTGTTTCCGAACCTGAAGGAACGGCTCAACAGCCAGGGCACGAAGCTGTCCGGCGGCGAGCAGCAGATGCTCGCGATCGCACGCATCCTGCGCACCGGCGCGAGCTTCCTGATGCTGGACGAGCCGACCGAGGGCCTGGCGCCCGTCATCATCCAGCAGATCGGCCATACCATTGCGCGGCTGAAGAAGGAGGGCTTTACGATCCTCCTCGTCGAGCAGAACTTCCGCTTCGCATCCACCGTCGCCGATCGTTATTATGTGGTCGAGCACGGCAAGATCATTGACGGATTTTCCAATTCGGAGCTTGCCGCCAACATGGACAAGCTCCACGCCTATCTTGGCGTCTAGAACTGCCACAGAGAAGACTTCAAAAAAGGAAAGTTGCATGAAGACCAGGTCGATCGCGTCATTGCTGCTGACCACCGCGCTCACCTTCGCCGCAGCAGGCGTCGCGTCCGCGCAGGACAAGACCGTGAAGATCGGCGCGTTGTCGGATCAATCCGGCCTGTACGCCGACCTCGGCGGCCCCGGCTCGACGCTCGCGGCGCAGATGGCGGTTGAGGATTCCGGCCTTGTCGCGAAGGGCTGGAAGATCGACATCATCTCCGGCGATCACCAGAACAAGCCGGACATCGGCACCGCGATCGCGCGGCAGTGGTTCGACGTCGACAAGGTCGACGTCATCGTCGACGTGCCGAATTCCGGCGTGGCGCTCGCCGTCAACAACGTCATCAAGGAAAAGAACGGCGTCTACATCAATTCGGGTGCTGCGACCTCGGACCTCACCAACGCGCAGTGCTCGCCCAACACCGTGCACTGGACCTACGACACCTACATGCTGGCCCACACCACGGGCCAGGCGCTGGTGAAGGCCGGCGGCGACAGCTGGTTCTTCCTGACCGCGGACTACGCCTTCGGTGCGGCGCTCGAGCGCGACACCACGGCCGTCGTCACCGCCAACGGCGGCAAGATCGTCGGCGGCGTCAAGCATCCGCTGAACACGCCGGACTTCTCGTCCTTCCTGCTTCAGGCGCAGGCCTCCAAGGCCAAGATCATCGGCCTCGCCAATGCCGGCGGCGATACCACCAACACGATCAAGCAGGCGGCCGAGTTCGGTATCGTCAAGGGCGGCCAGAAGCTTGCGGCGCTGCTGCTGTTCCTCACCGACGTCAAGGCGATCGGTCTGGAGACGGCGCAGGGCCTCAACTTCACCGAGACCTTCTACTGGGACATGGACGACAAGACCCGCGCCTTCTCCAAGCGGTTCTCCGCGAAGATGAAGAACAGCGCTCCGCCGACCATGGTGCAGGCGGGCGTCTATGCGGGCGTGCGCCACTATCTCAAGGCGCTGGAAGCCCTCGGCGGCAATCCTCATGACGGCGTCAAGATCGTCGAGAAGATGAAGTCGATGCCGACCGATGACGATCTGTTCGGCAAGGGCGAGATCCAGCCCAACGGCCGCACCATCCACAACGCCTACCTGTTCGAGGTGAAGAAGCCCTCGGAGTCGAAGGGGCCGTGGGATTTCTACAAGCTGGTCGGCACGGTGCCGGGCGATCAGGCCTTCACGCCGCTGTCCGAAAGCAAGTGCGCGCTGTTGAAGAAGTAAGATAACCGCCCGCAGGCCAACGTGCCTGCGGGCGACTTTCAGGGAACGCCGAAGGGACCGGGTGCGGGATCGATGCAGGCTCTTTACGCTCAGCTACTGGTGGGACTGATCAACGGCTCGTTCTACGCGCTGCTCAGTCTCGGGCTTGCCGTCATCTTCGGCATGCTCAACATCATCAACTTCGCCCATGGCGCGCTCTATATGATGGGCGCCTTCGTCGCCTATTTCCTGCTGAACCTCGGCGGCATCAATTACTGGTGGGCGTTGCTGCTGGCGCCGATCATCGTCGGCATCTTCGGCATGATCCTGGAACGGACCATGCTGCAATGGCTGACCGGGCTCGACCATCTCTACGGCCTGCTCCTGACCTTCGGCATCGCGCTGATCGTGCAGGGCCTGTTCCAGAACTATTTCGGCTCCTCGGGCCTGCCTTACGCCATTCCGGATCAGCTCAAGGGCGGCATGAATCTCGGCTTCATGTTCCTGCCGATCTATCGCGGCTGGGTCGTCGTGTTCTCGCTGGTGGTGTGTCTTGCCACCTGGTTCCTGATCGAGAAGACGCAGTTAGGTGCTTACCTGCGCGCCGCCACCGAAAACCCGACGCTGGTGCGTGCCTTCGGCATCAACGTGCCGCGCATGATCACGCTGACCTACGGGCTCGGCGTCGGCCTTGCCGCGCTGGCCGGCGTGCTCTCGGCGCCGATCAACCAGGTGCGCCCGCTGATGGGCGCCGACCTCATCATCGTCGTGTTCGCCGTGGTGGTGATCGGCGGCATGGGATCGATCATGGGCTCCATCATCACGGGCTTCGCGCTCGGGGTGATCGAGGGCCTGACCAAGTATTTCTACCCCGAGGCCTCCAACACCGTCGTGTTCGTGCTGATGGTGCTGGTGCTGCTGGTGAAGCCAACGGGATTGACGGGAAGGGCGGCCTGATATGACAACCCTGACGGACGATACGCTGCCTGCAAGCCCGCGTGCGGTGCGTGACGAGATGATCGTATTCGTGGTGATGGCGCTGCTGCTGGCGGCGGTGCCATTCACGGGGGTCTATCCGTTCTTCGTGATGCAGGCGCTGTGCTTTGCGCTGCTCGCCTGCGCCTTCAATCTTCTGATCGGCTATGGCGGCCTCCTGTCGTTCGGCCACGCGATGTTCTTGGGGACCGCGGGCTATTGCAGCGCGCACGCGCTGAAGGTGTGGGCGCTGCCGCCGGAACTCGGCATCCTCGTCGGTATCGCCGCGGCCTTCGTGCTCTCGATCATCACCGGCTACATCTCGATCCGCCGCCAGGGCATCTATTTCTCGATGATCACGCTGGCGCTGTCGCAGCTGCTGTACTTCATCTACCTGCAGGCACCGTTCACCCATGGTGAGGACGGTATTCAGGGCATTCCGCAGGGACGCATGTTCGGCGTCCTCGATCTCTCCAAGCCGACGGTTCTGTATTACGTCGTGCTGGTCGGATTCCTGGCCGGCTTCCTGCTGATCTTCCGCATCATCAATTCGCCGTTCGGTGAAGTGCTGAAGTCGATCCGCGAGAACGAGCAGCGCGCCATCTCGCTGGGCTACCGGACCGACCAGTACAAGTTCCTGGCCTTCGTCCTGTCGGGCACGCTTGCCGGCTTCGCGGGCGCGCTGAAGGTGTTCGTGGCCCAGAATGCCTCGCTCACCGACGTGCACTGGTCGATGTCGGGCGAGGTCGTGCTGATGACGCTGGTCGGCGGTCTCGGCACCATCTTCGGCCCCGTGGTCGGCGCCTTCGCGATCATCGCCATGCAGCAATATCTGGCGAGCTTCGGCCAGTGGGTGACGGTGATCCAGGGCTCGATCTTCGTGATCTGCGTGCTCACCTTCCGCCGCGGCGTCATCGGTGAAATCGCGCATTACTTCAGGCGCTCGCTCTAAGCGATTGATTTGACGTAAGATTAGCCGCCTCCCGAAAGCGGTGGATGATCCGGCTCCGCGGGCGTGAGATGACACGCGCGCGGATCGGAAATGGTCTATGACAGTTTCATGACGGCCCATCCGGGCCGGGCCATTTCCAACCGGTAGCCTATCCCCATGATGCGATGGTTTCGCGCGTTCCTGCCCAAGGAAGAACGGTTCTTCGACCTGTTCGACCGCCATGCCCAGACTGTGATCCAGGGCGCGATCGCGCTTCAGGGCGTGCTCAACGGGGGCGAGGAGACGCCGGTCTACTGCCAGCGCGTCAACCAGTTCGAGAACGATGCCGACAACATCACCCGCGAGGTGCTGACGGCGGTGCGCCGCACTTTCATCACCCCGTTCGATCGCGGCGACATCAAGAACCTCATCACCTCGATGGACGATGCCATCGACCAGATGCAGCAGACGGCCAAGGCCGTGATGCTGTTCGAGGTCCGCACTTTCGAGCCGCCGATGCGGGAGATCGGCGCCCTTCTGATCGAATGCGCCAATCTGGTCGGCCGCGCGCTGCCGCTGATGCAGTCGATCGGCCCGAACGTCGCCATGCTGACCGCGATCACGGAAGAGCTGACCAAGCTCGAGGGGCGGGTCGACGATCTCCACGACATCGGGCTGAAGGAGCTGTTCCTGAAGCACCGCGAGGGCAACGCGATGGATTTCATCGTCGGCGTCGAGATCTACGATCACCTCGAGAAGGTGGCCGACCGCTTCGATGACGTCGCGAACGAGATCAACAGCATCGTCATCGAGCAGGTGTAGCGCATGATCCGGAAAAGTGTGCAGCGGTTTTCCGCTCAGATCATGCGCAAGCTTTAAGGCAGGGGCCTCGCCGTGGATGCTGCGTTGGGCTTTCCCGTCCTGGTCGGCTTGATCGCCGTCGCGCTGCTGTTCGACTTCCTGAACGGCCTGCACGATGCCGCCAATTCGATCGCGACCATCGTCTCGACCCGCGTGCTGCGGCCGCAATTCGCGGTGTTCTGGGCCGCGTTCTTCAATTTCGTCGCCTTCATGGTGTTCGGGCTGCACGTCGCCCAGACCATCGGCACCGGCATCATCGATCCCTCGATCGTCGATGCCCAGGTGATCTTCGCGGCCCTGGTCGGTGCCATCGTCTGGAACCTCGTGACCTGGGCGCTCGGCATTCCCTCTTCGTCCTCGCATGCGCTGATCGGCGGCCTCGTCGGCGGCGGCATGGCCAAGGCGGGAATTTCGGCGGCGGTGTGGAGCGGTCTGTCCAAGACGGTGCTGGCGATCGTGCTGTCGCCGCTGGTCGGCTTTCTGCTCGCGATGATGCTGGTTGCGATCGTGTCCTGGGCCTCGGTGCGCTCGACGCCCTTTGCCGTAGATCGCGCCTTCCGCATCCTGCAATTCGCCTCCGCCTCGCTCTATTCGCTCGGCCATGGCGGCAACGACGCGCAGAAGACCATGGGCATCATCGCCGTGCTGCTGTACTCGCAGGGCCATCTCGGCAGCGAGTTCTCGGTGCCATTCTGGGTGGTGCTGTCCTGCCAGGCGGCGATGGCGCTGGGCACGCTGATGGGCGGCTGGCGCATCGTCCGCACCATGGGCCTGCGCATCACCAAGCTGACGCCGATGCAGGGTTTTTGCGCCGAAACGGGAGGCGCGGCGACCCTGTTCATGGCGACCTTCCTCGGGGTTCCCGTCTCGACCACCCACACCATCACCGGCGCCATCGTCGGCGTCGGCGCGGCCCGCCGCGTCTCGGCGGTGCGCTGGAACGTCGCAAGCTCGATCGTCTATGCCTGGGTGATCACCATCCCGGCCTCCGCGGTCGTGGCTGCGCTGACCTGGTGGGCGGTCAAGATCTTCGTCAGGTGACGAGCTTCAGCCCGACGATGCCGGCGACGATCAGTCCGATGCTGGCGAGGCGAAAGGCCGTGGCCGGCTCCCCGAACAGGACGATGCCAAGCGTCGCGGTGCCGACCGCGCCGATCCCGGTCCAGACCGCATAGGCGGTCCCGACCGGCAGCGATTTGAGCGCGAACCCAAGCAGGATGACGCTGCCGGCCATCGCCGCGAGCGTGATGACGGAGGGAACAAGCCTGCTGAAACCCTCGGTGTATTTCAGGCCAATCGCCCAGGTGATCTCGAGAAGACCGGCGACGAACAGGATGCTCCAGGCCATGACGACCCTCCATTCACGGCAGGGTCGTCCCCGCGGCTGATATGCTGGTGGGAAAGGAGGGCCGTCCCTCCCAAACGGCGATATGGGGCTGGCCGGAGGGCTCCGCAATCACCAAATCAGGCTTGATCCAGCCCATTTTCCCTGCCAAACGCTCCCGCCATGTCCGACATCGCCACCACCGCAGCTGAATCGCCGGCCCGTTCCCCGCTTGCCACCGAGGTGGCGCGACGGCGGACCTTTGCGATCATCTCCCACCCCGACGCCGGCAAGACCACGCTGACCGAAAAGCTGCTTCTGTTCGGCGGCGCCATCAACCTCGCCGGTCAGGTCAAGGCCAAGGGCGAGCGGCGCAACACGCGTTCGGACTGGATGAAGATCGAGCGCGAGCGCGGCATCTCGGTCGTGACCTCGGTCATGACCTTCGAGTTCGAAGGTCTCGTGTTCAACCTGCTGGACACGCCGGGCCACGAGGACTTTTCGGAAGACACTTATCGCACGCTCACCGCGGTCGATTCCGCTGTGATGGTGATCGACGCCGCCAAGGGCATCGAGGCGCGCACGCGGAAGCTGTTCGAGGTGTGCCGTCTGCGCGACATCCCGATCATCACCTTCATCAACAAGATGGACCGCGAGAGCCGGGACGTGTTCGAGCTGCTCGACGAGATCGAGAAGACGCTGGCGCTCGACACCACGCCGATGACCTGGCCGGTCGGCCGCGGCCGCGACTTCCTCGGCACCTACGACGTCGTCAATGGCGGCGTGCGCCTGCTCGAGGGTGGCGGCGCCAAGACGGGCGCTGCGCAGCAGATCGAGATCGCCGAACTCGCCAAGCTCAACGCCAATCTCGACGTCTCCGCGGTGAAGGACGAGCTCGAACT
Source organism: Bradyrhizobium sp. CCBAU 45389 (assembly GCF_028128625.1). Classification (NCBI taxonomy): domain Bacteria; kingdom Pseudomonadati; phylum Pseudomonadota; class Alphaproteobacteria; order Hyphomicrobiales; family Nitrobacteraceae; genus Bradyrhizobium; species Bradyrhizobium sp. CCBAU 45389. The sequence goes on along the minus strand of NZ_LBIY01000094.1, from coordinate 277,352 downwards.
CGTCACTGAGGCCTCGAAACCGTTCGAGCTCGGCGCCTTCCGCGAAGGCCATCTGACGCCGGTCTATTTCGGCAGCGCGCTGCGCAATTTCGGCGTCGGCGATCTCCTCGAAGGTCTCGGCAAGTTCGCGCCCGAGCCGCGCGCGCAAGAGAGCGACCAGCGCAAGGTCGAGGCCACCGATCCGCGCATGAGCGCCTTCGTGTTCAAGATCCAGGCCAACATGGATCCGAACCACCGCGACCGCATCGCCTTTGCGCGCCTGTGCTCGGGCAAGCTCAGCCGCGGCATGAAGGCCAAGCTGGTGCGCACCGGCAAGAGCATGCCGCTGTCGAGCCCGCAGTTCTTCTTCGCGCAGGATCGTTCGGTTGCGGACGAAGCCTTCGCCGGCGACGTCGTCGGCATTCCCAACCATGGCACGCTGCGCATCGGCGACACGCTGACCGAGGGCGAGGATTTCACCTTCGTCGGCGTGCCGAGCTTTGCGCCGGAAATCGTCCGCCGCGTCCGTCTCACTGACGCGATGAAGGCGAAGAAGCTGAAGGAAGCGCTGCAGCAGATGTCGGAAGAGGGCGTGGTGCAGGTGTTCCGTCCGCGCGACGGCGCCCCGGCGCTGGTCGGCGTGGTCGGCGCGCTGCAGCTCGACGTGCTGAAGGCGCGGCTGGAGGCGGAATATTCGCTGCCGGTCGAGTTCGAGGTCAGCGAGTTCCAGCTGGCGCGCTGGGTCTCCTCGGAGGACCGCAAGAAGCTCGACACTTTTATTGCCGCCAACACCTCGAGCATCGCCGACGACGTCGACGGCGATCCCGTCTATCTCGCCAGGAACGAGTTCTATCTCGGCTACACCAGGGAACGCGCCGAGGGCATCGAGTTCGCCAACGTCAAGGACGTCAAGAAGAAGGGGTAGGGCGCCCCTGCCGTTCGCGCGCGAGCATGTGAACGCGCGCGGACTTGACGCGTTCATGGGCAATGCCACCTTTTCTCGTGGCATTGTGAGCTCACTCCATGTGGCGCGGCATCCTTGTTTTCCTCCTGCTGACGATCTCGACGATCGCCGCCGACGCGCAGCGGCGCCAGATCAATCCGATCCCGTTTTCGCACGAGCCGTGCAGCGTGCTCGACTATCGGCCCTGCACGCCGTACTATTGCAGTCCGCTCGAGCCCGGCCCCTGTATTCCCGAGATCGATTACCCCTATGGGCAAAATCTCCAGCTGACGATCGAGAGCGTGCCGTCCGAGGCCGATCGCGCCAAATACCGGAAGCCGGATCACGATCTCGACACGATCGGCGACCTCTTCGCCGAGTTGCGCACCTGCTGGTCGCCGCCGTCGGACAATGCGCGGGCGGGCATGCAGATGGCGGTGCGCTTCAGCTTCAACAAGGCGGGCGGCCTGATCGGGCCGCCGCGATTGACCTTTGCGACCGCGGGCGTGCCGGCAGATATCCGAACCACCTATCTCAACGCGATCAATTCATCGCTGAAAGCCTGCCTGCCGCTGAAATTCACCAGCGGTCTCGGCGGCGCGTTGGCGGGGCGGCCGATCGCGATCCGCTATGTCGATAACCGGCAGATCGGTCAGTAGCGCATCAGTTGCGAGCGGCAGCCAATCGATGATACCTCAGGGGCGGGGGCTGTTTGAGGGGAGGATGTCATGGGTCTGCTGGTCATGATCCTGGGGCTCGTGCTGTTTTTCGCGGCCCATGTTTTCACCACGAAACGCGAGGCGCGCGCAGAGGCCATCGCAAGGCTGGGCGAGGGGACCTACAAGCTCCTCTACTCGGTGGTCTCGCTCGCGGGCCTGGCGCTGATCATCTGGGGCTTTTCGCATTATCGCAGCTCCGGCTGGATCGACGTCTGGTATCCGCCGAAGGCGCTGAAGCACATCACGCTGGCGCTGATGCTGCCCGCCGTCATCCTGGTGGTGGCCTCGTACTTGCGCGGCCGCATCTATGCGACGCTGAAGCACCCGATGCTGGCCGGCATCAAGCTGTGGGCGGCGGCGCATCTGCTCGCCAATGGCGATCTCGGCTCCATCATCCTGTTCGGCTCGTTCCTGGGCTGGGCGGTCTATGACCGCATTTCGCTGAAGCATCGCAAGGATGCCGGCGGCCCGCCGATTCCGGTGGGCGGCGTCACCAACGATCTGATCGCAGTTGCAGTCGGCGTCGTTGCCTATCTGGCGCTGGCGTTTGCCTTCCATCCCGTCGTGATCGGTGTTCCCGTCGTGGGGGTCTAGCCGATCGGCACAAGACAGGACCCTCACGTCCGTGCGCGGAAGATAACAAGAGCAACAAGCCGAGGGCATTTGGATGGACTGGTCGCAATCTCAGATTCCGCCGATGCGGTACGAGGCGCGCTTCGGCGATCGGGTTGTCTTGGCGTTCTGCGATCGGCCGGCAAGTCTCTGGGCGATGATCGCGGACGCCCGCGCCCGCAATGCGGACGGCGAAGCGCTGATCGCAGGCAATGTCCGGCTGAGCTGGCGGCAGGCGGTGGAGCAGGCCGCGCGGATCGCGGCGGGCTTGCGCAAGCTCGGCCTGCAGCGCGGCGATCGCGTCGCGATCCTGCTCGGCAACCGCGTCGAATTTCCGCTGCTGCTGTTTGCCGCCGCGCATGAGGGCCTCGTCACGGTGCTGCTCAGCACGCGCCAGCAGAAGCCGGAGATCGCCTACGTCCTCGCCGATTGCGGCGCGAAGATCCTGATCTATGAGGCGGCGCTCGCCGAGCGGCTGCCGGAGGCGCCTGACGTCCCCGATGTGATCCACCGCATCGCCGTCGACGACGATCCGCATTTGTCGCGCTTCGCGGTGCTCGCCGACAATCCGCCGGCGCCGGTGCCGGTCGAGACGAGCGAAGAGGACACCGCGATGATCCTCTACACCTCGGGCACGACGGGCAAGCCGAAGGGCGCGATGCTCGCCCATTGCAACATCGTTCATTCCTCGATGGTGTTCGTGTCCTGCCTGCAATTGACGCAAGCGGATCGTTCCATCGCAGCCGTGCCGCTCGGCCATGTCACCGGCGTCGTCGCCAACATCACCACCATGATCCGCTGCGCCGGCGCGCTGATCATCATGCCGGAATTCAAGGCTGCCGATTATCTCAGGCTCGCCGCGCGCGAGCGCGTCACCTACACGGTGATGGTGCCGGCGATGTACAATCTCTGCCTGCTCCAGCCCGATTTCGACAGCTATGATCTGTCGAGCTGGCGCATCGGCGGCTTCGGCGGCGCGCCGATGCCGGTCGCCACCATCGAGAAGCTGAAGGCGACGATTCCCGGCCTCAAGCTGATGAACTGCTACGGCGCGACCGAGACGACGTCGCCCTCGACCATCATGCCGGGCGAATTGACGGCAAGCCATATCGACAGCGTCGGCCTGCCGTGTCCCGGCGCGCGCATCGTCGCGATGGATGCGGACGGGCGCGAGCTGCCTGCTGGCGAAATCGGCGAGCTCTGGATCCAGAGCGCCTCCGTCATCAAGGGCTACTGGAATAATCCGAAAGCCACCGCCGAGAGCTTCACGGCCGGCTTCTGGCATTCGGGCGATCTCGGCTCGGTCGACGCGCAAGGCTTCGTCCGCGTGTTCGACCGGCAGAAGGACATGATCAATCGCGGCGGGCTGAAGATCTATTCGGCCGAGGTCGAATCCGTGCTGGCGGGCCATCCCGCGGTGATCGAGAGCGCGATCATCGCCAGGGCCTGCCCGGTGCTGGGCGAGCGCGTCCACGCCGTGGTGGTGACGCGCGCACCGGTTGCCGACGCCGACTTGCGCGTCTGGTGCGCCGAGCGGCTGTCCGACTACAAGGTCCCCGAGACCATGGCGATCACCTCCGAGCCGCTGCCGCGCAACGCCAATGGCAAGGTGCTGAAGCGGCAGCTGCGGGAGCGCCTCGGAACCTGAGCCGGGCAGGCGGCATTCCGGGCTTCTGCCGGGTGGTTAACGCCTTGATCGGGCTCGCTTTGCCTTGCCACCGCCATATCGTTAGGGTACCTCGCCGCCACACGGGGGACGGGATTCCTGACGCGAACGCTTTGGCGCGCGCACCCGGATGGGCATGGGATTAGCATAAGTGTCTGAATTATTTGACGAAGTCGACGAGGAAGTACGTCGTGAACAGCTCAAGAAGCTGTGGGAAAAGTATTCGATCTACTTCATTGCCCTGATGGTGCTGGTCGTGGCCGCCGTCGGCGGCTGGCGCGGTTACCAGTATCTGGAGGCCAAGAAGGCCGCCGAGGCCGGCGCGGTCTTCGAGAAGGCCGTGGAGCTGTCCGAGCAGGGCAAGCACGCCGAGGCCGAGACCGCCTTCACCGAGCTCGCCGCCAAGGCTCCCTCCGGCTATCGCACCCTGGCGCGGCTGCGCGCTGCGGCCGAGGCTGCCAGCCGCGATCCCAAGGCGGCCGCCAAGCTGTATGACGACATTGCCGCCGACCGCGGTGTCGGCGGCGAATGGCAGGATCTGGCCAGGATTCGCGCTGCGGGCCTCCTGGTCGACAGCGCCCCCTACGCCGACATCCAGCAGCGGCTGGAGGCCTCGGCCACCCCCAAATCGACCTTCCGCCATACTGCGCGCGAGATGCTGGCGCTGTCGGCCTGGCGCAACAACGACATGACCGCGACCCGCAAATGGCTCGACGCGATCGCCGAGGACGGCGAGACGCCGCCGGGCCTGCGTTCCCGCGCCGAGGCGCTGGCGGCTCTGTTGCCGCCCGTCGCCAAAAGCTGACCAAGAGCTGACCGACGGGCTCTCTGACCTGACGAGATACGATATGCGCCGTACGCCACGCTTGATCGCAGCCGCCGTCCTGATCGCCTTCACCGGCGTCCTGGGCGGCTGCTCCAGCTTCGATCCAAGCGACATGCTCGACTTCCTCGACACCAAGAAGAAGCTGCCGGGCGATCGCAAGCCGGTCTTCCCCGAGGGCGTTCCCGGCCTCGAGCAGGGCGTCCCGAGGGAGATGTACAAGGGCGCGCAGCAGCAGCCGGATCCGAACGCGCCCGCCGTCGCGGCTCTGCCCACCGAGCCGCCGCCTGAGCCGGCCAAACCGGCCAAGGGTGCCAAGGCGAAGAAGTCCCATCAGCCGGCCACCGCGGCTGCGCCGGCTGAGGCGCCAGCCGGCGAGGTCGATGGCGAGGCCCAGCCCGAGGCCGCGCCGCCCACTGCTGCGCCCCCGCCCAAGCAGAAGATCGTGCGCAGGCGCACCACCGCGCCGCCGCCGGATCAGTCGGTCCAGCAGGCGCAACCGACCCAGACCACGCAGCAGCAATCGCAGGGCGGCTTCCCGGCGCCGCTGCCGAGCGGCAGCTTCTCGCGCTAATAATTCCACCTGCATTGACAGGCGCAGCCCCGGCAGCGCACGTATGACCGATGTCCTTCACGATCGCCATCATCGGCCGGCCCAATGTCGGCAAGTCGACGCTGTTCAACCGCCTGGTCGGGCAGAAGCTCGCGCTCGTCGATGACCTGCCCGGCGTCACCCGCGACCGCCGCGAGGGTGAGGCCAGGCTCGGCGACCTCCAGTTCACCATCATCGACACCGCCGGCCTCGACGAGGGCGCCAGGGGCTCGCTGACCGCGCGCATGCAGGAGCAGACCGAGACCGCGATCGCGCAGGCCGACGCGCTGTTCTTCGTGATCGATGCCCGCATCGGCCTCACGCCCACGGATCGCGCCTTCGCCGATTTCGCCCGCAAGGCCAACAAGCCGGTGCTGCTGGTCGCCAATAAGAGCGAAGGCAAGCATGGCGATGCCGGTGCGATGGAATCCTTCGCGCTCGGTCTCGGCGATCCCATCCAGATCTCGGCCGAGCACGGCGAGGGCATGGGCGAGCTGTACGATGCGCTCGCACAGCTTATGCCGGAGCCTGTCGAGGACGATGAGGTCGAGGACGACGAGCCGCTCTCCGAGGAGGAGGCCGCAACGCGCCCGATCCGCGTCGCCATCGTCGGCCGGCCCAATGCCGGCAAGTCGACGCTGATCAACCATCTGCTCGGCGAGGAACGTCTGCTCACGAGCCCGGAGGCCGGCACCACGCGCGATTCCATCGCGGTCGAGATCAACTGGAAGGGCCGCGATTTCCGCGTGTTCGACACCGCCGGCCTGCGCCGGCGCTCGCGCATCGAGGAGAAGCTGGAAAAGCTCTCGGTCGCCGACGCACTGCGCGCGGTGCGCTTTGCCGAAGTCGTCGTGCTGATGATGGACACGCAGAACCGCTTCGAGGAACAGGACCTCCGGATTGCGGATCTGATCGAGCGCGAGGGCCGCGCGGTCGTGCTCGCGGTCAACAAATGGGACCTGATGGAGACCAAGGGCGGCGGCGCGATCTCGGGCCTGCGCCGCGATGCCGATCACTGGCTGCCGCAGGTCAAGGGCGTGCCGATCGTCGCCGTCTCCGGCCTGATGGGCGAGGGCATCGATCGCCTGATGCAGGCAATCCAGGACGCCTACGCGATCTGGAACAGGCGCGTGCCGACCGCGGCGCTCAATCGCTGGTTCGAGCAGGCAATCCAGGCCAATCCGCCGCCCGCAGTGTCCGGCCGCAGGCTGAAGCTGAACTACATCACGCAGACCAAGGCGCGGCCGCCGAGCTTCGTGCTGTTCTGCTCGCGCGCGGACGCGGTGCCGCAGTCCTATTTGCGCTATTTGACCAACTCCATGCGCGAGACCTTCGAGCTGCCGGGCACGCCGGTGCGCATCACCCTGCGCGAGAAGGCCAATCCCTTCGCGCACAAGCGCAAGCGGCCGTCGTGAGCGACGGCGCCGGCGAGGCGACAGCGCAGGGCGCTGCGCCGGTCCGGCGCGGCGCGGTCGCCTTCATCTTCGTCACCATCCTGCTCGACATGGTCGCGCTCGGCGTGATCATGCCGGTCCTGCCAAAGCTGATCGAGGGCTTCGTCGCCAACGACACTGCGCATGCGGCGCGCATCTTCGGCGTGTTCGGCACCGCCTGGGCGCTGATGCAGTTCGTGTTCTCGCCGGTGTTGGGTGCGCTGTCGGATCGCTTCGGACGGCGTCCGGTGGTGCTGACGTCGAATTTCGGGCTCGCCGCCGACTACGTGCTGATGGCGCTGGCGCCGTCCTTGACCTGGCTGTTCATCGGCCGCGTGATCTCGGGCATCACCTCGGCCAGCATCTCGACCGCCTTTGCCTATATCTCCGACATCACGCCGCCGGAGCGCCGCGCGGCGGTGTTCGGCAGGATTGGCGCGGCCTTCGGCGCCGGCTTCATCCTGGGCCCGGCGCTGGGCGGCCTGCTCGGCGACATCGATCCGCGCCTGCCGTTCTGGGCCGCGGCGTGCCTAAGCTTTGCCAATGCGCTCTATGGCTTGCTCGTGCTGCCGGAATCGCTGGCGCCGGAAAGACGCGCGCCGTTCCGCTGGACGAGCGCCAATCCGGTCGGCGCGCTGCGTCTGCTCCGCAGCAACGCGGTCCTGGCCGGGCTGTCGATCGTCAATTTCATCGCGCAGGTCGCGCATGTCGTGCTGCCCTCGACCTTCGTGCTCTATGCGACCTATCGCTACGGCTGGGATTCCAAGACGGTGGGACTGACGCTGGCGATGGTCGGCATTTGCGCCATGGTGGTGCAGGGGCTCGCCATCGGCCCGATCGTGCGCGTGCTCGGCGAGCGAAAGGCCCTGTTGCTCGGCCTGTGCTGTGGCGCGATCGGTTTCGTGATCTTCGGGGCTGCGCCGACCGGGCCGCTGTTCTGGATCGGCATTCCCGTGATGTCGCTGTGGGGCATCTCGGGCGCCGCCATGCAATCGCTGATGACGCGGCTGGTCGCGCCCGATCAGCAGGGCCAGCTGCAGGGCGCAACCGCCAGCGTGCAGAGCGTGTCGCAGCTCGTCGGCCCGTTCCTGTTCACGCTGACATTTTCCTATTTCATCGGCGCCGGCGCGCCGCTGCATCTGCCCGGCGCGCCGTTCCTGCTCGCGGCGGTGCTGATGGTGATCTGCGTGGCGATCGCGGTGCGGGCGCTCGCTGCAACGAAGGCGGTCTCGTAGGGTGGGCAAAGGCGCGCAAGCGCCGTGCCCACGATCTGTCCATGATGCCAAGACGTGGTGGGCACGCTTCCGCCTTCGCTCTTCGAGCTACGGCGGACAAGTCGCTTTGCCCACCCTACGGCAGTGTTTGCCGCGCCGCCAAATCGTAGGGTGGGTTAGCCTCGCGGGTCGCGCGAAGCGCAAACCGCGAGGCGTAACCCACCTCTTTCATTTCCGCAGAGACAGAAGTGGTGGGTTACGCCAGCGGACTGCGCTTCGCGCAGCCGCGTGCTAACCCACCCTACGACTTCCTACTTCTTCACCAGCGGGCAGTCGCTCGCCTCGAGCGGCTTGGCCGCGTCTTCCGGCGCGATGGTCGCGACCAGCTTGTAATAGTCCCACGGTCCCTTCGACTCCTCCGGCTTCTTCACTTCGAAGAGATAGGCCGGGATGAGACGGCGGCCGTCGGCGCGGAGCGGGCCCTTGCCGAACAGCGGATCGTCGGTCGGCAGCTCCTTCATCTTGGCGACGACCTTGGCGCCGTCATGCGGATTGCTGCCGATCGCTTCCATCGCCTTGAGATAATGCAGCACGCCGGCGTAGAGGCCTGCCACGGTCATCGACGGCATGGCGTTCTTCGGCGACACCTTCTGGAAACGCTTCGACCATTCACGGGTCTTGTCGTTGAGATCCCAATAGAAGGATTCGGTGAAGGTCAGGCCCTGCGCGGTCTTCAGGCCGAGCGAATGCACGTCGGTGATGAAGAGCAGCAGCGCCGCGAGCTTCTGGCCGCCCTGGACGATGCCGAACTCGGAGGCCTGCTTGATCGCGTTGGTGGTATCACCGCCGGCATTGGCAAGCCCGATCACCTTGGCCTTGGACGATTGCGCCTGGAGCAGGAACGACGAAAAATCGGAGCTGTTGAGTGGATGCTTGACGCCGCCGAGCACCTTGCCGCCATTGGCGGTGACGACTGCCGAGGTGTCGCGCTCGAGGGCGTGACCGAAGGCATAGTCGGCGGTCAGGAAGAACCAGCTGTCGCCGCCGGCCTTGGTCAGCGCCTTCCCGGTGCCGTTGGCGAGCATGTAGGTGTCGTAGGTGTAGGAGATGGTGTTCGGCGTGCAGGCCTTGCCGGTGAGATCAGCGGTGGCCGCGCCCGAATTGAGCAGCACCGAGTTCTTTTCCTTGACGAGGTTGTTGACCGCGAGCGCCACGCCGGAGCTCGGCGTGTCCGAGATGACGTCGACCTTGTCGTTGTCGATCCATTGCCGGGCGATGTTGACGCCGATGTCGGGCTTGTTCTGGTGGTCGCCGGAGAGGACCTCGATGGTCCAGCCCTTGGCCTTCAGGCCGGAATCCTCGACCGCCATTTTCACCGCCGCGACCGAGTTGGGGCCGCCGATGTCGGCGTAGAGGCTCGACATGTCGTTGAGCACGCCGATCTTGACGGTCTTGTCCTGCGCGTAGGCGGATGTTGCAAAACCGAAGGTGGCACATGCCAGAAAAGCCGCAGTGCGGCGCGCGAGCGTCGTCATAAAAGGTCTCCTCCATTGTCAAATATTCGGATGGCTCTCTTGCGGAGCCTTGTTCCTGTCGATGGCTCTACCGTGTCCCACGGCCGCCCGCAATGCACCTAAATGCGGATGACGCTGCGTCGTAGCGTCATCCGTCGGTTAACTTTTGGGCAAAATGCGTTGAGACGCTATTTCAGCGCGTCCGATGTCAGCTTGAATTTCTGGATGCGTTTTCCGGTATCGACCTCGGCGGTATAGACGTTACCCTTGGCGTCGATCGCCATGGCATGCACCCAGTGGAACTGGCCGGCGTTGCGGCCGCTGTGCCCGAAGCTGCCGACGACGCTGCCGTCGTCGCGCTTGATGACCCTGATCTCGTTGTTCTCGCCGTCGGCGCTGAGCAGCCAGGTCTGCTTCGGATCGGGCCAGATCGCGATGTCCCATACCGCGCCGTTGCCGAGCGTGTTCTTCTCGAAGAAGAACTCCTTCACGAAGGTGCCGTCCTTCCTGAACACCTGGATACGGTTGTTGATGCGATCGCAGACATAGACGAGGCCGTCATTGGCGAGCTTGACGCAGTGGACGGGGTTGCCGAATTGCTGCGCGACCGGGGCCTTGGGATCGTAGGGACCCTGCTTGTCGTCGCTGGGCTTGTTGCCGTAGGCGCCCCAGTGCCGCTTGTAGGCGAGCGTGGTCGCGTCGAACACGATGACGCGGCGGTTGCCATAGCCGTCGGCGACGTAGATCTCGTTTGCCTCCTTGTCGATCGCGGTCTCCGCGGGCTTGCCGAGCTGCGTCGTGTCGTTGCTGCCGAGGCTCGGCGCGATCTTGCCGATCTGGGCGACGAACTTGCCGTCGAGCGTGAACTTCAAAATCGCGTTGTCGTTGTCGGCGTTGCCGCCGATCCAGACGAAGCCGCGCTCGTCGACCTCGATGCCGTGCTCGCGGCCGACCCATTCATAGCCTTCGCCCGGACCGCCCCATGAGCGCAGCAGATTGCCGTCGCTGTCGAATTCGAGGACGGGCGGCGCCGACACGCAGCATTTCGAACGCGGCGGGTTGAGGCTCGCACCCTTTTCGTCATCGGTGAGCGAGCGCGGGCGGTGGATCACCCAGATGTGGCCCTGCCAGTCGACGGTGATGCCGCCGACCTGGCCGAGAATCCAGTTGTTCGGCAGCGGCTTTGGCCAGGAGGGCTCGACCGCGAAGGTCGGCACGTCACCTGCAGTCGCGGTGCCAGGAAGCATGAACGCGATGGCTGCGATCAGGATGGAAAAGGCGTGAGAGACATTCGCGAGCGCACGCGAAAAACCTGCGCGATCATGCCATGGCGCCATGGCAACCTCCCTTTTTGTTGGCTTGCGGCTTGCTGCCGCTTAAGCGCAGGCAGTCAATCGCGGGGAGGTGTTCGAGTCAATCAGGCCGGCGAGCGGAAGCCCATCAGGGTCCGGGTCTTGTAGTCGTAGAACTTGCCGGTCTCGGTCCAGTCTGGCGCGCACAGCGGCACGATGAACTCGGCGACCTGCTCGGGCGTGTCCAGCGTCTCAGGGTCTTCGCCCGGCATCAGCGTGGCGCGCATGCGGGTGCGGATCGGCCCCGGGTTGAACAGGTTGACGCGCAGAGCCGTGTTCGCGGTCTCCTGCGCCCAGGCGCGCGCCAGCGTTTCCAGCGCTGCCTTGGAGGCGGCGTAGGGGCTGACATAGGCGGTCGCCTTGTTGGCGGCGCCCGAGGTGATGAACACGGCGCGCCCGGCATCGGACTGCTTCAGCAGCGGCTCCATGCAGCGGATCAGCTGGAAGTTCGCGGAGACGTTGACGGCCATGACGTCGTTGAAGGCCTTCAGCTCGATATGGCCGATCGGCGAGGAGGGGCCGAGCACGCCGGCATTGCCGACGATGATGTCGAGCTTGCCATAGCGCTCGTGCAGGCCGGCGCCCAGCCGCGCGATGCCGTCGGAATCGGTGAGATTGAGCGGCACAAGCGTGGCGTTGCCGCCCTCTTTGCGGATCTCGTCGTCGAGCTCTTCCAGCCCGCCTTGCGTGCGCGCGGTGGCCACAATATGCGCACCGGCCTTGGCCAGCGCCTTTGCGGTGGCGAAACCGATGCCGCGCGAGGCGCCGGTGACGAGAGCGATGCGGTCGGCGAGGGGCTTTGTCATGGCGGAGTTTTACAGGCGTGGACGGCCGGGACAAGCCCGGCCATGACGGAATTTTGCTCTGCGCGCCTTAGCTGCCGCCGCCCGACTGGATATTGTCGCTGTTGGTTCCGTTTCCCGAGCCGTCGGGGGTTACCTTCATGCCTTGCCTGAAGGCGAAGACAATAAAGCCGACCAACACCACTCCGCAGAGAATGGCGATGGTCAGCTGCATCGGCGCACCCTCGCGTCAGCTCGCTTCCGCCAGCAGTGACAGCTGCCGCGGCTGCGGCTCGGTCTGGGTCTGGTCGGTGAGGTGGGTCGGGTACGCCCCGGTGAAGCAGTGGTCCGAGAACTTCGGATTGGCGGGGTCGCGGCCGGGCTCGCCCATGGCGCGGTACATGCCGTCGATCGACAGGAAGGCGAGCGAGTCGGCGCCGATGATCTCGCGCATCTCCTCCAGCGAATGCGTCGCGGCCAGGAGGCCGCCGCGGTCGGGCAGGTCGATGCCGTAATAATCGGGATAGAGGATCGGGGGCGAGGCGAGGCGGAAGTGGACTTCCTTCGCGCCGGCATCGCGCATCATGCGCACGATCTTCTTCGAGGTGGTGCCGCGCACCAAGGAGTCGTCGATCAGGATGATGCGCTTGCCTTCGATCGCGGCGCGGTTGGCCGAGTGCTTCATGCGCACGCCGGATTCGCGGATCGCCTGGGTCGGCTGGATGAAGGTGCGGCCGACATAGTGATTGCGGATGATGCCGAGCTCGAACGGCACGCCGGAATACTGGCTGTAGCCGACCGCAGCCGGCACGCCGGAATCCGGCACCGGCACGACGACGTCGATCGGCACGTGGCTCTCGCGCGCGAGCTGCGCACCGAAGGCCTTGCGCACCTCGTAGACCGAACGGCCGTGGACGATGGAATCCGGCCGGGAGAAGTAGATGTATTCGAAGATGCAGGGGCGCGGCGCCATCGGCGGGAACGGCTTGTGGATGTCCTGGCCGTTCTCGTCGAACACGATGACTTCGCCGGGCTCGATGTCGCGCACGAAGCGCGCGCCGATGATGTCGAGCGCGCAGGTTTCCGAGGTCAGGATCGGGCAGCCGTCGAGCTCGCCGAGCACGAGCGGGCGGATGCCGCGCGGGTCGCGCGCGCCGACCAGCTTCTTGTTGGTGAGCGAGACCAGCGCATAGGCGCCCTCGATCTCGCGCAGCGCGTCGATATAGCGTTCGATGAAGCGGGCGCGCTTGGAGCGCGCAACGAGGTGCAGGATCACCTCGGTGTCGGTGGTCGACTGCATCATCGCGCCGTGCTTCACGAGCTCGCGGCGCAGGGTCAGGCCGTTGGTGAGGTTGCCGTTATGGGCGACCGCAAGGCCGCCGGCGTTGAGCTCGGCGAACAGCGGCTGCACGTTGCGCAGGATGGTGGCGCCGGTGGTGGAGTAGCGGACATGGCCGACCGCGACATTGCCGGGCAGGCGGTCGATCACCTCGCGGCGGGAGAAGGTATCGCCGACGAGGCCGAGGCGGCGTTCCGAGTGAAAGCGGCTGCCGTCGTAGGAGACGATGCCGGCCGCTTCCTGGCCGCGGTGCTGCAGGGCGTGGAGGCCCAGCGCCGTGATGGCGGCCGCGTCGGGGTGACCGTAGATGCCGAAGACGCCGCACTCCTCGCGCAGCGTATCCCCTTCCAGATCGTCCTGAAGCTCAACCGCGGCTGAGCCGAGATCACGTTGGGCGTCCTGGTCAGGGTGTCGCATCTCGTCCGTGCCTCTCTGTTGTTCAGTCAACCTTGGGCTCTATCAACGCACCGCGGGCTTCTCGATCAGCTTCTTCATGCCGTCACGAGCAGATTTACTGTATCCGTCGCCACTGCCCGAAGGCTGCTGCTCGGAATCAGCTTGATCATCATCTGGTTTGTTTTTCTTGAATCTCTTCAAGATGGTGTTCTCGGGGTCGTCAGGCAAGAGGGCCATCAGCCAATCCCCGGTTCCCTGGAGCACGACACGGGATTTCGCCCCCGTGACCCAGTCCGGGCGCTGCTTGTCCGGCACCAGCCAGGTGAAGAACAGGAAGGCGACCACGACGATCAAAAGCCCGCGAGCGAGGCCAAACAGGAAGCCGAGGGTGCGATCCAGCGCGCCGATACGCGAATCCAGGATCATGTCGGAGATCCGGACCGTGATCACGGACACCACGACGAGGGTACCGACGAACACGCCGGCCACCACGACGACGCTCGCCACCGTGTCGTTGTTGAAATAGGTCTTTGCGGTCGGCAGCAGCTTCGAGAACGAGTACAGGGTCACAATCGCGGCGGCGCCCCAGGCCGCGATCGACAGGATTTCGCGCATGAAGCCGCGGACCATCGCGAGCAGGCCCGAGATCAGCATCACACCGAGCAGGATCAGGTCGAGGAGTGTTACTGGCATCGGCTGGTCTGGTCCGCTCGTACTTCAAAGGTGCTCAGCGAATCGGTGTTTGGCCGCCGCCCTAAAAGAGGGGCAGACGGCGTTCCCGGCAAGGCCGCAACCACGCAATCCCATGCTGCTTTTGTGACGGCTGTATAGCGGCGGGGGCCTCCGACGTCACCTCCGGCTACCCCTCTCCACGGCGGAATCTTGCCGGTGTGGCATTTTTCTCTGCGGATCCGCCGGATTCGCCCCGGCGGGAGCCCTTGGCTGCGATCTCGGCCACCAATGTGGTCAGGCTGTTGACCGCGTTCAGGGACAGTCCGGCGTCGCCGCCAGCATCGCCGCCACGGGCCGATTCGGGCAGCACAGCGCGTTTGAAGCCGAGCTTGACCGCTTCCTTGAGCCGGGCGGGGGTCTGCGCCACCGGGCGGATGACGCCGGAGAGCGAAATCTCACCGAAATAGACCGCATCGGTGGGTAACTGCGCATTAACCAGGGACGAAACCAGCGCGGCCGCAGCGGCCATATCGGCCGCTGGCTCGTGGATACGCAGGCCGCCCGCGACGTTCAGATAGACGTCATGGCCGGACAGCTTGACCCCGCAATGGGCCTCCAGCACCGCCAGCACCATCGAGAGCCGGCTCTGATCCCAGCCGACCACGGCGCGGCGCGGGGTGCCGAGCGAGGTCGGGGCGACCAGTGCCTGCAATTCGACCAGGACGGGCCGCGTGCCCTCGATGCCCGCGAAGACTGCGGTCCCGGGCGTGCCGAGATCGCGCTCGGACAGGAACAGCTCGGACGGGTTGGTGACTTCGCGCAAGCCCAAGCCCGTCATCTCGAACACGCCGATCTCGTCGGTCGGGCCGAAGCGGTTCTTGACGGCGCGGAGGATGCGGAATTGCTGCGAGCCTTCGCCCTCGAACGACAGCACCGCATCGACCATGTGCTCGACCACGCGGGGGCCTGCGATCTGGCCGTCCTTGGTGACATGGCCGACCAGGATGATGGCCGCGCCGGTTTTCTTCGCAAAGCGGATCAGGGCCTGCGCCGAGGCGCGTACCTGGGTCACCGTGCCGGGCGCGGATTCCACCGTGTCGGTCCACATGGTCTGGATCGAGTCGATCACGATCAGCCGGGGCACCGCGCCTTCCGACAGCGTCGAGACGATGTCCTCGACCGAGGTCTCGGCGGCGAGCTGCACCGGCGCATCCGAAAGCCCGAGCCGCTCGGCACGCAGCCGCACCTGCGCCACCGCCTCTTCGCCGGAGATGTAGACGATGCGATGGCCCGCGCGCGCCATCATGCTGGTTGCCTGCGTCAGCAATGTCGATTTGCCGATGCCGGGATCGCCGCCGACGAGCAAAACGGAGCCGCGGACAAAACCGCCGCCGGTGACGCGGTCGAGCTCAGTCATCCCTGAGGACAGGCGCGGCGCATCCGGGCTCTTTCCGGCAAGGCTCTCCAGCGCAAACGTCCGGCCCTTGCGCTTGGAGCGGATCGAGACCGGCACGCTGCCGCTGGTGTCTTCTTCGGCGAGCGTATTCCACTCGCCGCAGGACTCGCACTTGCCCTGCCAGCGGTTATAGGCCGCGCCGCAGTTCTGGCAGACGAAGGAAAGCGTGTTCTTGGCCATCGGGGGACGGTTGAGTCGGAGGTTTCAGGGGTCTGCTGATAGCACGGAATGGCGGGCCTTGAGGCTGCTCACCCGGCGCCCAATACCGCAATTCATCGCAACCGATACACCCTTTGTTAGCTCTAGGAAGCCGCGCCGCGCCGGACTTTGCCAAATGTTAGCGGACCCAGGTCCAGGTTCGGAACCGATACGGGATGGCGCCATCAATGACGATATTTTTGCGGATAGTGCTCGCCGTGGGCATGGCCTGCGGCGTCCTGGCGTCGGCCGGCCATATCGCGGCGGCTGATGCCAAGTCCCTGAACATCGTCTTCGTGAGCCCCGGCAAGACCGGTGAAGTCTACTGGGACATGGTCGCCCAGACCATGCGGGCCGCCGGCCGCAAGCTCGATGCGCAAGTCGAGGTGCTGACCAGCGAGCGCAATTACCGCACCATGCAGGAACTCGGGCTCGGCGTGGTCGCGCGTGCCGACAAGCCCGACTTCCTCATCCTCTCGAACGAGGAATCCGCCGCCGTTCCGATCCTGGAGGCGGCCGAGGCCGCCGGGGTCAGGACGCTGCTGCTCTCGAACACGCTGATCGGCGAGGACGCAGTGCGCCTCGGGCCGCCGCGCCAGAAGCTCAAGACCTGGCTCGGCGACATAACGACCGATCTTCAAACCGCGGGTGCGCGGATGGCGAACGCGCTGATCAGCACGGCGCGCGCCGAGAAATGGCAGAGCCCGGACGGCAAGATTCACATTCTCGGCATCGGCGGCGACGAGATCACGCCGGCCTCGATCGCCCGCAACGCCGGTCTCAAGCTTGCCGCGGACGCCGCGCCCGACGTGGTGGTGGACCGGATGCTGTTTGCCAATTGGACGCAGTCCGAGGCCGAGCAGGTCACGGCGAATTATCTGGGCTGGGCTGCGCGCAAGGAGATCCGGCCCGCCGGCATCTGGGCCGGAAACGATCCGATGGCGCTCGGCGCGCTCCGCGCGATCAGCGCGGCCGGCCTCGTGCCCGGCCGCAACATCGAGGTGGTCGGCCTCAACTGGTCGGAGGAGGCGCTGCGCGAGATCAAGGCCGGCCGTCTGCTGTTGAGCGACGGCGGGCACTTCCTGCTCGGCGGCTGGTCGATCGTTCTGCTCCGCGACTACGCCGATGGCTGCGATTTCGCCGACCTTTCGCCCCGGGTCGAGGTCAAGACCTCCGCGATCACACGCGACAATCTCGGCTCGGTCGGCGACCTCATCAAGACGCGCGCCTTCGACCGGATCGATTTCTCGCGGTTCAGGGCGAAGGCAGGACATTGCGGCCAGTATGACTTTTCCCTCGATGCGCTCATCTCGTCCCTGGCGCTTCCGGACGGCGCCGGCGACTGATGCGCGAGGATGAGGCGATGACCGATCCGGATCGCAACGCGCAAGGTGCGCCACGGCGCTTGCGCTCGGTGGTCCGCGCGATGATCTGGGCCACCGTGCCGGTCCTGCTGCTGGTGCAATTGCTCGCCTCCACCGGCGTCGAGGCTACCAACTTCTGGTCCCAGATACGGCAGCTCGACGCCCGCATTGCCCGCACCGCCGAGAGCCGCGCCGAGCTGATCGCCGAGCCGCTCTGGAAGATGCGTTACGACCAGGTCACGGGCGTGCTCAACGAGATCATGCACGACGAGACCATCGCGGCGGCGGCCGTCTATGACGACACCGGCGTTGCGATTGCCCGCGTGGTGGCGCGCCCCGCGGACCAGGTCGCGGAAATCTCGCGCCCGATCAAGTACAGTAACGGCAACATCGCCGTGCAGGCCGGACGCATCGCGATCGCCTATTCCTATGGGACCGTGTATGCCGACACCGGCAGTCGGCTGATGTTGCTTCTCGTCGTCGGCCTGCTCGCAACGCTCGCCACCATGGTGGCGATGCGCATCTCGGCCAATATCTTCATCGGCAAGCCGCTCGCCGCGATCATGTCGGCGATCCAGCGCAGCAAGCAGGATGGCCGCGCCTATCCGGCCGATATCAGGTCGTCGAACGAATTCGGCCAGCTCGCGCAGGCCTTCAACGCCATGCAGCACACGACGTCGGGCGCGCTCGATCGGCTCGGGCACATGGCCTCGCACGACCCGCTCACGGGCCTGCCCAACCGGCGCTCGCTGTCCGAGCGCCTGGTGACCTTGAGCGGCGATGCCGGCTCGCCGGACTCGCTGATCGCCTTTTGTTTCATCGACCTCGACGACTTCAAGGGCATCAACGACACCTTCGGCCACGATGCCGGCGACAGGTTCCTGGTCCACATCTCCGAGCGTCTTCGCGAGGCGGTGGAGCCGCAGGATTGGGTCTCGCGGCTCGGCGGCGACGAATTCGTGGTGATCCGCCCCGAGGTCAGCAACGAAGCGACCGCGCAGGCCTTCGCACGCCAGCTGCTGGATGCGATCTCGGAGCCGATCCGGCTGCACGACAAGCAGGTGGTGCCGCGCGCCAGCATCGGGCTTGCCGTCCGTCGCGCCGGCGATCCCGAATTGTCGCATCTGCCGGCGCTCGCCGACATCGCGCTCTACCATGCCAAGAGCAAGGCGCCCGGCACCGTCGCGGTGCTGGACGAAGCGCTGCAGCGCGACTACCGCCGCCGCAGGGAGCTCGAGCTTGCCATTCCCGCAGGGTTTGCCGAGGGACAGTTCGAGGTCTGGTATCAGGGCCAGGTCGACCTCGACAGCGCGGCCGTCGTCGGCCTCGAGGCGCTCATTCGCTGGCGTCATCCCGACCATGGCGTGATCGGCCCCGGCGAATTCCTGCCGCTGATCGAGCGCAGCGGCAACAATGCCCGCCTGACTCGCTATGTGCTGACCGACGCCTGCCGCGCATTGCAGCGTCTGGCCGCCGCCGGCAGGCCGGATATCAGGATCGCGATCAATCTGCCGCCGTCCGAGCTTGCCGACCATTCGCTCGCCGCCGAGCTGCGCGCGACCTGTGCGCGTTTCGATGTCGCGGCATCGATGCTCGAGCTCGAGATCACCGAGGGCTCGCTGATCAACAATATCGCCAGCGCCTCCGAGACGTTGCATCGCCTGCGGCGGCTCGGGGCCACGATCGCGCTCGATGATTTCGGCACCGGCTACTCTTCGCTCGCTCATCTCAGGCGCTTTCCGCTCGACAAGGTCAAGATCGACAAGGCGTTCATCAGCGAGATTCCCGATAGCGCCGAAGACAAGGCGATCGTCGGCGTCATTGCCTCGCTTGCGGGCACGCTGGGACTGACCCTGGTTGCCGAAGGCATCGAGCGGGCCGAGCAGGCCGCGGCCATGCGCGAGATGGGCGTGACGCTCGGGCAGGGCTATCTCTACCACCGGCCGCAGCCGCTCGCGGCCGTGCTGCAATGGCTCGCGGGGCGGGGCGGCGTAGGCCGCGCCCATGTCGACAGCCCGTCGATCGCGCCCGAGTTCGCTGCCTGAGTGCCGTTCGTTACGTCTGCGCCGCGTTCCAGAGCATTGAAAGCCCGGCCGCGATCATGATCGCGTCCATCAAGAGGCGGAACACGTCCGGCTTCAGGTGCAGCACGAAGCGCTTTGCGATGAAGGCGCCGGACATCAGCGAGGCCCCCGCGATCAGGCCTTTGACGAAGACGTCGCCCGTGAGCGCGCCGAAACGCTCGAAGGTCACGGACTTTGCGAAATAGAGCCCGAGCGAGGAGGCGGCCTCGGTGGCGAGGAAGGCGCCCTTGGAGAGGCCGTAGAACAGGAACAGCGGCACGCTGAGCGGGCCGGTCGAGACCACGATGCCGGTGAGATAGCCGATGACCGCGCCGCCGATCGCGAGATGCCAGAGATTGGCCTTGAGGTCATGCCGCGCCAGCCAGTGCCGCACCGGCACCATCACGATCAGGAAGGTGCCGATGGCGAGATCCACGGCGTGCGAGGGCAGGGCCAGCAGCGTCCGCGCGCCGAGCGCGGCGGCCGGAATGCCGGTGACCGAATAGGCCGCGCAGGCCCGCCAGTCGACCTCGCGCCACCAGGCCAGGATCCGCGAGAAATTCGCCATCACGGAGGCGACCGCCATGATCGGCACGGCCTCCTTCGGCCCATAGGCATAGACCAGCACCGGCATCAGCATGATCGACGAGCCGGTGCCGACGATGCCGGAAATGGTGCCGGCGATGAGGCCGACGGTGAGGACGAAGAGAAAGGCCAAGGGCGGTCTCCACGAATCGGGGGAGTGTAGCCGCGGGCAGGGACGCGAGCGATGCGTTCTAGGCGAGGGAACCCAATCCGCTGCGCATTGGCATGCCGGTCTGCGCGCCGGCCTTGAGGCACTTCAATGCGGCCGCTTCGCAGCCCACGGCGAGCGCGCGTTGCAGCGCTACGCCTTCGCCCAGCATCGCCGCAAACGCGCCGGCGAAGGTGTCGCCGGCCCCGGTCGTGTCGACCGGCGTGATGCGCAGGGCGGGCGCGCGCAAACGGGTTCCGTCCGCTGTGACAGCCAGGGCACCTTGCGCGCCGGCGGTCACGATGCAGGTGAGGTCGCCGGCCTTCGCGAGGTCCGCGGCTGCGGCTTCGTAATCGACCGTCGCAAGGCCAATGGCCATGGCGGCATCGAGCGCCTCGTGCTCGTTGACGAGGAGATAGTCGGTCACGGCGAGAATTTCCGTCACCATCTCACGCGTCATCTTCTCCGGGACCGGCGCGAGATTCCAGATCACGGTCCCGGAAGCCGTATTTGTCCGACGCGCCGCTGCCAGCGCCTGTGCGAACGGCACCTCCATCTGCAGCACGAGCACCGTGTCGGGCCTGAAAAGCTCGGCCGGCAGGTCACCGGCGCTAGCAGTCAAGTTGGCGCCGCTAGCGACCGTGATTGCGTTCTCGCCGGATTGGTCAACCGTGATGAAGGCGCAGCCGGTGGGCTCGTCGCCCCCGACGACGAAAGTCGTGTCGACGCCGTTCGTCCGGAGGTTCTCGATCGCGCTGTCGCCAAATCCGTCCCGGCCGACGCGGCCCGCCATCCGGACCGGTCCTGCTCCAGCGATCCGCGCCGCGGCGACGGCCTGGTTGGCGCCCTTGCCGCCGAAATGCGTCTGATAGGACGGTGCGAGCACCGTCCGGCCGGGCCCGGGGATGACCGGGACCTGCGCGACCAGATCGATATTGAGCGACCCGAACACCAGGATCATGAGGGGATGTCAGCCTTGCTCGTCCATGACGCGCAGCTTCTCGACGCGGCGGCGGAAATCCTCGTCGGTGGAGAACTCGGCGGAGAGGTAGGACGAGACGAGGTCGACCGCGAGCCAGGCGCCGACGATCTGCGCGCCGATGCACATGACGTTCACATCGTCATGCTCGACGCTCTGATGCGCCGAATGCACGTCGTGGCAGACCGCGGCACGGATGCCCTTCATCTTGTTGGCGGCGATCGAGGCGCCGACGCCGGTGCCGCAGACCATGATGCCGCGCGCGGCTTCGCCCGAGGTCACCTTCTGCGCCACCGCCCGCGCGATATCGGGGAAATCCACCGGCTTGTCGTCATAGGAGCCGACGTCGACGATCTCGTGGCCGAGCTTGCGGATGTGGTCGATGACAGTCTGTTTGAGCGGCCAGCCGGCGTGGTCGGATCCGATGACGAGACGCATGTGATGTCCTTCTTGATTTGGCATTGGCCGTGACAGCCGCAAAACGGCTGTCACGGGTCTCCTTGGTTTCAGCTACGCATGTCCGCCGGCAGATCGACGCCGTGGAATTTCTTGTAGATCGCGTTGAGCTTGCCGTTCTTGACGTTCTCGGTGATCCAGGCGTTGAGCTTGTCCATCAGGCGCTGCTCGCCCTTCTTCAGGCCGATGGCAAGGTCGAAGGTCGCCAGCGGAATCCGGGACTCGAACACGCGCGAGGGATTCTTCACGCCGATCTGGTTGATGATCGTCGCGGACGAGCCGACGCAATCGACCTGGCCGGACACGGCCGCCGTCACCATGGTGGCGTCGTCGTCATAGCGGGCGATCTTGAGATCCTTGTCCTTCATGTTGGACAGGGTGGTGTCCTGCGTGGTGCCGCGCGAGACGCCGATCGACTTGTCCTTCACGTCGGGCCAGTCCTTGACGGTCGACGACTTCAGGCAGCCGACGTCGGATTGCAGCGTCGCATAGCGCTTGGTGAAATCGATCACCTTGGCGCGCTCGGGCGTCACCGACAGGGTCGAGATGATGATGTCGGCCTTTCCGGTGAGGACGTTGGGGATGCGGGTCGCGCCCGTGGTCTGGATGAACTCGAGCTCGAGCCCCCAGTCCTTGGCGAGCAGCTGCGCAACTTCCACATCCGAGCCGGTCGGCTTCATGCTCGAGTCCATCATGCCCGAGGGCGGGATGGCGAGGTCGGTCGAGATGCGGATCTTCTTCGCCTGGGTGATGTCGTCGAGCAGATCGGCCGATGCTGGCGTCGCCGCCATCATGATGAGGCCGCACAACGCGGCGGCGGTGCCCAGCAATGTCCTGTTTGTCATTCTTGGTTCTCCTCTCCCTGTTATGATTTTAGATTTCCCGTCCCCACGAATTGCGTGAGTTCGGGCGTGGTCGGCGACGTCAGGATCGAGGCGGGTCCGGTCTCGTGGACCTTGCCGCGATGCATGAAGACGATCCGGTCGGCGATGCCCTTGGCAAAGCCCATCTCGTGGGTGACCATCACCATGGTCATGCCGTCGGCCGCGAGTTGCTCGATCACCTTCAGCACCTCGGCGGTGAGCTCGGGATCGAGCGCGGAGGTGACCTCGTCGAACAGCATGACCTTCGGCTGCATCGCCAGCGAGCGGGCAATCGCCGCGCGCTGCTGCTGGCCGCCGGAGAGTTGCTCGGGATAGGCGTGCAGCTTCTCCTCGAGCCCGACCTGCGCCAGCACTTTTCGCGCGAGATCCCTGGCCTGGGCCGTCGCAATGCCCTTCACCGCGCAAGGTGCGAGCGTGATGTTCTGCTCGATCGTGAGATGCGGAAACAGATTGTAGCTCTGGAACACGATGCCGACGTCCTGGCGCAATGCGCGCAGGTCGACGTCGGGACGGTCGACGCGGTGGCCGCAGACGACGATCTCGCCGCCGTCGACCTTCTCGAAACGGTCGATGCAGCGCAGCGCCGTGCTCTTGCCGGAGCCGGAGCGGCCGATCAGCGCCAGCACCTCGCCGCGTTCGACGGCAAAGGAGACGCCGTCGAGCACCCTGAGCGGGCCGAAGCTCTTCTGCACGTCGCGGAGCGACACGATGGGTTCGGAGGAGATAGCGTTCTGCTGCATGTCAGGCCGGTGCGAGGTTGGACCTGCCGCGCCCCATCCGCCGCTCCAGCCTCTGGCTGAACAGCGACAGCGGATAGCACATGGCGAAATAGGTGACGGCGATGATGGCGTAGATGGCGAACGGCTCGAACAGCGAGTTGTTGACGATCTGGCCCGAGCGCATCAGCTCGACGAAGCCGACCACCGAGGCGAGCGAGGTGTTCTTGATGATCTGCACCATGAAGCCGACAGTCGGCGGCGTCGCGATGCGGATCGCCTGCGGCAGGATCACCTTCATCATGCGCTGGGTCCGGGTCAGCGCGAGGCCTTCGGCGGCCTCCCATTGCGGCTTCGGCACGGACTGGATGCAGCCGCGCCAGATTTCGCCGAGATAGGCGGCGACGTAGAGCGTCAGCGAGGCGCTTGCGGCCGTGAGCGGCGAGACCTTGAGGCCGATAGCGGCGAGGCCGAAATAGCCGAGGAACAGGATGACGAGCAGCGGCGTACCCTGAACGAGCTGGACATAGGTTGCGCTGGCGAGCCGCACCGACTTCAGCGGCGAGATGCGCGCGAGCGCGATGACGAAGCCGACGATGCCACCGCCGATCAGCGCGATCACCGACAGGCCGATGGTCCAAAGCGCGCCCTGGCCGAGGAACATCAGATGATTGATGTTGAGATGTCCGCCCATGCTCATCTCACAGCGGCGTGCCGAGCTTGCGCCGGCGCGGGAACAGCACGAGGCCGAGGCCCCAGAAGCCCGCGCGCATCACCAGCGACAGGATGACGTAGAGCACGGCGACGATGATGTAGGTCTCGAACGCGCGATAGGTGTCCGACTGGATGTAGTTGGCGACCGCGGTGAGCTCCTCGGCCGAGATCTGCGAGCAGACCGAGGAGGCCAGCATCAAGAGCACGAACTGGCTGGTCAGCGCCGGATACACCTTCTCGACTGCCGGGAGCAGGATGATGTGCCAGTAGATCTGGAGCCGCGACAGCGCCAGCCCTTCGGCCGCCTCGATCTGTCCGCGCGGGATCGCCTCGAAGCCGGCGCGCATGATCTCGGCGGTGTAGGCGCCGACATTGATGGTCAGCGCGGCCACCGCGACCGCGAAGGCGGAGAACTTCAGCCCCAGGCTGGCGAGGCCGAAATAGACCAGGAAGATCTGCACCAGGAGCGGCGTGTTGCGGATGGTCTCGACATAGGCCTTGCAGGCGCCTGCGATCAGCGCGTTGTGCGTGCCGCGCCCGACCGCCGCGAGCGTGCCGAGCAGGGCGCCGAGCACCGTCGCGAAGGCCGCCAGCTCCAGCGTGAGGACGGCGCCGGCGAGAAAACTCGGCCAACGCTCCAGCACTGCGGGAAAGTCGAGTTGCAGGCTCATCGCCGTTGCTTCAGCCGGTGGTCTGGTTGGTCATGCGGTCATAGACACGGAACAGCGCCTGGTTGCCGTTGCTGCCTTCGCCATGGGCGCGCGCATCGACATATTGGCTGGTGACCAGCGCGGTGCCGGGCAGCGGCACGTTCAGGGCCTGCGCGTGCTCCTGCACCAGGCGAAGGTCCTTGAGCTGCAGATCGATCCGGAAGCCGGCGGATACGTCGCCCGCGATCATCGCCGGGCCGAGCTTGTCCAGCATCCAGGAGGCGGCGGAGCCGCCGAGCAGCACATGGCGCAGCAGGTTGAGATCGAGGCCCGAAGCGCGTCCGAGCGCCAGCGCTTCGCAGATCGCCTGGATGTTGATGCCGCAGATCAGCTGATTGCAGAGTTTCACGGTCTGGCCGGCGCCGGCCGCGCCGACATGGGTGATGGTGGTGCCCATCGCGCGGAAGAACGGCTCGGCCTGCGCGAAGGCAGCCGCATCGCCGCCGGCCATGATCGAGAGCGCCGCGTTCTTGGCGCCCACGGGCCCGCCTGAGACCGGCGCGTCGATGAAGCCGACGCCGACCTTCTGCAGGTCGGCATGGATGCGGCGGACCGCGACCGGCGAGATCGTGCTCATGTCGACGATGAGCTTGCCTGATGGAGGAGACTTCAGCAGGCCGTGCTCGCCGTAAATGGTCGCCTCGACATGCGGCGTGTCGGGAAGCATGGTGATGACGATGTCGGCGCTTTCAGCGGCATCGGCGGGACTGTTGGCGCGCGTCGCGCCGTCCTTGACGCTATCGGTGAGTGCGGTCTCGTTAAGATCGAAGGCGCGCACGGCGTGGCCGGCCTTGAGCAGGTTGCGCACCATCTCCCGGCCCATCGTGCCGATGCCGATGAAGCCGACATTGCCCTTGTCGTTCCGTCCCATGTTATCGATCCGTTTCTTGGTTAGTTTCTTGGTTCGTCAGCGATCAGCGCGAGGCGCTGGTCTTGTCGATGTCGCCGACGACGGCGCGCCGCCGGTATTCGTCGCCGATGGCAAAATGCTTGCGCAGCGTCGCGTCCGCGCGCTCGGGATCGCGCGCGATGACGGCTTCGAAGATGCGGCGGTGGTCGTCGATCAGATAGGTCTTCATCGACGGGAAGGCCTGCACCAGCTCGCGGCGGCTGCGATGCGAATGCGTCAACAGGCCCGCCATCGAAGAGTGCAGCACCGTCAGCGTCTCCGAATGCGATGCGACGACGATGGCGCGATGGAATTCGAAATCGGCCATGCCGCCGGCATCGGCTTCGTCGATCGTCTCCCCGATCCTGGCGAGCGCGCGCTGCAGGCGCTCGAAATCGGCAATGTTGGCGCGCTCGCAGGCGAGCCGGATCGCCTGGCATTCGATCGCGACGCGCGCCTGCATGACGTCGTCGAGCATGTCGGCCTGCTGGGCCAGCGCGAAGGTGAAGAAGTCGTTCAGCACGGAGACATCAGGCCGGGTCACCACGGTGCCGATGCGATCGCGGATCTCGACGATGCCGAGCACGGTGAGGGCGCGCAGCGCCTCGCGGACGATCGGCCGGCTGACGCCGAGGAGGGTTGCCAGCTCGCGTTCGGAGATCAGGCGGTCGCCCGGCTTGAGCGAGCCCGCAAGCAGGCGCTCGCGCAGGAAGGCGAACACCTTCTCGAACCCTTTTTCGCCCTCAGTGGTCCGCTTGAGCTCCATCCCAATTCCGTTTGGTCTGATCTTGGTCAGACCAGTATGCTAACCAAGCGGCCGAGGTCAAGGGGTTCGGTCGCTTGGCCGGGAGGCGGGCGAGGGCTTCAACAAGTGCTGCTAAGGCATTGAATCGCCTAGGGCCGGCTACTGTGCATGGGGTTGTTTTTCGTGTTTTTGTTGGACCGACCAAGGAAGCCGCCGACGAGCCTTGCTGCTGACAGCATGTTGGCAGCAGCGGCCGGCTACGACCATCTCCTGACAAACGGGGAGAGCGGGTCATGCCGATCGAGGCAAGCTGTCATTGCGGTGAGACGGTGTTCGAGGTGACGGAGGCGCCTTCGGGCGTCACGCGCTGCACCTGCTCGCTCTGCGCCAAGCGCGGCGCGCTGTGGGCCTATTACACGCCGGCGCAGTTTCGCCTGCTATCGCCGGCGGACAATGTCGCGACCTATCTCTGGGGCAGCCGCACGGTCAAACATCATTTCTGCGCCAGTTGCGGCTGCGGCACCTATTCGGAATCGCCGGACTGGTCGAGCGGCAAGCCCGACTTCGACAATCCCAAGGTCGCGGTGAACGCGCGCCTGTTCGACGATTTCGATCTCGATGCGGTGCCGGTGAACATGATCGACGGCAAGAATCTGTGGTGAGCGTGAAAGGCGCGCCTCTCTGCTGCGCGACCGTCCTCTTGAGGTCGTTTTGAAAAGCTGGTTTGTTTCCGGCTCTAGAAAAGCGGGAGGAAATCCATGATGCGTCTCTTTGCGCGAGTGGTGCTTGCAATGTGTCTGGCCGTTGCAACCGGCTTCAATGCACAGGCGCAGACCAAGCCGAAGGTCACGTCGCTCGGACCTGACTTCCCCAAGGCGGCGCTGTTCGTCGGCAACAGCTTCTTCTACTACAACAACGGCATGCCCGGGCATCTCACCTTCATGGAGCGGGCAGCCGATGCCGCCAACAAGGCGGCCTATCGCAACACCATGGTCACGATCGGCGGCTCCGGCCTCGACTGGCACGACATGGAGAATCTGCTGCGGCCGGCCGGCATCGGCGCCTATTCCTTCGACGAGCAGAACGTCGTGATCTTCAACAAGCCGGGCAGGCAGTACGACGCCGTCGTGATGATGGATTGCAGCCAGTGCCCGATCCATCCGCAATTGAAGGACGCGTTCACGACCTTCGCGAAGAAGGACAGCGAGATCGTCCGCGCCCACGACATGAGGCCGGTGTTTTTTATGTCCTGGGCCTATGCCGACAAGCCGGAGATGACGGAAGCGTTGGCCGAGGCCTATACGCTCGCCGGCAACGCCAATGATGCGCTCGTCATTCCCGCTGGCCTTGCCTTCGCGCGCGTGCGCAAGCTTGCGCCCGAGCTCAATCTCTATGCGCCGGACAAGCGGCATCCGAGTCCGGCAGGCACGTATCTGGCTGCGTGCGTGACATTCGCCGCGCTGAGCGGCCGCACGCCGGTCGGCAATTCCTACAACATGGGGCTGGATGCGGAGACGACGCAGCTGCTGCAGAAGGCGGCGTGGGACACGGTGCAGGACTATTACGGGCGGTGATCCGATCTCGGCCGTAGGGTGGATTAGCGAAGCGTAATCCACCCCTGTTCAGATCCGCGGAGATAGAAGTGGTGGGTTACGCTTTGCGGTCTGCGCTTCGCGCAGTCCGCAAACCTAACCCACCCTACGAGATCGTCGTTATTTCAACACCAACCACGCCGGCGCGTGATCGCTCGCGCCATCCTCGGCACGCACCTTCTTGTCGACACCGGCTTTCGCGAGGCGTGAAGCCAGGGCAGGGCTGAGCAAGAGATGATCAAGCCTGAGCCCCGCATCGCGAGGCCAGCGGTTTCGCTTGTAATCCCAGAACGTGTAGATGCGCTTGTCCGGATATAGCGCGCGGATCGCATCGCACCAGCCTTGCTCGACGAGCGAGGCAAACGCTGCGCGGCTCTTCGGCTGGATCAGCGCATCCTTGTCCCATGAGCGCGTCGGATAGATGTCGATCTCGGTCGGTGCCACGTTGTAGTCGCCGGCGAGCACCACGGGCAGGTCCTGCTTGATGAAGCTTTTCGCGTGGCGCCTGAGGCGTGCGAGCCAGTCGAGCTTGTAGTCGAATTTCGGTCCCGGCTGCGGATTGCCGTTCGGCAAGTAGATGCTGGTGACGATGATGCCGCGCACCGCGGCCTCGATGTAGCGCGCCTCATGATCGTCGCGGTTGCCCGGCAGGTGATCGCGTGTGAGCACCGGCTCGGCGTTGCGGGCGAGGATGGCGACGCCGTTCCAGGTCCTTTGTCCACACCACACTGCGCCGTAGCCGGCCTTTTCGATGGCTGCGGCCGGAAATTCGCCATCACTTGCCTTCAACTCCTGCAGCGCGACGACATCGGGCTTTGCCGCGCGCAGCCATGCCAACAGATTGGGCAGGCGGCGGTTGACGTTGTTGATGTTGAATGTCGCGATCTTCATGTAGAGCTACCGGCTCCTGCCTTCCGTCTCCGGAGAAACAATGTCCAAGTTGAGCTTTGCCGCTATTGCGTTCGTCGTCGCGTTCTCCGGGGCCACTTCGGCACAGTCAGCCGAAACGCGCGGTGCGTGCAAGGCGGACTATGACAAATTCTGCGCCGGCATCGCGCCGGGCGGCGGCATCGTCGCCTGCCTCAACGCCAAGCGCGACCAGCTCAGCGCCACCTGCAAGGCAGCGCTGGACAGCAGGAAGAAGAAGTAGGCGCGGGTGGTTTAGCTCGGCAGCGGCGGCGGGGCCGCCGGCTGCTCGATCGGCGGCGGTGAGGGCGGCTGCTCGGCTGCCGTCGCCGGAGCCGGCTTTGCCAGCGGCTCGACCACATTGCCGCCCTTGTAGACGCGGGCATAGCGATGGCCGAGGCTGGTCAGCACCTCGTAGCCGATGGTGCCGAAATGATGCGCGAGCTCGTCGACGGTGATGCCTTCGCCGAGCAGCGTCACCATGTGGCCGCGACGTACGGCGTTCGGCGGCAGATCCGTGATGTCGATCGCAATCAAATCCATGGAGACGCGGCCCGCGACGGGGCAGCGTTTGCCCGCGACGATCACCTCGGCTCCGCGGGTGCCGTCGTTGGAGCTGGCGGCGCGGAAATAGCCGTCGGCATAGCCGACCGCGATGATCGCCAGTTTGGTCGGCCGCCGCGCGGTCCAGGTGCCGCCATAGCCGACGCCCTCGCCGCGCTCGACATTGCGGATCTGCACGATGCGCGCCTTGAGGTCGACCACCTGTTGCATCGGATTGTCGGCCTCCGGCGTCGGGTTGACGCCGTAGAGCGCAGCGCCCGGCCGCACCAGATCGAACTGAAAGGGTGCGCCGAGGAAGATGCCTGACGAGTTGGCGAGCGCCGCCGGCACGCCGGAGAATTCGCTGGCGATGCCGCGGAAGGAAGCGAGTTGCTTGGCGTTGACGGGGCTGTTGAGCTGCTCGGCCGAGACCAGATGGCTCATGACGAGCGTGATGCCGTGATCGCCGGCATTGATACGGGGAATGATGGCCTGCGCTTCCGATAGCGTCAGACCGAGCCGGTTCATGCCGGTGTCGATGTGGATTGCGGCGCCGCCGTTCCAGCCGGTGCGGCGGCAGAACACGTCCCATTCGGCGAGCTCGTTGAGATCGCCGATCACGGGCCGGCAGTTGATCTGGGCGTAGTGCTCGCCGGTGTTCTGGAAATAGCCGCCGAGCACGTAGATCGTGGGCTCCGGCACGGCCGCGCGCACCTTGCGCGCTTCCTCGATGGTGGCGACGAAGAAGGTCTTGCAGCCGGCCTTGCTCAGCGCGCGCGCGACCTGTTCGGCGCCGCAGCCATAGGCGTCGGCCTTGATCACCGCCGAGCACTCGGCCGGCACCGCCGTCTTCTCGAGCTTGCGCCAGTTGGCGATGATCGCGTCGAGATCGACGGTGAGCACGCCGCCGTAAGCAGCGAGCGCGGCAGCCTGGTTGGCTTCCGCGGAGAGAAGGCCGGATTGCGGGTTCATTTTCGGATCGGACGCCATTGTCATGGCGTCGTTTTACGCAAGAGACCCGCGCGGTTCAACCCAAGGAAACTGAGAAGCACTCAGTAGTCGTTGCCGCTGCGAGCCGGCAGCTGACTGTCAGGCGCGAGGTCGCCGAACCGTGTGACCGAGGCTTCGAACGCCAAATCGACGGTGCCGGTCGGGCCGTGGCGCTGCTTGCCGATGATGACCTCGGCCTTTCCGTGCGCAAGACTCATGTCAAGCTGCCACTTCTCGTGTTCAGGCGTGCCTGGGCGGGGCTCCTTCATCGCGAGGTAATATTCCTCGCGGTAAACGAACAGCACGACGTCGGCGTCCTGCTCGATTGATCCGGATTCACGCAAGTCGGAGAGCTGCGGCCGCTTGTCGTCGCGGGATTCGACCTGGCGCGACAGCTGGGACAGCGCGATCACGGGAACGTTGAGCTCCTTGGCGAGCGCCTTCAGGCTGGTCGTGATCTCCGTGATTTCCTGCACGCGGCTGTCGCTGGCGCGCTTGCCCGAGCCCGAGAGCAGCTGGATGTAGTCGATCACGAGCAGGTCGAGGCCCTTTTGTCGCTTCAGTCGGCGCGCGCGCGCCATCAGTTGCGCGATCGACAGACCGCCGGTCGCGTCGACATAGAACGGCAGCGACTGCAGCTCGATCGAGACTTCCCGGATCTTGTCGAAATCGGCTTCCGAGATGCCGCCGCGGCGGATGTGGGAGGAGGGAACGCCGGTGCGCTCGGCCACGATACGCGTGGCGAGCTGGTCGGCCGACATTTCGCAGGAGAAGAAGCCGATCACGCCGCCATTGGCGGCCTTCGTGGTGCCGTCGGCCTGGAGTTCCGGAACGTAGGCCTTGGCGACGTTGTAGGCGATGTTGGTCGCCAGTGACGTCTTGCCCATACCGGGACGTCCCGCAACGATGATGAGGTCGGAATGCTGCAGGCCGCCCATCTTGGTGTCGAGGTCGCGCATGCCCGTCGAGATGCCGGACAGCTTTCCGTCGCGCTGGAACGCCTTTGCCGCGAGGTCGACTGCGACCGCCAACGCCTGCGAGAATTTCTGGAACCCGCCGTCATAACGGCCGGACTCGGCGAGTTCGTAGAGCTTGCGCTCAGCGTCCTCGATCTGGGCCCGGGGCTGGAAGTCGACCGGCGCGTCATAGGCGACGTTGACCATGTCCTCGCCGATGCCGATCAGGTCGCGCCTGAGCGACAGGTCGTAGATGGTGCGGCCGTAGTCCTGGGCGTTGATGATGGTGGTCGCTTCGGCGGCAAGCCGCGCCAGATATTGCCCGATGGTCATACCGCCGACATCGGTATCGGCGGGCAGGAACGTCTTCAGCGTGACGGGTGTGGCGATCTTGCCCATCCGGATCAGGCTGCCGGCGGTCTCGAAGATGGTCTGGTGCAGCGGCTCGAAGAAATGCTTCGCCTCCAGGAAGTCGGAGACGCGGTAAAAAGCATCGTTGTTGACCAGGATCGCGCCCAGAAGGCTCTGTTCCGCCTCGATATTATGCGGCGCGCTCCGATAGGCGGGAGTTCCGGCTTCGGGCGCGAGTTTGAGGACGTTCGAATCAGTCAGGGCCATGATCGCGCGTGCTTAGCAATTTTCTTGGGCAGATGCGGGGCCGGGATAAAGCGCCGCCTCACGCCAAAGCGGAAGCGAAAGCTGTCCGCTATCAACCGCTCAGTTAAAATGGTGGATGATTAGCAGCCGCAGCATGCGCCGCGCTTGACGGATTTTGGCGGAACTCGCCCGTCCCAAGGCGGCCGGGTCCCACGCCATGGAAAAATCCTGAAACCGTGAACCTCGGGGATGGGCGCGCAGACCTATTCGGGAAGCGCGCGGAATGACGCGCGCGCTGGCCGCCTTGGGCTCGGCTTCAGACCAGCAGGAGGTAGACCAGCGCAACCAGCGCCGCCCCGACGCCCGTGGCGATCAGGGCGTAATCGGTGCGGAGGTCGTCCTGCACGTCGAATGAGGTTTGGGTCTCTTTGCTCATGGCGACGGTCTAGGCCGGACCCGACCAGACTTATGTGAAGCAGATCACATCTCCCCGGATTCTTTCGGGGTAGGGCCGGAACAGGCAGGCGGGCAGGGGATTGTCCCAACCCGCGACGGGAAGACGAGGCGAGCGATGCGGCCAGAACGGCAGCAACAGATCTGGCGGAGCGAGGCAGGCAGCCGGCTTTGGCTGTCCGGGCTGATTGCGGCCATGCAGCACGCCGAGCGCCCCGAAGTGCGCCGCCAGCCGGTCGCGCCCGAAATCCTGGCCGAAGTGCGGGCGCAATTGGCGTTAACGGCCTCTTTCCGCGCGTCCCCGATATCGACGCTGCGTCACTAGAACCTATTCACCTGCGAGTTTCAGCCTTGTCCTAGCGCCGCCTTCGATGGCGCGCAGGCGGGATTCATTGCGTGCGATGTAGTCACGGGTTATCGGGACCACGCCCTGGCGCTTGGTGAGCTGGACCTGGAAGTTCATCATGGCCTGCTTGCGGAACGTCATCTCGCAGGCCGCCAGATAAAATTCCCACATCAGCGCGAAGCGCTCGTCATAGAGCTGCACGGCCTCCTCGCGCCGGGCCATGAAGCGCGTCCGCCAGGCTTTCAGCGTCTCGGCGTAATGCAGACGCAGGATCTCGATGTCGCAGACCAAGAGGCCCGCACGCTCGATCGCCGGCAGCACCTCGGACACAGCGGGGATGTAGCCGCCGGGGAAGATGTATTTGGCAATCCAGGGATTGGTCGAATCCGGCCCTTGCGAACGGCCGATCGAGTGCAGCAGCATGATGCCGTCCTCGCTCAGCAGTTCGGCGCAGCGCTGGAAGTAGGCATCGTAGAACCTCGCCCCGACGTGTTCGAACATGCCGACCGAGACGATGCGGTCAAATGGCCCGTCGATGTCGCGATAGTCCTGGAGCAGGAATCTGGCCGATCCGGTCAGGCCCTTTTCGGTCGCGCGCGCATTGGCGATCTGCAGTTGCTCGGTCGACAGCGTGACGCCGGTGACGTCGGCGCCTGCGATCTCCGCGAGATAGAGCCCGAGCCCGCCCCAGCCCGAGCCGATGTCGAGCACGCGCTGGCCGCGCTTGATGAGCAGCTTAGCGGCGATGTGGCGCTTCTTGGCGAGCTGCGCATCGTCGAGCGTCGTGTCCTGCGTCTCGAAATAGGCGCAGCTATATTGCTTGTCGGCGTCGAGGAAGAGCGAATAGAGCCGCGCGTCGAGATCGTAGTGATGGGCGACATTGGCGCGGGAACGCGAGCGCGGATTGAATTGCTTCAGGTGTCGCGTCAGGTAGCGCAGGTGCCACCAGGGTTTTGCCCACTGCGGCAATAGGTCGGGTTGATCGAGCAGGATCGCGAGGGCATCAGCTATGGTGCCGCGTTCGACCACGAACTCGCCGTCCATATAGGCCTCGCCAAGCCCGAGCTCGGGGTTGACGAGGATCTTCCGCTCCGCCTCAGGGGTGACGAAGCGCACTGCGACCGGCTCGCCAGAGCCGTCGCCGACAGTGAACTTCGATCCCGCCGCCGTGGTCACCGTCATCGACCCGCGACGGATGAATTGAGACAAGAATCGACGCAACAAACGGTCCATCGACACCTTCCTCTCGAGCGAACCCGAAGAGATGCGATCAAGCCGGCTTTTCACATCTGACGCCCAGGTCCCGCTCGGGTTCCTATGCGTTTGCATCTAAATTTAGGGAGGCTGTTCCGGACCCGCTATTGCGTTGTGTTCAATGCGGATATTCGAAAAGCGCTTAACCACACCTTGCGTGCGGAGCCTGCTTCCATTCGCGGCTCAATCCGCTAAAAGGTGACCCGCCCGCGCGCCGGATTGCCGGCTGCGCGGAAAATCAATGGAGATGATGGGAATGTCGAGCCGAGCGCTTAGCCTCGCGACGGTATTGCTTCTGATCGGCTTCGGCGCGACCGATGCCGTCCTTGCGCAGGCGACGAACCTCGAGGCCGGCAAGACCCCGTCCCAGCTCTTCGCGCAGACCTGCAATGCCTGCCACAAGAGCCCGCGCGGGCTGCTGAAGTCCGTCGCGCCGGGCTCGCTGCCGGGCTTCCTGCGCCAGCACTACACCACAAGCTCGGACATGGCGGGCATCCTCGCCTCCTATCTCGTCTCCAACGGCGCCACCGACACCCGCTACCAGGCCAAGGACGGCAAGAAGGACGGCGCCAAGGAGAAGGAAGCCGCCACCGCGCCTGGTCAGGCGTCCGAACATCAGGGCCGCCGTCAGCGCTCCCAGGAGGCCGCCAAGCCGGAGGGCGAGGGCGCAGCTCCGCCTGCCGAGGGCCGCCAGAAGCGCGCCGCGCGGCCAGCCGAGGAGAGCGCAAGGCCCGAGGGCCAGCCGGCGCCAGAGGGACGCAAGGGCAAGCGTCGCGGCAAGCCCGGGACCGAGGATGCGCCGAAGGTCGACGCCGCCGCGCCGGCCACTGAAGACAAGAAGAGCGAGCCGAAGCCGGAGGCCAAGCCCGAGACCGCGAAGGTGGATTCCGGCGAAGCCAAGTCCGACAGCAAGCCGTCCGAGAAGCCCGCCGAGGCCAAGCCGGATACTGCCAAGATCGAGCCGCGCGGCAGCGAAGCTCCGGCGCTGCGGCCCGATCCGGTGCCGCAGGTGACCCCGGCTCCGCCAGCCGCCGCAAAGCCCGCCGAGCCGGCCGCGCCCAAGGCGGCGGAAGAGGCGGCTCCCAGGCCGGCTGCGCCTGCCGCAAGCTCCGAACCGACGGCCAAGCCGCAGGAGGCGGCGCCCGCGACCGCTGCGGCCCCGCCGCCGGCGGAATCCTCCGGCCCGCCGACCCCGCCGATCTCGCGGTAAGCCCACATTTTCCGATCGACCTGCGAAGGCCGCCTCATCGCGGCCTTCGCGCCGTCTTGACCGCAATTAGAGCTGTGCTCTAGAGTATTACTCTAGGAGGTGCCGATGACCGCGAGCGTGCGTGACGATTTGTTGGCGGCGGGCCTCGCCGTGTTCGATCGCGTCGGCTTCGAGGGCGCGACCGTGGCGGCGATCCGCACCAAAGCTCGCGCCTCCAACGGCAGCTTCTTTCATGTGTTCGGATCGAAGAAGGAGCTTGCGGGCGCGCTGTTCCTCGAGGTGCTCCGGCACTATCACGCTGCGGTGCTGGCGGCGCTCGACCCTGTTCCCGATGCCGAGCAGGGCATCGATCGCCTGATCCGGGCACATCTTGACTGGGTCGTCTCGAGCCGGCGCGAGGCGCGCTATCTCTTCGAGATCTCGCGCAACGAATGGGGCGAGGATGTCCGCGACGCCCAGCGCGCGCAGAATGCGCGGCTCGCCGAAGGCATCGAGCGCTGGCGCGCGCCGCTGATTGCAAATGGCGAGCTGCTGCCGATGACGCCGGTGATGTTCGTCAGCCAGCTGATCGGCCCGGCGCAGATTTTTTGCCGTGCCTTTCTGTCGGGCCGTGATCGCGCCGATCCACGCGGCGAAGCGGCCACTCTGATTGCCTGCGCCATCCGCGCGCTGTGCCCGGCCGATCGCATCAACAAGCAATAAGGAGAGGCCTCATGCCAGCCGAAGCAGATCCCGAGTTCGAGCCGATCGCCGCGCGCATCCACGCCAATGTCGGCCGGCAGGGATTTATGAACCTGGTCGGTGCCGAGCTGTCGGAATTGTCGCGCGGTACCTGCACCATCGCGGTGGAGCGGCGGCCGGAGCTGTTGCAGCAACACGGCTTCTCCACGGCGGCGTCACCGCCTTCCTGGTCGACAATGCCACGACGATCGCAGCGGCGACCTCGCGCGGCCAGCCGGCGCTGACGGCCGAATACAAGCTCAATTTGTTGTCGCCCGCGGTCGGCGAGAAGCTGATCTGCCGGGCCAGGGTGATCAAGCCGGGCCGCCAGGTCTCGGTGGTCGCAGCCGACGTGTTCTGCGTCAGCGACGGTGTGGAGAAGCATACGGCAACTGCGCTCGCCTCGATCGCGATGCTGAGCGAGGACGTCGGTGCCAAAACGAAAAGCCCGGCCGCCTGAGGCGACCGGGCTGATCTAGATCTCGTCATTCCGGGGCGATGCGAAGCATCGAACCCGGAATCTCGAGATTCCGGGTTCGGTCCTGCGGACCGCCCCGGAATGACGGTATTCGGCTTACTTCTCTTCCGCAGCCGGGGCAGGCTCGACTTCGTCGTGCTGGGCTTCCGGATCGAAGAACTCGCCAGCGGCGGCGATCGCCTCGGCGGCCGCGTCGCGGTCCTCGTTGCGGGTCGAGATGTCCTCGCCGCGGTTGATGCGCTCGGCCTCGTCCTGGCTGCGCGCAACCGTGACGGTGACCTCGACCTCGACCTCGGGGTGAACGGCGACGGTGATTGCGTGCTTGCCGATGGTCTTGATCGGAGCGTCGAGCTGCACCTGCGGACGGGCCAGCGAAACGCCGTCGGCCTCGAAGGCGGAAACCACGTCGCGCACCGTGACCGAGCCGAACAGCTGGCCGGCTTCAGAGGCCTGACGGATCACGATGATGTTCTTGCCCTCGATCTTCTCGGCAACCTTGGACGCTTCGGCCTTGGAGGCGAGGTTGCGGGCCTCGAGGTCGGCCTTCATGCCGTCGTACTTGGCCTTGTTGTCGGCGGTGGCGCGCAGCGCCTTGCCACGCTTGAGCAGGAAATTGCGGGCATAGCCGTCGCGAACCTTCACGACTTCGCCCATCTGGCCGAGCTTGTTGACGCGTTCCAGCAAAATGACTTCCATATTCGTTCTCCTTTGAAGTGCTCTGGTTTCAGTTTCGGGGTTGGACTTAAGGGGTTGGCAGCGGCGGCGGCTGCCGGTTGCGCAGGAAGCGCTCGCGGAAGCCGAACACGGCGTCCGCAAGACCGAGGATGACCATCGCGATGACGGGCCATCCGAACACGACCACGACGGCATAGGTCGAGCCGAGCCAGAAGGTGCGGCTCTTCAGCGCCAGCGTCAGCGTATGCAGCACGGCAAAGCCGGTTAGCGCGTAGCCCATCATCAGCGCGGCCGTCGTGATCTGCGCGACGATCGCGAGCAGCCCGCCGGTGAAGCAGAAGGCGAGCGCGATGCAGAGCGCCACCAGCGTCATCGGTGGCAGCTCCGCCGTCTTCAGATCCGGCCAGGGACGGCGTAGCCGGCCCGATGTCGCCGTGACCTTGGCGCTGAGCCAGAGGTTGAGGGTGAGCGTCATCATCGCGACGATGGTCGCTGCGGCCGGCGCGATGCGCACCAGCGCGTCGACGAGCTGGCTGGCCTCGGCGGAGGTCTGCGGATCGGTGGAGCGGAGGATGCGCAGCAGGCCGCGCTGCAATGTGCCGGTGATGGTCTCGGCGTCGGTGCCGAGCGTGAGCAGGGCCGCGATCGTGGTCAGCGTGGCGAAGCCGGCGATCCACAGCAGCAGACGTCCAACCGGATACCACTCGAGTTCGGGCTCGACTGGCGGCTCGGCGGCGGAAGCGTCCGGCGCGACCGGGCCGACCTGCCGGCTGAGCAGGACGAGATGGCCGAGCCACCAGGCCGGCAGCGCGACGGTGACGGCGAAAGCGATGCAGTAGGGCAGGCCGAACAGGGCGCCAAGGCCGATCGCAGCCGTGATGCCGCCAAGGCTCGCGCAGAGCGGTCCCCAGCCGATCGAGGCCACCATCAAAGGCAGGGGTGCGAGATAGAACAGGACGAGCGAGATCAGCGCGCCCGACACGATCGAGGCGAACATCAGGGCCGACGCAGCGCCGGCGATCAGGGCTATCAGTCCAAAGGCCATCATCAGCTGTCCCGCTCCCCTTGAGCGGTTAGAGGCGTCTTGCCCCAACCATCGGCGACCGGACGACCCGGAAGCCTTATGAGTTCAAAAGAGTGCGGCCGGCGGCGATATCGCCGCCGACCGAATTCGTCTTAGCGAATGACGTAGGGCAGCAGGCCCAGGAACCGCGCGCGCTTGATGGCGCGGGCGAGCTCACGCTGCTTCTTCGCGGACACCGCCGTGATGCGGCTCGGCACGATCTTGCCGCGCTCGGAGACGTAACGCATCAGCAGCTTGGAGTCCTTGTAGTCGATCTTCGGAGCATTGGCGCCCGTGAACGGGCAGCTCTTGCGACGACGGAAAAACGGACGGCGTGCACCAGCTTCAGCCATTGATCTTACTCCCCATCCGTCGTGGTTTCAGCTTCTTCGCGCGGACGGCGCGGGCCGCGATCACCGCGGAAGCCACCACCGTCACGATCACCGCCACGGAAACCGCCCTCGCGGTCGCCACGGAAGCCGCCTTCGCGCTCGCCGCGGAAGCCGCCGCCACGGTCGTCACGCTCGCGATCACGGTCGGCCTTGCGCATCATCGCCGACGGGCCTTCCTCGAGCTCCTCGACGCGGACGCTGAGATAGCGGATCACGTCCTCGCTGATGCGCTCCTGGCGCTCGATCTCGGCGATCGCCGCGGACGGCGCGTCGATGTTGAGCAGCACGAAGTGCGCCTTGCGGTTCTTGTTCATGCGGTAGGTGAGGGAGCGAACGCCCCAATTCTCGGTCTTGGTGACCTTGCCGCCGAGCCCCTCGACGATACCGGTCATCTGCGCAGTCAGCTCTTCGACCTGCTGCGGGCTCGCGTCCTGACGCGCGAGAAAAACATGCTCATAGAGAGCCATGGTGGTCCTTTCCTCATGTTGGCGCATCGCCCGGCGTCAAGCCCTTAAGAGGCCTTCGGAAAGGACTCTGGGATGAAGCTCAGAAGGCGGAAACACGGGACGACGGGCCGACTGGCCCTGCCACACCAAAATCACGAATGATTTGCTGAGACCGTCCGTTCAGCTCCCGGCCGGGGTCTGCGGATGCGCGCTTTATACGGATTTTGACCGGCTTTGCAAGGTTCGGGGCCAGGTTTTGGCCCGGGGACGCTGCGGGCACGGCTGGAACCAGCTCGCATCACTGTACCAGCTTGATTTATTTGTTTGTATGGCATACAAATAAATCAACGGGAGGATCCAATGGCAGACAAATCTGCCCATGCGCCATCCGAGTCGACCGCCGTCGACCCCAAGCACGCGGCGCGCGCCACGCGCTCGGCCGGCCGCAAGATGCGTTCGTTGCTGCTGGACGCGGCAAGCCCGCTGTTCCGGGAGCGGGGGCTGTCGGGCGCCTCGATCACCGACATCGCATCTGCCGCGAACGCATTCCCGAGCCAGATCACCTATTATTTCCGCACCAAGGAGGCGCTGTTCGTCGAATGCGCCTGCCGCGACCTCCTGTACCTGGCCCGCGCGACCGAGCAGGCCGCGCTGACGGCGCGCACGCCGCGGGAGTACACCCATGCCCTGGCCGCGACGGTGACGGCGAGCGATTCGGTCGCTTTCTTTGCCGAGGCCCTGACCCTGACACGTCGGCGCCAGGATCTTGCGCCGCTGGTCGAGCGCACCATCGAGCGCCTGCACGCCGAGGGCGCGCGGGCCTATGCCGGCCAGGTCGCGCGCCACGGCTGGCGCTCCCTGCGGGCGCCCGACGAGAGCTCGCGGCGGTTCTGGGCCGTCGCGATCGGCGTCATTCTCGAAGGCTATGCCATGGGCCGCTCGCCGGACGAGCTCTGCGCCGAGATGCTGCGCGTGCTTGGTGAGCAGGCGAAGTCCACCGGCGAGGCCGCGCGCCTGCGCCTCGTCGACGACGGCAATGCATCGACACCTACGGATGAGGAGAGCTAGGCCATGACCGCGCTTCGCATGCGTGCCCGTGATTTCCTGACCGATGACCAGCTTGCCGACGTGCGCCAGCGCGTGACGTGGAAGGGCGTCGCGATGATAGCGCATGCCTGGGCGCTCATCATTGGCGCGATTGCGCTGGTCGCCTGGTGGCCCAATCCCCTGACTTACATTTTCGCCGTCGCGATCATCGGTTCGCGCCAGCTGGGCCTTGCGATCCTGATGCATGACGGCGCGCATGGCTGCCTGTCCGCCGACGAGAACACCAATCTGACGCTGAGCCAATGGTTCTGCGCCTATCCCATCTTTGCGGAGACACGCGCCTATCGCCGCTACCATCTCCAGCATCATGCGCGCACCCAGCAGGAGGACGATCCCGATCTCGTGCTGTCAGCGCCGTTTCCGATCACGAAGCTGAGCTACCGCCGCAAGTTCATTCGCGACATCACCGGACAGACCGGTTACCAGCAGCGCAAGGCGCAACTGCTCAATGCGCTCGGCCCGAAGGACTGGCCGTGGCGGCAGCGTCTTTCGCATTTCTGGGACAAGCTCGGCCGGCAATGCATCGTCAATGCCGTGATGTTCGCTGGCCTCGCGGCGGCCGGCGTGTGGTGGGCCTATCCGCTGCTATGGCTGGTGCCGTTGCTCACCTGGATGATGGTCATCACCCGTATCCGCAACATCGCCGAGCACGCCGTCGTTCCTGACAGCAGCGATCCGCTGCGCAATACCCGCACCACGCATGCCAATTTTCTCGAGCGGCTGTTCATCGCGCCGTATTACGTGAACTACCACCTCGAGCATCATCTGCTGTTCTACGTGCCCTGCTACAATTTGCCGAAGGTGCATCGCCTGCTCAGCGAGAGCCGGCATGCAGGCCGCATGGAGGTGCAACCGAACTATGCCGCCGTGCTGCGGCTTGCGACGGCCAAGCCGAACCGCGACGACCGGCCGGGACAATTGGCGAGCAGCGCGCGCCGGGCGCGGGCCGGCGCCGAGGTCGGTGCGGATCAGAAGGCAGGTGGGTTCTAGCAGGCCAGCGCTGGAGCCTGGGCGACGGGGGCGAGAGGCACGACCTCGGCAACGAACGCGACGTTGCGGTGGATCACGAAAGCACCTTTGCCGCCGCGCTTGGCTTCGTACATCGCGCGATCGGCGGCGCTCAGCAGTTCGTCTGCGGTCGTCCCGTCGCGCGGCGCCGATGCGAGCCCGATGCTGGCTCCGACGCGGACCGCTGGTGCAAATTCGAATGGTTCAGAGACGCTCGAGATGATCCGCTGCGCCACGATGGCGGCTTCGTTCTCCGTGATGTCAGGCAGCAGCACGACGAACTCGTCGCCGCCGAGCCGGCATACGACATCGGTGTCGCGCACGCTGGCGCGCAGGCGCTTCGCCACCGCGACGAGAACGGCATCGCCTGCGGCATGTCCAAACCTGTCATTGATGCCCTTGAAGCCGTCGAGATCGACGCAGAACACGGTGAGCTTCGATGCGGCAGAGGCTGCATCCGGCCACGGGCCGTCGAGCATCTCGGCGAACAGTTTCTGGTTGAGGGCGCGGTTGGGCAGGCCGGTGAGCAGGTCGTGATGCGCCATCAGGCGGTTGTTGCGCTCGGAATGGTGAAGGTCGAGCAGAATCTTGTGGTTCTCCAGCAGCAGGAAGATCATTCCCGCCGTGTAGACCGGCGTTTGCAGGCCGATGATGAACAGGAACGGTACCGGCGACATGATCGTCGCGAGCGCGAAAGGCAGCGTCAGGATGCAGATCAGGAGGATGCCGTAGCGCGGTGTGCCGGCGTTGCGCGACGCGATGCCGCCGACGAGGTTCGCGAGGCCAATGCCGGCCATCAGGATCAGAGGCATGACGCCCGAAGCGACGCATTGATAACAGCCGGCCGAGATCAGGATGACCGATGCGAGCCCCGCCCAGATCGGCGAGACGTTCACCGGCGCCCGCCGGTCACGCTTCGCCTTTGCAAGGGCTCTCATCATCAGCGAGATACGTGTGCTCCCGAGGACGATTTCCGCCAGCACCCAGGCATAGGCCCAGGCAGCGCCCGTCAGCGCCGCCGATAGCGAGGCGATCAGCAGCGATGCCCCCACCGCCACCACCAGTGTCCTGGTCTTGTTCGTCCGCTGCTGCAGCAATTCGTTGTGGATGTCGTCAGGCTGCGGGCGTGGCCCTGCGAGCAGCCAGTCGACGCAGGCCTGCAATGGAAGCCGCGGCTGCCGGGTTTGCCCGGCAGAAGCTGAGGCCATCGATCTCTGTGGGACCATTGTTGCCATGGCCGCAACCTAAGGCGGCCGGTATTTAAGGCCGCTTAAGTCCGGGAACCAAGTTCCCGACAGCGTAAACGCTTTGCAGCGAAGCGGCTGGCAGGTCCGATTGGTGCAGGGCAACGAACAGGTTTTGGGGCGGGATGCCTGTCCCGGAGGGCCCGTCGCGGCTTGACAGCGCGGCCCCGGTCGTTGTCTACGGCCCCCTTCGGAGCATGATCGGGAACCAAGGCTTGGGGCCGGACGTAGTCGGCTGCCGGCTCTCGATAGCGGCTCAAGTGATCCAGGGGAGCGCCGATGACGGCAGCATTCACATTTCCGGGGCAGGGGTCCCAGGCGGTTGGCATGGGCAAGGCCCTGGCCGACGCCTTTCCGGCGGCGCGCGCTGTGTTCGACGAGGTCGATGCCGCGCTTGGGGAGAAGCTGACGGCCACCATCTGGGATGGCCCGGCCGAGACCCTCCAGCTCACCGAGAACGCCCAGCCGGCGCTGATGGCGGTTTCCATCGCCACCCTCCGCGTACTGGAGGCTGAAGCCGGTTTTTCCGTGGGGCGGGACGCAGCCTTCGTCGCCGGCCACTCGCTCGGCGAATATTCGGCGCTGGCTGCGGCCGGCAGCCTGACGCTCTCCGATACTGCCCGGTTGCTTCGCACCCGCGGTCTTGCAATGCAAAAAGCCGTGCCGGTCGGCGCCGGTGCGATGGCCGCACTGCTCGGCCTCGACTACGAGGCCGCCATGGAGGTCGCAGGCGAGGCGGCGCAGGGCCAGGTCTGCCAGGCCGCCAATGACAATGGCGGCGGGCAGGTGGTGGTCTCCGGCGACAAGGCGGCGGTCGATCGCGCCGTGGAGATCGCCAAGGGCAAAGGCGCCAAGCGCGCCATGCTGCTGCCGGTGTCCGCGCCGTTCCATTGCAAGCTGATGCAGCCCGCGGCTGATGCCATGGCCGAGGCTCTGGCGAAGGTCACGATCAACGCGCCGGCCGCGCCGCTGGTCTCGAACGTGCTGGCGACCGCCATCACCGATCCCGACGAGATCCGCCGACGCCTGGTCGAGCAGGTCACCGGCACCGTGCGCTGGCGCGAGTCGGTTGCCTATATGGCCGGGCAGGGTGTCACCCGTTTCTTCGAGATCGGCGCCGGCAAGGTGCTGACGGGACTCGTCAAGCGTATCGCCGATGGTGCCGTCGGTGTTGCCGTGGGCGGACCGAACGACATTGCCGCCGCCAAGGATGCATTGGCCGCTGCGAAGCAGGCTTAAGTTTACGCACGATCTTTCCGGAAAACCGCTGCACACTTTTCCGGATCGTGCTTTGGAGGAGTTTTCAATGTTCGATCTGACTGGCAAAAAGGCGCTCGTCACCGGCGCGACCGGCGGCATCGGCGGCGCGATCGCGCAGGCGCTGCATGCGCAGGGTGCCACCGTTGCGATCTCGGGAACGCGCAAGGAGGTGCTGGATGAGCTTGCCGGCAAGCTCGGCGAGCGCGTTCACGTGCTGCCCTGCAATCTCTCCAAGGCCGACGAGGTCGAGGCGCTGGTGCCCGCCGCGGAAGCCGCGATGGGGCAGGTCGACATTCTTGTCGCCAATGCCGGCATCACCCGCGACAACCTCTTCGTGCAGCTTCGCGACGAGGACTGGGAGGAGGTCATCAACGTCAATCTGACCGCGACCTTCCGTCTGGCGCGTGCCGCCACCAAATTGATGATGCGCAAGCGCTTCGGCCGCATCATCGCGATCACCTCGGTGGTGGGCGTCACCGGCAATCCCGGGCAGGGCAATTATACTGCATCGAAGGCGGGCCTGATCGGCATGATCAAGACTCTCGGTGCCGAATACGCCAAGCGCGGCGTGACCGCGAACTGCATCGCGCCCGGCTTCATCAAGACGCCGATGACGGATGCGCTGAACGACAAGCAGCGCGAGACGATCCTGACCAAGGTTCCGGCTGCCCGCCTGGGCACGCCCGAGGACATTGCCGCCGCCGCCGTCTACCTGAGTTCGAACGAAGCGGCCTATGTCACCGGCCAGACCATTCACGTCAATGGCGGCATGGCCATGATCTGACGCCCTCGTTCTGCACCGCCCACATGGGCGGTGCGGGATGCGGCAAACGGCCGTTTCCGGAGCGAAATGAGGCTTGTAGTCAAGGCAATTGAAGTATGATAACCGGACCTTCAACGGATGGGCAAAGAACGCCATTGCAGGTTTTTGAAACCCTGTATATTGGCGATGCGGTGCCTTGGCCGTCGTTCGCCGGGCCCTGCATCGGTTGAGATGGGGCCAAATCTAAAGTTCGTAAGCAAAGGCAAGTAACACGACCACGACGGCTCGTATCGTCCCGGGGGGTCGGGTCTACAGGGAACAACACGAGGTTAAGCAATGAGTGACATTGGCGAGCGGGTTAAGAAGATCGTGGTCGAACACCTTGGTGTTGAGCCCGAGAAGGTTGTCGACGCTGCGAGCTTCATCGACGACCTCGGCGCCGACAGTCTGGACACCGTCGAGCTGGTGATGGCGTTCGAAGAAGAATTCGGTTGCGAGATTCCGGACGACGCTGCGGAAACGATTCTCACCGTCGGCGACGCCACGAAGTTTCTCGAGAAGAACGCGAAGAGCTAAGGCTCTTCATTTTCGCGGGGACAACAGTTGAAACCGGACGGGCCGCTTCGCAGCGGCCAGCCGGTTTCTTGTTATTGGCCGTGAATCTTTCGATGCGGAGTTTTCGGATATGAGGCGGGTTGTCGTCACTGGTCTCGGCATGGTGTCGCCGCTCGGCTGCGGCGTCGAACCGACCTGGAAACGCATCCTCAACGGCGAAAGCGGTGCGCGCCCGATCGAGAGCTTCGATGTCTCCGATCTTCAGACCAAATACGCATGCACCGTCGTGCGCGGCGACGGTACCAACGACAGCTTCAATCCCGACAAA
Organism: Bradyrhizobium sp. CCBAU 45389; assembly: GCF_028128625.1. NCBI lineage: Bacteria > Pseudomonadati > Pseudomonadota > Alphaproteobacteria > Hyphomicrobiales > Nitrobacteraceae > Bradyrhizobium > Bradyrhizobium sp. CCBAU 45389. The sequence continues at coordinate 232,523 of NZ_LBIY01000094.1, read as the reverse complement.
TGGATGGAGCCGAAAGACCAGCGCAAGGTCGACGACTTCATCGTCTTCGCCATGGCCGCCGCGGGCCAGGCGCTCGACGATGCCAACTGGCATCCCGAATCCGAAGAGGACAAGTGCGCCACCGGCACCATGATCGGGTCGGGCATTGGCGGCCTCAACGGTATCGCCGACACCGCGATCCTGCTGAAGGAGCGGGGACCGCGCCGGGTGTCGCCGTTCTTCATCCCGGGCCGCCTGATCAATCTTGCCTCCGGCTACGTCTCGATCGCGCACGGGCTGAAGGGGCCGAACCATTCGGTGGTCACGGCCTGTTCGACCGGCGCCCATGCGGTCGGCGATGCCGCCCGCCTGATCGCGCTCGGCGATGCCGACGTCATGGTCGCCGGGGGCGCCGAATCGCCGATCAGCCGCATCGGCATTGCCGGCTTCAATGCCGCGCGCGCGCTCTCGACCGGTTTCAACGACACGCCGGAGAAGGCCTCGCGGCCCTACGACAAGGACCGCGACGGTTTTGTCATGGGCGAGGGCGCCGGCGTTCTGGTGCTCGAGGAACTCGAGCACGCGCAGCGCCGCGGCGCCAGGATCTACGCCGAGGTGATCGGCTACGGTCTGTCGGGCGATGCCTATCACATCACGTCGCCGTCGCCCGATGGCGATGGCGGTTTCCGCAGCATGTCGGCGGCGCTGAAGCGTGCCGGCCTGACGCCGTCCGATCTCGACTACATCAACGCGCACGGCACCTCGACGCCGCTCGGCGACGAGATCGAGCTCGGCGCGGTCGAGCGGCTGCTCGGCAACGCCGCCTCCAAGATTGCGATGTCCTCGACCAAGTCGTCGACCGGCCATCTCCTCGGCGCGGCCGGCGCAATCGAGGCGATCTTCGCCATTCTCGCGATTCGGGATAATGTCGTGCCGCCGACCATCAACCTCGACAATCCGTCGGTCGAGACTGCGATCGATCTCGTGCCGCACACGGCGAAGAAGCGTGAGGTCAACGTCGCGTTGTCGAACTCTTTCGGTTTTGGCGGCACCAATGCGTCGGTGATCGTCCGGCGTTTGGCCAGCTAGTTTGCGTTTGAGACGAATCCACCGTTTTGCCGTATTCGGCGATAGTCATAGAAGTGGGCGCGTGCATTTGGCTGGGCAAGCGATTGTCAGGCCGCGGTTGAACCGGCAGGATTCAGGTTGCTTCGATGAGTGAAAGGCCGCCCATTTCGCCCCGGAGTCCGCGGGCAGCGCTCGAGCCCGAGCAGGTTCCGCCGCCGCCGAAGCGATCGGAGCGCGCGCGCAACCCCTTCGTGGTCGTCGGCAATGCCATCATCACCCTGCTGCTGATCGCCATGCTCGGCGCCGGCGGCGTGTATTATTACGGCCGGCAGGTGTTGGAAGCACCCGGGCCGCTGAGGGAAGACAAGATCGTCAACATCCCGCAGCGTGCCGGCAAGCGCGACATCGCCGAGACGTTGAACAAGGAAGGCGTGACCGACGTCAATCCGTGGGTGTTCATCGCCAGCGTCGCGGCGCTGAAGGCGAGCTCGGACCTCAAGCCGGGTGAGTATTCGTTCCAGAAGAACGCATCGCTGCGCGACGTCATCGCCACCATCGTCGAGGGCAAGGTGGTGCAGCACGCCGTGACGATCCCGGAAGGCCTGACCTCCGAGCAGATCGTGGCGCGGCTCTCCGACAACGACATCTTCACCGGCAGCGTGCGCGAGCTGCCGCGCGAAGGCACGCTGCTGCCCGAGACCTACAAATTCCCGCGCGGCACCACGCGCGAGCAGGTGATCCAGCGCATGCAGCAGGCGCACAAGCGCGTGCTGGCGGAGATCTGGGAGCGCCGCAATCAGGACGTTCCGGTCAAGACTCCCGAGCAGCTGGTGACGCTGGCCTCGATCGTCGAGAAGGAGACCGGCAAGCCCGACGAGCGCAGCCGTGTTGCCGCCGTGTTCGTCAATCGCCTGAAGCAGAAGATCAAGCTGCAGTCCGATCCCACGATCATCTATGGTCTCGTTGGCGGCAAGGGCACGCTGGGACGTCCGATCAAGCGCAGCGAGATCACGCAGCCTTCGCCCTACAACACCTATGTGATCGACGGCCTGCCGCCGGGCCCGATCTCCAATCCCGGCCGCGCCTCGCTGGAAGCCGCCGCCAACCCGGCCCGCACCCGCGACCTCTATTTCGTCGCCGATGGCACCGGCGGGCATGCCTTCACCGAGACCTACGACGCGCACCAGAAGAACGTCGCCAAGCTGCGGGCGATGGAGAAGCAGATCCAGAACGACACGGTCGAGCCGGCCGAGGATGCGCAGTCCCCGGCGGGCGCCGCGCCCGGTGCCGCCGACGCGCCGACTGCGACCACGCCGGCGCGGCCCAACCAGCAGAAAAAGCCGCCGGCGACGCGCCCGGCCAATCCAGCCAATCCCGCGCCGGCCCGGCAGGGCGCGGTGCAGTCCTCGCCGCCGGTGGTCCAGCGTTAGGCAACTCATACCTGCCTACGGGACTTTGCGGATTCCACTTTCCTGCAAAATAGTCTTAAGATTCGCGTGGCTTGATGCCTCGCGAATCCTTTTGTTCCTGGAGAATCTGACCTGATGGCGCTGTCGTCCATGACCGGCTTTGCCCGAAGCCACGGCGCGAGCGGGCCGTACACGTTCGAATGGGAATTGAAGTCGGTCAACGCCAAGGGTTTTGACCTCAGGGTGCGGCTGCCGCAGGGGTTCGATGAGCTCGAGGCCCATGCCAAGAAGCGCGCCGGCGAGCTGCTGTCGCGCGGCACGGTCTACGCCAATCTCAACGTCAAGCGCACCAACGCGGCCGCCACGGTGCGCGTCAACGAGGACGTGCTCAATGCGGTGCTGAAGGCCGCCGCGCTGATCTCCGGCAAGGTCGACGCCGTGGCGCCGAGCATCGACGGCCTGCTCGCCATCAAGGGCGTGGTCGAGGTGGCCGAGCCCGAGGGCGACGAGGAGGAGGACAAGGCGGCCCGTGCCGCTGCCGCGCAGGCCTTCGACAAGGCGCTCGACGAGCTCGTCGCGATGCGCAAGCGCGAGGGGATTTCGCTCGGGCAGATCCTGACCCAGCGGGTCGACGAGATCGAGCAACTGGCGAAAAAGGCGGAAGCTTCGCCCGGCCGCAAGCCGGAGGCGATCAAGGCGAGGCTCGCCGAGCAGATTGCAACCCTGCTCGACACCTCCGACCGTTTCGATTCCGACCGCCTGATGCAGGAGGCGATCCTGATCGCGACCAAGGCCGACATCCGCGAGGAGCTCGACCGCATCGCCTCGCATGTCGCGCAGGCGCGCGAGCTGATCGGCAAGGGCGGCCCGATCGGGCGCAAGCTCGACTTCCTGGCCCAGGAGTTTCACCGCGAGGTCAACACCTGCTGCTCGAAGTCGAACGACATCGAGCTCACCAATACGGGACTCGCCATGAAAAACGTGGTCGAGCAGTTCCGCGAGCAGGTCCAGAATCTGGAGTGATCGATGGCGACGGGCGGTCACGGAACTGACGGTGTCGAGCGGCGCGGATTGATGTTCGTGCTGTCCTCGCCCTCGGGCGCGGGCAAGACAACGCTGTCGCGTCTCCTGATCGAGCGGATGCCGGGCCTGCGAATGTCGGTATCCGCGACAACGCGTGCGATGCGGCCCGGCGAGGTCGACGGGCGCGACTATTTGTTCGTCGACAAGGCCAGGTTCGACGCGATGGTGAAGGCCGACGAGCTGCTGGAATGGGCGACGGTGTTCGACAACAGCTACGGCACGCCGCGCGCACCGGTCGACGCAGCGCTGTCGTCGGGGCAGGACGTGCTGTTCGACATCGACTGGCAGGGCACGCAGCAGCTGCGTGAGAAGGCGCGTGCGGACGTCGTCAGCGTCTTCATCCTGCCGCCCTCGGCGGCCGACCTCGAGAAGCGGTTGCATTCGCGCGCGCAGGATTCCGACGAGGTGATCCGCAAGCGCATGAGCCGCGCCAGCCACGAGATGAGCCACTGGGCCGAGTACGACTACATCGTGATCAACCACGATGTTGACGAGGCCTTCGCCGAGGTGCAGTCGATCCTGAAGGCCGAACGCCTCAAGCGCGAGCGGCGGACGGGCCTCGTCGGCTTTGTGCGAGGGCTGCAAGCTCAGCTTCAGAGCTAGGCTGCGACAGTCGCGGCCCTTCCTTCAGCAGTCGTTCCAGCATCGTCGTGATGATGTCGATGTCGGCCGCATCATCATTGCGGCCATCATGCTGTTCAGCGGCCTCGTTATCGGCCTCGTTCACAGCCAATCGGGGCGCACGGGTCTCGATCTCGAACTCGCGGTCGAACACCGGTATATTGTCCGGATCGGACTGCGCGGCTTCGGAGGCGGCCGGCGGCTCCTTCGCTTCGATCACGTCGATCTCGCGGTCGATCGCGGCAAGTTGCACGGCCTGCGGACGCACGGCATCGAAGTCGATCGGGCGCGGCCGCCGCGCGCGCGGCGTCGCCGGCATCTCCTTGAGCCAGGGTGCGCGGTCCTGATTTTGGTGCTCACGATCGTCCCAGTTCACGCGGCGGTGTTCGCTCGCCTGGACGCGGACGCGCGCGCCGCCGAAGCGGTAGATAAGGCTGGCGAGGATGCCGGCGAGCGCCAGCGCGCCGCCGACGACGAGTAGCAGCATCTGGAGCGAGCCGGTCGGCTTGTCGAGGGGAATTTCGGCCGTAGCGAGGGCCACCGGCGCCTTCGCCGGCTTTGTGCTCGGCTGCGGGGCTGCCGCGTCGGGAGCGGGCATCGGCTGCGACGCAGCGGACGTTGCCGGGGTATCAGGCCAACGCGTGGCAACGGAGGGCTGTTCTGAACTGGTTGCGGTGACGGCGTTCGGCGGTTGCTGTGCGACCGGCGGCGCAGTCGCTGCGGCCGGCGCGGGCGCGGTGATGCTCGGCGCGCCCGATGTGGCGCCGGTCTGCGGCGCAACGTATTCGGCACGCGCATTCTGCACTGATGGCGGCGCGGCCGCATCGGCATTTTGTCCGTCGGTCGTCGCCTGGGCGCTTTGCGTCGCCTGTGCGCTCGGCTTGCTGCCTTCGGCACGCAGATACCAGCACTGCCGCTTGGTCCCGCGCTCGACGCGATAGTGCCAGTGCTGCCCCTGCGGTGCGGAACCCTTCGGCGAGGCGAGGCAGTCGCTCGCGCTACCGGCGGTGCTCGATGCAACAGGCGCGTTCTGCGACACGGCGGCGAGTGGTGCGCCGGCAATGATGCTGCCAACAAGCGCAGATACGAATTTCGCGGTTCGGTTGCCCATCCTGGTCTCCCGGTTACGCATTACGCAACTCTTAACCATCCCTTTCTCGTCAAAGACTTGGGTGGCAATGAGCCGCAAATCCGGAGAGGATGTGGCTTGAATTGGGCCCGCGGCGCGTTCGTTCCGCCGCGCTGCGGGCCTTTTTCGGCCAGACTTTTACGACGTCAGGTCCAGGTTCCCGAGAACCGGAAGGTCGCCACAAGTTCTGCTCGCATGAGAGTTCCCCATGGCAATGCGCTTCTCGCGGCAACTCCTGCCCGAGGCGTGCTGTCGTTTGTCGCCCGTTGGATGCCAAAGGGCGCAGGGAAGGCCGGGTGCCGGCTGGCACCGGCAGATCCGTGCGCTACGGAAGGTGCACACGGGGTGGATCACAGGTCTCGCCGGATCGCCCGGCCTTCCCTGCGCGGATGGTTTTAACGGTGTCCTTCGTGCTCTCCCCGGGGAGCGATGCACTATTGCCCCCGTCGCCTTGCAGGATCACTGATGCGCGCACCCGGTCGGGCCGCCACATCACCGCAAGCCTTGACGCACAGACCCCGGGCGTCAGGACCACACGACTTCTCCGTCCGCGGGCGGTCTTGCCGGATCATCAGGGGCTGGCGCGTGCTCACTCCTGACGACCGGCGAGGCCGCTGCAACTGCGCCGTGTCGTACCGCGTCGCGTGAGAACTCACGGTTGCCCGCCCCGTCGTCACGCAAAATCGCGTCGACGCTGCCGCGTCCACCGCCGCCCGGCCCGTATCTCGTGACGGTCGCGAACGCCCCTTTGGCAGGGCCGGGATGACGGCGCTTATGCCATAAATCCGAAATTCGGGAAAGTGGAATATTTTTGCGCGGAGGGATTGACGGGTGTTTTGCCCGACGGGAGGCGAGGGCCGCTTTGAACTCCGGCCCATTCCGGCGTCACCCCGAAGCCCGGCGATAAGCGTGCCTCATGAGCGCGCAGCGCTGGTGCATCCGTCGTGAGCCGCATCGGCAGGTTTCGGAGCTTGGCGACGCGTGCCGAGAAAGATGGCGCCGGCCGACAAGCACAGGGTGAGGGCGCTGAACAGGAAGGTGGCCCGATGACCGATGCCGTCGAAGAGCAGGCCGCCGAAGGCGGCGCCTGTCGCGATCGCCAGCTGGACGACCGCAACCATGAGGCCGCCGCCGGCCTCCGCATCGTCCGGCAGGTCCGGGCCAGCCAGCTCCACCAGCCCACGGGCGCTGCAGTTCCGATCAGGCCCCACAACGCCAGCAAAATGGTCGTCGCGATGAGCGAGGATCCGAAGGTCACGAGGCCGATGGCGATGGCCGCCATGGCGAGCGGCATGGCGATCAGCGCGGCATGGAGGTGCGGCCTGAGGATGAAGCCGATCAACGATGTGCCAACGAGTCCTGCGACGCCCAGGATCAGAAGCAGTGCAGAGAGGGTGGACACGCTTGTGTGGGTGACAGTTTCGAGGAACGGGCGCAGATAGGTGAAGAGCGAGAACTGCCCGAGAAAGAACAGCGCGGCGGCGAGCATGCCGTAGGCCACCTGCGGCCGGCGCAAGACACGGAACGTGGCCGCAGCGTCGGACCTGTTTCGATCGGGCATTGCGGGAAGGGTGAGGAATTGCCAGACGAGCGTCGCGGCCGCAATCGGCACGACGCAGAAGAATGCGCCACGCCAGCCGATATATTGGCCGAGGAAGCTCGCCAGCGGCGCTGCGACAGTGGTGGCCAGCGCATTGCCGCCGTTGAGGATGGCAAGCGCCCGCGCCACATCGCCGGCGGGGACGAGGCGCATCATGGTGGCCGCCGACATCGACCAGAAGCCGCCGACCACGATCCCGATCAACGCCCGGCCAGCCATGAGCATCACGTAATCGGGAGCCGAGGATACGACGCTGCCGGACAACAACATCAATGCGGTCAGTGCGAGCAGCAGGGAGCGGCGATCGACGCCGCTGGTCACGGCCGCGATGAACAGGCTCGTGAGTACGGCGAACAGGCCGGACACCCCGATCGCCTGCCCAACCTGACCCTCACTCAGGTGCAGGTCGGTCGCGATCGGCGTGAGCAGGCTCACGGGCATGAACTCGGAGGCCACCAGCGTCGAGGCGCACAGCGACAGTGCAAGAACCGCGCTCCAGGGCGCGGCTGGGGAGGAGGATTGAATGGTCATGCCGCAGAGCTAGCGGCGCGGCGTTGATTTGATTAGCCGATAAATCCGACTTGGAGTTATCGGGATAAGCCATGAATATCCGTGACGAGGACGGTCTATCGCGAGCACCTATCTCCACACCCGCGCCAGCATCAGCGCCAGAAGCCCCAGCACGGCGCCGATGAGTCCCACCATCGCGTAGGATTGCGCAAAGACGCCGGTTTGAATGAAGACCTGTGCCGCGATGGCAAAGCAGATGGTGGCGAGAAGCAGGCAGGCGCAACCGACGATGATCGACAGATAGCGTATCGCAGCTGCGATCGGCCGTGCGGGGAGTGCGGGATCGCTCATGCAAATGACAACGGCATTGCTGACTGGAGGTTCCGGTTTCGACGCGTACGGCGAATGTCAGTCGCGTGCGCAGCAATCGACCAGTGCGCGCCAGATGCGCTTCACTTCGACGGTCCTCTCGAGCTCGAGGACGTGGTTCTCGCTCACCTGGGAGGATGTTGTCTCCTGGCGCGGTTCGCGCGGCGCGATCCAGCGCTCGGAGATGGGGTCGTACCACTTGCCCAGATTGATCAACTCGCTTCTCCTCTTTTCGATCCCCCATGCGTGATCGTTCATCCCACGCTCGCTATCGATGTTTTGCGTGTTCTGCGGAGCAGGCTGCGCCTGCTGTTCGGCTCCGACGTGGTCGTTGCCTTGGTGGAAGGCCAACGGCGGAAGGCGCGCGACGTTCCAATGTCGCGAGCGAAGTGGAATCTGCGAAGAGAATCTAAGCGCTAGCGCTTCGGCGCGTTCCGATCATCGGTCGAGGATTCGCCGGCCGTCGTGCGATTCTCGCGCGTGCGGAGGTCTTCAGACACCGTCTCCAACGAGCGTTCGCTGTCCGCGGCTTCGGGCGGCTCGCCGGACTTGCGGTACTTCCTCACCAGCCGCTTGATGTCGTCGATCGCCTGCAGTAGCGGCGGCGTCAGCGAGAACAGCGCGCCCATCGCAATGGCGATGATGGTGTGACGAAGCGAGACCTTCTCGTCCTCGTCGAAAGGATAGGCGTTGGGCTCGATGGCTGCCGGTGCGAGGCCGGCCGATGAGCGCGGATGATCCGGCTTCCGCGGCTTGCGCGGCGGCATCATGATGACGACGAAGAGCACGTTGATCAGCAGCCAGATGCCGAGAATGATGAGAAAAGTTCGCATTCCAGAAAACCAAAAAAATAGCGCGGCGTCGGCCTAAACCGCCATTGAACGGCCATTCATGGGCCGATGCAAGTTGTGCTTTTCCCGGCGGCAAGTCCCGGTCGAGTGAGGCACGACGAAATCGCTATCGGAATCCGGCAAAACCCTGGGGTGTCCAGTGGAAAGCGATGGCTGCGTGGCAGACCGGGACGATGCCGCCGTCGGTCATCCGAAGCGCGCCTCGTGCGGCCGGCGCGTGGCCGCGTGCGCGCGCCAGGCGTCGATCGCCCGGTTCGCGAGCATCAACTGCCGGCGTTCGCCCTTCCTGAGCTGGGCTTCGATGGTGTCGAGAAGGAAGTTTGCGGTCTCGTCCGGCGCGCCGAGCTCGCCGCTCTGCTCCAGGCAGCTCCAGGCAATGAAGAATGCGCTCTCGACGGTGCAACGTATGGACATGCGCTGCCAACGCAGCGTAGCCGCCGGTGTTCCGCGGCGAGACATTCGATCTCGCCGCAGGAAGATTCAGGTTCCTCGCATCCTAGTTCTTCAGCACGATGCGGCCGACAACCTTGCCGGCGCGAAGCTCGTCGATCCATTTCTGCACGTCGCCCATCGGCTCCTCGCGCATCGGCGTCGGCTTGATCTTGCCGGCGCGGGCGAGAGCCATCAGCTCATGGCCTTCGGCGAGCGTGCCGACCATGAAGCCTTCGACGGTCAGGCGCTTGTAGACCCATTGCACCATCGGCAGCGTGAACTGGCCGCCCATCAGGCCGGAGACCACCACCTTGCCGCCGCGTGCGGCGACCGCGACCGCAAAGGCCATCGACTTCTCGTTGCCGGCGAAATCGACGACCTCGTCGAAGCCGCCCTCGGTCTCCTTCAGGATGCGGCGGATCACTTCCGGCTCGGACGGATCGTAGGCGACGGCCGCGCCGTTCTTCAGCGCGGTCTCGCGCGCGGCCGGCGAGAGGTCGGCGACCGTGATCGGCTGCTTGAACATCGCCTGCGCGAACGACAGGCCCATCATGCCGACGCCGCCGAGACCGATCAGCAGCAGGTTACGCTGGCGCGGACGATCGACCAGGCGCTTGAGCGCACCGTAGGCGGTGACGCCCGAGCACATCAGGGTCGCGGCCTGGTTGACGGGAAGGGGATCGTAGTCGAGCAGGTATTTTGCGTCGGGCACCAGCACATGGGTGGCAAAGCCGCCATCGATGGAGACGCCGAGGAAGCGCTGCTTGGCGCAGAGGTTCTCGTCGCCATTGGCGCAGTCGCGGCACTGGCCGCAGCCGATCCAGGGAAACACGGCCTTCTTCGCGCCGACCAGACCGGCGGGAACGTCAGGGCCGACCTCGTCGACGACGCCCGCGATCTCGTGGCCGAGCGTGAAGGGCAGCGTCATGCCGCGCGTGGTGTCGAGCTTCTTGCCGCCGCCGAGATCGGCATAGCCGTCCTGGATGTGCAGGTCGGAATGGCAGAGGCCGCAGCGCTCGATGCGGACGAGGACCTCGCGGCCTTGCGGCTTCGGCGTGTCGACGATGGTCTCGCACAGCGGCGCATCGAACTTGACCAGGGATTGCCGACGCATCAACGCCATATTCCTTCCTCCGAAATTAGCTCATTGTTTGAGCATGATCTCTTTCGGAAAACCGCTTCACACTTTTCCGGATCATGCTTCTTCGTTGCGTATATCCGCCAATTCACGGGCCATGGCAACAAAGCCTGAAATCGGAATCGTCTCGGCGCGCCGCGTCGCATCGACGCCGGCGGCAGCGGCAAGTCGCGCGGGATCGACGCCCAGCGATTTCAGGCTCTGGCGCAGCATCTTGCGGCGCTGGCCGAAGGCGGCGGCCGCGACCTGCTCGAGCAGCCTGCGATCGCACGGCAGCGGCTCCGCGCGCGGCTTGAGGCGCACGACGGAGGAGGTGACCTTCGGCGGCGGCACGAAGGCGGACGGCGAAATATCGAACAGGATCTTGGTCTCGCAGCGCCAGTTGGCAAGCACGCCGAGACGGCCATAGGCCTCCTCGTCCTCGCGCGCGACGATGCGCTCGCCGACCTCACGCTGGAACATCAGCACCATCATGTCGTACCAGGGCGGCCAGGGTTCGATCGTGAGCCAATTGATGAGAAGCTGGGTCGCGATGTTGTAGGGCAGGTTGGCGACGATCTTTGCGCGTTCGCCCGAGAGCAGCGGGCGCGGGTCGAACGTCATGGCATCGCCATGCACGATCTCGAGCCTGTCAGGATAGCGCGCGGAAATATCCCGCAAGGCCGGGATCGCGCGCTCGTCGTGCTCGATCGCGATGACGCGCCGGGCGCCGAGCGCGAGCAGGGCGCGCGTCAGCCCGCCGGGGCCGGGGCCGATCTCGACGATGGTGGAGTCTTCGAGCGGCGCGGCCGCACGGGCGATGCGCGCGGTGAGGTTGAGGTCGAGCAGAAAATTCTGACCGAGCGATTTCCTGGCCGACAGCGCGTGCTGGCGAATGACCTCGCGCAGCGGCGGGAGGTCGTCGATCGCGCTCATCAGGTTTTCGCAGCCGCCATGCGGCTTGCAAGCTGCAGCGCCGCGATCAGGCTGGCCGGATTGGCCTTGGCGGTGCCGGCGATGTCGAAGGCGGTGCCGTGATCGGGCGAAGTGCGGATGAAGGGCAGGCCGAGTGTGACGTTGACCGCGTCGTCGAAGGCGACGGTCTTGATCGGGATCAGCGCCTGGTCGTGATACATGCACACCGCGCAGTCATAGAGGTTGCGCGCAGCTTCGTGGAACATGGTGTCGGCTGGCAGCGGCCCCCTGGCCTCGATGCCGTCATTGCGTAGCACCTTGAGCGCCGGCGCAATCACCGTCTGCTCCTCATGGCCGAGCGAGCCGTCCTCGCCGGCATGCGGATTGAGGCCGGAGATCGCGATGCGCGGCCGCGCGATGCCGAAGCGGGATTTCAGCTCGCTCGCGACGATGCGCACGGTCGAGACGATCAATTCGCTGGTGAGCTGGCTCAGCGCCTCCCGCAAGGAGACGTGGATGGTTACCGGCACCACGGCGAGCCGCGGCGACCACAGCATCATCACCGGCTGCGGCACGCGGCCGTCCTCGGCGGCAAGCTCGGCGAGGAATTCGGTGTGGCCGGGATGACGGAAGCCGGCGCGGTAGAGCACGCTCTTGGCAATCGGATTGGTGACGACGGCGCCGGCGCGCCCCTCGCGCACATCCGTGACCGCCTGACGGATCGAGGCGAGCGCGGCGGGCGCGCTGGTGGCGTCGGGCTTGCCGGGCTCGGCCGTCGCGCGCACGCCGGTCGCGACCACGGGCAGGGCATCGGCGAAAGCGGCCGCGGCCTCAGCGGGGCTCACCGAGGCGATCCGGATCCCGGCGCCGAGCGCCTTGCCGATGACCTCCGCGCGCCGCGCGACGAAGGTCTCGTCGCCGAGCAGGTAGAAGGCGGGCAGGTTCAACTCACGGCGTCGCAGCCAGGCTGCAATCGTGATGTCGGGGCCGATGCCCGCGGGCTCTCCCAGGGTCAGGGCGAGGGGCTTGATCGGGGCGTCGGCCATCAGCGGTTGCGATATTCGATCATCGCCGCCTTGCGGAGCTCTTCGAGATAGGCCTTCTGGGTCTTCTCGTACTTCTCCTGGTACATCTTCTCGCGGACTTCGCGCTTCTTCGGCGTGTCGATCATGGTCGGCTTGCGCGAGCACAGCACCACCATCTCGATGCCCGCCTTGGTCACCTCCGGCGCGGTCAGATGGCCGATCGGAGTGTCGTCGAGCACCTTGCGCAGCGCCTCGGGCAGGTCGGCCGTCGTCTTGGTGACGGCCTCGCGGATGGTGGCGTTCGGCGTCGAGCGGAACAGCGAATTGGCTTCCTCGCAGCTTCCGACGCGGGAGCGATACTGCTCGGCTTCCTTCAGCCGCGTCTCCTGGAAGGCCGGGGACGAGCCGCGCGGCACGATCAGCACGATGGGCTGCATCTTGTATTCGGTGCCCTCGACCTGCAGCTTGTCGCCGGTCTGGGCCTGGACGGCCTGGGCGACGTCGCGCTCGCCGACCAGCAGCTTCTCCTTGAAGCGGCCGCGCACGAGGCTGGTCCAGACCATCTCGGCCTTCATGCGGCCCTTCAGGGTTTCAGGTCGGACGCCCTTGGCTTCGAGGGACTTGGTCAGCTGATCCGGCGAGATGCGCATGCGTTGCGCCATGCCCTCGTAGGACTGGTTGATGTCGCTGACACCGGGATCGACGCCGTATTTCTTGCCCTCCTTGAGCTTCACCCTGTCGTCGATCAGCTCGTTGATGACCTCCTGCCGGGCTGGAGCCTTCTGCGTCGTCAGCTGGTCGAGCTTGGCGCGCTGGTCGATGTCGAAATCGGTGATCGGATCGCCGTTGACCATGACGACGATGTTCTGCGCGCGCGACGGCGCGGGCAGGCCGGTCAGGACCAGCCCGGCACCGATGGCGAGGAGGACGCGGAAGGCAGGCAATGGAGTAGTCATGGTTGTCGCTCGTATGTCAGCCGCGGTGAACCTGCGATCGGGACCGCGCGGCCGTCACTTCAAACCGTTCACTGGAAGCCGCCGGCGGAACTGCTGGTCGTCGACGAGGTCGCCAGCGTGCGCAGACCGATCTGGAACATGAACGCGTGGCTCAGCGTGGGCGGGGTCGTGCCCGCGGAGTAGCTGTACGAGGTTACATAGTTCGCCGCCAGCACGAAGCAATCGTCGACATAGCCGGCGCCGAGCACATACTGGTTGATCTTGTTGGCCTCGAGGTCCCAGCGCGCCGAACCCGTCACCACCCAGTTGGTCGCGACCTTCAGCGAGCCCGAGGTCAGGATGCCCTCGCGGCGCGTCAGGTAGCCGAGCTCCGGCTGCGCCGCGTAATTGCCGTACAGCATGCTGATCGACCACCGATCGAAATTGGCGCGGCCTTCGGCCTCGAAGCGCTGCACGTTCCAGGTCTGCTCGTCCATGCGGGAGCGGACGCTGAAGGTGTAGGTGCGGTTGGGCGAGTAGCTGGCGCTGGCGACGTAATCCGAGCGCGGCTTGTCGAGACCGGAATCGAGGCCCGTGTTGATGGAGTCCCGGACCGCGAAGGAGTTCAGGCCGAACAGCTGGTAGGACTCGCCGAACAGCACCTTGACGGCGCCGCCCCTGTCGAACTGCGTGGTGGACTGCACGCCGACATTGGCGCGGCCGCCGCCCTCGACGCGGTCGTAGCCGGAGAACTTGTCCACGCTGAACAGGTTCGAGGCGTCGAACACCATGCTCTGCGCGTCCTCGTTCGGCAGCTTGCCGGCATAGGTCTCGTTCGGGCGGATGATGATCTGCGCGATCGGCTCGATGGTGGTCGAGCCCCAGGGCTGAACGTTGATGAAGGGGTAGCGGTATTCGAGGCCGACGGTCGGCATCAGGCGGAATGCCTGGGTGTCGCCGACCGGCAGATAGTTCGACACGCCCGGCTGGTTGGAGACCGAGGAATTGATCGCGTCGGCGCGCAGGCTGGCGAACGGCGTCCAGATCTGGCCGAACGGATCAGTATAGGACTTGCGCCACTGCGCTTCGGCGGTGAGGCGAGTGTAGGTGCCGGGGAAGCCGCGCAGCAGGCACTGCGACGGCGTCCGCGCGAGCGGATCGGCCGAGGTGGTGGTGCACAGGCCGTTGGTGTTGGCGAGCGTCGTGATCGGATCGAACACCGCGGTCTCGCGCGACAGGTTCACGAAATTGGTCTTGTAGCTGAACTCGCCGCCGAACACCGGATAGTTGAGCACGTTCGAGTAATCGATCACGGGATAGACGACCGGCACCTGGCTCTGGTTGCCCGAGAAGCTCAGCCAGTACATCGTCCGCGCGTCGAAGAAGCTGCGATTGCCGACGCCGGTCAGATAGAGCTGCGACAGCGCGTCGGTCGGCAGGTTCAGGAACGAGCCGAGCGGATCGCGGTACTGCGCGAGGCGGTAATCCGACATGAAATAATAGTCGGACAGCAGGACGCCGTCCCAGCCCCAGACCCATTTGTCGTTGAGCGCGAACTGGCCCTTGGTCTCGACGCCGCCGCGGAACTGGCGGTCACCGGGCAGGCCGGAGAACTGCTTCTGATCGAGCTGGTCGATGCCGTAGAGGCGGATCTGGTAGGCGCCGTCCATCAGGCGCTGGCGGAATTCGGTCTGGAACAGCACGCCCTGCTTGGAGGTGATGCGCGGGCTGAAGGTCATGTCCATGTCGGGCGCGATCGCCCAGTAGAACGGGACTTCCACGCCGTAGCCGAACGTCGTGTAGGAGGTGAAGCCCGGCATCAGGAAGCCGGTCTTGCGCTTCACGGTCGGGTCGGGCGTCGAGAAGTAGGGCATGTAGGCGAGCGGCACGCCGAAGAACTCGAGCTGCGCCGTCTCGAAATACAGCATCTTCTCCTGCTGGTCGTGGATGATGCGGGCACCCTTGACCTGCCAAAGCGGCGGCTTCTTCGGATCGTCCTTACACGGCGCGCAGGCCGTGTAGACGCCGTTCTCGAACACCGTGTAGTTGCCGCTGGAGCGGTCGGCGCGGCTCGCGGCCATGCGGGTCTGGTCGGCGGTGTCCACGCGCAGCGAATCGACGAAACCGTCGCGGTAGTCGTCGGAGAGATCCATGATCTCGGCATAGGTGATCTTGCCGTCGGCATCCGTCATGCGGATGTTGCCTTCGGCATGAAGCCGCTTGGTCTTCTGGTCGTAGATGACCCTGTCGGCCTCGACGCTGGTGCCGTTGTAGAACAGCTGGACGTTGCCGACCGCGGAAACGCGCGAATTGTTGTAGTCGTAGTCGACCTCGGTCGCCTGAACCAGCATCTGGTTGTCGTTGGCGACCTTCGGCGGCTTCGGACGCGGCGGCAGCGGATTGTAGGTGAAGCTCTGGGCAGAGGCGGGGGCCACGGCGGCAACGTCGATCAGCCCGCCGAGCGATGCCACGGCGGCAACAGCCAGCAGGAGCCTGCGAATAGACAAGCCACCCCCGTTCGCGCGCACCACAGTACGCCGCGTCAAACGAGACACGCGCCCTCGTTGGACGGCAGTCACTAACCGTCCTCCTGATAGAGCAAGGCCAAAAAGCCGGTGAGGCCGCCCACAACAACGGGCAACCACGCCGCAGCGATCGGATGCATCAACTCAGCCTTGCTCAAATCCTCAGTTACTTTCGACAGAACGTAGAGCAGAAAGCCTGCGCCCACGCCACTCAAAACCATCTTCTGCACGCCGCCCATCCGGAAGAAGCGCAACGACACGGAGGCCGCGAGCATCACCATGGCGGCGAGCAAAAACGGCTGCGCCAGGAGCTTCTGATACTGGAGTCGATATCCGGCTGTCGCGAAGCCTGAGCTTTCGGAAGAGCGGATGTAGCTCGGTAGTTGCCAAAAGGACACAGTCTCGGGTGTGGAAAAACTGTTACGGACCTGGGCCTCGGTCAGCGTCGTCGGAATCTCCAGGCTGGCCTGGTCGACCGGCGGCCCGTCCAGCGTGAAGCGGCGGACGCCCTTGAACAGCCAATGGCCGGCCTCGAGCGTGGCTTCGCGCGCCTCGACGCGCTCCTTGAAGTGCTGCTGTGTGTCAAACCGGAACAGTGTGAGACCGGTGAGTCGGATGCCCTGCTGCTCGCTGCGCGCGGCGTTGATGATGGTCTGGCCGTCGCTGGTCACCTGATTGAGCCAGAAGCCGGAGGCGTCCTGGATGCCGCCGCCGGGTGCCGAACCGAACAGCTCCGCTTCCATGCGCTTGGAGAGCTCGCGCAGATTGGCCGACATCGGATTGTACGCGACGGTGGCGATGACCCCGATCACGAGCGCGCTCCCGAGCGCCGGCGAGATGAACTGCCAGGCCGAGATGCCGGCGGCGCGCGCCACAACGAGCTCGAGCCGGCGGGAGAGGGCGAGATAGCAGGTCATGGCGCCGATCAGCATGCAGAACGGCGTCAGCTTCTCCAAAAGCTGCGGCACCCGGAAGAGCGAGGTCTCGGCCACCATGATCGCGGAGGCGGATGCAAGGCCGGAAGTCTTGCGCACCATCTCGATGTAGTCGACCAGCACCAGCAGCAGGAAAATGCTCGCGAACACGCCGAGCGCCGCGACGACGAAGCGGCCGGCGAAATAGCGCCCGAGTGTGTTGGTGAGCATGCTCATGCTGTGGCCGGCCGTCCGAACAGCCGCGCAATGCGTGCGTTGGACCTGTTGATGGCCTCCACGAGGCGGGGAGGCGGTTCGACCACGATGCCGCCGATGATCATCCACAGCCCGATGCCGATGGCGCCGATGACCATCGCGTATTGAACGAGCACAGCCCCCGGCGATTTCACCGCCATCACCGAGCAGGCGAAGCCGGCCATGCGCAGGCCGAACACCGCGAAGATCGAGGAGCCGATCGAGAAGTTGCGGCTCTGGCGGGTGGTGCGAGGCGCACCCAGGAAGGCGAAGGTCAGCACCGCAAAGGCAAAGGGGTAGACCGGCGCGAGCAGACTGTCGTGCAGGGCCGAGCGGAACTGCCCGGGAATCTGCTTGTAGACGGGATCGTCCTCGGATGGCGAGAACAGCTCCCAGAGATAGCGCTCGCGGATGCCGAGGGTGACGTCACGGCCCTGATTGCCGAACTTCGACATGTCGAAGCCGTAGCGCCCGAACGCCACCAGCGCGGGATCGCGCTTGCCGGCCTCGAAGCGCTGCAGGTTGCCGTCCTTCAGCACCAGGAACGAGCCGTTCTCGTTCTTCACGACCTCGCCCTGCTCGGCGACGATCGAGACGCGCTCGTTCGGATCGCGGCGGTCGTCGATGAAGATGCCGGCCAGGATGCCACCGGGCTGCCGCTCGCGGATCCGGATCGTCAGGTTCTTGTCGAGCTGGGCGAAGCGGCCGGGCTGGAGGATGTTGGTGAGCACGTCGGCGGTGATCTCGGCGTCCCACTGCTTGATCCGCCGCATGCCGTCGGGCGCCAGATAGGCCGCGATGAAGGCGACCAGCGCCGCCACCACGCAGGTGGCGTAGAAGAACGGATAGAACAGCCGGAACGGCGAGAAGCCGGCGGCATTCATCACGATGATCTCGGAATCGGTCGCGAGCTTGTTCAGCGTGTGCGAGATCGCGATCATCAGCGCGATCGGCGAGATGATCAGGACCAGCGCCGGAATGACGAGGCTGGTGATGCCGAGGAAGGTAAGGATGGTCTGACCTTGGCTCGTCATCAGGTCGATGCCGCGCAACGCCTGCGTAATCCAGATCACGCCGGTGAGGCTGACCAGGACCAGCGCAAACGACGCCAGCGTCGTGCGGAAAATATACCTATCGATCGACCCCATGCGCTACCGCACGAATCCCACCAAGCCCCACTGCAGGCCGCAACTCCGGCTGTCCGACCAATCCCGGTCAGGGGATCCCCAAGGTCGGCCAACCACCGCTTCCACCGGCTTACTCTCTCACTACCATCCCGTTGATCCGTCAACAAAATGGCTGCCCCGTGGCACCCTCAATATATGGTTAATATTTCGCTCGATGTGGCCTGGCGGCCACGGCGGTGCTTGGCATCTGCCGGGCCGGTGGCCCATAGTGGGTAAAGTCCAGTGAATCGTCGTTCAGCTCCGGCCTGTGGCCGGGACCGCAGAACGGCAAAAAGCCCCATGTTTTGGAGGAGTTACCCATGTCCGATGCCATCAAGGTCGGCTTCGTCCCGTTGTCTGCTGCCGCCCGTGGCATCCTGGTCGTGTTCTGCGACGACGGCCTGAAGCTCGGCCCGGCGACGGCCAAGGCGCTCGGAAGCGCTGTCGACCTCGTGAAGCGGGCGGCCTCCGCCTCCGGCTTTAGAGGTAAAAGCGGGGCGGCCCTGGACATCCTGGCGCCGGAGGGCGTGAAAGCCACCCGTCTGGTGGTGATCGGGGCCGGCAAGCCGGCGAGCCTGAAGGCGAGCGATTTCCTCAAGTTCGGCGGCGTGGCGGCGAGCAAGCTCACGGCCGGTACAGCTGCCATGACCATCATGGCGGAATTGCCCGGCGGCGCGATGACGAGCGAGCAGGCGGTCGCGATCGCCTCGGGCCTTCGCTTACGCGCCTACAAATTCGACCGCTACAAGACCAAGAAGAAGGACGGCGAGGAGGGCGGCTCGCGCGCCGACATCTCGCTGGCGGTTGGCGACGCAACTGCTGCGAAGAAGGCTTTTGCCCCGGCCGGCCACGTCGTCGACGGCGTGGTCATCGCCCGCGACCTCGTGAACGAGCCGCCGAATGTGCTGTTCCCCGAGGAGTTCGCGCGCCGCGCCGGTCAGCTCCGCAAGCTCGGCGTCAAGATCGAGGTGCTCGACGTCAAGGCGATGCAGAAGCTCGGCATGGGCGCGCTGCTCGGCGTCGGCCAGGGCTCGGCGCGGCCGAGCCGCACCGTGATCATGCGCTGGGACGGGGCCAAGAAGGGTGAGGCGCCGGTCGCCTTCGTCGGCAAGGGCGTCTGCTTCGACACCGGCGGCATCTCGATCAAGCCGGCCGGCAGCATGGAGGACATGAAGGGTGACATGGGCGGGGCGGCCTGCGTCGTCGGCCTGATGCACGCGCTGGCGGCGCGCAAGGCCAAGGCCAACGTGGTCGGCGCCATCGGCCTCGTCGAGAACATGCCCGACGGCAATGCACAGCGGCCGGGCGACATCGTCACCTCGATGTCGGGCCAGACCATCGAGATCATCAATACCGACGCCGAAGGCCGCCTCGTGCTCGCCGACGTGCTCTGGTACGTCGCCAAGAAGCTGAAGCCGAAATTCATGGTGGATCTGGCGACGTTGACCGGTGCGATCGTGGTCGCGCTCGGGACCGAGCATGCCGGCATGTTCTCCAACAACGATGAACTCGCCGAGCGCCTGCTCGCGGCCGGCCTCGAGAGCGGAGAGAAGGTCTGGCGCCTGCCGCTCGGGCCGGAATACGACAAGCTGATCGATTCCCAGTTCGCCGACATGAAGAACACCGGCGGCCGCCATGGCGGCTCGATCACGGCCGCGCAGTTCCTGCAGCGCTTCGTCGACGGCACGCCCTGGGCGCATCTCGATATCGCCGGCACCGCCATGGGCGCGCCGAAGACCGACATCAACCAGAGCTGGGGAAGCGGCTACGGCGTCCGCCTGCTCGACCGGCTGGTCGCCGACCATTACGAGCGCAAGTGACCAAATGACCGAAGTGCTGTTCTACCATCTGCAAAACATGACGGTGGAGAACGTGTTGCCGCCGCTTCTCGAGAAATCGCTCGAGCGCGGCTGGCGCGTCGTGGTGCAATCGACCTCGGAGGAGCGCGCCGACGCGCTCGACGCGCATTTGTGGACCTATCGCGACGATTCCTTCCTGCCGCACGCGACGTGGCGGGTGAACGATGCCGCCGATCAGCCGATCGTGCTGGCGATCGAGGAGGGCAATCCCAACCGCGCCAATGTCCGCTTCCTGGTCGACAACGCCGCACTGCCGGAGGACGCGCAGGGCTATGAGCGCATGGTGCTGCTGTTCAACGGCGACGATCCGGATGCGCTCGCTTTGGCCCGCACAGCCTGGACGGATTGCAAGGCGCGGGGATTTGATGTCACCTATTGGCAGGCCGACGAACGGGGCCGGTGGCAGCGTCGGAATTAGCCCTCCAACGCAATTAATGATAATTTGTACTTTCCGGGCGATGCTGGCTTTGGCCACCTTCGTGCCGCAAAGTGATGTTGGGACAATCGCTTAGGGCTGGTCCTTCACGCGGGGAATTTAGTTTATCGTGCGACATCAAAAGCTTCCCGGCTCGCTCATAGTTGCGTTGGCCGCCGTAGCGCCGCTGCTCGCGGGCTGCTCGGGGACCGATCTGCTGTCGAAGGATGCCGAATGGTTCCAGAGACCGGGGCGTCTCTTCATCAAGAACATCTCGATCGAATCGCCGCCGCTGACCCCGGACAAGCCGGTGGGCGCCGAGGATCTGGTTAGCGCCGACGGCGCCTGTCCCGGCATGGCGCCGCCGCCCGGGCCGGCCGACGCCAATGCATCGACGACGGCGCCCGTGGGCGGCACCGTCGCGCTGGGCCACACCGAGTGCGACGTGGTGCGCGGCATCGGCGCGCCCTCGACCGTCAATCTCTCCAATGACGCCGCCGGCCGTCGCGTCGCGGTGGTCACCTGGACGAGCGGGTCGCGCGCCGGCATCTACACGTTCACGTCCGGACGCTTGTCCTCGATCGAGGGCACGCCGGAAGCGCCGGTCATGCCAAAGACGGCCAAGCCGAAGCCGAAGAAGAAGTCGGCGTAAGGCGAGCTTGCGGGACGGGCTATGGCCGTCCCTTCGTTGCATCTTCGAACGACAGGACCTGACCGCTCAGTCCCCGGAACGTGGTTTTCTGGGGCCACATCTTCTCGATCTCACGAGGAGTTGGCGGGTGAGCGGTTTCCAGTTCGAGTCCGGCTTGAGCGAATAGACGCTGAGCGTCATGCCTTCATCGGCACGAGGCGAGTGAACCTGCGCGAGCCAAGGCTCATCGGATAGGTTGATGCCGATACCCGCCTCGTTGCGCAGGTCTGTTGCGCGCCATGTGCTACGTCTGTTTCGAAGCTGTTCGTCGTCGCGAATTGACAGCGCATGCGCGTGACCAAAATCAGCGAATGTTTGCTCGAGCCTTTTCAAGCGGTTTTCCGGAGAGACCATGCGCAACCGATATCCACCCGCGTCGGCTGCGCGATCATGATCGTGATTGCGACACTTTTGCTGAAATCGCTTTCGTGATGGCGGTGCGGCCGAGAATGCGCTCATATGGCGTGAGAAAAAAACTGGAGGAAATCGTGCGGTTCATTGCCCTCGTATCGGCTCTGCTCATGTCGCTCGGCTCGGCGGTTGCCCAGGACTATCCGTCGCGGCCGATTACCGTGCTGGTGCCGTACGCTGCGGGCGGACCGACGGATACCATCGCGCGCCTGACCGCGGCGGCGATGGGGAAATCGCTCGGCCAGCAGATCATCGTCGAGAACGCGACCGGCGCCGGCGGCACGATCGGCACCACCCGCGCCGCGCGTGCCCAGCCGGACGGCTACACGCTGCTGGTCCATCACGTCGGCATTTCGACCGCGGCCACGCTGTACCGCAATCTGAGCTACGACACGAAGACGGCCTTTGCGCCGATCGGGCTTGTGACCAATGCGCCGATGACCATCATCGCGCGTCCGGATTTCCCGGCCGACACGCTCAAGGAACTGGTCGCCTACGCCCAGCAGCAGGGCGACAAGCTGACTTATGCCAATGCCGGGTTAGGTGCGGCATCGCATCTCTGCGGCATGCTGTTCATGACGGCGATCCAGAAGCAGCTCACCACGGTGCCCTACAAGGGCAATGGTCCGATCATGAACGATCTGCTCGGCAAGCAGATCGATCTCACCTGCGACCAGGCGACGAACACGACCGGCCCGATCACGGCCAAGCAGGTCAAGGCCTATGCGATCACCACCAAGGAGCGGTTGAAGAGCCTGCCCGATCTGCCGACCGCTGACGAGGCCGGCCTCAAGGGTTTCGAGCTCGGCGTCTGGCACGGCCTCTATGCTCCCAAGGGCACGCCGCCCGCGGTCGTTCAGAAGCTGACGGCGGCGCTTCAGGCCGCGCTGAGGGATCCTACATTGATCGCCCGGTTCAACGACATCAACACCGAGCCGGTCCCGCAGGACAAGGCGACGCCGGAGGCGTTAGGCGCGATGCTGGCCAGCGAGGTCGATCGCTGGGCGCCGATCATCAAGGCGGCGGGCCAATATGCGGATTGAGTAAAGATCACGCGGTTCAGTGACTTGCGGCTAGGTGATTCATTACCTGTACTGTGCATGGGGTTGTTTTCGAGGTTTTGAATCTACCCCGCCGCCTCGTCGAACTGCGTGCTCGCCTCGAGCCATTGCTCTTCCGCGCGCGCCAGCGCGTCGGCGGCATTGGCGCGCGCCTTTGACAGTTGCGCGGCCTGCTTGGGATCGCGGGTGAAGATGTCGGGCAGGGCGAGCGCCGTGTCGATCTTGGCGATGATGTCGGTGACGCGGGCGATCTCACTCTCGGCTTCGGCGATGCGCTTCCTCAGCGAGCCGCGATTGTCCGACTTCGGACGCTGCGGCTTTTCGCTCGGCGCACTGCGCTCGCGCGGCGCGGCGTCCGCATTGCGCGCCGACAGCACCAGGCGGCGGTACTCGTCGAGGTCGCCGTCGTAGTTGGTCACGGTGCGGTCGGCGACGATCCAGAGCCGATCGGCGCAGGCCTCGATCAGGTAGCGGTCGTGCGAGACCATGATCACCGCGCCGGGGAACTCGTTGATCGCCTCCGCGAGCGCGCCGCGGCTGTCGATGTCGAGATGGTTGGTGGGCTCGTCCAGGATGATCATGTTGGGGCCGAAGAAGGTGGCAAGGCCGAGTAGCAGCCGCGCCTTCTCGCCGCCCGACAATTTGCCCGCCTTGGTGTCGGCGGCCTTGCCGGAGAAGCCGATCGTGCCGGCGCGCGCCCGGACTTTTGCTTCGGGCGCATCGCCCATCAGCTTGCGGACGTGGTCGTAGGCGGAGGCGTCCTCGTTGAGCTCGTCGAGCTGGTGCTGCGCGAAATAGGCGATCGACAGCTTGTCCGCGCGCGTCACCTTGCCGGAGAAGGGCGCCAAGCGCCCGGCGAGCAGTTTGACCAGTGTCGACTTGCCGTTGCCGTTGGCTCCCAGCAGCGCGATGCGGTCGTCATTGTCGATGCGCAAGGTGACGCGGCCCAGCACGGGACTCGCCGGATCGTAGCCGACCGAGGCGTTGTCGACGGCGATGATCGGCGGCGACAGGATCTTCTCCGGCGCGGGAAAGCTGATCTCGCGCACGTCCTCGGTGACGAGCGCCGTGATCGGCTTCAGCCGCTCCAGCATCTTGACGCGTGACTGCGCCTGGCGGGCCTTCGAGGCCTTGGCCTTGAAACGGTCGACGAAGGCCTGCAGGCGGGCGCGCTCGGCCTCTTGTCGCTTGACCGCTTTGGCATCGAGCAGCTCGCGCGCGGCGCGCTGCTCCTCGAACGAGGAATAGCTGCCTTTGTAGAGCGTGAGCTTGCCGCGCTCGAGGTGCAGGATCTGGTCGACCGAGCTTTCCAGGAGGTCGCGGTCGTGGCTGATCACGATCACCGTGCGCGGATAATGCGCGAGGTGATCCTCCAGCCACAGCGTGCCTTCGAGGTCGAGATAGTTGGTGGGCTCGTCGAGCAGCAACAGATCCGGGGCGGCGAACAGCGTCGCGGCGAGCGCGACGCGCATCCGCCAGCCGCCGGAGAATTCGGCGCAGGGACGGAGCTGATCGGCGGCGGAGAAGCCGAGGCCGGAGAGGATCGCAGCCGCGCGTGCGGGCGCCGAATGCGCGTCGATGTCGACGAGCCGGGTCTGGATCTCGGCGATCCGATGCGGATCGGTCGCGCTCTCGGCTTCGTGCAGCAGCGCGTCACGTTCGATGTCGGCCTTGAGCACGACCGTGATCAGGCTTTCGGGACCATTCGGAGCCTCCTGCGCCAGGCTGCCGACGCGCCAGCGCGGCGGCAGGGTCACCGTGCCGTGCTCGGCCGCCAGCTCACCCCGGATCACCTTGAACAGGGTCGACTTGCCGGTGCCATTGCGCCCGACCATGCCGACGCGGGATCCGGGCGTGATCTGCACGGAACTCTGGTCAATCAAAAGGCGTCCGGCGAGGCGGATGGAGAGGTCGTTGATGGAGAGCATGCGGCCTTGTCACCGCAAGGCGCGTCGAACGCAACTCGTTTTTCCGCAAGACTATTGTTTGAGCATGATCTTTCCGGAAAACCGCTTCGCACTTTGCGCTGGCGCGGCCCTTCGGGTCCGGATCATGCTCAGTGCGACTCGCGCTCGCGTCGCTTCAGCTCGTTCAGGAGCTGCTCGAGATGCGTCGGCAAGTGGGGTTCGGGGCGCAGGCTCTGCTGGAGCCGTTCGCCCACCGCATCGCAGATCGAGCGGCTGGTGCGCCGGTCGATCTGTTCGCTGTCATTGGCGAGAAGGCCAGGCATGACCGGTTCCATGTTGCAGAGTAACGATACGGTACCAAGTCATTGGCCCCCCAAATGGTTTCGCCATTCTTTGGGGATGTCCGGCGTTCTAGCAAAAATTGTATGAATTGGACGCAACCGCCCAAAAACGAGGCCCCGGCGGGGGGATCACCGGGGCCTCTCTAGGAGGTACCTTGGGGGGCTTAGGTACCGTCGGAAGGTGCTTTAAGAAGGTGCTGTCGGGCTCAGTAGCAGCGGTTGATCAGTCGCCAGCGGGGTCCCCAGGGGGTTGGGACCAGCCGGCGCACATAGCAGCCGCCATAACCGTAGGAGACGGGGGCATAGACGCGCGGGCCACCCCAGCCGTAGCCGTGATGCCAGCCGCCGCCGTGCCAGCCCCAGCCGCCGCCATGCCAGTGCGCGGAGGCCGAGGTCGGTGCCAGCGCGGCACCCAGCGCGACCGCGGCGACGGCGGCAAGCGAAAGTTTCCTCAACATGGTGATCTCCTCAAGACTGCCGGCGCGGGGCTATCGCGTCGATGGAAAGGCCGCCGAAACGTTCCGCCTGTCGATCAGGCTTCGGTTTCGATAGGCCCGACCTTACGCCGGCGAGGCTGAACCAAACCCTGAATGGGGGCTTCAGATTCGGTTCATCTGGGTGAAATCTCGGTAATCCCCGTCTTGATCCGCCCGGATCAGCCTGCGGCGAAGCGCCCGTGAGACGGCTCTGGCGGTCGCTTGCCGTCCGGCAACGGCGCCGATATAAGCCCCGCAACTCCGAACCACCGCTTTCTTCCCAAGGACAAGATTATGGCCATCGAACGCACTTTCTCGATCATCAAGCCCGACGCGACCGCGCGTAACCTGACCGGTGCGGTCAACGCCGTGATCGAGAAGGCGGGCCTGCGCATCGTCGCGCAGAAGCGCATCCGCATGACCAAGGAACAGGCCGAGACCTTCTATGCCGTCCATAAGGCCCGCCCGTTCTTCGGCGAGCTCGTCGAGTTCATGACCTCGGGCCCGGTCGTCGTCCAGGTCCTGGAGGCCGAGAACGCCATCGCCAAGTATCGCGACGCGATGGGTGCGACCGATCCGTCCAAGGCGGCGGAGGGTACCATCCGCAAGCTCTACGCAAAGTCGATCGGCGAGAACTCCGCACACGGCTCGGATGCGCCGGAGACCGCCGCGATCGAGATCGCGCAGTTCTTCTCGGGCAACGAGATCGTCGGCTGATCGATCAGCTGAAGAGTTAAGGCGACTGGGCGAAAGGACTTATTGTGAGCTGGCTCTGGCAGATCTTCGATCCCGCTACGATCGGGGCGTTCTTCACCCAGTTCCGCAATGAGATGGCCGAACCGACCTTCTGGATTGCGGTCGGCAAGATCATCTGGATCAACATCCTCTTGTCTGGCGACAACGCGCTGGTGATCGCGCTCGCCTGCCGCGGTCTCTCGCCGCGGCACCGGCTGTGGGGCATGGTCTTCGGTGCGGGCGCGGCGGTGATGCTGCGCATCATCTTCACCGGCATCGTCGCGACCCTGATGGAGCTGCCGTACCTCAAGCTGGTCGGCGGTCTCGCGCTGATCGTGATCGCGGCCAAGCTCTTGGTGCCGGAGAACGAGGACGAGGACGACGTCGAGTCCGCCTCGCATCTGTGGCAGGCCATCCAGATCGTCGTGGTCGCCGACATCGTCATGAGTCTGGACAACGTCATTGCGGTCGCCGCCGCGGCCAATGGCAGCGTGCCGCTGCTGATCCTCGGCCTTGCCATCAGCGTTCCCTTGATCGTCGCCGGTGCGGCGCTGATCATGGCCCTGCTGGCCAAGCTGCCGGTGCTGGTGTGGGCCGGTGCGGCGCTGCTCGGCTGGATCGCGGGCGAAGTGATCGCGACCGATCCAGGCATCGCGCCGAGGCTGCACACGCTGTTCGACGGCCCGCTCGGCGCCTCGCTGGATTCGATCCTCGGCGCGTTCCGCATCCCGCCGCAATTCGGCCATGGCGGGGGAGGCGGCGAATATCTCTGCGCAGCGCTCGGCGTCGTCGTGGTGCTGGTGGTCGGCACCATCTGGCGCCGGCGCAGTCTGAGTGCGGCCGCGCTCGAATCCTCCGAGCGCCACGCCAAGGCGTCGGCGGAGTAAGCTTTTCGAGGGGGCGCCCGCGTCACCTCTCCAACAGGGAGAGGTGAATTACCGCCTTACGATCGACCCCGAACGGCCGACCAGGCGGGCGAGCTGCTTGAAGCGGCTGCCGACGCGGTCGGCGACGAGGTCGACGAGCCGATGCTCGAACACCAGCATCAATTTGCGGCCCTGGGTGCGGAAATGCGTGGCGGGCAAGACGCCTGGGCGCGCCGCCGAGATCAGATGCGCGACACGGAATGCCGCGCCGAGCAGGCGGGCGCGTTCGAGCTGCGCCGGGGTCAGCAGCTCCTGCGTGGTGACCGGCGGCTGGTTTTCCTCGCTGAGGCCAGCGTAGCGATAGAACACCGACAGGCCGACGAAGGCGCGCTCGGTGTGGGTGATCGCGCCGAAATTGCCGTTGACGACGAGGCTCAGCGTCTGCTCGCCGCGGTGGTCGGGATGCACGCGCCAGCCGATGTCGGAGAGCAGGCACGCGGTGTGGCGCAGGCGGCGGTCCTCCTCGGTCTCGCGCAGCTTCACGACGCGCACCAGGCGGTCGGTCCAGGCGATCAGCTCGCGGGCGTGCTTGGCCGAGCGTGACAGCAGCTGGTTGAGCTCCTCGGCTGCGCAGATCAGGCCGTCCTTGTTGCGCTCGGCCTCCGGCAGCTTCTCGTGCAGCAGGCCCTCGCGCACGCCGAAGGTGGAGAACACGATGTTCTTGGGTTTTGCGACGCGGATGATGTGCTCGAGCACCAGCGCCGCATAGGTGAGGAGAGGGCGGCGCGCGTCGGCGACGATCTCGATGTCGGCGAGCATGTCGGCGGCCGCAAGCCGGCGCAGGCGGCGCGAGAAGTCGAGCGCCTCAGCCGCGGAAATCGAGTAGCCGTGCATCACCTGGAGCGGATAGCCGCTCTGGATGATGTGGATGCGCGCGAGCGCGCGCCAGGTGCCGCCGACGGCGTAGAAGGTGCGACCGCGGCCGGCAGCGAGCAACTGCACCTCGTCGATCTCCGCGCGCACAATGCGGTCGGCGCGCTTGAGCGATTTGTGCGCGAGGTCCTGCAGCGCAAGGCCGCCGAGCGGCAGCGTGACGCCGCTGCGCACGCTGTTCCTGCGCACGTCGATCAGCTCGAGCGAGCCGCCGCCGAGATCGCCGACGATGCCGTCGGGATGGTGGATGCCGGAGATCACGCCGAGCGCCGACAGCCGCGCCTCGCGCGGGCCCGACAGGATCTCGATCTTGACGGCGCAGATGCGCTCGGCTTTCGCGATGAAGTCGGGGCCGTTGGAGGCATCGCGGCACGCTGCAGTGGCGATCGCGAACACGCGCCCGACCTGCATCACCCGGCACAGCGCGCGGAAGCGCTTGAGCGAGGTCAGCGCCTTGTCGACGGCGTCGGGCGCGAGCAGGCCCGTGCTCTGCACCTCGCGCCCGAGGCCGCACAGCGTCTTCTCGTTGAAGATCGGAATGAGGCTCCGCGCCAGCGCCTCGTAGACGACGAGACGGACCGAGTTGGAACCGATGTCGATGACCGCGACAGTGGCGCCGCGCTTGCGCGGCCGCGTCACGTCAGGGATCCCGGATCAGGATTGATGACGTTCATTCCGGCGCGTGAGGCGGCGCGGCGAGGATTCCTTGAGCGACTTTCCACGGCCAGACAGACTCGGATTTGTCATGAAATAGTTGTGGACGTTGAAAGGCTCCTCGCCCTTCGCGGCCTTCATACGCGTTGAGGACCCGTCCGGCAACAACTGCCAGCTTTGCTCATTGTCCTTCAGATTCGCGACCATGATCTGTTCGAGAACCTGCTGATGCACCGTGGGATTTTGCAGCGGACACAGCACCTCGACGCGGCGGTCGAGGTTGCGCGGCATCATGTCGGCCGAGGAGATATACACAGCCGCTTTCGCGCTGGGCAGGCCCTGGCCCATGCCGAAGCAGTAGATTCGGCCGTGTTCCAGGAAGCGTCCGATGATCGACTTGACGCGGATGTTCTCCGACAGGCCGGGAATGCCAGGACGCAGGCAACAGATACCGCGCACCACGAGCTCGACCTGCACGCCGGCCTGCGAGGCCTCGTAGAGCGCGTCGATGATATCGGGGTCGACCAGCGCATTCATCTTCATCCAGACCGCGCCGGGACGGCCGTGCCGCGCATGCGCGGTCTCGCCCTGGATGTGCTCGATGATGCGCTTGCGCAAGGTAAGCGGCGAGACCGCCATCTTTTCCAGATCGCTCGGCGCCGCATAGCCGGTGATGAAGTTGAACACGCGCGCGGCATCGCGCCCGATGGTCGGATCCGAGGTGAAGTAGGAGAGGTCGGTATAGATACGCGCGGTGACCGGGTGGTAGTTGCCGGTGCCGGTGTGGACGTAGGTCGTGAGGCTGCCGCCCTCGCGGCGTACCACCATCGAGAGTTTCGCGTGCGTCTTCAATTCGAGGAACCCGTAGACGACCTGCACGCCGGCGCGCTCCAGGTCGCGCGCCCAGCGGATATTGGCCTCCTCGTCGAAGCGCGCCTTGAGCTCGATCAGCGCGGTGACGGACTTGCCGGCCTCGGCAGCCTCGGCGAGCGCGCGCACGATCGGCGAGTTGTTGGAGGTGCGGTAGAGCGTCTGCTTGATCGCGACGACATCGGGGTCGCGCGCGGCCTGCTGCAGGAACTGCACGACGACGTCGAAGGACTCATAGGGGTGGTGGACGATCAGGTCCTTCTGCCGGATCGCGGCAAAGATGTCGCCGCCATGCTCGCGCACGCGCTCGGGGTGGCGCGGCACGTAAGGAGTGAATTCGAGGTCGGGCCGGTCGAGGCGGGTGAGCTGCGAGAGCTCGTTCATCGCCTGCACGCCGTCGACCAGGAACACCTCGTCGTCGGCGGCCGAGAGCGCGTGCTGCACGAAGCTGCGCAGCTCTTCCGGCATCTTGGCGTCGATCTCGAGCCGGATCACCGATCCGCGGCGGCGGCGCTTCAGCGCGGTCTCGAACAGGCGGACGAGGTCTTCGGCCTCTTCCTCGATTTCGAGCTCGGAGTCGCGGATGATGCGGAAGGCGCCCTGGCCGTGCAGATTGTAGCCGGGAAACAGGCGGTTGATGAACAGCCCGGTGGCCTGCTCCAGCGAAATGAGCCGGACGGTCTTGCCTTCGGACGGCAACCGGATGAAGCGGTCGATCTTGCCGGGCATGCGGATCAGCGCGTTCATCTGCCTGCCGTCGGCGGCGCGGGTGAGCTGGAGCGCGATGGTGAAGCCGAGGCTCGGAATGAACGGGAAGGGGTGGGCCGGGTCGATCGCCAGCGGGGTGAGCAGCGGGAAGACGTTGTTGAGGAAGTAGTCCTCGACCCAGGTCCGCTCCGCCTTGGTGACGTCCTTGCCGTCCACCAGAACGATGCCGACATCGGCCAACGTGCCGCGCAGATCACGCCAGATCGCCTGCTGGTCGGAGGCAAGCTGGGACACCGTGCGGTTGATCAGCGCGAGCTGCTCGGACGGCGTCAGGCCGTCGGGGCTGCGCTCGGCGATGCCCTCGCGCACCTGGGCCTTGATGCCGGCGACGCGGACCATGAAGAATTCGTCGAGGTTGTTTGCCGAAATCGACAGGAATCGCACCCGCTCCAGCACGGGATGGCTGGGATTGACCGATTCCTCGAGGACGCGGCGGTTGAAATGCAGCCAGGACAGCTCGCGGTTGATGAACCGTTCGGGGCTCGATGCGATCGCCGGAAGGCCCTCGGTTTCCGGGGCTTTTTCTTTTGTTTCAACGGCTTGCGCTGAGTCCATGAGAAGTCGATCCATCCAGTTCACCCCAATTTGCGACCTATGCGCAAAACCGGCGGGAGCATGTGTTAGAGCGATGACGTTTCGATGACATTGATGTTCCGCGGTTCCGCGCAGTCAAGCGGCGTCGGGACCCGGGCGGGGGTCAGGCGTCCCGCAGCAGCTCGGCGGCCAGCGCCCTTGTGACCGGGCGGCCGAGGCGCAGGGCCTCGCTGTCGAGCAACTCCACAGCCTGCCGGGCCGCCGCGGAGGACCGCTCCAGCCGGGTGGCGAGGTAGCCGACCACGCTCTCGTCCACAGTGAGCTGGCGGTCGGCGCAGAATTTGACGATCAGGCCGCGGAACAGCTGGTCGTCGGGCGGCAGCAGCGCGACCACAGGCACAGTGCGCAGCCGCGAGCGCAGATCGCGGAGCTCGATCTCGAGCGAGGCCGGCGCGTCGCGTCCGGTGAAGAGCACGTAGGCGCCGTCCTCGCGGGCGAGGTTCATCAGGTGGAAGAGGGCGCGTTCGTCAAAATCCCCGGCCTTGAGATCCTCGACCACCAGCGCGCCGGTGGCGAGCGCGGCCGGAACGCCTGCGGCGGTCAGTCCATTCGCCGTCGTCGAGCGCGCGCCGGCTTCCTCCGCCCAGATCGCGGCCAAATGGCTCTTGCCGCTGCCTTCGGGGCCGGCCAGCCACATGATGCGGTTCGGCCATTCCGGCCAGCCGTCGATCAAGGCGAGGCCGGCGGCGTTGGCGGGTCCTTCGAGGAAATTGTCCCGGCTGAGGCTCTCCGCATGCGGAAGCGAAAACGCCAATTGTCGGGGGTGAACGCGGCCTGCCACGCTAGCTTTGCTCCATGCCGGCGCGCCGGCTTCGTTTTGAGAGATTCGACTTCATCGCGCGGGCGTTGGCCTTTGCGGGGCCGCCTCCCAGCTCATTTGGCCTCGATCGTGCTCATGTGCCGCAGCCACTCCACGAGATAGAGCGACACGGAGGAGAGCGTGAAGACCGTGACGAGGCCCATCATGATCATATCATAGGGCGCAGGCTTGAAGCCGAAGGCAAGAGATGCCAGCACCAAGGCGGCGTAGGCGACCTGGGCGGCTGTGTTTAGCTTGGATACTTTCGACGGCTTCATCTCGACCGGCTTGTCGAACAGCCAGGACACGATCACCGCAGTGACGATCATGATGTCGCGCGACACCACCAGGATCACGACCCAGCGCGGGATGTCGCCCCAGATGCCGAGGGCGAGATAGATCGAGACCAGGAGCGCCTTGTCGGCGAGCGGGTCCAGCAGGGCACCGAGCTCGCTGCGCATGTTGAAGCGCTTGGCCAGGAAGCCGTCGACGGCGTCGCTGATGCCCGCGATCAGGAAGACGGCGAATGCCACCTCCATTTGGCTCGACACGATGGCCCAGACGATGATCGGGACCAGCATGATGCGGCCCAGGGTAATGATGTTCGGAATACTCACGCGGCGCTTCCCGGCACCCGGCCTGACCTCGAATCCGGCCCCTTGGAGGCTGAACCGGTTGATATCTACATAGTACGCCCGGGAGCGCCATGCGAGCCATTGCGCATCCCCGGAATTCGACGTAACCAGCCGCAAACCCACTGGAAATCGGGCATGACCGACCGCAAAAACGGCCTCACTTACGCCGATTCAGGCGTCGATATCGATGCGGGCAACCGCCTGGTCGACCTGATCAAGCCGATGGTGCGCGCCACCGCGCGCCCCGGCGCCGACGCCGAGATCGGCGGCTTCGGCGGCCTGTTCGACCTCAAGGCGGCCGGTTTCAAGGACCCAGTCCTGGTGGCCGCCACCGACGGCGTCGGAACCAAGGTCAAGATCGCGATCGAGACCGGCCTGCATGGCGGGATCGGCATCGACCTCGTCGCCATGAGCGTCAACGACCTCGTGGTGCAGGGCGCCGAGCCGCTGTTCTTCCTGGACTATTTCGCCTGCGGCAAGCTCGACCCGGAGGCCACCGCCGCGATCGTTGCCGGCGTTGCCGAAGGCTGCCGTGAATCCGGCTGCGCCCTGATCGGCGGCGAGACCGCCGAGATGCCCGGCCTCTACAAGGACGGCGATTACGACCTCGGCGGCTTTGCCGTCGGCGCCGCCGAGCGTGGTACCCTGTTGCCGCGCAAGGATATCGCCGCGGGCGACGCCGTAATCGGCCTCGCCTCGTCGGGCGTGCACTCCAACGGCTTCTCGCTGGTGCGCAAGATCGTGGAACAATCCGGCCTTGGCTTCGGGGCCCCGGCGCCGTTCGCGCCTGTCATGACGCTCGGCGGCGCGCTGCTGACGCCGACGAAGCTCTACGTCAAATCCTGCCTGCGGGCGATCCGCGAGACCGGCGCGGTGAAGGGGCTCGCCCATATCACCGGCGGCGGCTTCACCGACAACATTCCGCGCGTCCTGCCGAAGGATCTCGGCGTCGGCATCGATCTCGCGCGCCTGCCGGTCCTGCCGGTGTTCAAATGGCTCGCCGCGCAGGCCGGCATCGCCGAGCTCGAGATGCTGCGGACCTTCAATTGCGGCATCGGCATGATCGCGATCGTCGAGCCGGACAAGGTCGACGAGGTCGTGCGGGTCTTCACCGACGCCGGCGAGACCGTGGCGCAGCTCGGCACCGTGATCCCGGCTGAGGGCGAGCACCGCGTCGTCTATAACGGTCACCTCGATCTGGCGCTGTGATGAAGCGCCGCGTCGCAATTCTGATCTCCGGTCGCGGCTCCAATATGGCCGCGCTGATCAAGGCAGCCGCTGCCGCGGATTTCCCGGCGGAGATATCGCTCGTCATCTCGAACAAGGCCGATGCGCTCGGGCTCGAACGGGCCAAGGCAGGCGGCGTCAACACGCTGGTGATCGAGAGCAAGCCGTTCGGCAAGGACCGCGCCGGCTTCGAAAAGGTGCTGCAGGCGGCTCTCGACCAGCACGGCATCGAGCTGATCTGCCTCGGCGGCTTCATGCGCCTGTTCACGGCCGAGTTCACAAAAGCCTGGTACGGGCGGATGCTCAACATCCATCCCTCGCTGCTGCCGTCGTTCCCCGGCCTCGACCCGCACGGCCAGGCCCTGCGCGCCGGTGTAAAGCTGTCCGGTGCGACGGTACACTTCGTCATTCCCGAGACCGATGCCGGCCCGATCGTGATGCAGGGCGCGGTTCCCGTCGGCGACCACGACACGGCGGACACGCTGTCGGAGCGCATCCTCGAAGTTGAGCACCGCATCTATCCCGAAGCGCTGCGGCTGCTCGCGACCGGCAAGGTCCGGATCGAGGGCGATGTCTGCAGGACGGCGGGCAGCTCTGCTTCGGAGAATTTTTTGGTTGCGCCGGTGGTGAGCTGAGGCGTCGGCTTCGTTTCGTCTCCCCCAAATAAAATCCCCCGGCAGAGCCGGGGGCAACGTCATGATCTCTCGCGTGTCGTGAGAGAAGTCAGGAGACCTTGAGGTTCTCCGCGGACGACTTGCCGCGGTTCTCCACGAGGTCGTATTCAACCACCTGGTTCTCGTTGAGGGTGGAGAGTCCGGCACGCTCGACGGCGGAGATGTGGACAAACACGTCCTTGTCGCCACCATTCGGCTTGATGAACCCATAGCCCTTGGTCGGGTTGAACCATTTGACGGTGCCCTTTTGCGGCATCGCTAGTCTCCTCCACTAGATAAAAAAAGACGCGGCCGCTTTTTCGCGTGCCACGCCACAAACGGGCTTCCGGAAGTCTGTTCGAGTCTCATCGTCGCGAAACGCACAGTCGAGCGGCCAATTCCGATTGTGCCGGATATTGCAACATGAAAATCGCGCGTTAGCAAGCCGCGCGCGAATTTCAAGACCGGGGCGGGGGCTATCGTCTGCTATTTGCGACCTGTGGCCGCGGAACCACAATCGAGGGCAATAGCCTCGGTCACAGCGTGCCAACCGGTTGACCCTCCGTGGCAGTTCGGCACAAATCGCCGCACACGCGAGCCGCCCGTGTTGCATTTTTGCGGACCGCCCTTTGCTTCGGGATTAGTCGTCATGCGCTGCACCTCGCAGCCCTCCGGGACACGGCAGACGATCGGGCTGGACCGCGTCCGCCGGATCGCGACGGCCATTATGATGGCGTGCGCATTCGCCGTGATGATGTCGGCCACGCCGGTCCTGGCGCAAACGCCAACGCCAACGCCGACACCAACGCCAACCCCCACGCCGACCCCAACGCCCACGCCGTCACCGACCCCGACCTCGACCTCGATCAATTACGACCAGTCGATCGGCAGCAGTGCGCTCAATCTCGGCTCGAATTTCCTGGAGCGGCTGGGCAACCAGGCATCGGGCGGCGTCAACCGCGCCTTCCGCACTAATCCCGGCGGGGGCGGGGCGTCCGCAGCTACGGAAGATCCGCGCTACCGCACGTGGTTCGAGGGCTACGGCATCTCGGTGCGGACTGATCCGCAAGGCGACTTCGTCGGCGACAAGCGCAAGACGTTTGGCGGCGTTGCCGGCTTCGGTGCGCGGGTCGCGCCGGGCGTCAATCTCGGCTTCTCGGTCGACCAGAGCCATACCGACGTTGACGTGCCGCTGGCGCTGCAGTCGGCGACGATGGACCTGACGCAGATCGGCTTCAACGGCTCGGTCGACAAGGGCCCGTGGACCTGGGCCTTCGCGGTGGTTCATGGGTTCGGCAAGGTTCATTCCAGCCGGGATACCGGCTTCGGCCTTGCCACCGCCGGCTATCGCGCCGCTGTCGACGGCGCGCTGACCGAGGTCAGTTACTACTGGACCAAGGATCAGATGCGCATCGTGCCCAAGGGGGCGCTCGAATATGTCCGCGCCACAAGCGCGGCGTTCCAGGAGGCCGGCGGGCTCGATCCGCTCAATGTTGGCTCGACGGCGCTCTCGCGCGCACGTGTCATGATCGGGGCCGAGATCGGGCGCTACTTCATCTTCGATCAGAAGATCCTGGACCTGTCAGCTTACGGCAAGTTCGTCGACAATTTCTATCAGAACCTGGGATCGGTGCAGGTCAGCCTCGGGACCCAGAGCATCGTCGTCCCCGGCATCGGCGAGAGCCGTTACGGCATGGATGCGGGCGGCTCGGCCTCGCTCAGCCTGACCAACACCGCGCGGCTCTACATCAATTACGATGGCAAGTTCCGCAACGAGCTCACCTCGCACCAGGGCACGGTCGGTTTCGAATACAGATGGTGAGCTGAGCTCGCCTTTGCCTCAAGTCGGCGTCGCCGCGACGTAACCGGTCAATCCGAAACCCTCGCGCGCGGCGGTCATCATCGGCACCAGCGCGTCCGGATGGATGAACTCGTCGCGGAAGCAGGGATAGGTCCTGGGATCGAAGATCTTCTTCAGCCACTCGACCACGATCTTGTGGCGCTCGGAGGCGCGAAACTCTCTGTGATAGGTGAGCCAGAGATCGGCGTGGTGGCTCACGCCGAGATCCACGGCAACGAGCGGTGCGCCGAGCGCGATCGACACGGTCGGCAGGAAGCCGATGCCGGCGCCGCGCTCCACCGCATAGAGCACGCCGACGGAGGAATTGGTCTTGATGCCGACGATGCCCTCGAGCGATTTCAGACCGAGCACGCGGGCATAGGCGCCGTCGTCGACCTGCGGTGCACTCTGCTTGATGATGCGATGGTCCTGCAGATCGGCCAGCGTTGCCGGCAGGCCGTACAGATTCTCGTACTCCTTGGAGACGAACGGATAGATGTGCAGGCGGCCGAGCTTGGCGACGATCAGATCGGGATTGGTCGGCGGCTCGAGCTGGATCGCGATATCGGATTCGAGCCGCGCGACGTCGGCCTGCTCCATCGCGCAGCGCAGGTCGACGGTGATCTTGCGATAGGTCTTCTGGAAGTCGATCAGCCGCGGCAGGATCCAGAAGTTGCCCGGGCCTTCCGTCACCGCGACGCGCACGGTGCCCGACGTATCGTTCGACGAGCGCGAGGCGCGGCGGAAGACGTTGAAGGCGTGACGCTCCATGTGCGCGACGTCGGCAATCATTGCGGTGCCTTCGTCGCTCAGCGTGAGCCCGCTCTGGTCGCGCAGGAACAGCTTGCAGCCGATGCTCTCTTCGAGGCGATCGATCCGGCGCATCAGCGTCGTCGAGGTGAGGCCGAGCTCTTCGGCGGCGTTGCGGAAACTTTTATATTTTGCGCACGCTAAAAACAGCTTCAAATCATCCCAGGACGCGCCCAGGGCTTCTTCACGGTGCTGCATCATCGCAGCACCCCGGTGCAATAACTGCTGCATACTCCTGATCCCCAACCGCTAAGCTCGTGATAGCGGGGCCTGAAAGCCGCAAACGATAGAGGGGCGATCTGCGTATGAAAAGGGGCTCGTTTGCCGCAAGGCATGATTTCGACGCGCTGCCGCTCAGTCCCGAGGTCGATGTCCGTTGCGCGCAATTTTCCGAAATTGCGGCGCTTTCGGAGATGGCGCACCGGCTGGTGCCGGGCGTGCAGATCGGGACCGCGGAGCTTGCGAAATATTACACGTTCGATCCCCAGAGCATCCTGACATTCAGCCGGAACGGCCGTCTGCTCGGTGGCATGGCCTTCCTGTTTCTCAACGACCGCGGACACGATGCGCTGCTGCTCGACGAGATCTGCCTCACCGCGCCCGAGACGCATTATCTCGCTTCCGCGACGGAAGACGTTGCTGCCATCTATATCTGGGCGATCGCCGCGACGGGGCGCGGCATCGCGGGTCTCGGCAAAGCCGCGGCTCATCTGCGACAGGTAAGATTTCGCGGCGCGGATTGCTATGCGCAACCATCAACCGTGGCCGGACGCGACATCATGAGAGCGACCGGATTCGAACCGATCGCGAGCTTTCAAGCAGACCTGTGGTGCTACGAACGCCCCTGGCATCGGCAGTCGATGCGCATGCCCGGTGCGATCATCCAAGCAAGGAGTTTTGCAGATGCACGGCACTAGGATTCCCCTCGCCAAGCCCGACTCCCGCGCCATCACCATCCGCCTCGCGCGCGATCCCAGCGATCTCATGCTGGTCACCGCCATTCGCTCGGCGGTCTATCTCGCCGAGCAGGATTGTCCGTTCGAGGAGGAGTTCGACGGCAACGACATGGTCGCTGCGCATTTCATCGGCTATGTCGGCAACGAGCCTGCGGGCTGCCTGCGGGTGCGCTTCTTCGGCGATTTCGCCAAGGTCGAGCGGCTCGCGGTGCGGCACCAATACCGGCGCTCGCGCGTCTCCTTCAAGCTGGTGCAGGCGAGCGTCGACTATGTGAAGCGCAAGGGCTTTCGCAAGATCTACGGCCAGGCGCAGGACCGGCTGGTCGATTTCTGGGCCCATTTCGGCGCCAAGCCGCTCGGCCACAACCGCAAGATCACCTTCTCGGATTTCTCCTACACGGAGATGCTGCTGGAGATCGAGCCCGGGCCGGACGCCATCACTCTGGACAGTGATCCTTACGTAATCATCCGTCCCGAGGGCGATTGGGACCGGCCGGGCGTGCTCGATGCCTCGGCGGGGCGGGCGGTGACCTCGCCGCTGCGGGACCTCGCACTCGCCGATCGCTGAAACCGGTGCAGCCAAACGCAAGACAATGCTGGCTTCCATCACCGACGACCCGCCGATCCTGGTCTGTGCAGACCTGCAGGTCGAATATCTGACCCCCGGGCGGCGCCACGTGATCCTCGACGGCGAGGCCGCCACCATGCGCTGCCTGGAACTCCTGACGCTATGGCGCGACAAGCTCTGGCCGGTGATGCATCTGAAGCGCATCGCCCAGGCCGCCTGGTTCAATCCGGCATCGAGGCTGACCGATTGGATCGCCGAGGCGAAGCCGCGGCCGGGCGAGATGACGTTCGAGCACCCGCTGCCCTCGGCCTATAGCTCGTCGCGGTTCGTGGACTACATGTCCAATATCCGCACTGGCCGCTTTGTGGTGATCGGCTTTTCGCTGGACGAAACCATCCTGGCCACCGCTGTCGACGGGTTTCACCGCAGCCATCGCTACCAGGTGGTCGCCGATGCCGTGGCCTGCCGGCAGCCGGGGATGGGCGAGGCCGCCGCCTACAAGCAGGCGGTGGTGAATGTTGTCGGAAACTTTGCTACAATCCAATCCAGCGCCGAACTGATCAAAACCAGCGGCGCCGTTGCGGTGTAGGCGGCCGCGATCGGCGGATGGGGTGGGACATTGTCACGGGGAGAAGAGCTCAAGGAGCTGACGAGCGAGCTGTCGCACGCAGCCGAGAGGGCGCGCCGCATCGGCTTGCCCACGACGGTCTATCTGCTTTCGATGGCGCTCGTCGAGGTGAGGGAGGCCGCTGCTGCCGCCGCCGACGATGGCAATGACGACAGCGTGGCGTGAGAACTGCCAAATCTGCAAGCTACAAGCCTGCAAGCTCCTCGTGTGCGGCTTTCTGCAACGCTGCTGAGCGCGTGCTGCCGACGAATTGGCGTTGCAAGTTTTCCCTCGTCGCAATAGCCAGATAACTCGATCATCAGTGACGAAGCTGGCCGCGCCGGCGACGCGACTATTCGAAGGATTTCGCAAATGTCCATGCTGCCCAATTCGCAGGAGGCCCGGGATGTGGCCTACCAGCTCCATCCCTACACCAACGCGCGCACCCATCAGCAGGCCGGTCCCCTGGTAATCGAGCGCGGCGAGGGGCCTTACGTGTTCGATGCGACGGGCAAGCGCTATTTCGAGGCGATGGCGGGTCTGTGGAGCGTCGGGCTCGGCTTCAACGAGAAGCGTCTGGTCGAGGCGGCGCACAAGCAGATGCAGGCGCTGCCGTTCTATCACACGTTCTCCGCCAAATCGCACGGGCCCTCGATCGATCTCGCCGAGAAGCTGGTGGCGCTCGCGCCTGTTACGATGAGCAAGGTGTTCTTCACCAATTCCGGCTCGGAAGCCAACGACACCGTGCTGAAGCTGATCGCCTACCGTTCCAACGCGCTCGGTCAGCCCCAGCGCAAGAAGGTGATCAGCCGTCTGCGCGCCTATCACGGCGTCACCATCGCGTCGGCCAGCCTCACGGGCCTGCCGAACAACCATCGCTCGTTCGACCTGCCGCTGCCGAACATCCTGCACACCGGCTCGCCGCATTTCTACAAGGACGGCGCGCCCGGCGAGAGCGAGGAGGCGTTCGCCACCCGCCGGGCCGAGGAGCTCGACGCGTTGATCCAGAAGGAAGGCCCGGACACGATCGCCGCGTTCTTCGGCGAGCCGGTGATGGGAGCGGGCGGCGTCATCGTGCCGCCAGCGACCTATTGGGACAAGATCCAGAAGGTGCTCAAGAAGTACGACATCCTGCTGGTCGCCGACGAGGTGATCTGCGGCTTCGGCCGCACCGGCAAGATGTTCGGCTGCGAGACCTACGGTATCAAGCCCGACGCGATGGTGGTCTCCAAGCAGATCACCTCCAGCTATTTCCCGCTGTCGGCGATCATGCTGAACGATCGCATGTTCGAGCCGATCGCGGACGAGAGCAACAAGATCGGCGTGCTCGGCCACGGTTTCACAGCGGGCGGCCATCCCGTCGGCTCGGCGATCGCGCTCGAGAACCTCAAGATCATCGAGGAGCGCGGTCTGGTTGCGCATGCCGCCGAGCTCGGCGGTTACATGCAGGGCAAGCTGCGCGAGCTCACCAGCCACCCGCTGGTCGGCGAGGTCCGCGGCGTCGGCATGATCGCGGCGATCGAGCTCGTGCTCGACAAGGGGCGCAAGACGGCAGCGACAACGCCCGGCGCGGTCGGCGGCATCGCCAGTCGCATGCTCCAGGAGCGCGGCGTGATCTCCCGCAACATGCTGGATGCCATCGCCATCTGTCCGCCGATGATCGCGACCAAGGCCCAGATCGACGATCTGGTCGCCGCGATCGCGGGCGTGCTGAATGACATGAAGGGCGAAGTGGCGAAGCTGACGCCGGCGTAACTGCTGGCCCCAACTCTATCACCGTCACCCTGAGGTGCTCGCCTCTCCGGCGAGCCTCGAAGGGCGACGGCCGGCTCTCCCGGAGCGGCGGCGTGGCCGTTCATCCTTCGAGGCTCCCCGTGCGGTGCAAAGCACCGCACGGCTCGCACCTCAGGATGACGGTGTGAAATTATTGTGCGTTGATAGTTAGCAGCGGCCGCCTACGCCCGCTGAACCCCGACCACGCGGCCCTTCTCGATCGCCAGCGCCAGCTCGCCGCGCTTGAGCTTCAAGGCAGCCTCGCCGAACAGCTCGCGGCGCCAGCCGCGCAAGGCGGGGACGTCGGCGGCGTCGTCGGCTGCGATCTCTTCGAGATCGTCGACGGTGGCGATCACCTTGCTCGCCACCGCATGGCGCTCGGCGGTCATGCGCAGCAAGACCTTCAACAGCTCGACGATGGCCGCGCCGTTGGAATTGTTGCGCGGCTTCTCCAGCTTCGGCAGCGTCGAGAAATCCCGCGCCAGCCCGCGCTCGACCGCGGCGACGATGTCCGCGCCCCATTTCGACTTCTCGAAGCCCTTCGGCACCGAGCGCAGATGCGCAAGCTTCTCCAGCGTGTTCGGCGCGTGGGTGGCGATGTCGGTGATTGCCTCGTCGCGCAGCACGCGGCCGCGCGGCACGTCGCGGCTCTGTGCCTCCTGCTCGCGCCAGGCGGCGACCTCCATCAGGACGGCGAGATCCTTCGGCTTGCGCACGCGCGTCTTCAGCCGCTCCCAGGCGCGCTCGGGGTGGAAGTCGTAGGTCCTGGGCGAGGTCAGGATCTCCATCTCGATCGAGACCCATTCGCTGCGGCGGCGCTTCTTGAGGTCGGCATCGAGCGCCGCGAAGACGTCGCGCAGATGGGTGACGTCGGAGACCGCGTAGTGCATCTGCTCCTTGGTCAGTGGCCGGCGCGACCAGTCGGTGAAGCGGTGGGTCTTGTCCGGGCGGTGGCCGGTAACCTTTTCGACCAGCTGGTCGTAGGCGATGCTGTCGCCGTAGCCGAGCACCATCGCGGCGACCTGGGTGTCGAACACCGGGTGCGGGATGATGTTGGCCTGATGCCAGATGATCTCGATGTCCTGCCGGGCGGCGTGGAAGACCTTCAGCACGGCCTCATTGGCCATCAGCTCGAAGAACGGCTTGAGGTCGATGCCCGGGGCGAGGGCGTCAATGACGACGGCTTCCTCGGCGCTGGCCATCTGCACCACGCATAGCAGCGGGTAATAGGTGGTTTCGCGAAGAAACTCGGTATCGACGGTGATGACGGGGTGCTTGGCCAGCCGGCTGCAGGCAGCCGCGAGGTCAGCGGTGGTGGTAATCAAATCCATGAACGGCCCATGACACTTGATATCAGCCGTTCTGCCGAAAGTGCTGTGATGTCAAGGGGCTCTAAGCAAATTCGAGCCTTGCATCGGGCCGGAATCGTCGCTTTCCGACGAAATTCCTATTCGTAACGGATCCGGTGCGAGGATTTGCGGGCGCAGGGCAGCGCCACCACGACCACGCACATGGCGACCAGGGCCAGTCCCAGGAACTCGAAAACCAACAGATCCACGGCGAAATCTCCAGAAACATTGATAGATTTGTCGGGGGTGCGTTGAGGGTCTGTTAATTGCAATGGTTACCGGCGGCGGGGCGGGCCGGATGGTGGACGGGGGGTTAATGGGGGGCGGGGAAGGGTGTAGGGTGGATTAGCCGAAGGCGTAATCCACCAGTATCCACCTTCGAAGACGCAGACGAGGTGGATTACGCCTGCGGACTGCGCCTTCGCGCAGCCGCAGGCTAATCCACCCTACGAAGCGACAGCGGCCTTACGGCAGCTTCAGCGACGTCTCCGCGTTGTACGGCTTCAGCGTCTCATCCGCGGCCTTCTGGGCGGCGGCGAGGGCTTCCTTCGGCTGCTTCTTGCCGTTGAGGACCAGCATCACCTCGTCCTCGAGGTTCTTGCGGACAGGGACGGTCTTGTAGGTGGCGAACCAAGGCTTTGCGACGTCGAGCTGCTCGACGGCGGTCTTGGCGTCCGGGTTCTTGTTGAGGAAGTCGACCATGTCGGGCGTCTTGTAGGCGGCCATGTTGGGCGCGAAATAGCCGGTGGCGCGGCTCCACCAGCCGCTCTTCTCGGGCGAGGTCATCCACTTGATCAGCGTCCAGGCGGCCTTCTGCTTGTCGGCCTCGAGCCCGGCCGGCATGATCAGCGAGGCGCCGCCGATCGGCACCGCGTTGCGGACGTTGCGCGGGATGAAGGCGACCTTGTAGGCGAACTTGGCGTTGTCGCGCACATAGGTGAGCGAGCCCGTCGACAGCATCATCATCGCGGCGTTGCCGGAGATGAAGGAGGTGCTGACGGCCGGACCAGGCGTGGCGCCGGGCGGATGCACCTTGTGCTTGGCGATGAGGTCGTTCCACCAGGAGAGCGCGCCGAGCATCGAGGGCGTATCGTAATAGACCTCGCCGCCGAACTCCTCGTTGTAGTAGCGCCCGCCATTGCTCATGGTGAGCGTTTCCATCATCCAGCCGCAATAGTCGTAGGCGCAGGGGATCGCGATGCCCCATTGGGTCACCTTGTCACCCTCGCGCTTGGTGAGCTTCTTGGCCCAGTCGGTGAGCTCGGCCCAGGTCTGCGGCGGCTTGTTCGGATCGAGGCCGGCTTCCTTGGCCTTGTCGGCGTTGATGTAGAGCAGCGGCGTCGAATTGTGGAACGGCACGCCGTAGACCGAGCGGTTGATCACTGCGTTGCCCTGGAGCGCCGGGAAGAACTGGCCCAGGAACTGATCCTTGGTGGTGCCGTCGGCGGCGATCAGGGGATCGAGATTGGTGAGCTCGTTCTCGATCTGCATGTCGAGCAGGAAGTTTGCCGACATGATCACGGCGGCCGGCGGCTTGCCGGCCTTGATCGAGGCGCGCGTCTTGATCAGCGTGTCGTCATAGGAGCCGGTGTAGACGGCAGTCGCCTTGATCGCCGGATGGCTCTCGTTGAACTCCTTGATCAAGGTGCCCATGTCGCGGGCGAGCTTGCCGTCGACGGGAACGGGGAAGAACAGGTCGATCTCGGTCGGACCTTCACCGGCGAGGGCCGGGAAAGCGAGGGCGCCGGCCATAGAGCCTGCCATGGCAAGGCCGAGCATGAGCCTGCGGGTAAACAGCATCGAAAAATCTCCTATTTGATGCCTGAGGTGACGAATGAACTGATGAAGCGCTTCTGGAAGATCAGGAAGGTGACGAGCAGCGGCGCGATCACCATGAGCGTGCCTGCAGCGATGGTGCCCCAGGCCTGCGTGCCTTCGGCCGTCTTGGTGAACACGGAGAGGCCGACCGTGAGCGGCCGCTTGTCCGGCGAATTGATCACCATCAGCGGCCACAGGAAGTCGTTCCAATGGCTGGTCACGGAGATGATGGCGAAGGCGGAGAAGCTCGGCATCGACAGCGGCACGTAGATGTGGCGGATGCGCTGGAACAGGCTTGCGCCGTCGATTAGGGCTGCGTCCTCCAGCTCGGTCGGGATCGCCTCGAAGGCCTGCCGCATCAGGAAGGTGCCGAAAGCCGAGGCGAAGAACGGCATCATGACGCCGGCGAGCGTGTCGTAGAGGCCGAGCTGCGCCACGAGCTTCAGGTTCGGCACGATCAGCAGAACCGGCACCAGCATCAGCTGCATCAGGAACAGATAGAAGATCAGCGTCTTGCCGGCGAAGTTCAGGCGGGCGAAGGCAAAACCCGCCAGCGTGATGGTGAAGAACTGCACCAGCAGGATGCCGGTGCAGATGATCGTGGTGTTGAGGGTGTAGCGCGGGAAATCGCCGATCTCCCAGGCGTCCCTGATATTGTCGAGCGTGGGCTTGAGGCTCGGCATCAGCTCGGCCATGGCGTTGATGCCGTCGGAGGCGGGGCGCAGCGTTGCCACGCCCATCCACAGGAACGGGATCAGCCAGACGATCGCGAGCAGCACGGTCAGGAGGAAGCCGAGCGGGGGCGTGATCTCGCCGCGGGTGGCGAGCGGGGCGTCCTTCCACAGCGCATCGAACAGCTTCATGGTCCGCCCTCGCGGTTCGCCATGGTGCGGAAGGACAGTGCGGTGAGCCCCATCAGCGCGGCGAGCGTCAGCAGCGTCGCTGCCGAGGCCTTGCCGACGTCGTAGTGCTCGACTGCCTGCTGGTAGATGTAGAACAGCACGAGGTTGGTCGAGTTGGACGGCCCGCCCTGGGTCATGACGAAGACGTGGTCGACCTGCGTCACCGCGTTGAGGATTGCGATGACGGTGACGAACAGGAAAGTGGGCTTGAGCTCCGGCAGGATGATGTGGCGCAGGCGCTGATAAGGC
Source organism: Bradyrhizobium sp. CCBAU 45389 (assembly GCF_028128625.1). NCBI lineage: Bacteria > Pseudomonadati > Pseudomonadota > Alphaproteobacteria > Hyphomicrobiales > Nitrobacteraceae > Bradyrhizobium > Bradyrhizobium sp. CCBAU 45389. The sequence continues at coordinate 187,853 of NZ_LBIY01000094.1, read as the reverse complement.
CCCGCGCCGTCGAGATGCGCCGCCTCCATGACATCCTCGGGCACGGCCTGGAGGCCGGCGAGGAAGAACAGCATGTAATAGCCGGCGTTCTTCCAGACGGTGATGACCATGATCGCGTAGAGCGCGATGTCGGGGTCGCCGAGCCAGTTCGGCAGCACCGGCAGCAGGCGGCCGATGTAGTAGTCGAGCAGGCCGACATTCGGCAGGAAGATGAACAGGAACAGCGCGGAGGCCGCGACCATCGGGATCAGCACCGGCAGGAACAGCGCGGCGCGCAGCGCGCTGTTCACGGCATGGGTGCGTGACAGCGCAAGTGCAAACAACAGCGCAAGTCCGATGCTCGGCACCGCGGTGCCGACGGCGTAGATCAGATTGTTGACGACGGCGCCGGTGAAGGCAGGGTCGGCGAGCACGGCGCTGATATTGTCGAGGCCGACGAAACGCACCGGCGCTTTCGGTGTGGCGCGCTGATAGAGCGCGTCGATGAGGACGCGCCCCATCGCGCCATAGGTGAACAGCGCGAGGAAGACCAGCGAGGGTAGCAGCAGCAGATAGGCAGGCAGCGAGGCTTTGAAGCGGTGCGAGAACCGCTTCAGGACGTGCAGACGCGGTGCCGCCGACGTCGCGACCGGGAGAGCCGCGGGTTCAGCGAGGCTCATCTCATCGCGCCGGGAAATTGAGCGCGTAGTCGCGGCCGTCCACTCCGGCCGGTGGCTCGAAGGGGAAGCGCAGACTCTGGTCGAGGAAGTCGTGGCTGTGCACGACCAGGTTTTCCTGGTCGATCAGCACCACGCCATAGGCCGGCGGCTCGTGGCTGGCAAGATGCTCGGCGGCGGCAGCGTCGAGCTCGAACCAGACCTGGTGGTTGGTGCCGCGCAGCGTCGAGAACGGGATCTTGCCGTAGCTGCCGAAGATCGGCCGGTGCACATGGCCGAAGAAGAGGTGGCGGATGCGCGAACGGTAGGGCGCGATGACTTCCGCGAATTCGGCGCTCTGCTTCAGCGCGATCTCGTCCATGGCGTGGACGCCGACCGGGAAGGGCGGATGGTGCATGAACACGACGAACTGCTGGTCGGCGGGTGCGGCAGCCAGTGTGCTCGCGAGCCAGCCGAGGCGCCTTTCGCACATCTCGCCGGCATGGCTGGTCTCGTCCAGCGTATCCAGGAAGATGAACAGGCCGTGCTCGGTGGTGCGGGTGCCCTGCACGAAGCCGTTGGCATCGCGCGGGGCGGCTTTCAGGCTGTCGAGGCAGGTCACGCGCTTGTCGTGATTGCCGACCATGGCGATGTACGGAATCTTCAGCGCGGCCATCGCATCGGCGAAATTGGCGTAGGACTCAGCTTCGCCCCAATGGGTGAGGTCGCCGGTCACGACTGCGAAGGCAGCATCGGACTGGTGCTTGTTGATGTCGGCGATCGCCGCGTCCAACCGCGCGCGCGGATCGAGCCCGTAGAGCTTCAGCCCGGGGTTCGCGAGATGCGTGTCGGTGATGTGGATGAATTTGAAGGGCATGGCGCGCTTTGTCGGGACGGTTGGAGGATGGGCGCCTCCGGCAGGGACGGCCCTGCCAGCCCGTTAGAGCGCGTGTGTTTCAGTTTGATGACAGCGGTTCCCGCGGGGACGACGCGTCCACAGGGAAGCAGTTCAGAAGGACGTTTCGCCGCGGGACTGGATGCGCCTCACCGACAGGCGTAGCTCACGGATCGATCGCGCTACGCGCCGCTCCATCCAGAACGTGCGTCCGTTGGAGCGAAGCCGCTCATTCCCTCTGTTCGGAACGGGGATGCATGTCGTCCCACGATGTCTGAGCCCACCAGTGGAGCAGATCGAGCGCGCGTGCCTTATTCTCGGCTGGTGCGATCCAGTCGGTATCCTCGCGTGACAGCCGGAGGGCGCCCAGCACATCGTCCACCAACGCTGCGACGCCGACCGCCGCAACATCCTGCGCCTCGACCTCGACAACAGGGCCCTTCATGCCATGGCGCTCTATCGCATACCTAAATTCGGTCAGGGCGGCGTCACGTCCGGATTCCAATTTCACCAGCATCGCGGTGGCTGGGCCGAGCTGGTCACCCCAATGGACCAGCGTAAAGCGGAAGCGGTCCGCAAGATCCGCGACGCGAACCGTGAGGGTGCAGAGCTCCATCGAGGGGCCGGAGAACCGAAAGTCGTCCGGGAGTTGCGTGATCACGACGGCCCCTTTGAAGCTGTCGCTATGTCCCGCAGAACGTCTGCAGCACCCGCTGATCCGGCAGCGGCGGATCGGCGTAGGCCGCATACTCCGGCTGGTCCTCGTACGGCTTGCCCAGCACCTTCACCAACTCCTCGAACGGCGCGTAATTGTCGTTGTTCACCGCGGCCTGGATCACGGCTTCGACGCGGTGGTTGCGCGGGATGAAGATCGGGTTGACGGCGTGCATCGCGGCCTGCCGTTCGGCTGCGGTCTGCGGCTCCAGCGCAATACGCGCGCGCCAGCGGCCGGCCCACTCGTCGAAGGCTGCGGGCTCCATGAACTGCGCGCGCACGTCCGCGCCGTCATCGGCTGCGGCGTCGCCGAGCTTGCGGAAGGTGAGGGTGAAGTCGGCCTGGTTCTTCGCCATGGCATCGAGCAGGTCCTGGATCAGCGCCTCGTCGCCGTCGCGCTCGGTGAACAGGCCGACCTTCTTGCGCAGTCCGGCCTGATAGGCGTCGCTGAAGATCTCGCCGAAGGCGCCGAGAATGTCCTGGGCTTCGGCCACCGCCTTCTCCTGATCGTCCGAGAACAGCGGTAGCAGGCATTCGGCGAGGCGGGTCAGATTCCACAAGCCGATGCGCGGCTGATTGGCATAGGCGTAGCGGCCCATCTCGTCGATCGAGGAAAACACCTGCGCGGGATTGTAGGCATCCATGAAGGCGCAGGGGCCGTAATCGATGGTCTCGCCCGAGATGGAGCTGTTGTCGGTGTTCATCACGCCATGGATGAAGCCGACCAGCAGCCAGCGCGCGACGAGGTCGGCCTGGCGCGCGACGACGGCCGCGAGCAGGTCGTGATAGGGCCGCTCCGCCTGGAGCAGCTCCGGATAGTGGCGCGTGATGACGTGATCGGCGAGCCGGCGGATCGCCTCGGTGTCGCGGCGGACCGCGAAGAACTGGAAGGTCCCGACGCGGATATGGCTGGAGGCGATGCGCGTCAGCACCGCGCCGGGCAGCGCGGTCTCGCGGATGACGTGCTCGCCGGTGACGACGGCGGCAAGCGAGCGCGTGGTCGGGATGCCCAGCGCATACATCGCTTCGCTGACGATGTACTCGCGCAGGACCGGCCCGAGCGCCGCGCGACCGTCGCCGCGGCGGGAGAACGGGGTGGGGCCCGAGCCCTTGAGCTGGATGTCGCGGCGGACGCCGTCCTTGTCGATGACCTCGCCGAGCAGGATGGCGCGTCCGTCGCCGAGCTGGGGCACGAATTGCCCGAACTGGTGCCCGGCATAGGCCATGGCGATGGGGTCGGCCCCGGCGGGAACCGTCTTGCCGGCCAGGATCTCGGCGCCTTCCGGGGTCTCCAGCAGGTCGGGATCGAGCCCGAGCTGGACCGCCAGCGACCGGTTCAGCTTGATCAGCCGGGGGGCGGCCACGGGGGTCGGCGCGACGCGGGCAAAGAAGCTGTCCGGCAGCGCCGAATAGGAGTTCTGGAAGGGGAAATGGACGGTCATGGAGGTAAAGATAGGCGGGGAACGCCGGATGGCAAAGGCGTGAGGCCGGATCGGCCAAAAATGGGCCTTCCGGGCTCAAAACAGCCCGTTCCCTTGGTTGCCGCCCCGGGCCTCGTCGGGTAAACCCTGCCGCAACTTCGGACCGGCCGTTTGAGGCGGTCCGATTCGCTTCCTCCGACATTGATTTTGGGACGACCATGCATCGCTACCGGTCACATACATGCGGCGCGCTCCGCGAGAGCAACATCGGCGAGACCATCCGCCTCTCGGGTTGGGTCCATCGCGTTCGCGACCATGGCGGCGTGCTGTTCATCGATTTGCGCGACCATTACGGCCTGACCCAGTGCGTGGTCGATCCGGACTCGCCGGCGTTCTCGCTGGCCGAAAAGCTGCGCTCCGAATTCGTGGTCAAGATGGACGGCAAGGTCCGCCGCCGCCCCGAGGGCACCGACAATGACGACCTGCCGACCGGCAAGGTCGAGGTCTATGTCGGCGAGATCGAGGTGCTGGGCCCGGCCGGCGACCTGCCGCTGCCGGTGTTCGGCGACCAGGAATATCCCGAAGACATCCGCCTGAAGTACCGCTTCCTCGACCTGCGGCGCGAAAAGCTGCACCAGAACATCATGACGCGCGTCGAGATCATCAAGTCGATGCGCCGGCGGATGGAGGGGCAGGGCTTCTTCGAGTTCAACACGCCGATCCTGACCGCGTCCTCGCCGGAAGGCGCACGCGACTTCCTGGTGCCCTCGCGCATCCATCCGGGCAAGTTCTACGCGCTGCCGCAGGCGCCGCAGCAGTACAAGCAGCTCCTGATGATGTCGGGCTTCGACCGCTACTTCCAGATCGCGCCCTGCTTCCGCGACGAGGACCCGCGCGCCGACCGTCTGCCCGGCGAGTTCTACCAGCTCGACGTCGAGATGAGCTTTGTCACGCAGGAAGACGTCTTTGCGGCCATGGAGCCCGTCATCACCGGCGTGTTCGAGGAGTTCGCCAAGGGCAAGTCGGTGAGCAAGAACTGGCGCCGGATTCCGTTCGCCGAGGCGCTGCGCAAATACGGCAGCGACAAGCCGGACTTGCGCAACCCCATCGAGATGCAGGACGTCTCCGAGCATTTCCGCGGAAGCGGCTTCAAGGTGTTCGCGCGCATGCTCGAGGATCCCAAGAACCAGGTCTGGGCGATCCCGGCCGCAGGCGGCGGCAGCCGCGCGTTCTGCGACCGCATGAACTCGTGGGCGCAGGGCGAGGGCCAACCCGGCCTCGGCTACATCATGTGGCGCGAGGGCGGCGAGGGCGCAGGTCCCCTTGCCAACAACATCGGGCCAGAGCGCACCGCTGCGATCCGCGCGCAGATCGGCACCAAGGAAGGCGATGCCGCCTTCTTCGTCGCCGGCGATCCCGACAAGTTCTGGAAGTTTTCGGGCCTTGCCCGCAACAAGGTCGGCGAGGAATTGAACCTCACCGACAAGGAGCGGTTCGAGCTCGCCTGGATCGTCGACTTCCCGATGTACGAATACAACGAGGACGACAAGAAGGTCGACTTCTCGCACAACCCGTTCTCGATGCCGCAGGGCGGTCTCGAAGCGCTGAAGGGCCAGGATCCGCTGACCATCAAGGCGTTCCAGTACGACATTACCTGTAACGGCTACGAGATCGCCTCGGGCGGTATCCGTAACCACGTGCCGGAAGCGATGGTGAAGGCGTTCGAGATCGCAGGTTACGGCGAGCAGGAAGTGGTCGATCGCTTCGGCGGCATGTACCGCGCCTTCCAGTACGGCGCACCGCCGCATGGCGGCATGGCCGCGGGCGTCGACCGCATCGTGATGCTGCTTTGCGGCACCACGAACCTGCGCGAGATCTCGCTGTTCCCGATGAACCAGCAGGCCATGGACCTCCTGATGGGCGCGCCGTCGGAAGCCACCACAAAACAGCTCCGTGAGCTGCATGTGCGGGTGAACCTGCCGCAGAAGTGAGTGCGTGCCCCGGACGCAGCGCAGCGCTTCTTTAGCGGTGCGCTGCTGAGCCGGGCCCATGTTTCAGCGAGCCACAAACTCTCTGAGTCCCGGCTCAGCGTCGCAACGCTTACGCGCTGCGCCGCGTCCGGGACACGAGACCTACAGCCCCGTCGACGCCTCGATCCTGAACTGCGCCAGCGCGCTCTGCGGGTCGGTTTGCAGAAGCTGCATCAATTGCATCAGCGGTGCCTTGGCGCGGGGTGTGAGCTTGATGACGAGCGTCTGGCCCGGCGTCTCGACAAAGCTCGCGATCGCATCCACCGCCGTGCCCGCGTCCGGATTGGCGGCGGCGACGTCCGCCCGGTGCACCCGAACGCTGTCTGCGAGCGCCTGACGCGCGGCGTCTCGGCTCACATTCTTGCCGCGTGCATATTGCGTCGCCGCGGAATCGACGCCGCCATTGTCGCGCAACGAGAACTCGAGCGCGCCGGCCTCGATCCGGGCCGCCTGGCCCATGAGTTGGGCGGGATCGGCCGAAAACACCTCGCGCGGCACGTTGCCGAGAGCGACACGCAATTGAGCTCTTGCGATCCCTCCGATGTCGAGCGTCGCCGGCGTCAGGGAGAAGCTGTTGGACTGCTCGGCCCACGCCGCGCCGAGATCGAGGTCGATCGCGAGCTTGTCGATCCCGCTGGCAATCAATGGGAGCTGCTTCGGATCGGACGGATCGGTTGGCGTGACGAATTTGGCAACCAGATGCGCCTTGCTCGGAATCGGGCCGACCAGTTGCCCCCAGTCCAGGCTCAACGTGTCGATCGTGACGAGCTTCTTGGTGGCCTTGTAGGGGGCCGCCACGCCCTTGATCTCCGCGCCTGCCAGCACGCCGAACAGGCCCAGCATCTGATCCGGCGAGGGGGGCCGCCCGACGTTCTTCGTGAGATCCGCTGCCCAGCGCATCAGGTTCGTGACGCTGAAGGATTTCAGCGCGAAGCGCTCCATCTTGAACTGACCTTGCGGCGAGGGCGCATCGAGGCCTTCCAGCGCGAACTCGCCCTGGGAATATCTGATGGCGTTGAGCTTTGCGGCGCCCTGCGGTGTGTCCATCGACAAATCGGCGATTGTCACCTTGCCGACCCGTGCACCGTCATAAAGGTTTGCGACCTTCTCCATCAATTCGCGTATCTGCGCCGGGCTCTGAGATGCAGACGGGTCCTTCGGCAGAACGGCCAGCAGCTCTGCAGGACGAAATTTCGACGGCTGATATGCAATGTCCTCGACCAGGATGCGTCCGATTTTCGCGCCGATGCCGGAAGTCGAAGTCATGGCGTATGCGGTTGATATCTGCCGATAAACACGGTGATAGCTGTCGTCGTTTGCCTTTTCCGGATTGAGCGCGGCGATCACGACGTTTGCGTCGAAATCGTCGATAGTCACGTCGGAGAAGCCCGTGGTGACTTTATCTGGACGTGGCTGTTGCACATTGATGGCGACAACAGCGCGGTCCATCTTTACCGCTTCAATCTTGCCGCGATTGATACTGCGGAACATCAGTCCCGAATAGGTAACCTCGCCGGTTCCTCCCCCGGTCACTCCGGTCATTGCGGCGGTTATGGTTGGCGCGTTGAGCGAGGCGGCCGCAACGTTTGCAAATTGCTCGAGCCCAAAACGGTATGCGTCGAGAATGGAGTCCGAGGCCGGCGCGCCCTGCATGCGGGTGGGCCCGGAATAATCGGTCAACGTGAGCTGCGGGATCTTGTAAGTCATCTTCATGCCCGCCGCACCCACGGCGCCGTCGATCGCCAACTCCACGCCATCGATCGCGACATTGTCGGCCGCAATACGGGCCTCGTCGACTTGACGAACGCCGACGGCCTTGAAGCTCGCAGCCTTGATGCCGGCCAGGGGGCCTCGGCCCGGCTCGACATTGACCTCCTCGATGGTGAGGGTGCGGCTCGGCAGATCGAACCCGATCTTGCCGTGGCTCGCCTTGCCGCCGCCGGCACGCACCTGTTCGAACGCCGCCTCGATCTCGGCAATGGCCCGGTGCTGGACGTAGAGGTTGACGCCGAACCATCCGCCCGTGGCGAGCACGGCCGCCACGACCAGGCCGATCAGGATGCGCTTCATTCCCAGCTCCAGTTGCTCGTTTTGCACTGCGCAACCTGCCATATTCGCGAAATGCCGTGCGGTCCAGGGAAAGCTATGGTTTTCAAATATTTGACCGTGCGCCCTGTTGATGGGGGCGCAATCCGATGTTGCCACCGGGGCTTCGGCCGTGCTTCATCCCGTTTCCACGACCCGGAAATACCGTCCGCTTGGACGGCCGCTCCGGATCGTGCATTTTTGAGGCCGGTAACGCGAGGCGAGACACCGCATGTCGTCCTATTCTGATGATCTCCACCAGGCGGCGCTCGCCTACCATCGTCTGCCGCGCCCCGGAAAGCTCGAGATCCAGGCGAGCAAGCCGCTTGCCAACCAGCGCGACCTCGCGCTGGCCTATTCTCCGGGCGTTGCGGCTGCCTGCACCGAGATCGCCAAGAACCCGGCCGAGGCCGCCACGCTCACCACCCGCGCCAATCTGGTCGCCGTGGTCTCGAACGGCACTGCGGTGCTCGGCCTCGGCAATATCGGCCCGCTGGCCTCCAAGCCGGTGATGGAGGGCAAGGCCGTCCTGTTCAAGAAATTCGCCGGCATCGACGTGTTCGACATCGAGATCGCCGCCGACACCATCGACCGCGTGGTCGAGACGGTGGCGGCGCTCGAGCCGACCTTCGGCGGCATCAATCTGGAAGACATCCGCGGGCCGGAATGCTTCGAGATCGAGGCGCGGCTGAAGGAGCGCATGAAGATCCCGGTCTTCCATGACGATCAGCACGGCACCGCGATCATCGTCGCCGCCGCCATCACCAACGGCCTCCGCCTGAACGGCAAGAAGCTGTCCGACGTCAAGATCGTGGCATCAGGGGCAGGGGCCGCGGCCATCGCGACGCTCAATCTGCTGGTGTCGATGGGCGCGCAGCGCAAGAACATCTGGGTCTGCGACATCGATGGTCTCGTGCATGAGGGCCGCAACACCTCGATGGACCGCTGGAAGGCGGTCTATGCGCAGAAGACCGACAAGCGCACGCTGGGCGACGTCATCGGCGGCGCCGACATCTTCATCGGGCTGTCGGCACCGGGCGTGCTCAAGCCGGAGATGGCGCAGGCGATGGGCGAGAAGCCGCTGATCATGGCGCTCGCCAATCCGACTCCGGAGATCATGCCGGAGGAGGCGCGCAAGGTGCGCCCCGACGCCATGATCTGCACCGGCCGCTCCGACTATCCGAACCAGGTCAACAACGTCCTGTGCTTCCCCTTCATCTTCCGCGGCGCGCTCGATGTCGGCGCCAGCGCCATCAACGAGGAGATGAAGCACGCCGCGGTCGAGGCCATCGCACAGCTCGCGCGCGAGGCGCCGTCCGATGCGGTCGCGCAGGGCTTTGACACCGGCGAGGCGGGCGGCTTTGGTCCGGGCTCGCTCATTCCGAGCCCGTTCGATCCAAGGCTCATCCTGCGCGTGGCGCCTGCGGTTGCGAAGGCCGCGATGGAGTCCGGCGTGGCGACGCGTCCCATCACCAATTTCGACGAATATGCTGCGCTGCTCGAGCGCTTCGCCTTCCGCTCCGGCCTCGTCATGAAGCCGATGTTCGCCAAGGCCAAGACCCAGCCGGTGCGTGTGATCTACGCCGAAGGCGAGGACGAGCGCGTGCTGCGCGCGACGCAAGTCGTGTTGGAGGAGAAGCTGGCGACGCCGATACTGGTCGGCCGCCCGTCGGTGGTGGAGGCGCGCATCAAGCGCTTCGGCCTCTCGATCAAGGCCGGCCGCGATTTCGATCTCGTCAATCCCGAGGACGATCCGCGCTACCGCTCCTATGTGCAGTCCTACGTCGAGGTCGCCGGCCGCCGCGGCGTGACGCCCGATGCGGCCCGCACGGTGGTGCGCACCAACAACACGGTCATCGCCGCGCTCGCGGTGACGCGCGGGGAGGCGGATGCGATGCTCTGCGGCGTCGAGGGCCGCTACATGAGCCATCTGCGCCATGTCCGCGAGATCGTCGGATTCTCGCCGGGGATCAGCGACTATGCGGCGCTGGCGCTGCTGATCACCAGCAAGGGCGCCTTCTTCATCGCCGACACGCAGGTCCGCCCCAATCCGAGCGCGGAGGAGCTTGCCGAGATCGCCTCGCTCGCCGCGGTCCACGTCCAGCGCTTCAACATCAAGCCGAAGATCGCCTTCGTCTCGCATTCGGATTTCGGCAGCTACGACACCGAATCCTCGCGCAAGATGCGCCGGGCGACGCAGCTTCTGAAGGAGAAGCATCCGGAGATCGAGGCCGACGGCGAGATGCAGGGCGACACCGCGCTCTCCGCCGCCGCCCGCCGCATGGTCTTGCCGCATTCCAAGCTCGAGGGCGAGGCCAACATCATGATCATGCCGACGCTGGACACCGCCAACGTCGCCTATCAGATGATCAAGTCGCTGGCGGACGCGCTGCCCGTCGGCCCGATCCTGGTCGGCCCGGCGCGCCCGGCGCACATCCTCACGCCGTCGGTGACCGCGCGCGGCATCCTCAACATGACCGCGGTCGCGGTCGTGGAGGCGCAGGAGCGCGCGGCGCGGCAGCAGCCGACGCTGTTTACGTAAGGGGCGATCTTACCCTCTCCCCTTGTTGTGGGAGAGGGCGTCTCGCCGCGTAGCGGCGAGACGGGTGAGGGGTATCTCTCCGCGAGTCCCACTATCGTTGAATTCGCGGAGAGATACCCCTCCTCCGGCGCTCCGCGCCACCTTCTCCCGCAAGAGGAGAAGGGGACCGTACCTGTGGCGTGCTTTTGAATTGCTTTCAGTTCGCGATTTCCCCGTTTGTAAACGGGCGAACGACTCATCATAATCCCTCGCGCTTTCGTCCGAGTTCCGATTTCAAAAAGCCTGAGCCAAGAGGCCGATCATGCCAGCGTTCGTGACTTTCGGGCGGATCCTGTTCGCCGTGCTGTTCATCTACACGGGCGCCACCAAGCTGTTCGCCATCCAGGCGACCGCCGATTTCATCGCCACCAAGGTCGTGGTGCCTGACGCGATTGCGCCCTACGCCAAGCAGGTCGAGACGGCGACCGCCATGACCACGCCGCAGCTGCTGGCGATCGCGGTCGGCGGGCTCGAGGTCATCGCAGGCCTGATGATCGCGCTGAACTTCGGCGCGCGCTTCTTTGCGATGCTGCTGATCATCTACGTCGCGGTCGCAACCGTCCTGTTCTACGACTTCTGGAACCAGGTGCCGCCCGACAACGCCAAGATGCTGGTGGATGCGCTCAAGAACCTCTCGATCATCGGCGCGCTCTGCATGATCATCGGCTATGGCCGCACCACGCGCCCGGCCGAGGCGGCCTACGGGGACGTGTAGGGCTAGTCCGCCACCCTACGCCACGGCGTCACCGTGACATCGTACGCCGCATCGAGCAGGTAGGGCGCGCCCGGCCTCATCCCGTGCGACGCCAGCACCTGGTGCGGCGTCCGCTCGGGCACGCCGACAAAGCAGCCTTCGCCGCCGGGGAGCCGCACGTGGGGGGCTTCCGACAGCCAGAACGTGTCGTAGCGGTCCATGAACATGTCGAACACGACGGGGCCGCCGATGATCGCGACGGTGCCGGCGGCGACGTCGGCGAAGGCGCAGGCCTCCTCGAAGCTGGCGTGATCCGGATTCCACAGCGTCGCGTTCGGCATCTCCGGATCGACGGTGAGGGGCTTGATCTTGCGGGTGAGGATCAGGCGCTTGCGCTTCGGCGAATTCGGCTGCTGCTCGTGCGAGTGCCGGCCGTGCACGATCAGCGCGGCGCGATCGAGCGCCTGCTCGAAGAACAGCTTGTCGCCTTCGAATTTCAACGTCTCAGGCATGATATGCGACGGATCAGCAAGCATGCCGTCCGCGGAGACGATGACGTAGCCTTCGATACGGAAAGACAAGTGCAGGCTATTCGGAAACGGTCGTCACCACGGAATTGACCGGACGCTGGCTCACCGTCGGCAGCTTGACGTCCTTGAGCAGCTCCTGGTCGTATTCGGGCAACGTCGATGCCGGGAATTTCGCGCGCATCGCCACCACCTTGTAGCCGCCGGCCTTCAGGCGCTTGAGCAGCTCGGGCAGGGCTTCGGCGGTGTGCTTCTGGAAGTCGTGCATCAGGATGATGCCCTTGCCCTTGGCGTCGAGCTTCTTCATCACGGTCTCGATCACCTTCTCGGGCTTCGAGGCCTTGAAGTCGAAGGAGTCGATGTCGCAGGAGAAGATCGCGGTGTTGCGGTTGCCGAGATAGGTGACCATCTCCGGCGGATGCTGGAGCGCGGGGAAGCGGAAGAACGGCGAGGGCGAGATGCCGCCGAGCGCCCACTTCACCGCGGAAAGGCCCTTCTCGATCTCTTCCTTGCGCTGCGCTTCGGTGAGCTTCTTGTTGTTGAGGTTGGCGTGCGACCAGGTGTGGGTGCCGACGGTGTGGCCGGCCGCATAGACCTGCTTCAGGATCTCAGGCTCGTAGGTGGCGTGCTTGCCGATCGAGAAGAAGATGCCGGTGGTGCATTCGTCGGCAAGCGCCTTCAGCACGGCGGGCGTGTTCTTCGGCCAGGGGCCGTCGTCGAAGGTCAGCACCACCTCCTTGTCGCGCAGGAAGTCGAGCTCCTTGAAATGCTCGAAGCCGAAGCCGGGACCGCCGGTGGTGTCGATCTCGACGGTGCGGGCGACACCGAGCGCGCCTTGCGTGTTGCAGGCCGCGCGCGCCGGCTGCGGCGCCTGTTTCGGCGGCGGTGGATTGACGAAGCCTGCCGGCGCGGCGGCAGCTGCGGGTGCAGCTGCCGGAGCCGCAGCGGGCGCTGCGGCGGCCGGTGCTGCCGCCGGTGCGGCTGGGGTGGCGGCGGCGGGCTTGGCGGCCGGCGTCTGCGACCATGCCGCGCCCGTCATCGCTAGAGACATCGCGCTTGCCAAAATCAGTCCTGCCGCCACGCGCATGGTGTTATCCTCGAGATTGATCCCGTTGTTCCGCCGCGGCTTTTCGCCTCCGGCCAAACCTTCCCGCCCCAAACGATCCTAGCCTAGATGGTGGGCCCTCGCCATTGCAACGGCTGTTTGGCATCCCGCCACAATTGTGCCCAACCCGATTGGGCCCGTGTCGTGTCAGCTGGCGGCCAGTGCCTTGGCGACGGCCGTTTTGATCCGCGTGTCGGTCGGCTCGACCGCGGAGGGAAACACATCCGCGATATAGCCGTCACGGCCGATCAGGTACTTGTGGAAGTTCCAGCGCGGAACTTCGCGGGGGCGCGCCTCGGCCGCCCATTTATAGAACGGATGCGCCTTGGCACCGACCACCACCGCCTTGCCCGTGATCGGGAAGGTAACGCCATAATGGTGGTGCGCGGTCTCCGTGATCTCGCCGGCGCCGCCGGGCTCCTGGCCGCCGAAGTCGTTGGAGGGCACGCCGATCACGGTCAGCCCGCGCTCGCGAAACTCGCCCCAGAGCTCCTGCAGGCCCGCATATTGCGGGGTGTAGCCGCAGAGCGAGGCGGTGTTGACCACCAGCAGCGGTTTGCCGGTGAAGGTGGCGAGGCGGATGTCGTCTCCGGATAAGGCCGGGAAGGTGAAGGCATAGGCCGAGATCCGGCTCATGCCGGCATCGGCGTAGGCGCGCGTCATCGGCGCGGCTGCGCCTGCCAGCGCCGCGATGAGCAATGTCCTGCGGTTCATCATGACGGCGTCCCCCGAAATGATCCGGGACGGATGTTACTCCGGCGGCGTGACCGGGTCGCTCAACACCGCGTTATCGCGTGCTAGTACAGACGAACGATGAAATCCGTACCTTCGCCGGTCTCGCCCTGGTTGATGCCCTGGTCGGAGACGATGATCGAGCCGCCGGAGGTCAGCATCTCGTTGATCTTCACCATGGTGTCGGCGGGGACCGAGATACGGTCGAGCGCCTCAGTCGGGCTGTCCGGCGTCACCACCGGCTTTGCAGCGACGGGGATCACGGCGGCGCCACCCCGGCGGCGCGCGACGCGGCCGTCATCCTCGCGCGCGGCGGAGCGAGCGGTGACGGGCAGCGACACCACCGACCAACGCAGCGCATTGGAATCGGCCTTGTCGACTTCGGCGGTGAACACGTGCGTGCCGAGCGGCCGGTCGCTCGGAGCGATCGTCACGGGCACCTCGAACAGCGGCGCAAAGTTCTGCCGCGCATAGAGCTTGGAATCCTTGCGGCTGATGAAGACGGCGATCTGGCCGGCCCGCTTGGGGGTATCAGGCTTTGCCGCCGGTGCGGGATCGGCGAGGCGGGTTTCGTCCTTCTTGGCGTCCGGTGCGGGCGCCGTAGCCGTAACGGCGGCGTCGGGCTTCTTGGCGGAATCGGCAGCTTCAGTCTTCGCCGTCTCAGGCTTCGCCGCTTCTGACTTTGGCGCGTCAGACTTCGGTGTGTCGCTCTTGGCAGCTTCGACCTTGTCGCCGGTCGCCGGCTTCGCCACGTCTTCCGACCGCGGCTTGGACGCATCGGATGCCTCGGCGGTCTTCGTCTCGGACGTCGCAGGCACGTCAACCTTGTCCGTCGATGCGGCGGCTTCGTTGCGCGCGGCTGCGTTGCCCGTTGTGATGTCCGACATGACAGTGTGGCCGACCGATGAGCGCAGCTCCAGCGCTGCATCGGCGCTCGCGGTCTTGGTTTCGACCGGCTTGGCATCAGTGACATTGGCATCAGTGACCTTGGCAGCCGCGCCCTTGTCGGCCTTGTCGCCGACATTGGTCTGCGGCTCCAGGCTTGCCGCGGGCTGCGGCGGCACGCGCACCGAGGCGAGCAGCGGATGCTGGAAGGTGTGCGGCGTCATCTCGCCGGGCGCGACGATGACGCGCGCACCCATCTTGGTCCAGTTCCACATCTTCACCGCGAACGCCATCGGCATGCGGATGCAGCCGTGCGAGGCCGGGTAGCCCGGCAGCACGCCGGCATGCATGGCGACGCCGGACCAGGTGATCCGCTGCATGTACGGCATCGGGGCGCCGCTGTAGATGTTGGAATGGTGGAATTTGTGCTTCTGGATGACGCTGAACACACCCATCGGCGTCGAATGGCCCTTCATGCCGGTCGACACCGGGGATTCCGCGAACACGCCCTTGCTGTCGTAGATCGTCACCTTCTGGCGGTCGATCGAGACGACGATGACGAGGGGACCTTGCGGCTTGGCGCCGGCCTCCTTCTCGGCAACGATCTCCTTCTTGCCGGCCGTGCCGCGCTTCTGCGGCTTCTGGCGCGGTATTTCGGGATGCCGATCCTGCCGGGCGTAATAGGACCCGTCGGAATAATCCGTCCAATAATAAAACGCAGCGTCAGCCTGGCTTGCCGTTCCGATCACGCCCGCCGCCGTCAAGATGGCGACCTGCCAAATCCGCGCTGGTTTGGCGGCAAAACCGGACTCGTTCACGCTATTCATCCTCGAATCCATAATCCAAATCATTAGTCTCGCAGAGGGGATACGCGTTCAACAGCATGGCGGTTCTGCCATCAGCTACTTTTGTCCAAGACGTAACAAAAAAGCCTCACGGAGGGGTAAACGGCGGCCACGCCCGGCTTGCCGTCGTCTTCCTGACCGGCCAGCCGATACCTACATTGCGGGGACTTGTTACCGGAGAACTTCATGTCATCTCGTTTCCCCGGTCTTTCCGGCATCCGCTTGAAAGGCCTCGCTTTATTCCTCCTGGCCCTGGTCGCCCCGCTGGCTTCCGCATCCGCCGCCGATGAGCCCGATCTCATCTTCCGCCGCTCCACCGTGTTCAAATGGATGAGCCCGAACGATAAGCTCGCGACCTATGGCCTCGACGACCCCGAAGTCGAGGGGGTCGCCTGTCATTTCACCGTGCCGGAGAAGGGCGGTTTCAAGGGCTGGCTCGGCCTTGCCGAGGAAGTCTCGGACATCTCGCTCGCCTGCCGCCAGGTCGGTCCGATCAAATTCAAGGCCAAGATGGAGCAGGGCGACGATATGTTCCGTCAGCGTCGCTCACTGTTCTTCAAGAAGATGCAGATCGTGCGCGGCTGTGACGCCAAGCGCAACGTGCTGGTCTACATGGTCTATTCGGACAAGCTGATCGAGGGCTCGCCGAAGAACTCAACATCGACCGTGCCGATCATGCCGTGGGGACCGGCTGACGCCAACGTCCAGAAGTGCGGTGAATTCTTCACTCAGTGACGCTCTTGCGTTCACTCCAGTGACGCCTTCGCGTTCACTCAGTGACGCCTTCGCGGCTGACGCGCGGTTTTGCGAGATGCGAGCCGGTCAGCCGCACGAACATCTGCGGTGCGGCTTCGAAGCCGCGGCTCGATTGCAGCGCCATTTCGTTCGCCGAAGTGGCGCGGCTGCGAACCAGTCGTTGATCTCCGCGGTCCGTCCGTTGGTCCGCCTCGCGCGGCGTTGCGCGATCTTGCGCCATCATGATGGCCATTCCTCACGTGGATGCGGCCGGTGATCCCGGCGTCTCGGTTTCGATGGCTTGGGTCGCGGCCGACGCGTCCCCGGTTCGACGGGACTCAGCCCTCTTTTGGCTTCTCTTCAGCAGAAAAACGTAAAACGCATGTGAAGCGTGCAAGGCGGGCGCATGACGATGCCAGCGTCCGGTACCGTTGCGCACTGCGACAGCGCTTGCGAGGCCGCCTTGAGCCGCCGAGCGACGTGACTGAAATGATTGGCATTTTCCGAGAATTGTTTCGTCGCCTCGGACGGGACGAAACAATTCGCACGCGGATGAAACCATTTTCCGATTTTGGCGCATCACGCGCGAAACCGCCCATGGTTATCAGCTTCGCAACGACGACGGCGTACCGCCGGCCGCGGAATTGAGGGACAAGACCATGCGCGCGCTCAGCTTTATCCTTGCGTTCGGCTTTGTGCTCGCCGGTTCCTCGTTCGCGGGCATGCCCGATGGCAATCTTCCTGGCATCGGCACCTTCCAGTACTCCGGCTCGCCGGTCATGACGCCGGCGCCGCAGCCGATCGTTGTCGCTGCCCGCTTCTGATCGCCAACCAGAAATCAGCCGGCAATGGCCATCATGTTGCTTCGATTCTGCGCCGCGGCGTTCATCGCTCTTCTGACGATCAATTCCGTGCAGGCGCAGGTGCGCGCGCCGTCGCGGCTGCCGGATCCACGCGGTGAATTCGTGCGTCAGTGTGCGCCGCGCATGCTGGGACGCTGGGAGCATCCGGAAGAAGTCTGCGGCTGCCTGCACGACCATGCCGCCGCTGTTGTCGAGGATCGCGATTTGCGCGAAGCGCTGCTGCGCGGCATCAGCGAGACCGGCGTGCCGACGATCGAGACCGATTGGGTGCCGACGTCAAAACAAAGCGAGATCGGCCCGACCTTCACCAAGATCGCCAAGCCGACCCTTCAGTGCATGTTCGATCCGGCGAAGTAGCTTTCTCAGATCATCATTTCGTTTTCGGTCCGTGCCGCGGCACGCAGGAGCTCGTGCGCGAGACGCCCTTGTCGGTCATCTTCGCGCCGCGCACTTCCTTGACCTGCCCGGCAGGGCAGGTTCCGTCGTCCACGAGCACGCGCTGGCCGAGCTTCAGATCCACGATGTCCTGTTCGCGTCCGATGGTGGCTGCGCGTGCCGTCGAGGCAAACGCAATCAAGAACAGGAGCGAGAGGCAGGTCGCGTGGCGCAGCGGCATGATGTGAGGTCCCGGCATCGATGCCGCAATCTAGGGAGCGACGGGCGATTCTCATAGTGAAGCTTCGTCACGCCCGGCGGGCTGACTTGCCCTTTGCGCGCAAGGCGGCGCGCGATTCCCGTGCGAGCCGCTCGGCGGATGCCACGAGTTGCGGAACCGCATGCCCGGAAAATCCCAGCACGAAGCCGGGCAGGGGCCGTGCGCGCGAATAGGTGTCGGCCAATAGCCAGCCTTCCGCGCCGGCGGCTTGCTTCGCCTCGGCTGCGACCGCCAGTTCGACCGATGGATCGAACCGGGCGACAAGATGCAGGCCCTGCGATGGCACCGGCACGGACAATAGGCCGTCGGACCTCGCCTCCAACGTCGCGGCCAGCGCATCGCGCGCTTCGCGATAGAGCTTTCGCACCCGCTTCAGGTTCGCGGCAAAGGCGCCGGAATTGAGCATGTCGGCCACCGCGCCTTCCATCAGCGTGCCGGGAAAGCGGTCGAGCGCGGCGCGGGCGGCGGTCACCTCGGAGATCAGGCGCTCGGGCAGGGCGCAATAGCCGATGCGCAGGCCCGGAAACAGCGTCTTGGCGAACGTGCCCATGTAGATCACGCGCTGGAGGTGATCGATGCCGGCAAGCGACATCAGTGGGGCGCCGTCATAGCGAAACTCGCTGTCGTAATCGTCCTCCAGCACGAAGGCGCCGGCTTGCCTGGCCCAGTCCAGCAGCTCCAGCCGCCGCGGCATCGACATCTGCACGCCCAGCGGAAACTGGTGCGACGGCGTCACATAGGCCGCGCGTGCGTTGGGCCCAGCCGTGCGACCCTTGGCGACGCGCATGCCGTGCTCGTCGACGGGAACGGGCACGGCACGATAGCCGCAATGCACGATGGTTTTTCGTGCGGCGGGGTAGCCTGGGTCCTCGCACCACACTTGATCGCCCGCCTTCAGGATCGCGCTCAGCACGATGCGCAGCGCGTGCAGCGTGCCTGACGTGAGCATGATCTGATCGGGATCGCAGCGCAGCCCGCGCGCCGACAGCAGATGGTCGGCGATCGCGGCGCGCAGCTCGCCGCTGCCGCGGGGATCGCCATAATGCAGATGCTCGGACCCGAACGCGCGCATGCGCCGGCCGACGAAAGCGCGAAAACGCTGCACGGCGCGCTCGTCGATATGGGTGCAGCCGAGCGCGAAGGCGCCTTGCCCTGGCGTTTCCACCTTCGCCTTCGGCTTCTTCGGTTCAGTTGTGCGCGCCGGAATCCGCGCGGCCACGAAAGTGCCGGAGCCGACGGTCGCCTCGGCAAAGCCGTCGGCGATCAGCCGCTCATAGGCGGTGACGACGGCGTTGCGCCGGAAGCCGGTTTGCTTCGCCAGCGTGCGAGACGGCGGCAGCGGCTCGCCGGGCTTGATGAGGCCTGAGACGATCAACTCGCACAGCGCCTGGTAGAGCCGGTGCGCGGCGGAGGCGCCAGCCGTGATGTGCGGACCGGTAAGGTCGAGGGGCAGCTCCGCCTTGGCAGGCGCAGGAGAATTGGTCGGAATTTTTCGCATGGAATTGGCACTATCGCAGACCAAATCCAACGCTACAACTGCTCTGGAAGTGTTCCAATCCCGACAGGAGCGGCCGTGAGCCAGACCGAAATCTCGAATTCGTATCCGACCTCAGCGCGCAACCAGGTGAAGCGCCGTCACGACCGCGGCTTCTACGATCACGACACCGTCCATCGCATCCTGGATTCCTCGATGCTGTGCCACGTCTCCTATGTGATCGACGGCCAGCCCTATTGCACGCCGACCTTCTTCTGGCGCGAGGGTACGAGGCTCTACTGGCACGGCTCGAGCGCGAGCCGCATGCTGCGCAACCAGACCGGAGGCGAGCGTGTCTGCCTGACAGTTGCCCATCTCGACAGCCTCGTGCTGGCGCGCTGCGGCTTCAATCATTCGGCCGATTACCGCGCGGTGATGGCGTTCGGCACCGCCTATCTCGTCACCGACGCGGACGAGAAAGAGCGCGCCGTAATCGCCATGGTCGACCGCTTCTTCCCGGACCGCACCGCGAGCCTGCGGGCGAGCACCGCGCAGGAGATCAAGGCGACCTCCTTCATCGCCATGGAGATCGAGGAGGCATCTGCAAAAGTCCGCGCCAAGGGTGTTGCGGACGACGACGAGGACTATGAATTGCCGATCTATGCCGAGCGCATTCCGGTGCGGACCGTGCTCGGCGCGCCGGAACCTTGCCCGCGGCTGCTCGACGGCGTGAGCCGGCCTGCGACGCTCGATGGCTATTCGGAAGGCCGACTGCTCGAAGATGCATTGCGGGATGCTTATTTTGTGGAGTACCCGAACGGCTGAAATCGGCTAGCTTGCGCGCGCCATTGACCAATTGGATGCCCGGAGTTGCCTGATGAACGCCGAAACGCAGCAGAGGATTCTTGACGCCGTCGATGCCGGCTTCGAAGCCCAGCTTGCGACCACCCGAGACTTCGTCGCGATCCCCTCGACCCGCGGGGCGGAGGGGCCCTGCCAGGACATGATCGGCGACCTCCTGCGCGAACGCGGCTACGAGGTCGACGACTGGCACATCAATGTCGATGATTTGAAGGATCTGCGCGGCTTCGGCCCGATCGAGCACGATTTCTCCAAGGCGCGAACCGTGGTCGGCACGTATCGTCCTACGACCGAGGCCGGCAAATCGCTGATCCTCCAGGGCCACTGCGATGTGGTACCGGCAGGGCCTCTGGAGCTGTGGGACACGCCGCCGTTCTCGCCTGTCATCAAGGACGGCAAGATGTTCGGCCGCGGCGCCTGCGACATGAAGTCGGGCACCATCGGCGCGCTCTATGCGCTCGATGCAATCAAGGCCGCCGGGTTCAAGCCCACGGCGCGCATTCATTTTCAATCCGTGATCGAGGAGGAGAGCACCGGCGTCGGTGCGCTCTCGACTCTCCAGCGCGGCTATCGTGCCGATGCCTGCTTCATCCCGGAGCCGACCGGCGGCAAGATGGTGCGCTCGCAGGTCGGCGTGATCTGGTTTCGCCTGCGCGTGAAGGGCCACCCGACCCATGTCGCCTTTGCCGGCTCAGGCTCCAACGCGATCATGGCGGCCTATCATCTCGTTCATGCCCTGCAGAAGCTCGAGATCGAATGGAACGAGCGGGCCAAGGCCGATCGCCATTTCAAGACGCTGAACCATCCCATCAACTTCAACCCCGGCATCATCAAGGGTGGCGACTGGGCCTCCAGCGTTCCGGCCTGGTGCGACGTCGACTGCCGCATCGCGATCCTGCCGGGCTGGTCGGTCGCCGATCACCAGAAGGAGATCGCGGCCTGCGTCGCTGCCGCCTCGCGCAACCACCGTTTCCTCGCCAACAATCCGCCGGAGATCGAATGGTCGGGCTTCCTGTCGGAGGGCTATGAACTCACCGGCGCGGCGGAGCCGGAGGCTGCGTTCGGCAAGGCCTTCAACAAGGTCTATGGCGGCATGCCAGAAGATCTCGTCTTCACTGCGCTGACCGATACCCGCTTCTACGGTCTGAACCACGGCATCCCCAGCCTGTGTTTCGGCGCCAGCGGCGGCGAGATGCACGGCTTCAACGAATATGTCGACCTGGATTCGCTGAAGAAGACCACGAAGGCGATGGCCCTGTTCATCGCGGAGTGGTGCGGGGTGGAGAAGGCGTAGCGGTCGCCTCAGGCACAGCTCTCGTAGGGTGGGCAAAGGCGCACTTGCGCCGTGCCCACGAGTTCTACCCCGACATGACCAAGTACGTGGGCACCCTTCCGCCTTCGCTCTTCGAGCTACGGCGGACAAGTCGCTTTGCCCACCTACGGGATCTCGGCTGGAGCCCCTTTGCCCGAAACACGAGCGGATCCAAATCCTTTAAGCTTAAAATAAAGACTAGGATGCCGGCCGCGCCGGTGGCAGACTGGCGTCCTGTTCGCCGGCCGAGTCCTCGGGAGCCACGATGCGCGATTGGGATGATGCTTACGCCAATTCGGCCCATATCCCGGGCTCGGACAAGATGCCCGCGCAATGGGCCGAGCGGGCGGCGGCCTACCGCGCCGGGCTGAAGAATTTCCGCGCCGACATCGCCTATGGCTCCGGTGAGCGCCAGACGCTCGACCTGGTCCTGCCTGACGGCGACAGCAAGGGCCTCGTCGTGTTCGTCCATGGCGGCTACTGGATGCGCTTCGACAAGTCGACCTGGACCGATCTGGCCGAAGGTGCACGGCATCATGGCTGGACCGTCGCGCTGCCGAGCTACACGCTGGCCCCCGGCGCACGCATCTCCGACATGACCGCCGAAATCACCGCCGCGATCGCCAGGGCCGCCTCGCTCGTCTCCGGCCCGATCCGGCTCGCCGGGCATTCGGCCGGCGGCCATCTCGTCACCCGCATGCTGTGCGACGACAGCCGGCTCGAACCTGCGGTCTTCAACCGCATCGCCGGCACGCTCTCGATCAGCGGCCTGCACGATCTGCGTCCGCTGCTCAAGACGAGGATGAACGACACGCTGGGCATGACCCTGGAGGAGGCGACGCTGGAAAGCGCGGCGCTGCATCGGCCGCGCGGCCATTCGCCCGTGACCGCCTGGGTCGGCGGCGGCGAGCGGCCCGAATTCATCCGCCAGTCCGACCTGCTGGCCAATGTCTGGACCGGTTTCGACGTGCCGACGCGCCTCGTGGTCGAGCCTGCGCTGAACCATTTCACCGTCATCGACGGGCTCAAGGATCCGTCGTCGCAGATCACCGCGCGCCTGATCGGCCTCGATTGACGAGGCCGGAATGATCGATCGGGAGGGCCAGCCATGACGTCCAACGATTACGATCCCGCAAGCGAAGGCGCCGCGACCGATTTCGCCCGGCGCATGTCCTATGGCGATTATCTCGCGCTGGATTCGATCCTTGGCGCGCAGCATCCGTTGTCGGAGGCCCATGACGAGATGCTGTTCATCATCCAGCATCAGACCACGGAGCTTTGGATGCGGCTCGCCATCCACGAGCTCAGCGCCGCGCGCCGCGCCATCGCCAAGGACGAGGTTGCCCCTGCGATGAAGATGCTGGCGCGGATGTCGCGGATCTTCGAGCAGCTCAACAACGCCTGGGACGTACTGCGCACCATGACGCCGAGCGAATATACACGCTTCCGCTCCCAGCTCGGCCAGTCCTCTGGCTTCCAGTCCCGCCAGTACCGGCTGATCGAATTCCTGCTCGGCAATCGCAACCATGCGATGCTCAAGCCGCACGCGCATGACGTGGAGACGACGAAGCTGCTCGAGGCCGAGCTGGCGACGCCCAGCCTCTATGACGAGGTGCTCAGGCTCGCGGACCGCAACGGGCTCAAGATGCCGGCGGCGGTCTTGGCGCGCGACGTCCGCGAGACCCACAGCTTCAACGAGGGTGTGCTGCAGGCCTGGCGTATCGTCTATGAGGCGCCGGAGACGCACTGGATGCTCTATGAGCTCGCCGAGAAGCTGGTCGATTTCGAGGACTACTTCCGGCGCTGGCGCTTCAACCATGTGACAACGGTCGAACGTGTCATCGGCTTCAAGCGTGGCACCGGCGGCACCGGCGGCGTCAGCTATCTCAAGCGCATGCTCGAGGTTGAGCTGTTTCCCGAACTCTGGCGCGTCCGCACCATTCTGTAGAAATGCTCATGACCAGATATCGCGTCTATGACGATACCAAGGCTCTGTTCCACCTGCCTGACGGCGTGATCTATCTCGACGGCAACTCGCTCGGTGCGCTGCCGCTGGGCGTTGCCGAGCGCGTCAATCGCGTCATCACGACCGAATGGGGCAACGAGCTGATCCGCGCCTGGAACACCGCAGGCTGGTACGCCCAGCCGCGCCATGTCGGCGATCGCATCGCGCGGCTGATCGGCGCGGAAGCCGGCTCCGTGATGGTCGGAGACACGTTGTCGCTCAAGGTCTACCAGGCACTTGCCGCCGCGCTCGACATGAACGCCTCGCGCAAGGTGATCTTGTCGGACACCGGCAATTTCCCGACCGATCTCTACATGGCGGAGGGCCTGATCGCGACGCTCGGGCGCGGCCATCAATTGCGCCTGGTGGCGCCGGAGGAGATCGAGGCGTCGTTGTCGGAGGAGATCGCGGTTCTCTACATCACCGAGGTCGACTACCGCACCGGGCATCGCCACGACATGGCGAAGCTGACGGCCAAAGCGCATGCGCTCGGCATCGTCACCGTCTGGGATCTCGCGCATTCGGCCGGTGCGCTGCCGGTCGATCTCGCCGGCTGCGGCGCCGATTTCGCCGCGGGCTGCACCTACAAATACATCAACGCCGGCCCCGGCGCGCCGGCCTTCCTCTACGTCGCGCCGCGCCACGCCGACACCGCGCGCGCCGCGCTGTCGGGGTGGATGGGCCACGCAAAACCGTTTGCATTCGAGCTCGCCTATGCCGCCGCCGGCGGCGTCGAGCGCATGCGCGTCGGCACCCCGCCGGTGCTGGCAATAGCGGCGCTGGAGGCCTCGCTCGACATCTGGGACCGCGTCGACATCGCCGAGGTCCGCGCCCGCTCGCTGGCGCTCGGCGATCTCCTGATCGCCGAGGTCGAGCGCCGCTGCCCGTCCTTGAAGCTCGTCACCCCGCGCGCGCATGAGCGCCGCGGCTCGCAGGTCTCCTTCGCCTTCGAGGGCGGCTACGCCGCCATGCAGGCCCTGATCGCCCGCGGTGTCATCGGCGATTTCCGCGCGCCCGACATCATGCGGTTCGGCCTCACGCCGCTCTATATCGGCGAGAGCGAAGTGATGAGGGCGGCCGAGATCATCGAGGACGTGATCGCGGGCGAGGTGTGGCGCCGGCCGGAATACCAGGTCGTGAACGCCGTGACGTGAGCGGCGAGCCGATCCTCACAAGCGTTCATGCACCGAGCGTGCCGTAAGGCGCGAAATGCGGGTCGTAGGACGGGCTCTTGATGATGCTGTGGAGCTGCCGGCGGCGAGCTCCCATGTTGCCGCCGTCATAGAGCGGGAAGCACATCGCATCGTTCATGAGTTCGGCCAGCGGGTGCATGTCGGTGTAGCTGTCGACCCCGACCAGGCGCATGCAGTCGTAGACGACGTCCACGCAGGTCTCCGAACAGAACACTTTCGTCATCACGGCGAGCTCGTGCTCCTTTCCGCCCGACAGATCGTATTGCTGGCAGGATTTCCAGGTCAGGTAGCGGCAGGCCTCGATCTTCATCTTGATGTCGGCCAGCATATAGCCGACCGTCGGATAGTCGATGATGGGGTGGGGCCCGGAGCGGGCATCCTTCCTGGCGAAGGCGAGCGCATGATCGAAGGCGGCGCGCATTACGCCGACACAGGCGGCGCCGATCAGCGCGGCAGTCCACGCGAAATTGGTGGAGACGATTTTGACCCCGTCGCCAGGCTTGCCGATGATGTTGTCGGCGGGGACGCGGACATTCTCGAACTTCATCCGCGGCGAGATCGTTGCACGGTGGCCTGCCGTGTCCAGAATTCCCGTCACCTGCATGCCGGGCAGGTTGCCCGGCACCATGATGACGGCTAGCGACTCCTGCGCACCCTTGCTCGGATCGGTCCGGCACACCACGGCATAGAGATGGCAGTTCTTGCCGTCCCAGCCTGTCCCATTGGTCGTGTAGTGCTTCTCGCCATTGATGACCCATTCGTCGCCCTCGCGCCTGGCAAAGGTCTTCACGCCGAAGCGCGGATCGGGCGCATCGAAGTTTGCACCGCCCGTCACCTCGGTGAAGGCGAGCGCGCCGAGCCGGGTTCCATCCTCGATGAAGTCGGGCAGGAAGCGCTTCTTCTGCGCTTCGGTCCCGAAGAACACGATGGGTTTGACGCAGAGGCCGGTCCCGAGCAGCGTGCTGGGTACGTTGACGTCGACCGCAGCCAGCTCTTCGGCGGCGATGGCGAAGTCGAGTGCGGGAACGTCGGTGCCGCCGACCTCCTTCGGAAACAGTCCCTTGACGAAGCCGGCTTCGACCGCCTTCTTGTGAAACGGCCGCGTTGCATAGAAGCGCTCGTCCGGCCTGCTGTACTGGCGGATCGTCGGCCGGACGTCCTTCAGCACGGTGTTGGCGAAGCTGCGTGCGCCTTCGCGAAGCGCGGCCTGTTCCGGGCTGAGCGTGAAATCGATAGGCATGGCTTCCTCCTCAAGACGTCGAGATGTCGACGCGCCGCCGTCTCACGGCGCGCCTCGATTGACGGAAGGAAGGCTAAGCGCGGGCGCAACGACGGTCTTGCCCGACAGCGCCCGGGCTTTGTGCTGACAGTGAACAGGCCGTATCGGGCAGCCTTTCTGTCTCATCGGTTGCCGAATGTTTGTGCTGCAGGCTGTTGCCGTTCTGGCATGGAAAGTGCTTTTTCAGAGGCCAGTCTCACTCTGTGTCGAGGATTTGCCATGGAGACCTGGACCACGAACGATCTGCCCGAGCGGGATCAGTTCAGCTATTGGAGAGAGGTCCTCTGCGAGGCCTATATCGCGCTCAATCCGGTGCGTGAGCCCGCGGCGGGCGGCTTTGCCGGGCGTGTCACCGCCCATCCGCTTTCGACGATCAACGTCACCACCATCTCGTCCGGCCGTCAGAAGATCTATCGCGGGCGCTCCGAGATCAGCCGCATGCCGACCGAAGTCTATTTCCTCAATCTCCAGCTCCGGGGACAGTGCTGCATGCAGCAGGGCGGTCGTGCCGCGCTGCTCAATCCCGGCGAGTTCTCGATCGTGGATTCGACGGAGCCTTATCTCAACGACTACTGCAGTGACGATTGGGAGCAGTACTCGTTCCGGATTCCGCGGCATCTGCTGCGTCCGCTGCTCCGCAATCCGGACAAGGCGACGGCCACGATCGTCGCCGACAATGGCGGCATCAGCACGGTCGCCATCGATCTGCTCAAGTCGATCGTCCGCAATGTGGAGGGGCTGTCGCCGACCGGTGCGACGTTGAGCAGCAGCATGGTCGAGCTCGTGGCCATGTCGCTCGGTGCGACGCAGACTGCCCAGGAGATGGCGAAAGGCTCCGCGCGGCAGGCGCTATGTGCCTCGCTGGTCTCTCACATCGAGACCAACGTCGCCGATCCCGAGCTGGTGCCGGCCAAGGTCGCCGCCCATTTCGGCATCTCCGTGCGCTATCTCCACAAGGTGCTGGAGGAGGGCGGTCGCTCGTTCGGCCGCCTGGTCCTGGAGCAGCGCCTCGAGCGTTGCGCCAGGGATTTCGTGAAGCGGAAGGCGGACAGTGAGACGGTGACCGAGATCGCCTTGCGCTGGGGCTTCAACGACCTCTCGCATTTCAGCCGGACATTTCGCCAGCGGTTCGGAAAGACGCCGCGGGAATATCGCAGCGAGGGCGCGTGAACCGCCGGCGTTTCGTCAGGCGGCCCGCTCCAGCCGCCTGAATGCGCTGTCCATGTAGAGCAGGGGATCGACGTCCTGCTCGGCGAGGGAGACCTGCAAGACCTCGCCCAGGAAGATGGTGTGGGTCTCGTAGGCCAGCCGCTGCACCACCTTGCAGTCGAACGCGGCGAGCGCCGAAGCCAGCACGGGCGCGCCTGATATCAGCGCCTGCCAATCGCCGGACGTGAACCGCTCTGCGCGGCGCGCCGATTTTGAAAAGACATCGACCAGTTCGAGGTCGGCGGCGGCCAGCAGGTTGACGGCATAGACGCCGGACCGATCGATGACGTCATGCGCCGAGGCGCTCCTGTTGATGCAGACCAGCAGGGTCGGCGGCGCCGTACTGACCGAGCTGATCGCGGTTGCAACCAGCCCGGCGCGCTGTCCGGCGGCGGCGCTCGTGATGAGCGCGACGCCGGAGGCAAATCTCCGCATGCCCGACTTGAAGGCGTTGGCCCTCGACATCGCGTCGAAGGGCGGCTCGGAGCGGTCCATGACAGTCTCGTTCCTCATGCGCGTTCCGTCTGCCATTTGACGCCGGTGCTGCCCGCGCTCTTCTCGCCACCGCCCTTGAAGGCGCCGCGATAGCGCGCGGCGGGGTGGCGGTCGTTCAGCCGGCCGCCGCTGCCGGGGAACATCTTTTCGCGCAACGTGCCCGGCGCGTATTCGCGCTGGGCGAGGCCGCGCTTCTGCAGCACCGGGATGACGTGCTCGATGAAGTCGCGATAGGAGCCTGGAAAATACTGGCAGATCATGTTGATGCCGTCGACGCCCGCATCCTGCCAGGCTTCGAGCTGGTCGGCGATGCTCTCGGGCGTGCCGACGATCCGGCTGTTATAGGACAGCGCGTAGGCGAGGTCCTGGACGCGCGCCTTCTTGCCGGGATTGCTGGCCTCGAACATGCTGATGAACCCGCGCAGGCCCTCGATGTTGGCCTGTTCGATCGGCATGTCGCGGTCGAGCATGCCGAGGTCGATGCCCATGTCCCGGCTGATATGTGCGGCGAGGCCGTCATAGCTGACGCCCTTGTCGATCTCGTCGGACTTGCGCCACGCTTCCTCCTCCGTGCTCCCCACGACGAAGGAAAAGCCCTGGATGAATTTCAGGTCCTCCGGCCGCCGTCCGTTGGCTGACGCGACGGCGCGGGTCGCCGCGATGCCTTTGCGCGCGCCTTCGATGGTCGGATAGAGCACGAAGGTCCCTTCGGCATTGCGCGCGGCGAAGGACTGACCGACCGGCGAGGCGCCGGCCTGGTAGAGCACCGGCGTACGCTGCGGCGAGGGCGAGCAGAGATGCGGCCCCAGCACCCGGTAGCGCTCGCCGGAATGGTAGATGCGGTGGATCTTGCTGGCGTCGGCATAGACGCCGTTCTCCCTGTCGCCGAGCACTGCGCCTTCGTCCCACGAGCCTTCCCAGAGCTTGTAGACGACCTCCATGTATTCGTCGGCGCGCCGGTAGCGCTCGTCATGCGGAATGATCTCGTCGAAGCCGAAATTCTGCGCGGCGTTGTGGCTGACGCTGGTGACGATGTTCCAGCCGATGCGCCCATTGCTGAGATGATCCAGCGTCGATAGCCGGCGGGCGAAGCTGAATGGATGCTCCGACATGATGGAGCTGGTGAAGGTGAGGCCGAGGTTCTCGGTGACGCCGATCAATACCGCGGAGAGCGCGGCGGAATCGTTGCAGGGGATCTGCAAGCCTTCCCTGATGTAGGTGTCCCACGATCCCTTGTAGGCCGGGTCGATGCCGATGACGTCGGCGAGGAACAGCGCGTCGAAGCAGCCTTGCTCGAGCAGCTTGGTCAGCTCGATCCAGGTGCTGAGCTTGTCGAAATGCATCTGCGTGCTGTCGGGGTGGCGCCACAGTCCGTGATAGATGTGGGAGACGACGTTCATCGAGAAGCAGTTGAGGATCAGACGATTGCGCATGGACAGGCCCCTGGGTTGCGAAGGTTTCGTCGGATCAGAGGCTAGCGACGCGGCAATCGAGCGTCTTGCTTACGCGCGCCCGGCGTTTGTGCTGGGAGGGAACACGGGATGAGGTGAAGGTCGACGCCTATGTGCGCGACGCGGCGACGATGAATGTCAGATCGCCAATGCGGTGACGCGATCGGTTGCCGGCAATCGTTTGGCGCGGCGGCGCCGCTCCGGAAGCCTTGAAGCGACGAAGAGACCGCGGAGCGGATCGGGAGCTCCTGTCTCGAGGGCGTCCTTTGCAAGCAGGGGTAACAAGGCGGCGGCCTGTTGTGACTCCCGTCGGAGCGGCAGGTTCGACAATTTGGCGCCGTGGCGCGGCAGCACGAGCTGCCGCCCGAAATAGGCGGGATCGCCCGCGAGCTTGTTCAGGAATGCATCATGGCCCTTCGCCGCACTGTAGCGCAGCATGCGCCGGATGACGCTTTCGGGCCGTTGATAGCAGCGTGCGACGGCTGCAACGAACCAGGCCCAGGCGTCGTGCGCGGGGCCGCCCATCTGGATGTGTCCGGTCACGTCGATGTCCTTGATTGCCACGTTGCGAAAGACCATTGCAGCACGACTCTGTTCCGGAACGGTGGCGCTGCCGCGGTTCAGCGCGGTTTCCGCCGCCAGAGGAAAACGAGATAGAGCAGCGGCGGAATGCCGAGTGCCGTCCATGAGATTGTGTCCCACCAGCCGTCGCCGACAAGTGCGCTGATCAGGCCCGCGGTGCTGACCAGGGCGACGATGGTCGGCGCGGCAAAGATTTGCGCCAGGGAGCGATGGACGACCCGATGTGTACTCATGGGGATGTCAGTGCCGCGTTTTCGACGCTGGAAGCGCTTGCGATGCTCCGCTCCACCGTCACGCCAGCCTTGCGCCGGCGCAGCCACAGATACACGCCCGTGCCGAGAATGATGATGGTGAGCACGTCGAGCACGGCCCAGATGATCTTGAGCGGCATCCCGCCATAGTCGCCGAAATGCAGCGGCTGCGAGATGAAGAGAGCGGAGACATACCAGGGCATGTCGCGGGTGTCGGTCAGCTTTCCGGTCTCGGCATCGATCAATGCCGGCTTGAGCAGCCGCGACGTCAACGGCGTGTTGCCATGCAGGAAGACCGCATAGTGGCTCTTGCTGCTGAAGATCGTGCCGGGGAACGCCACGAAGCTCGGTGTCATCCCCGGGACGGCCTGAGAGGCGACCGCGACCGCGGCATTGACAGGGGTCAGCTTTGCCGGAACCGATCGACCGCTGTATTGGGCCGTCATTTCGGACAGCTGCCCGAACTGCCAGAGCTTCAGGACGAGATCGGCCCAGGTGTTGATGACGCCGGTGAAGCCGACCACCAGCGTCCAGGCCACCAGCAGGATGCCGGCGAGGTTGTGGACGTCGAGCCAGCGGACGATGCGGGTCCGGCGTGCGCGATAAGTGCCGAAGCTCAGCTTCCGCATCGATGGGGCATAGACCACGATACCGGAGATGATCGCGACGCAGAACAGGATCCCCATCAGGCCGAGAAACAGTTTCCCGGGCAGCCCTGCAAACATGTCGGTGTGCAGCTTCAGCATGATGTAGGTGAAGCGGCCGGTAACGTCGGGAGCATCGAGGTACGCGCCGGTGTGGAGGTCCATCCGGACCAGCGTATTCTTCGACGGGTCGGAGGTGATCGACGGGCCCACGCTGACGACCATGGCATTGGGATCATCCCGATCCCAGACCAGGAAATGCGGCACCTTGCCGGGCGCGCTGGCGAGCGCATTGGCGAGGAGGGAATCGAGGTTGGCCTGCGGTGTCCCGGGCGGCACCTCCGCTGGCTTGACCTGATCGTGCAGGAGATCGTCGATCTCGTCGTGAAAGATCAGCGGCAGCCCGGTAACGCACAGGAGCAGCATGAACAGGGTGCAGATGAGGCTCGACCATTTGTGGACGAAGCCCCATCGTCGGAGAGATATTGTCGCTGCCGTCAAAGCCAGTTCCAGCTCTTCTCAGTTCCACGTGTATTTCAAGGTACCGAGCACCGTGCGCGCGTTGCCGAAACCGCAATAGGCCAGACCTGTGAAGCACGAGGCGACATAATACTTGTTGGTCAGGTTTGTCACGTTGATCTGGGCCTTCCAGTTCTTCCAGTCGGCCCGGAGATAGGCGAAGTCGTAGCTCGCGCTTGCATCGATCAGTGTGTAGGACGGGACGACGAATGTGTTGAAATTGTCGCCATAGGTGTCTCCGACATAGCGGACGCCGGCGCCTATGCCGAAGCCTGCGAGCGGGCCGTCATACCAAGTGTACTTGCCCCAAAGCGAAGCCTGGTCCAGCGCTGTATTGATCATGTATTTGCCGGCATAGCCCGCGATGCTCTGGGTGACCTTCGGATCGAGATGGGCGTAGCCGCCGGTGATTTCGAACTCGCGGGTGAGATTGCCCTTGACCTCGAGCTCGAAGCCGCGGACCCGTACGGCGTCGGTCTGAACGCTGAAGAAGGGATTGATCGGGCTCGTGGTCAGCACGTCCTTCTGCTTGGTGTCGAAGATTGCTGCGGTGACCATGAAGTTCGATCCGACCGGCATGAACTTGACGCCGCCCTCGATGTTTTCGCCCGTGGTCGGCTTGAACGAATTGCCCGTGAGGTCTGCGCCCAGATTGGGGGTGAACGACGTCGAGTAGCTGACGTAAGGCGCAAGCCCGATGTCGAACAGATAGCTCAAGCCGACGCGCCCGGTCTGCGCGGAGTCGTCGCGATTGTAGATGCCGGCCGGCGGATAGAATGCCAGGCTCTGGAAACCTGAACTCGTCCAGTCCTGCCGCCCGCTCAGGGTCAGAGTGAAGCGGTCGAGCTTGACCTGATCCTGGATATAAAGACCCGCCTGCTTCAGGCTGTCGCTGCGCAGAATGAAGGGCGCAAGGGACGAGAACGACGGCACAGCCGCGCCATAGGCGGGGCTATATGCGTCGATCGGAGCGATAACGGTCGTGCGATAGTCGGTATTGGACCAAAGGTTGAAATAGTCCATGCCGAGCAGGACCTTGTGGGTGAGCGGTCCGGTCGCGAAGTCGGCCTGGATCTGGTTGTCCACTGCGACATTGGCGGCGCTCGCCTTGACGTAGTTGTAGGTCCGGGCAACGAGGCGATCGGTCACCATGCCTTCGGTGCGGACCGAAGCGAGATCGTTGGTCACCTCCGTGTAACGCAGGTTCTGCCGGATCTGGAACATGTCGTTGAAGCGGTGCTCGAACGCGTAGCCGAGCATGAATTGCTCGAGATGATAGCCGTCGATCGAGGGCTCGCCGAGATAGCGGCTGTAGGGAATGTGGCCGTTCGGATTGGGCAGGAACGAGACCTGTCCGGTCACGTATTGCTGATAACCCTTGTTGTCGACCTTCTGGTACTGCGACAACATGGTGAAGCTCGTGTCCGCATCCGGGCGATAGGTGAAGCTCGGTGCAATGAACAGCTTGTTGTCCTGAACGAAGTCGGTCTGCGTGTTGCTGTCGCGGCCGAGGCCGACGATGCGGTAAAGGTACTGTCCGTCCTTGTCGATCGGGCCGCCGATATCGAACGCGCCCTGGAAGCGCTCGAACGATCCGAAGCTTCCGACGATCTCATTCGTTGGGGTCGCGGTCGGGCGCTTGCTGACCATGTTGAGCAGGCCGCCCGGATCGGACTGACCGTAGAGACCGGACGAGGGGCCTTTCAGGACTTCGAGGCGCTCCAGGCCATAGGTCTCGATGCGCGGCACGGCGAAAGTGGTGGTGTCCGCCGGCAGGCGGAGGCCGTCGAGGTAGCGCGGCGCTTCGAACCCCCTGAGCTTGAACGTGTCGAAGAAGGCGTTGGCGCCGAAACTCACCACCGTGACCCCCGGCGTATAGCGCAGCGCCTCGCTGACGTTCTGCGCGCCCTGCGCCTCGATCTGGTCCTTGGTCACGACCGAGATCGACTGCGGGGTCGACAGGATCGGCGTGTCGGTCTTGGTCGCGGTCATGCTCTGACTTGCGAGATAGCCGGTCACCGGACCATTGCCTTTCTCGCCTCCGGAGACGGCAGGCACGGCCTGTTGCGTGGCTGCGGGGGCGCGCCGCGCGACGGTGCGCGTTGCGCGAGCCGGGCTCGTCGATCGGACCGGCTTGGCGCGGGCGCGCTCGGGCTTGGGCGCGTCGACCGTGACGGGCGGCAGGGTGCCTCCGGCATTCTGAGCCTGCGCGGGCGATTTCGTCATTGCCACCATCGCAAGTCCGGCAAGCGTCATTGCAGTCAGCCGCTTCTCATTCTTCAGCGTTCGAAATTCCATTGCCCCAAACCTGTCCACGCCATTCCAAGTCCGGGGCGATTAGGTGCCGAATCCGTGCAGTGCCGCCTTTGCGTGTGCGCAAAAATCCTTTGATCGCTTGTCGACAAGTTCCAGATTGGCCGGCAAGACATTTCGTCGCAGCACCGGGCTGGCTGGATCGATCTGCAGCCTCGCGGCATCGGGAGGGCGAATGCCGATCAATGCTTCAGCGCGCGAATGCGACTTGGAGCCTGCCCGAAATGTTTGCGAAAGGCGGTCGCGAAATTGGCCGGGTTGCCGTAACCGGCAAGATAGGCTGCCTCGTTGATCGAGACACCTTGCTCGATGATCGCGTCCTTGGCCGCTTCGAGACGCCGCGTCCGCAAATAGTCCGCAGCGCTCATGCCAAAGACACGGCGGAAGTGCGTGTTGAAGGAACGGCGGCTGATGCCGGCCTCGCGTGCCAGTTGCGGGATCGTCCAGGACCGCCGCAGATCTGCGTCGATCGCGTCGCGCACGGCGCGTAGGCGCCGCCGCTTGATGTCGCCCACGGGGTCTGCGATCGCGCGGGCTCCGGCCATGGAAATCACTCTCACAAGGATTTCCAGCGCATGTGCGGACAGCAACAGTTCTTCCACGCGCCCACGCACCGTTGGAGTCAGCATTTCCGTCGCCATCGCCAGAATTCGTGCGGGGGCCTTCAACGAAATCGCGAACTGGTCGGAGCCGGCCTGCGCGAACAGGTCAAGGAATTCGCGCTGCAGCCCCAGCCGTTCGATCGAGGAATAGGGAAAGGCGAGGCCGGCCGCGAACATGTACGTCCCCCGGGCCGCCTGTCCACCGCAGTGCGACGGTGTGCGCAGGCCCATCACGACGATCGAATTATCCGAGTAGCGCGTTCGCTCGACGCCGTTGAGCGGTCCGCCCATGCCGGCGCCCTTCAGCACGACCGAAACGTACAGCCCGGGCTTGATCACGCCCTCGGAACGTATCTCGCTATCGAGAACGAGATCGTTGCGCTGGAACAGGCATCCGGGAAACTCCAGCCACCGCACGATCTTGGCAAACTCGTCCGCCCGCGATGTGTTCGTCGCGTCGAGAATGCTGAATTCGTCGAAGATGCGATGATAGATGTGCGTCACGTGCCATTCCAGGAAACGGTCGGCGCAGGGCAGCACGCTCTATTTGTCGTCGATCAGAATGACCCGCAACTAGAATGCTTCCAAGAACCCCGCGGTCTGGTCGGACATGCGCTCGCCCCACAACGCCGTCACGATTGCGTCGAGCCCGTCCGTCAGTGCCGCCGGTCCCGGCTGCAGGATGATCGGCGACTTGATCTCGACGATGCGGTCGCTGCGTACGGCGGGGATCGCGCTCCAGCCATCGCGTGCGCGGATGCGGGCAGGGACGACCTTCTTGCCGCACCATGAGGCGAGGATGATGTCGGGTGCGGCTTCGCGCACCGCCTCCGTCGAAACGATTCGATCCTTTGCCGCCTGCCGATGTCGCAGTTCCGGGAAGACATCCACGCCCCCGGCGATCTCGATCAGCTCGGACACCCAGCCGATGCCCGAGATCAACGGATTGTCCCATTCCTCGAAATAGACCCTTGGTCGAGGCGAGGGGCGAGGCGTTGCCGCGATCGTCGCCAGGCGTTGCTCGAAGCCTTGCGCGAGCTGGTCCGCGCGTTCGGCCACGCCGACCAGCGCGCCCAGCATCCGGATCATCGCCAGGATTCCGGCGACATCGCGCTGATTGAAGACGTGGACGTCGATGCCGGCGCGGACGAGATCGGCGACGATGCCGGCCTGAAGATCGGAGAAGGCCAGCACCAGATCCGGCTCCAGCGCCAGGATCTTCGGGATGTCAGCGGAGACGAAGGCCGACACCCGCGGCTTCTCACGGCGCACCTGGGGCGGACGGACGGCGTAGCCGGAAACGCCGACGATGCGGTCCTGCTCGCCGAGCAGGTAGAGTGTCTCGACCGTCTCTTCGGTCAGGCAGACGATGCGGCGGGGTGGGTAGTGGCGCATGGTGCACCATATGCGCAAACGTTGCAGGCGATGTCACGGCGGCCATTACCTCGGACGTCATTGCTTTGCCGCGCGAAGCAATTCACCCTGACAACACAAGGAATTGGGAGGAGATCCGATGACGCCGCTCGAGAAACTTAAAGCGATGAAGATGCCGTTCGCCGAGCTCAAAGGCGTCGAATTCGTCGAAGCCGAGAAGGACCGCGTGGTGGCGCGGATGACGGTCCGGCCTGATCTCTGCACCCTGCACCACACCATCCATGGCGGCGCGGTGATGGCGCTGGCCGATTCCGTCGGCGCCGCGGCGACCGTGATCAATCTGCCCGAGGATGCCAAGGGCACCACGACGTTGGAGAGCAAGACCAATTTCATCGGTGGGGCCAGAGAGGGGGCCACGGTGATTGCCACTGCCACCCCGGTCCACCGGGGCCGGCGGACCCAGG
This sequence comes from Bradyrhizobium sp. CCBAU 45389, assembly GCF_028128625.1. Classification (NCBI taxonomy): domain Bacteria; kingdom Pseudomonadati; phylum Pseudomonadota; class Alphaproteobacteria; order Hyphomicrobiales; family Nitrobacteraceae; genus Bradyrhizobium; species Bradyrhizobium sp. CCBAU 45389. Next base: position 152,423 of record NZ_LBIY01000094.1, on the reverse strand, counting down.
TCTGGACCACCCGGCTGGAGACTGAGGACGGGAAGTTGGTGGCTGTGGTGACCCAGACGCAGCTGGTCCTGTAAGACTACGGGGCCTTGATTTTGTTAACGAAATAGTCGCTTCCGATGCCACTAAGTTGGGCAGGTTCCCGTCTTGAAAATCATATTGCGATGCACAATATAGGGGGCCTAGGGATTCGAACGCCTCCTCGAGGGACACCAAGAGGAGTTTTGACGTGGTACTTCAAGCGACTGTCCGCACGGCTCCGGGCTATGTGCGGACCCTGATCCAGCAGGAAGAATTGCCGCTTTTGCGCGATCACCTGCTGAGACTCGATGCCGAAAGCCGGCATGACCGTTTCAACGGCTTTCTCGACGACAGCTTCATCGAGCGTTACGCCGCCCGCTGTGCCGAGGATGGCACTGTCATCGTCGCCTATATCGTCGACGGCATGGTTCGCGGTGCGGCGGAACTGCATCCGCCGGAAGATGGTTCACTGCCCGAGGTCGCTTTCAGCGTGGAAGCCTCGGCACGCCGCCAGGGCGTCGGCACCGTGCTATTCCGCCGCTTGATCGCGGAGGCGCGCTGGAAGGGCTACAAGCAGCTGCGCATCACCACCGGTGCCGAGAATCACGCGATGCGGGCACTGGCCAAGAAGTTCGGCGCGCATCTGGCCTTCCGTCACGGCGAATCGACCGGAACGATCGATCTCGCCAAGACGCCCGAGGCCGAACTGGCGGATCTCGCGGCAGCGCCGTTCACGGCAGGCCGCGCGCTGCTTAGCTTCAACTCGACCTGCTGGAAGATCATCTCCAGCATGTACGGCAATCGCGCCGCCTAGTTCAGAAGCGGACTGGAATCAAAAAGCGGACCGGTAAAACCGGTCCGCTTTTTATTTCGGATCGAAAGATAAACGCTCAGGTACCGGTGCGCGTAGCGGTGCTGAAGCGGCGAACGACGCGGCGTTCGACCACCACCGAGCGCTGCGCGCCCTGCTCGCCGGCGATCACGCGCGTTGCGGTGATGCGGCTGTTGGTGCGGGCCTGCTTCTTCACCTCGGCCTGGACGACATCGAGCGGCATCCCCATCAGAGCTGCGGCGATCTCGGCCTGCTGCTCCTGGTCGTCGGTAATTCCGACGGCGGCGAAGATCGCCTCGTCCAGGGTCGGCGGATCGTGACGCACGCGCCGCGTGCCGTATTTGGTATTCCAGTCTGCGCTCATGGTAGCCTCATTTCGATCCGGGATACCTAGTGCTGCATATGTTGCATTGCAATATGAATTTGGTGTGGCATCTCAGCTATTCACCACTTGCATCGATCCGGCGTCAGGGTGGTGACGGAGCACCGGCATCGGCCTCGACCCTTTGCTGCGGCCAGCGCTTCAGCGCGGCGTGTCCGGCCTCGGTGAGCCCGTAGATTCCCCGTTCGGCGCGCTCAAACCAGCCATACACATTGTTAAGCAAGATCTTGCCGGCATCGGGACAGCGCACACGCAGCTCGCGGACGGGCCGCGGGCCTGTCGCGAGTTCCGATGCGCAAGCCAGTGCCTGCTGCCGGTAGGCCGTCATGATCGGCGCGCGCGTGCTGCCGCCGAGCACCGGATCGCCCTGACGGCGCTGATGCTCGGCAACGAGCCGTGAGCGAATTTTCGGTTCCCGACGCGGGGCCGCCGTCGGCGGCTTGACCAGCACCTCGACCTGGCCGCGGTCGGTCACCCCCAGCATGCCAAAGCCGAGGCGGCGGCAGAGATTGCGGTAGCGCGCATCGCTCTCGCGTCCCTTGCCACGCGCGGACATTTTTGCGGCGATCCAGACCTCGTCGCCCGCCGGCGCGCGGTCGACCGCCTGCAGGATCAGCTCGAGATTGAAGGCGAGCTTGAGCTCGCCGATCACCACGACAGGCGGATCGCCGGCGCTGAGGCCGACGAGATCGCAGCCGCCGATCTCGCCCTTGACGGTGAAGCCGAGCTCTTCGAGGAAGCGTTTGACGGGCAGGTAGAGCGCGGTTTCCACGGGTGGTCCGATCGGAGAATCAGTTGCGTGCAGTCTAGAGCCTTCTCGGCTCCGATTGAATCCGAGCCGGCCCCGGACGATTCGATCTGAACGCAGCTACACCCGCCCGCCGACCGGGATCAGCGCGCCGGTGATGCCGCTGGCGGCATCGCTGGCGAGGAACAGGATCACCTCCGCGAGCTCCTGCGGCGTCACCCACCTGGAAAAGTCCGCCTTCGGCATGTCGGCACGGTTGGCTTTGGTGTCGATGATCGAGGGCAGCACCGCGTTCACGGTGACCTTGCCCTTCCACTCATTGGCGAGCGCCTCGGTGAGGCGATGTACGCCGGCCTTTGAGGCGGCATAGGGGCCCATGCCGTTGCCGGCCTGGAGCGCGCCCATTGCGCCGATGTTGACGATGCGGCCGGCGCCGGAGGCGGCGAGATGCGGCAGCGCCGCGCGCGAAGTGCTCAGCGCCGTCAGCACGTTCAGCGCATACATGCGTTGCCACGTCGTGACGTCGCCGTCGCCGACGGTCTCGAAGGCGAAGCCGCCGGCGATGTTGATCAGCCCGTCGAGCCGGCCGAAATGCTTCGCCGCGGCATCGATCGCGGTCTTCGCCTGCGCTGCGTCGGACAGATCGACGTCGCCGATCTCGATGCGCTGGGGCGTTGCCGGCAGTTGCGAGGGCGCATGATCGATCCCGGCGATGAGTACGCCGCGAGACTGTGCGACTTCGGCAACCACTTTGCCAAGCGCGCCGAGCACGCCGGTGACGACCAGAACCTTGCCTTGCATCATCGTTCTCCCGGCGCAGCCGCTACGCTTGCAGATAGAGCGCCTTCAGTGCGGTTCGCTCTGCTGTGCCGAGCTTGAGCCCATCGCGCAAGTAGGTTTCGAGATCGCCATAGTCGCGCCCGACGGCTTCGAACGCTGCCGCCAGGTACGAGGATTCGACGGAGCCGATCGCGTCGAGAACGTCGGCGGGAAGATCGACGGCGTTCGACGGGGCGCGCTTGTAGTGGCGGTTGGTCAAAAGGTAGTCCTCGGCAATGACGTCGTCGGCGACGCCCAGCGCATGCAGGATCAGCGCGCTGGCAAAGCCGGTGCGATCCTTGCCGGCGGTGCAATGGATCACGAGCGGCGCGCGGTCTTCGAGCAGATGGCCGAACAGCGCGCGAAAGCTATGCGTGTTGTGGCGAACATAGTTGCGATAGGATTCGCGCATCAGCTCGAGCGCGACCGGTGCGGTCAGTGTCCCCCTCGCGATCTCGGCGCGCAGCGCGGCGACGACGGTTGGCTCGATCGGCAGCGAATAAACCGTGATCTCGTTGACGACGCAGACGCCGGCCGCGCGCTCCTCGACACCGCGAAAATCGAATGCGCTTCTGACACCGAGCGCGCGGACGATCTCGACATCGGCTGCGGTGAGCTGCCCGAGATGATTGGAGCGGAAGATGTGCCGCCAGCGCGTGGTGCGGCCGTCGGCGGTCCGATAGCCGCCGAGATCGCGAAAATTACTGGCGCCTTGCAGGGCGAGGTGGCGGGCAGGGGAGTCTTTTAGGGAAGAGTCTTGCATCAGATCGGCTTGGGTTATGGTTCCACTGGACGCACTACGGCGTCCTTCAAGTCCATTACAGGGGGCGATCATGGGCCGGCACAAGGCCATTGTTTTGACGATCACCATGCTGGCGGTCGGAATTCTCAGTGCGCGGCAGGCCGATGCGCAGACCTTCCGGACCTATCGCTGCGCCGACGGTACCCAGTTCATCGTGGGATTTTATGACTACGACAAGCGCGCCTTCCTCCAGATCGACGGCGAACCCGTCACGCTCGCCAAGCGGCTGTCGGTCTCGGGCGCGCGCTATTCGGGGGCAGGGATCACGCTTGTTATCGGCAAGACCGGAACGACCACGGTCAAGCATCTGAAGCGGCCGGTCACGGCCTGCGCGGTGATCGAAAAGCCCGGGATCTAATGGGGGGCCAACACGAATCAAAAAGGGCCGAAACACCGTTGTTTCGACCCTTTTTTAAACTGCTACCGGCTGCTTGCGAGAGCCCGGCGCTTTCAAACCAGCAGCTGGCATTAGCGTTCCCATTTGGGCTTGGCTTCGTCGACCGCGTCCTGGTGGTACCAGCTGTCGCTGCAGATCGAGACGTTCGCGGGAAGCGAAGCCTGATCGGCGGGGAAGCGGGTCTCGCCATAGCGGCGTCCGGCGAGAGCCGCGCGGCCCCCGACAGGGAATTGGTAGATCTTTGCAGATCCGTGACTCAGACCATTGTTCATCATTGCGATTCTCCTTGGTCGAAGCGCCTTGGCCTCCATGGTGCGCCCGACTCGTTCGATTGTGGTTACTGGAATCCCCATATCGGCCGCGCATCCCGAATTGGAAAGTGCTGAAAAGGAGATCAGTTGCGGCCTATTTTGTAGGCAGGCAGCCGTCTGCATCCCCCAAGGCACCGTGCAGATGACTAACGCCTAGGCCATTCCAAAGGTTGCTAGGCAGGGGCGGAATGCTTTGCGAAAATTACTCGACGTTGATGCGCGTTTCATCGGCAAGTTCGGGCAACCTGGTTGCTGCTCCAGAATCAGGCGTTTTTCGCGGGATTTTTGCGGTGCAGCTTCACGCGAAGGTGCGCGGCTATGACGCAGGCCGCTGTGGATGGTTTGCCGGTGTCGGGGAGGGGCCGGCTGCCGTGGAACACCCCCGGTACTGCGGCCTTTTGGCACGTTAAATGCTTGTAAAGCGCCGGCCGATGATGGCCGGGTACAAACGTGCGGGGGCCCCAGGGCCCCCAACCTTTCGCATCATCTACAGAGAGGCTCAATGACCAAGTATAAGCTCGAGTACATTTGGCTCGACGGATATACGCCGACTCCGAACTTGCGCGGCAAAACTCAGATCAAGGAATTCGCGTCGTTCCCGACGCTCGAGCAGCTTCCGCTCTGGGGCTTCGATGGCTCCTCCACCCAGCAGGCCGAAGGCCACAGCTCCGATTGCGTGCTGAAGCCGGTCGCCGTCTTCCCGGACGGCGCGCGCACCAACGGCGTGCTCGTGATGTGCGAAGTCATGATGCCCGATGGCAAGACCCCGCACGCCTCCAACAAGCGCGCCACCATCCTCGATGATGCCGGCGCCTGGTTCGGCTTCGAGCAGGAATACTTCTTCTACAAGAACGGCCGCCCGCTCGGCTTCCCCGAGGCCGGCTATCCGGCTCCGCAGGGTCCGTACTACACCGGCGTCGGCTACTCGAACGTCGGCGATGTCGCCCGCAAGATCGTCGAAGAGCATCTCGACCTCTGCCTCGCTGCCGGCATCAACCATGAAGGCATCAACGCGGAAGTCGCGAAGGGCCAGTGGGAATTCCAGATCTTCGGCAAGGGCTCCAAGAAGGCCGCTGACGAAATGTGGATGGCCCGCTACCTGATGCTGCGCCTCACCGAGAAGTACGGCATCGACATCGAATTCCACTGCAAGCCGCTCGGCGACACCGACTGGAACGGCTCGGGCATGCACGCCAACTTCTCCACCGAGTACATGCGTACGGTCGGCGGCAAGGAGTACTTCGAGGCGCTCATGGCTGCCTTCGACAAGAACCTGATGGACCACATCGCCGTCTACGGCCCGGACAACGACAAGCGTCTGACCGGCAAGCACGAGACCGCGCCGTGGAACAAGTTCAGCTACGGCGTTGCCGATCGCGGCGCTTCGATCCGCGTTCCGCACTCCTTCGTCAACAACGGCTACAAGGGCTATCTGGAAGACCGTCGTCCGAACTCGCAAGGCGACCCCTACCAGATCGCTTCGCAGATCCTGAAGACGATCTCGTCCGTGCCGACCGACAAGAAGGCCGCGGCCTAAGATCTCCCGGCCCGGGCTGGGGGGCTGGCCCGGGTTGGCGCTCAATCCGCCGGAGCTGCAAGGCTCCGGCGGATTTTTGCATTCTGATGACAGCAATCCCGTGACGTGCGGGGCTGTGCCGCGCGAAACTTGTCCACCGCCGTCGAAAGCGGGATAGAGTGCCCCTGGATGCGCGCTGGTGCCGGGGACACGGCTGGTGTTTGAGGGTTTCTACAAGGTGCGGTTTCAGCTCGGCGACACCGTCGGCCGGAGCGTCATGCATGCCGGCAACGGCAAGATGCTCGGCGGCAATTCGGCCTTCGCCCATATCGGCACCTACGAGAAGACCGACGAGGGCGTCGACGTCGTGATCAAGACGGTCCGCCACAACCCCGACCCGAACTACCGCGCCATGGCCGGCACCGATGATGCGACCCTGCTGGCGAAGGGCTGGGCCGATGGCGATCTCTATCGTTTCAAGGGTGAGCTGAAAGAACTGCCGGGCGTGCCGTTCCAGTCGGTGATGACGCCGATCAGCGAGGACGAGGTGCCGATCGCGGGCGGCCTCGGCGAAGGCGGTATCGCCGATGGCCTCTACTCGGTGCATCTGCGCATGCTCGACGGCATCGACGGCGGCCTCACCGGCGTGATCCTGCTCAACCAGGGCCGCATCCTCGGCGGCGATGCGGCGTTCTACTATCTCGGCAGCTACACCGCCGCGAAAGGCCGCTGGAAGGGCCAGATCCTCAACCAGGAGCACACGCCGGCCAAGGACGATCCGATCTTCGGCGGCCACGAGGTCGGCATCGGCTTCTCCGGCAGCTACGACGCCGACGAGGCGGTGCTGGAGGCGACGGCACTCGCCGGCAAGCGATCCTTGCGCCTCACCGCCGCGCTCAAGCTGATGCACCGCGCCTGAACGCTACAGGAATTGCACATGGAAAACGTTCGCATGCTCTCGACGCTCGGCCTGGCGGGCGCGATGCGCAGCCTGTCCTCTGCCTTCGAGACCGCCAGCGGCATTCATGTCGATGCGGACTTTGCGCCGACCCTGGCCCTGCTCAAGCGGCTGCGCGGCGGCGAGGCCGCCGATCTCGTGATCCTCACGCGCGAGGGGCTCGACGAGATGATCGGCGAGGGCCGCGTGGTTGCGGAAAGCGCGGCCGATCTGGCGCGCTCCTATGTCGGCATTGCCGTGCGGGCAGGGCAGCCGCATCCTGATATCGGCAGCGAAGCCGGTCTGCGCCAGACGCTGCTCGCGGCGCGGTCCGTTGCCTATTCGCGGCTGGGCGCGAGCGGCGTCTACTTCGCCCAGCTGATCGTGCGGATGGGCATCGCGATCGAGATCAACGCCAGGGCCACCATCGTCGAGCAGGGTTTTACGGCGGAGCGGCTCGTCAGCGGCGAGGCCGATCTTGCCGTGCAGCAGATCAGCGAGCTGAAGCAGGTCGGCGGCATCGAGGTGGTCGGCCCGATCCCGCATGAGCTGCAAACGCCAGCCATCTTCTCCGCCGGCTGCATCGCGAGCGCGAACAATGCCGTCGCGGCCGATCGGCTGCTCCGCTACCTGGCCTCACCGGAGGTCGTGCCTGTCCTCCGCCAATCCGGTCTCGAGCCTTGAATTTGCCGGGACGGGGACGCAACGTGGCGATCATGCGAACTCATCTCCTTGCCATCGCTCTCGCGCTCGCCGCGCCTCTCGCAGCTCACGCGCAGTCGGCCGATCTCGTCCTGTGCGACCGCGTTGCGGCCGATCCCAGCGATCCCGACAAGCCGGCCGACGTGAAGGGCGTTGCGGAGATCGCTGCGTCCGACGTCGCGACCGCGATCAAGTTTTGCAAGCAGGCAGCAAACGCCTCGCGCCGCGCGATGTTCGCGCTGGGACGCGCCTATGCAGCCAATCGGCAGACGGCGGAGGCGATCGCGGCCTGGCGCAAGGCGGCCGACAAGGGATCGAGCGCGGCGATGGTCGAGCTTGGCGTGCTCTACGGCACCGGCGCAGGCGTCGCCAAAGACGAGGCACAAGCGCGAAAGTTGTTCGAGAAGGCAGCGCAGGCCGGCAATCCCCGCGGCGTCAGCAACCTCGCCGCGATCGGCAGCGCAGGTGGCGCCGCGCCGGCCGATCCCGCGCAGGCCCGCGCGCTGCTGGGCAAGGCCGCCGAGACCAATGCGGAGGCGCAGTACCAGCTCGGCTTGATGCTGTCTGAAGGCGATGGCGGCGCAAAGGACGACGTCGCGGCGCGCGCGCTGTTCGAGAAGGCGGCGGCGCAAAATCATCCCGGCGCGCTCGAGCGGATGGGTGCCTTCGCCCAGGAAGGCCGCGGTGGGCCCAAGGACAAGGACGCCGCAAAGGCCTATTACGAGCGCGCGGCAGCGCTCGGCGATGAGGACGCCAAGAAGGCGCTGGAGCGCATTCGCTGCCCGTATGCGATCAAGGACAAGCAGGGCAAGCTCGTCACCACGCTGTGCTTCTGACTCACATCTCCCGAAGGGAGAGGTGAGAATGCTCGACAACGTGGCACGCAGCTCACTTCATGTAGTAGGCGAGATTGTTGCGAGCGTCGCGATAGGTCGTCTCGAGAAAATCGGGATACTCGGCGGCGGCCTGCGCCACGGCGCGCACGATGCAGGCCCAGAAATCGCCGTCCCATTTGAAGTGCGCTTCAGTCGCGCCCTCGAACTTGACGGCGGTGATGATGGCCTGCCGGATCGCTTCATCGTCGGCACGCGGATGGGCGCGCTTCACGTAGCCGAACATCGGCCCCTCATGGGCATGGTCGCGGTCGTAGCGATATTTCGCGGTCATCTGCTGCGGGGTGAGGGTGCGATTGATGCGGACCTCTTCGGCGGTCGGACGCCCTTCGATCGAATTCAATCGGTAGCGCCAGCGCCAGAGTTCGAAGGCGGCATCGAGCAGCGGCTGCTTCGCCGCGCTTGTGACGAATTCGGCGATCTGCTCTTCGGGTGATGGCTCTGTCTGGTTCATGCCCCTTGGTCGCGCGCTTGCTCCGGCGGGTTCGAAGGGCCCTTCAAGCAGGAACCAGCTCCAGCACTGGTCGTTGAACCCCGATCAGCAGGAGGCCCGATCATGATCCGCAAATTGGCATCCGGCGAATATCGCCTCTATTCACGCAAGGTGAATCCCAGGACCGGCAAGCGCCGCAACCTCGGCACGTTCAGGAGCCGTGCGGCGGCCGAGAAGCACGAGCGCGAGGTGCAGTACTTCAAGCGTCACTGAGGCGCCGGGAAGGCCCGCCAAAACAAAAAGTCGAAAAACAACCCCATGCACAGTAGCCGGGGCACTGAAATCACGCCGAAATCCCGTTCTGCTGATTTTACGAAATCTGTTTGACCCGTCGGGCAAAACAGGGGCATAATGGCAACATGGCAGAGCGAGGTCTCTAAGGGGCCTGCGCGGAAAAGCCGGGTGGAACCGGGGCGGCAGCAATGCTAGGTAACCCGCGATTCCTTTTGATTTTGCGGGCGAATTGCATTGCTGGACGGACTCTACAAGGTTGAATACGGCGTCAACGATGCGTTCGGCCGCAGCATCATGTGCCTGCATGACGGCAAGATGCTGGGCGGCAATTCGGGCTTTGCGCATCTTGGCACCTATGTGGAGCGTGACGGCGAGATCAGCGCCGAAGTGATCACCGAGCGGCATAACCTCGATCCCACCTATAAGCCGCTGATGGGGGCCGACGTCGCCTCGATCAGGGCGCGCGGCCGGTTGTACGGCAACGAGATACGTCTTCAGGGCGGTGCGAACACGATGCCGGGCGCTCATTTCTGGGCCAACATGACGCGGCTCGACGACGGGGCGCTGCCGCCGCGCGGCGCGATCGGGCCGGGCGGCATCGCCAACGGGCTCTATGGGATGAGCCTGCGCGCGCTCGACGGGGTCGAGGCCGGGCTCTCCGGCGTGATGCTGCTGATCGACGGCCGCATCCTCGGCGGCGATGCGTTCTTCTACTATCTCGGCTCCTATTCCTCGGCGGACGGCCGCTGGAAGGGCGAGATGCTGAACCAGGAGCACACGCCGGCGAAGGGCGAGAACCCCGTGTTCGGCGGCTATGAGGTCGGGATCGGTTTCTCCGGGACCTGTACGGAAGACAGCGGCGAGCTCGAAGGCATCGCGCTCGCCGGCAAGCGCAGCCTGCGCCTTGCGGCTTCGCTCAAGCTGATGCGGCGGGCGTAGGACATGTACTCATATACGTCGGATGTCCGCTTCCCGACGTGAAGCAGGCCCCGCGTTTTGCGTTCAGGACCACGGCGGCTCTTCGCTCGCCCCGGCTGCCTCGTGGCGGATCGTGACATCCGCCGAACGCAACCCGGTCAGCAGTACAGTTCTCACAGAGGCAGCATCAAATCCAATATCCTTGGCATTTGGTGGATGTGCCTCGCTGTTCTTCAATCGGAGCGCCAGGTGCAATTGCTCGCAAAGGTGCTGAACGACGAGATTGACCTGATCGTCAGTCATGATCGGCTTCTCCTGCGACCATTCTGCTACCCAACCAGGTAGCGCACTTAAGAATCGGACGGTACGCGATTGAACCGCCCAAAGGATCACTCTGTGCGATGACCATGGGCGGATGAATGAGACGCATTCCGTTCGCTACAACGCGCGAGTCCGAAATTCGACGACATCACATAGGCCCTAGTCGGACTAGGGCCTACTTCGGGATGGATCACACCGCCCGGTGGGGCGGGCCGCGCAACGCGCCCTTTCCAATCAGCCATCCTCGCCCCCGCAAGCGGGGGCGAGGTGCTGAGGTTCAGGAGCCCTCGAACTTGAACGATACGTTGATCTTGGCGCGATAGGCCTCAACTTTTCCCTTGTCATCCAGTTGCATATCGAGCTTGACGACCTCTGCAACGCGAAGATCCCGGAGAGATTTTGCAGCTTGCTCGACCGCATTGGCGGCCGCTTTCTCCCATGAGTCGCTGCTGGTACCGACCAGTTCTATGACCTTGTAGACGCTATCAGGCATATCGTCCTCCCGTTCGGTATGACCCGGGAAATCTAGCATCAGGATCTCGGCGCTGATACCGTTTCGGGGATACCCCCGGAGCCGAGAGGGAACAAACTGCATTTCGCAGAGGGCGGCTCTTGGCACCGAATTAACTGCCGGATCAGCCGGTTGGCATTCCGGCCTCTTGCAGGCCGCTGTAGATTCGGTCCCGAAGAGCCAAATAGGCGGGGTGCTGCGAATAAGCCATGCGCCGCCAGCCTGCGACGGTATTGATGCGCGTGTCCGGTAGCGCAAGGTAACGCGCCAATTGCTCACGCGCTTCCATGGTGTTTCCATTGAGCGCAAGGGCGGCAACGAGGTAGCCCGACGCGGCCGGGAATTCCGGATTGTTCGCCACTGCCTGACGAAGACAGGCGACCGCGAGATCGTCCTCGCCCAGCATGATCTGCGCCAGTCCCTCCTGAGTGTGGAATACGTAGAGGTAGGGATCAGGCGGGCTCAGCCGCTTCACCCTTCGCGCATGTTCAATGGCATTCGTGGCCAACCCAAGCATGAGGTTCGCCTGGCAGAGCACAAGATAGCTCGGAATGAAGCCGGGATTCAGCCGCAGGCTCCGCTCCGCCTCGATCAGCGCCTCCTCGGCGCAGCCTTGCGCGACGAGGAGGCGCGCCTTGGCATGACGTGCATGATAGGAATTCGGGTCGGCGACGAGTGCACGGGTCACGAGCTCTTCGCTGCTCCTGATGTCGGCATCGCGATCGACGCTCTGCATGCCGGTGATCCGCATCGTCGTCCTTTCCGCCAGGATCCCCGACCCGCAGCGCGGCGTCGCCAAATTCCATCGGGTCCTTCGTCGCGGCGGGCGCACCGCTGTTTCAGTCAGCACGGTGCCGGAACGATCCTATAATACGCGCATCAACCTTGCGGTTGCCCGCTACCTACCGTCGCTGGCGAAGGCCGCCGCTCGCGTTTTTGCGCTCGGCAATGAAATGAAATTGAAATCGCTTTTTGAGGACGCACATTTCAGGGATGTGGAGATCACTTTGCAGGCCAGGGTTTTCACGCTGCCTTCCTTTGACACTTACTTCGAGCCAATCGAGCGAGGCGCAGGATCGGCAGGGCAAGCATTCACATCCCTGCCGGCGGCCGCCCGCCGCGCCGTGCGCGAGGAGCTCCGCCGCGAACTTGGCGATACCGGTGGACCCATCGAACTGAAAGTCGAGTACAGCTTTGCAAGCGGACGACGCTGAACGCCCCTCCCTGCGGGAGGGCTGACAGCGGACCACGGCATCACTCCTTGACTGCGGCGCGCCTCTTGCAGATTGGAGGAGAAACGCGATGATCGAGAGATCCCAGGGGCAGTTGCAAACGTCTCTCGTTCGTGACGCGGGGGACGACAAGGCTCCATCTGCACACCCGGCGGATGGTGAAGATCAGAACTCGTTCCTTTATGCGAATTGTGCTCTTGGTCTCTTTCCAATCGACCCGGTCGATCTTCACGATTTCGCAAAAGGGCAGCTGTTGGCTTTGGCGATTTTTGTGCCTGTTGCGATGGCGCTTTTCATTTTTCTTGCCTCGTAAGGGCTTCCGCTTGACGGACGCAGCGGCAAACGTCACGCCGGCAAGCGCAGCCTGCGCCTTGCAGCTTCGCTCAAGCTGACGGGGCGGGCGTGAACGTCAATTCGCGCGATCACGGCTGAGGACGCTGGCGCGGTCTTCGCCGGGAGACGGTCGTCATATCCGCTGGGCGGACAGCCGCGCCACGACGAATTCGATGGCGGTGCGAACCCGCCGAGGCATCGCGCCGGCCCCTCGCTTGGGCCAGACGATCTGGAGCGGGATGGGTGGCGGCTCGTGGCCGACAAGGATCTGCTCGACGATGCCCTGATCGATGAGCCTGCGGACCTGCCAAAGCGGGGCGATCCCGATGCCAAAGCCGGACGCGACGGCCGCGTTGCGTGCCGCGGCGCTTTCCGACCGAAAGCGACCATGGACTGCAATACGCTGCCGGTCGTCGCCGAATACCCATCTGTCATCATCACCGGCTCGCAACACGGATTCATGCCGGGATAGTTCTTCCGGACGCTCGGGCCGACCATGGGCCGCGAGATAGACCGGCGAAGCGAACACGGCCCAGCTCAGTCCACCGAGGCGGCGAACCCGCAAGTTCGAGTCCGGCAGATGGCCGATGCGAACGGCAAAATCGAGCTTCTCCGCGACGAGATCGACACGCTCATCGGACAGGACGAGTTCGAGGTCGATCTCCGGATTCCGCGTCAGGAATTGGCTCAGCACGGGCGTCACATATTCGGGGCCGAACAGGCTCGATGTGCCGACGCGGATGGTGCCGGCAAGCCGCCGGTTGCTGGCGAGCAGGTCTTCACGCGCGGCGTCGATGGTTGTCAGCGCGAGGCGGATGCGATCGGCAAATTCGAGGCCCGCTTGTGTTGGATTTAGGCGCCGCGTCGTTCGCGATACGAGCTCCACGCCAAGGTCGTCTTCGAGACGCGCAAGCGAACGGCTCACCGATTGCAGCGATCTGCCAAGACGCGTCGCGGCGGACGTCAGGCTTCTCTCGTCGAGGACAGCCAGAAATACCTCGTAGTCTGCAAGCGAGGCCAACGTCATTCCTCCGGAAAGTGAGATAATATATCCATATTGCCGGTCATTATCATCATAGATGCGATGTGTTGTGAATGGACTCCCGATCACCTGGAGATTCTCATGACGAAACCGGCTTCCTGCGCAGCAAACGTCCCTTTGGCGGCCCTGACGCCTCTCTATGGCCCCCCGATCACGCTCGAAGAGGCGAGGATCGTGGCCGATGCGGCGCGGGCCGAAGCGCAACGTCATGGCTGGCCCATGGTCATCGCCATTACCGACAGCGGCGGCCATCTCGTCCTGCTGTACCGTCTCGATCAGGCGCAGCATGGCAGCGTGCTCGTCGCGCAGCAGAAGGCGAAGACCGCCGTCGATTTCAGGCGGCCGACCGGGGCGTTCGAATCCGCGCTGGCGGACGGCGGCCTTCACTGGCGATTGCTGGGCATGACCAACCTGACGCCTCTGGAGGGCGGCCTTCCAATCCTGCGCGACGGCAGGGTGATCGGAGCCATCGGCGTCTCGGGCATGCAGTCAACCCAGGACGCGCAGGCCGCCGCGGCAGGCGTTGCGGCGTTCGGAGCGTGACGGCTCCGGCGCGGGGGCGCGGCGCGGAACTACGGCTACGCGCGGTTGGGGATAGCGGAATCCGTACCCCGCTGGGCTTCCCCTGGCGGGCCGTATGGCCTATGACGCTGCAACGCAAAAATCCCCCCAAAAGACCCCATGATCCGCCTCGACAACGTCAGCAAGCAAGCCGGCCACCAGATCCTGTTCATCGAAGCCTCCGCGGCCCTCAACAAGGGCGAGAAGATCGGCCTTGTCGGCCCGAACGGCGCCGGCAAGACCACGCTGTTCCGCATGATCGCCGGCGAGGAGCTGCCGGACGAGGGGCAGGTCTCGACCGATCGCGGCATCACCATCGGCTATTTCAACCAGGACGTCGGCGAGATGTCTGGCCACAGCGCCGTGGCCGAGGTGATGAATGGCGCCGGTCCCGTCAGCGAGGTCGCGGCCGAGCTGCGCGAGCTCGAGGCCGATATGGCCGATCCCGACAAGGCCGATGCGATGGACGAGATCATCGCGCGCTACGGCGAGGTGCAGCACCGGTTCGAGGAGCTGGACGGCTATGCGCTCGACGGTCGTGCGCGCGAAGCGCTGTCCGGCCTCGGCTTCAGCCAGGAGATGATGGACGGCGACGTCGGCAAGCTCTCGGGCGGCTGGAAGATGCGCGTGGCGCTGGCGCGCATTCTCCTGATGCGCCCCGACGTCATGCTGCTGGACGAGCCGAGCAACCATCTCGATCTCGAAAGCCTGATCTGGCTGGAGAAATTCCTGCACGACTACGAAGGCACGCTGCTGATGACGTCGCACGACCGCGAGTTCATCAACCGCGTGATCTCCAAGGTGATCGAGATCGACAGCGGCTCGCTCACCACCTACACCGGCGACTACGAATTCTACGAGCAGCAGCGGGCGCAGAACGAGAAGCAGCAGCAGGCGCAGTTCGAGCGCCAGCAGGCCATGCTCGCCAAGGAGATCAAGTTCATCGAGCGCTTCAAGGCGCGCGCCTCGCATGCGGCGCAGGTGCAGAGCCGGGTGAAGAAGCTCGACAAGATCGAGCGGGTCGAGCCGCCGCGCCGCCGCCAGAGCGTCGCGTTCGACTTCCTGCCGGCGCCGCGCTCGGGCGAGGACGTCGTCGCGTTGAAGAACGTCCACAAGGGCTATGGCAGCAAGCGCATCTATGACGGGCTCGATTTCATGATCCGCCGCCGGGAGCGCTGGTGCGTGATGGGCGTCAACGGCGCCGGCAAGTCGACGCTGCTCAAGCTGGTCGCCGGTGCGAGCGAGCCCGACCAGGGCACGGTGGCGCTAGGGGGCAGCGTCAAGATGGGCTATTTCGCCCAGCATGCGATGGACCTGCTCGACGGCGAGCGCACCGTGTTCCAGTCGCTGGAAGACCAGTTTCCGACCGCGGGGCAGGGCTCGTTGCGCGCGCTCGCCGGCTGCTTCGGCTTCTCCGGCGACGACGTCGAGAAGCGCTGCCGCGTGCTGTCGGGCGGCGAGAAGGCGCGCCTGGTGATGGCCAAGATGCTGTTCGATCCGCCGAACTTTTTGGTGCTGGACGAGCCGACCAACCATCTCGACCTCGCCACCAAGGAGATGCTGATCACGGCGCTGGCCGATTTCGAGGGCACCATGCTGTTCGTCTCGCACGACCGCCACTTCCTGGCGACGCTGTCGAACCGCGTGCTGGAGCTGACGCCGGAGGGTATCCACCAATACGGCGGCGGCTACACGGAATATGTCGCGCGTACGGGGCAGGAGGCGCCGGGGTTGCGGAGCTAGGGGTGGCCTGTAGCCCGGATGGAGCGCAAGCGTAATCCGGGATTCCTGCCACGCGGTCGTTCGATGCGGACGGTCTGACCCCGGATTGCGCTGCGCTTCATCCGGGCTACAAGAGCGCCGACGGGATCCGTAGCCCGGATGGAGCGCAAGCGTAATCCGGGATCACTCTCCGCGTTCACCGAAATTGCCGGTGATCTTGCCGTTGCCACCCCAATCGGCGGGCAGGATGCCGGCACGAATGTAGCGATGGAGCGAAGAGTAGGGCCAGTCGATCGGTGACGCGACGAGGCCGTGCCTGACGGGATTGAAATGGATATAGTCGGCGCATCGTTCGAAATCCGCGTCGTCGCGAATGGTGTGCTCCCAAAATCGTCGCTGCCACAGGCCGAACTCGCCGCGATGATTGCGAGCGACTGGTACGCCGGAAGTGACGAGCCGGTGCGTGAACAGGCTCTTGATGCGTCGCCATCGACCGGAGAAGTCCGAGTCATTTTCCGGCAACGTCATGATGATGTGGAGATGGTCGGGCAGGATCACGATCGTGTCGATCGTGAACGGTTTTTCGGTCCGGGCCGTCCTAATGCTGCGCGCAGCTGCCCGACGTGGTCGATCAACGCGGACGATCTCCGATCGTCCAGCGTCGCGGTGAAGAAGTAGGCGCCGCCGGGTACGAAATTTCGCCGATAGCGAACCATGCGAGAGTTTCCCGGATCGTGCTTCGCTTCATCCGGGCTACAACCAAATCGAGAGAGTTGCAATGAACTCGCTCGATGTGCGCGCTTCAGTGAATGATGCCGAGGCTTAGCCCCGCCGCCACCGGCCGGACGATGCCGTAGCCGTAATCGTAGTTCGGCACTGCGCTGCCCTGGGGCCGCGCCGTCGCCTTCAAGACCGCAATCATGGTTGCCGGATCCGTCGCCATTGGCGGCCGCAGGGTTCGCAGCGCCGCGATGCAGCCGGATGCGACGCCGCATGACGTCGACGTTCCCGTATCCGGCTCGAAGCCACGCGGGCCTCGCAGGACCTTCGAGCCGAGAAACTGCGTATAGGCGGTGATGTCGGGCTTCTGCGGCGGCAAGCCCGCGATCGACGGTCCTTGCGAGGAATAGCAGACGCGCACGTCGTGGATGTCGCAACCGGCGATCGTCAGCACTTCGTCATAGGCGTTGGCGCCCATGATCATGCCCTCCGTCCGCTGCAGACACACGGCATTGGGGCAGCCGTCGCCGCAGTTGCCGGCGGCGAAAACCACGTCGGCTCCGAATGCCGTGAGCAACCAGACGTACAGTCTGAAGGGGTGATTGGGATTGTCGATGTAGCGCATGGGATCGCCGGGCGGAAAGTCGTCGAGGCTCGGATGGAAGATGCCCCAGCTATTGTTGACCACGAGCGAGCTCTGCGGAATGGCTCCAGTGACCGCCCAGCGCCAGATCAGGATCAAGTAACCGCGCATCATTTCCCCGATCGTCGCACTGACGGTGTGCTCCCCGGCCGGACGCCCGAGCAGCAAGGGATAATCGAGCAGCGTCACGTTCGGCGCCACCGCGAGCACGCCATAGGCGCACATCGTTCCGTGTCCGATGCGATGGAGCCCCGGCTTCGTCGCCACGGTCGGTGGCGTCCACGAATTGCCGACATTCAGGTCCGGGTCGAAGCCGAACCGCGTCGCAAGATGTGACTTGCAGATCCCGGTATCAACGATAGCGACGGCAACACCCGCACCGTAGAGGCCGTTGTGCTGCAGCGTCGCGGTGTTGAGATCCTGCCGAACCGTCTCGGTATTGCCCGTGGCCTTGTTGGCAGGGGGTAAAGCAAGCTGGCCGCGCACGTCGGGATCCAACCACACCGGCTCGCCATTGTTGAAGCCCGGCTTGGCGAGGCTTTCGGGAGCAACGTAGGCGCGGATCAGGAATTTCTTCGATTTATCGAGCGCGAGGAGTGAGGACGCGTTCTCGCCCTTGTCGTTGATCGAGACTGCAGGTCGCTGATCGGCGCCATCCCAGATCGGCAAGGCGCCGAACTCGCCGTCGACCAAAAAGTCGGACGCCGCGTTCCTTTGAATGTATTCGCTCATCGTGCCGGCCGGACTATCGCCCTTGAGCAGGTCGTTTGCCGCCTTCACGAGCAAGCTATTCTGATTACGCTGCGCCAGCACCCGCACATAGCCGGTGCGCAATTCCCAGGGCGTCATGGCTGCCTCCGCTGCCGTGGTCAGGTTGCGCGTGGTCTCACTGCCATTCGGTCTTCGCGAGTTTGAGCGTGGCCACGTAGAACGGGCAGGCCGTCAGATACGGTTTCAGGGCGACCGCGGCCCTGGCGCCCGCGTCGATGTCCTCGCGATAATGCAATCCCGCGATCACCCGGTTCATCCCGACCCGCGCGGCCAATGCGCGCAACGCCTCCTTGTATTGAGGCAGCAGGTCGGCCAGGCATTCGGAGGTGAGCGTGCCGATCAGCGCGTGTCCGGCCGGATAGGCCGGGTGCCCCGGGACCTGGACCGGCGGATACAGCGTCGGGCAGACCTGGCTTGGTCGCGGCTGGTACCAATAGGGCGGTGGGCCGGCACCAGCCGGGTTCGGATATTGGAGCTTGAGCTCGACCATCGCGAATTCGCCGACCCGGGCCATGATCTTCATCAGCAGGAACGTGTGCGGGTGGGACGTGGCGCTTATGTTGAGAAGCTGCAGCCAGCGCAGCTGAAAGTTCTGGTTCTCCTCCACGATCTCGCCAAGCGCTTCGGGCCGCTCCGCGACAGCCAGCATCAGGACCTCGTCGATCATCTTCGCAGTGACGGGGTAGGTCGGCGGCGGGAGCGCGACTGCCGCCTGCCATTGCTTTTTGTCGATGGTCTGCGACAGAAATTCCGGCAGGATTGCGATGGCGCGCAGATCCGGATCCCATTCCGCGTCTCGAAACTTGGCGCTGTAGTCCCGCGTGATGGCGATCTCGGCAAGCGGCCGATCGGCCCGCATTGCGAACACGGGCGATCCACCACCGCCGCCCGAGCCGCCCGACCAGTTTCCTCCGAACCAATTGCCACCAAACCAGTTGCCTCCGAACCAATTGCCCCCCATGACGGGATCCTCCTGTGGTTCGCTGCAAATGCAGCATGGGTTCAATCCGGCAAGCCTGCCTCTCGCAAATGTTCGATGAAGCGTTCCCGCAAACCTATCTTGAAGGGGCAACGCTCGCGATAAGCCGAAAGCTTGAATCGAGGTTGGATGTCCAGAATCATCTTGGTGACGCTCCGGGCCTCCTCGTTCTGGCCCTTCGCAATATAGGCGGCTGCCAGCACACGCAGATTGGCGGACAGCCGTCCGTTCAGAGCTGCGGTCTTGCGGGCCCACACGACCGCCTCGTCGTAATTGCCATTGATGTAATGCGCTTGGCCGAGGAACATCAGGTAGAAATATGCCTGTGTATCGGCCGGCGACAGACGCAATCCCTGTTCAGCGCGCGTGATCGCTGATTGGCCCTCCTCAAGGTAGCCGTACACGCCACTGCTAAGGGTCCAAGCCATAGCATTTCCGGGCGACGCGCTCAACGCTCTGTCAAAGAGGTCGAGCGCCGCGTCGTAGTCCTTGAACAACAGCGCCTTGGCGTGTCCGAGAACGGCCAGCGCGAAGCCGTCCGCCGGCGCACGATCGACCGCCGCGGTGGCAAGGCGCGCCGCTTCCGCCGCATCGGGTCCGCCTTCGGCACCCCAGCCTTGCGCGACATTGTGAATGTGCCAGAGCGCTGCATAAGCATAGGGGGTCGCGTAGCTCGGATCCGAAGCGATCGCGGCCTGCAACAGCTCGCCCGCCCGGCCGAAGTCGAAGAAGTTCATGCGATACATGAAGTCGATCGCCTTCATGAGCAGCTCGTAGGCATTGAGATTGTCCGAGCGCTTCTGCAGCGCGCGCTTCAGCTCCGCCTCGCGGACCTGGGGAGCGATGCTCCATACGATGCGCGTCGCAATGCGGCTCTGAAATTCGAACAGTTCGGAGACGTCGCCATCATAGTGATCCGCCCAGAGCACGATCCCGGCTTCGACGTCCTTCAATTCCACGCCGATGCGAAGCCGCTTGTCGGCGCGCCGGATGCTGCCGCTCAGGACGTATCGGACGCCGAGCTCCTGACCGATCCTCTGGCTGTCGATCGGTCCGCTGCGATAGGGCGAGGTGGACATGCTCGAGATGACGAACAGCCCGCGGAGGCTCTGAAGCGCCACGACGATCTCGTCGGCCGTCCCATCGCCGAAGTAATCGTCGACCGGGTTCGCTCCCTGGGTACGAAACGGCAGGACCGCGATGTAGGGCACCTTGGCCTGGCGGCTCGCCTTGCGGCCACCGCTCGACGGCAAGCGTTCGGCCTCCGGCAGCAGGAGAGAGTAAGCGTGAACGGGGCGTGCAAGGTGCTTGAGCCGGAGGACGCCCAGGTCCTGGACCGGTACCTCGATGCGGTCCTTGATCTGCTGAAACATCTCGTCCGAAAGCACCACGCCGCCGGCCGGCGCCGACTGCTCGAGCCTCGCCGCGATGTTGACGCCCTTTCCGAAGATGTCCTCGGATTCGACGATGGTCTGCGCAACGTTCAGACCCATTCGAAACTGTATCTTCCGGTCGAATCCTTCCCGGGTCTGTGCCGCCGCGACTTCGGCCTGCAAGGCGACCGCACAGCGCGCAGCATCAAGGGAGGAATCGAAGGAGGCGAGAAAGCCGTCCCCCGTATTCTTCACGATCCTGCCGCGGAAGGAGACGATGCACGGGTTGATGACGCCGAAACGAAGCGCTCGCAGGCGGATGTGGGTGGCTTCCTCCGCCACCTCGGTCAGGCGAGCATAGCCCACGACGTCGGCGGCCAGAATCGCAAGCACGCGCCGCGATGGCGGGGCATCTGCAACATCGATCCCCGGATGGTTCACCTTGCCCGCCCCGCTGCTTTGCAGAACGGGGGCAGGATAGCAGAACGTGACGCTATTGACAGCGCGCACCGGGCACCTCGTGCTCCAAACAACGTCAACGCCCGCTTGCGCGCGCGCCGACATCTTGCTGAATGACGCGGCCCCCAAATCATATACAACGAACCTCCCTTCCGGTGAGCGCCATGTCAGACGAGGCACGGTGGTCGTGTCCGCGAACATGGGAAACGCGCTCCCCGAAGCGGGTGGTGGGCCTGATCCTGGCGGCCTTTTCAGCCCTATCTGCATAGAGCCACAGATCAACTCGACCGCAAAGCGGAAGGCCTGAGAGCCACCGCGTTGCGCAGTGGCATTTTACAGCCAAACCGGAAATGCGCTGTGAATTAAATCATACATAAATACGTAAATTCGTGCGATCCGCCTCAGCGGTTGTGTTTCGCCGATTTGCTCGCGTCGGCTCGGTGCATATTTACCGCGCGGCAGTTTGCAATGTGGTCTACGGTGAAGAACTAGCTCCCGCCGCGAACAGGATTGCTCCGGGATGGGCGCTGATCGGCGCCCATCCGCTCGGCCTCGGTCGTCAGCGTAAAATCTCGCGCAGCACCTCGCCGTCGACCTGGTGCGGCCTGACGCCCAGGAGTTGCATGATGGTCGGGGCCACGTCGAGATTGCGCATGCGGCGGATCGTCGTGTTGTTGCGGATTTGCGGGCCGGCGGCGATGAAGGTCGCGCTCATCACCGGCAGTTTTGGATCGTGGCCGTGGGCGCCGTAGAAATTCGGCATCGACAGCGTGGTCGTTGCCGCGTTGAACGGTGCATCGCCGAGCCGGGCGACGCCGGGGTTTTGGATGCCGTCGAAATTGTAGCCCGGCGCCATCAGCGCGAACACATCGCCGAAATCCTGGCCGATGGTCTTGCTGGTGCATTGCCCGATCCCGGCTTCGCATTGGAGCGGACGGGTCTCGACCACGGTGAAGAGGCGTCCGCCCTCGAGCGAGAAGTTGAATTTTGGATTTGGATCGGCTGCGTTCTTCACGGCGTCGGTGATCTGCGTCACCAGCGCTGTGTAGGTCGCGGGATCGACGGTGCCGCCCTGTTCGCGCTGCTGCAGGTTGACGTAGATATTGACCGCCGGACCCGAGGTGCGGATCGCCACCTTGCTGGTGTCGATGCCGGCATTCTTCAGGATGTTGGTCATGCTGACCGAGGTGTGGAACGGTGCGAAGCCGTGGTCCGACACCACGATGATGTTGCTGTCCGGCCCCGCCGCCTCGATGATCTGCTTCACCGCCTTGTCGGCGGTCTGATAGGCGAAGCGGATGTACGACTTGTAGCGGGCGACCTTGGCGGCGTCCTGGCCGGCGCCGATCGAGCTCGGGTCCTTCGGATTGGTGCCCTGGCGCGGATCGGTGAGCAGGAACTGATGCTCGGAGCCGTCCGGTTGCTCGATATAGATCATCACCAGATCGGCATCGGGATGGTTCTTGATCGCGCGCTCGCCGATATCGGCCTGGTAGCGCACGAAGGTCTTGACCATGTCTTCGTACATCGCCTCGATCTCGATGTCGGGGAAGTCGGTGAAGCCCGGGCTGAGCCGCTCCGGAATGCGGAAGTCGGCCTGCGGGCGCCAGAACCCAATGCTGTTGTTGATGTCGTCGACGTCGGCCAGCACGGCCGCGTTGCGCGGGATGTAATTGGCGCCGTAGCGGGCAAAGCGCACCACCGACAGATCGGGCGTGAGCTGCGAGACGAAATAGGCGGCGCCGACCCTGGCGCCGCTGCCCTCGAAGAAGAACGGCGCGTTCTCGCCGCCGATCTTCGCATAGGCGGGTCCGGTCGCCGGCGGCTTGAACGGCCCCGCCGTGATGCCGCGCGTGGCATCGAAGAACACGAGGGTGTCGTAGTTGACCTTGTTGTCGTTGGTGGTGTCGAGCGCCGCCACCCGGATCGCGTATTTGAGGTCCTGCGTGGCCGCGCTGGTGCAGGTCGCGGTCTGCACTGATGCGCACGAGAAGGTCTCGATCGGCGTCGGCGTTGCCAGCACCGGGCTGAACGAGAAGCGGCCGGCCGCCTGGAGCGCCGCGGCCACCGCCGGATCGGGCGCGAAGTTCGCCTGGGTCAGGGAAAAGCCCTGCGCGCTGAGCCCGCCGAACGCGCCGAACGGCACGGTGTAGTCGGTGACGCGGATCGGCTGGGCCGGCTGCACCACGGTGCCGTTGATCGAGATGTCGGCACCGTCGCCGCCCGGCCAGGTCGCGGTGACCACCTTCTTTCCCTGCTGGCGCAGTTGCACCCAGAGCGGCGCCGCGGTCGGCTGCGGCGAGGGCCCAAGCGGGCTCTCGCGATAGCCGCCGATTGGCGCCGCAAAGCCGCTGAGGCTCGATGTGGTCGGGCCGACGATGGCCTGGAAGGTGTTGGAGGGAATGTCGTTGTGAACGGCGGTCGAGCCGGTCGCGATCTCGATATGGGAGACCGCGGTGAGCGAGGGCGAAGCCGTGATGTTCTGCAACGCCACGGCACCATGGCGGCTCAGCCGCGCCAGCCCGCCGTCGCGCGGCAGCACGCCTTCGTCGATGAATTGCTGGATGAAATCGGGCTTTGCGCCGTCGAGCGAGATGAGGACCACTGGCGATCTGCGGCCGTGGTGATGGCCCCGATCGCGGGCATTGTCGAAACCACGGCCGTTGTCATCCTGATCGGCGTGTGCTGCCGCTGCAACGCCAGTCAGCGTTGCGGCGAGCGATAACGACGAGATCAGGGAGAAGAGCTTTTTCACGTGAACGCCCCATGTATTTGTTGCGCAACCTGTGCGCGCTTAATCTGAAATGACACGAAGATTATCGAGCGTGGCTGACGACGCGCGTGTGACGCTAGAGCGACGCATGTGCGTCGCTGCGTGAGGGTCGTCGCGAGAGTCCAACTCAACGCCCTGTCGAGTCAGTGATGGGAACTCGCCGGTGCAAGCACGCGCTCACGCGTCTTGTACGCCGCGAACTCGTTCGCTACGCTTGAGAAAATCTGGAGGGGACGCGTGAAGCAGCTCAGGATCGGCGACATCACCATCGATGCGGTGATCGAGCGGGAGGGGCCTTGGCGGCGGCCGCAAGATTTTTTTCCGGCTTATGACGACGGCGTATTCAAGCGTCATCTGCCGACGATGGAGCCGGAGGTGTTCGATGCCGCGCGCGGCATGATGGTGATCACCTACCAGACCTTCGTGGTGCGCACGCCGCGCTATATCATTTTGGTCGATACCTGCACCGGCGAGGACAAGGGCCATCCGCCGCCGTTCGATTTTCCCGGCAAGGAGCGCTGGCGCAACGAGTTGTTCGCGCTCGGCATCGGCTTCGAGCAGATCGACTACCTGTTCTGCACCCATCTGCACATCGACCACTCCGGCTGGAACACGACCTTGCGCGACGGCCGCTGGGTGCCGACGTTCCCGAACGCCAAATACGTCTTTCACAAGGGCGAATATGCGGCCTGGGAGGCCGAGAACGCCAAAGGTAACAACCCGCCCGGCACGGTCTTCCGCGACAATTGCCTGCCGATCGTCGAGGCCGGGCAGGCGCTGCTGGTGGATGACGATTACGCGCTGGATGATACCGTCACGCTGACGCCGACACCGGGGCATTCGCCCTGTCATTGCTGCGTGAATATCTTTTCAAAGGGCCAGCGCGCGGTGGTCGCCGGCGATCTCATGCATCACCAGATCCAGTGCCGCGAGCCGGATTGGTCGGCACGGCCGGATTGGGATCCGAAGCAGTCGGCGGTGTCGCGGCGAAAGTTTTTTGCGTCCGTCGCGGATACGGACACGCTGATCCTGCCGATCCATTTTCCGGCGCCGACGGTAGGATGGATCAAGCCGCTGGATGGGGCGTTCGATTATCGGTTCAGGCGGGAGTGACGCTCTGCATCTCGCCCCGCTTGCGGGGCGAGGTGCATAGGCATCGCAGCGCCCTTACGCGCTGACTTCGCACTTCTTCATGAAGCTGTTCTTGGCGGCGCCGGCGAGCGGCTTGCCGTCGGCGCTGACGGCCTTGGGCGTGCAGGCGTCGGCCTTGCACTTCTTCAGGAACGAGGTCTTGGCGGCGCCGGCCAGCGGCTTGCCGTCCTTGCCGACCGCCTTGCTTTCGCAGGTGTCCTCTGCGAAGGCCGAGCCCGCTGCAAAGGTGGCAACGATCGCAGCCAGGAAAATCCGCTTCATCATGGGTGTCTCCCTAAACCAAAAAGATGGCGCGTGAATTGGAGACTGGAATCGTGGCGCAATCAAGCAGGATCGGGCCGCGGCAGGTCGACGTTGCGGATATTTTCCGGCGCGCGATGAATGCATCTCGTCTTGACGCGTACGGCGTGCTGCCTTGGGATTCGCGCGGATGCTTGCTGCACTGCGCGCAGACCGGGCGGCGCGGACCTGCTAGGCTCATCTCATTACAGCAGGAACGGAGCGTTGCCATGGACGCCGTGTCGAGCCCGCAGTCCGCCGACCAGCATTCCCATCTGGTTCAGCCGCAGGCCATGGAATGGCAGAAGACGCGCTTTCCCGGCTGCGAGGCCAAGACCTTGCTGTTCGATCGCGGCACCGGCCTGATGACCGCCCTGATGCGGTTCGCACCGGGATCGGTGCTGCCCGATCACGAGCATGTCGGCATCGAGCAGAGCTATGTCATCGAGGGCGCGCTTGTCGACAAGGAAGGGCCCGCCCAGGGCATCGCCTGCAAGGCCGGCGAATTCATCTGGCGCGAGGCGGGCAGCCGGCACGCCGCCTGGTGCCCGGACGGCGCGCTGATCCTCGCGATCTTCCAGGTGCCGAACAAGTTCTTCGAAGCCGACGGCCGCGTGGTCGATGCCGCCGGCCAGGACTGGGACGAGGCCTGGGGGCACACGGCGGCGCAGCGGGCGCGCCGCGTCTAGCTGGCCCTTATACGCCGCGCGTGAGCAATGCCTTGAAGTCGGCCCGCGCGCGCTGCGCTTCGGCGCGCGCGACGTCCGAGGCGTCGCCCATGCCGAAATAGCCATGGATCAGTCCGGGCCCCTCGTGGTGTTTGACGCGCACGCCGGCGGCCTCGAGCGCCCGCGCATAGGCGGCGCCCTCGTCGCGCAGGGGATCGAACCAGGCGGTGGTGACGACCGCCGGCGCGAGGCCCTTGAGCGATGGCGCGCGCAGCGGCGAGACGCGCCAGTCGGTCGCGTGAGCGGGATCGGCGAGATAATGCCCGCAGAACCATTCCATAGTGGCGCGCGTCAGGAAGTAGCCGTCGGCATTCTCGGCGCGCGAGGGAAAGCGCGCGTTCTCGCCCGCATCGGCGTAACCGCCGACGACGTCGGTCACGGGATAGACCAAGAGTTGCGCGGCGAGCCCGATGCCGGCATCGCGGCAGGCGATCGCGGTGGTGGCTGCGAGATTGCCGCCGGCGCTGTCGCCGGCAACGCCGAAGCGTTTGGCGTCGCCGCCAAATTCCGCGACACGGCCAAACACGTCGCGCACCGCGGCAAAAGCATCCTCGAAGGCGCCGGGAAAGCGCGTTTCCGGCGGACGGCGATAGTCGACGGAGACGACGACCGCGCCGGTCTCGATCGCGAGATTGCGCGCCTGCCGGTCATGGGTCTCGAGATCGCCCGCGACCCAGCCGCCGCCATGGAAGAACACCACGGTGGGAGCGGGCGTCATGCCGACCCGATAGACACGCGCATCGAGCGGGCCGGCGCCGCCCTTCACCTTGATATCGGCGACAGTGTCGACCGGCGGCGGCGGGATGGCGGCGCGCGAAGCAGCCAGTGCGCGCAAGGAATCGCGGGCGCTCTGTGGCGTCATGACCGCGGGATCGCGCATCGGCATGAGCGGAATGATCTGGGCGATGACGGGATCGAGCGGCGCGGGCATGAGGTCCTCACAGGGTTCTTGGTCTTGCTTGCGGGTTAGCATAGATTTTGCGCGCCGCATCGGCAACCGGCCACGTGTTGTGATGCTGCGGGGATGAACGGGCAGGGAGGCCAAGGAGTGGAATTCGAGACGCTGGTCCAGTCGCGCCGCAGCGTGCGCGGTTTCAGGAACGAGTCGGTGCCGCGCGCGGTGATCGAGGCGATCATCGAGAGCGCCAAGCGCGCGCCGTCGTCGATGAACACCCAGCCCTGGCACGTTCACGTGCTCACGGGCGCGCCGCTCGAAGAAGTACGCCGCCGCAACATGGAGGAGATGGTCGGCGGTGCCAAGGTCAAGCGCGACATCGTCAGCCACGGCGAGTATCAGGGCGTGCATCGCACGCGGCAGGTCGACGTCGCCAAGAAGCTATTCGGCGCGATGGGGATCGCACGTGACGACAAGCCGATGCGCCAGGACTGGGTGCTGCGCGGCTTCCGCCAGTTCGACGCGCCGGTCTCGCTGGTCTTGACCTATGACCGCGTGCTCGATCCCGGCGCGGTCTGCCATTTCGATCTCGGCGCGCTCTGCTACGGCATCGTGCTCGCAGCCTGGGACCGCGGCCTCGGCTCGGTCATCAACGGGCAGGGCATCATGCGCTCCGACATCGTGCGGGAGGTCGCTGATATCCCGGAGGACGAGGTCATCATGACTTGCGTCGCGATGGGTTATCCCGACGACAGCTTTGCCGCGAACGGGGTTCGCTCGGACCGCGAACACAACGACGAGTTCGTGCGTTACGTGGGTTTTGCCGATTAGCACGGCAAAGAGGAGATTGTTCTCCGGCAAAAATTTTTTTGGTGCGGAGTCGTCAGCAAACTCTTGCAATCTCGAACGTGCGGGAGGAACAATATCCGGACTGAAAGGTTTGTTGCTGGCGCGAGGGAATTGATATGCGGCGGCTGGCTAGCCTGGTGCGACGGTTGTTCGGCCCGCGAGTGCGGCGTCCGATCGACGATGATCCCACTCTTCCTTTCACATCCGACGAGTTCGGGCGGCTGATCCGGAGCGGCAAACGCGAGGACATGAAGCTGCTGGCCGAGGGTCTGGCCTGCAATTCGATTCCCCGCCGCGCCAAATACCGCGCCACCCACTAGGGCAGGTGTTCGAGGGGAAGGGCGGCGTTTACCGCGTGAGGGCGACCTGCTTGAACGAGGCGACTAGCGCGTTCTCCAGCTTGCCATTCATCCCGCAGAGAATGTTGTAGGCCTCTGCGCGCGGCATCGTCGGTTTGTAGTGGCGGTGCTCGATGAGCGCCGCGAAGATGTCCGAGATGGTGAGAATTCGCACGATATCGCCGATGCTTTCGGCGCACAGCCCGTCCGGATAGCCGCTGCCGTCGAGATATTCGTGATGATGCAGCACGGCATCGAGGATCTCGGGCGAAATTCCCTCGTGGTCCTTCAAGAACCCATAGCCCGCCGCCGGGTGCGTTTCGATCAGAGCGCGCTCTTCGGCATCGAGACGACCCGGCTTGTCGAGAATGGCGAGCGGGATCTGGGCCTTGCCGATGTCGTGAAACATCGCGGCCGAGTAGAGGCGCTCCAGATCGGCTTTACCCACGCCGAGGCTGAGACCGAAGTCGATGGTGACGCCGGTCACCAGCAGGCAGTGCTGATAGGTTCCCTCGTGGTGGCGGCGTACCGTCGTCAACCACTCGGACAGGCCATGCTCGATAATGCGATCGGCAATCTGGCGCCCGGCTTCCCTGGTGCCGTCGACGTCGAGCGGCTGGCCAAGGGTGACGGACGTGAACATCGAGGCGATGGCGGTCGCTGCGGTCTCGACCGCGTCGACCTGCTGCGCTTCGCCGCCCGGTGAGGCGGTCACCGGCGCGGCATGATCGGACAGCGCCGCCAGCAATTTGATCCGGTTGATCGTGCCGGGAAGCACGAGCGTGGCCCCGAGCGCATAGGCTTGCGAAATGCCGACGTGAGAACTGTGCTCGAGCAGGAAGACGCGCTTCCTGGCCTTTGCCAGCTTGCCGGCGCGCTTCTTGATGGCCGTGATGTTGTCGACGTCGCGCAACTCCGCGCGGACGACGATCGCGTAAGGCACCTGCGCGAGCTTGGCATCGGCGTCGAGGCGTTCGCCCGCGACAGTGAACTTCTCTTCAAGGATCGAGCGGATGCCGGATAGCTTGCCGGACGTGTCGGCCAGCACCTGGACGAGTGGGCGCGCCGTCTCTGCCGCCCGGACACCGCCGTCGCTATTGACGGCGGGTCTTGGGATCGTTCGCGCGCTCTCACGGTCTGACCTAGAGTTACGCCACTGGACTTCAATGCGTGGAACGGAGGCTCGGATCATCTGGTTTGGGACGAGCCCGGCGCGGTGGCTGCCGATGCGCTTGCAGTTCTCTTCTTGCCGTCTGCAGTGATGAAGTGAACGCCGGCCGTGGAGCCGTCGATCCACACCAGCTCGCAGCGCCGATAGGCGAGCCCCGTCGACGACAGCACCATGAAGAATTCCTTCGCCTGCAGCACGTCGAGCGTACCCTCGACCTCGACTTTCGCGCCGGTCTGCGACACGTCGAGCAGAACGCAGCTGCGCCGCCAGGTGCCGTCCGAGCCCATCAGGTTGACGGGCTGCCGGTGATCCATCTTCACGCGAGACGCCTTTCGACCGTCGAACCTCATCGGCTAACCCCCACTTTTGCGCTGCGATGTCCCGGATCGCTTGAGCCTGCCCCTGCTGCGATTTCTCCCCAGCGCACCGTCCATTGGCTGGTCGACAAGAGCAGTGTTTCAAAGATGAGCTGCGCGCGTTCGCGCTGTGCGAAAGAGATTCGAACGCCGCTGCGGCTGCTGAGGATCGCGAGCGTGGTCGCCCAGTTCAGCCGCGAGGCACGGCAGGCCATGACCAGGCCCTCGCAATTCTCGTCGGTCATGACGTGCTCGATGATCTCGATCGGAGCCCCCGAGAGTACCGACAGCGCGGTGACCAGATTTGCAGTCTCTCCGCGGATCGCAAAGCGGTTCACGGTGGAGTCGTTGAGCTTGCCGACCCGGGCGAGGGCGACGATCTCCGGCCTTGCGTTCGCATAGGCCGCCGCACAGGGTAGAGCGGGTGTTGTCGGACCGGATGCCGCATCGTGCGTCGGCGGCACGGCGGAAGCGTCGGGCTTGGCCGGTGGTGTCTTGTCGGGCAGCGTCTTGCCGGCGGGAGCGGACAACAACTTCCTGACGATGAGGTCGGGGGTATCAGGCCTGAGCGCCAGCGCCTTGATAATTTCGTCATCCTGCCCGGCCCCGGCGATCAGTGCGGCATAGGCCGCATCGGAGAATTTCGTCCCCGGGTTCTTGATCAGCGCGGGATAAACCGGCCGGCCACCGTGCCTGATCAGCGCCTCGGTCACATCAGGCGGGATGCTGTCGCGGGCGCAGATCGCGCGTTGCTGCCGTTCGCCGCGCGAGCTCGCAATAGCAACGAGATCGGGCGCGGAAAGTGCCTGCGATTCGAGCAGGATCGGACAAGCGACGTCCGGATCCTCGTGCAAGGCCAGCCGCAGCAGTGTCCCCTGCGGCGCCACGCTCAGTTCAGCGAGCGCCTTGCTGAGCTGCATCAGTGCGTCAACCGCGACCCGTTCCGTCAGGCGTAGCAGGACACCATCGACCACACCGATCAGCATCTGCTGGGGGTGATCGCGGTTCGTGGTAAGCAGGTGGGTGATGCCTTCGAGAACGCGCGTGCAACGCTCCGGCGGGCAAGTTGCGACCGCGTCTTCCAATTCAACAAGACTATCGGCAGGCAAATTTGCCATCATGGCAGGAGCCTGAATTTAAAATAGTTTTGACGATTTAACGACCATCATTGCGCCTGACAGACGTTAATTTGAATTTGAGATTATGAACGCCCAGGTATAAAATGACCGGAGCTACAACCTAAAACGCTATCGAAATTCGGCAGAACGAGTTGCCGCAGCTTGTCCCTTCAACGGAACGCTCGCCAATTGATGCGGGCGGGGTAGAGTAATTCTTTCGGTCTAACGGGGCCTCGAAAGGGGGACTTCAGATCGGCGCTATTGCCGGACGCGCGTCGTTTTAGGGCGCGGCTTTTTTTCATTTGTCATGAGCAACAATGATGATGCGCCAGGATTGGCGCCAAAGATATTTCGTTTCTCCGATGTCGACGAGTTTCGCAGTTCGATACGCGGGTTGAACATCGAGTTTACGCCGTTCGCGCGACGGATTGCGACCGAGCAGGTGATCTTGCGCCTGCCGGGCTGCGACGTGAACGTGACGCGGACGTTTCCGCGCGTGGTGGACGCGCAGCTGGTTGCCGACTGCACGGCGGTCGGTTTCGCGATGGACGATCTCGACGTTCCCATCCGCTTCAACGGCGCGCAGCGCGACCGCGCGGTCGTCGTCATCGGCAGCAGCGGCGCTGCCTACAACACCATCGAGGAAGTGCAGAGGCAGATCGGCTCGGTCGTGTTTCACCCCGAGGTGAAGGGACGCGGCTGGCCCGAGACGAATACCAGCTTCAAGATCTTCGAGACCAGCATGTCGGCGCTGCTCCGGCTGCGGAAGGTGGTGCGGGAGGTGGTGGCGGCCGCGTCCGAGCCGATTGATCCCGCCGAGGTTCCGTTGAAGGGGACGGCGATGAAGGAGTCCCTGTTCGGTGCGGTCGACAGCGTCTTCGCTAACCTCGTCGCCGCACGATGGACGGTGCGGCCGAACGACGGGCGGCAGTTCAAGATGTTCCAGGACATCCGCGCGCTGCTATCCGAGGACCTCTCGCAGCCGATCTACAGCGAGGAGATCGCACGCAAGCTCGGCCTGTCCGTGCGCACCATGCACGACGTCGTGCGCCGCTATCGCGGCATGAGCCTGCACCGTTATCTGCGCCTGCGCCGGCTGTGGCTGGTGCGCCAGCGGCTGCTCGCCGGCGCCGACAGCGTCAAGGCTGTCGCGCTCGCCTTCGGCTTCTGGCATCTCAGCGATTTCTCCAGAAGCTATCGCGATCAATTCGGCGAGACGCCGTCGCAAACGCTGGACCGCGGCCGCGGGCGATAACGCGACAAATCGATCGGGCGCGCCGCCTGCTTTCGTGCTAGCCTGCCGGCCATGAGCAATCGCATCCTCGTCCTCTACGGTTCCTACCGTTCCGACCGCATGGGCATCCGCCTTGCGAACTTCGTCATCGATCGCCTGCGCAGCCGCGGCGAGGAGGTCGAGTTGATCGACGCCAAGGCCATCGGCCTGCCGATGCTCGACCGCATGTACAAGGAATATCCCAAGGGCGCTGCCCCCGAGGCGCTGGAGAAGCTGGCCGGGCAGATCCGCGGCGCCGACGGTTTCGTCTTCGTCACCGGCGAATACAATTGGGGCATTCAGCCCGGATTGAAGAACCTGACCGATCACTTCCTCGAAGAGTGGTTCTGGCGCCCGGCCGCGGTCGTGAGCTATTCCGCCGGCCGCTTCTCGGGCGCGCGCGCGGCGACCGCCTGGCACGGCACGCTGTCGGAGATGGGCATGGTGGTGGTGTCGAGCACCATCGGCGTCGGCCCGATCGCGCAGAGCTTGTCGGCGGATGCCGAGCCGATCGGCGAGGGCGGCAAGGCGCTGGAACGCGCATTCCCGCGCTTTGCGGATGATCTCGCCTGGTGGATCGAGGCGGCCAAGGCGCAGCGGGCACGCAAGGCGCCGCCGTATTGACGTCCCGTAGCCCGGATGAAGCGAAGCGCAATCCGGGGTCTTGCGCGTCAACGGCACCGTCCCGGATTACGCTACGCTCCATCCGGGCTACGAATCTGCGGCTTACGCGGCCCTGACCTCGCCGAGGAAGCGGTCGAACTGACCGGCGAGATCGCGCGACTGGGTCGAGAGCTGCTCGGCCGCGCCAAGCACTTCCCGGGCCGCAGCACCGGTGTCGTCGGCGGCGCGCTGCACGCCCGATATGTTGGTGTTGACCTCCTGGGTGCCGCGGGCGGCTTCCTGGACGCTGCGGGCGATCTCCTTGGTGGCCGAGCCCTGTTCTTCGATCGCAGCCGCAATCGCCGTGCCGATCTGGTCGATCTCGGCGATGACGTCGGCGACGTTGCGGATCGCTGCCACAGTCTCGTCGCTCGCGCTCTGGATCGCGGTGATCTGCTCGGAGATCTCGGTCGTGGCCTTCGCGGTCTGGCCCGCGAGCGATTTCACTTCGGAGGCGACCACGGCAAAGCCGCGGCCGGCATCGCCGGCGCGGGCGGCCTCGATGGTCGCGTTCAGCGCCAGCAGATTGGTCTGCTCGGCGATGCTCTGGATCAGCGTGACGACGTCGCCGATCTTCTGCGCGCCATCGGCGAGCGCACGCGCGGTGTCGCCGGTGCGGCGGGCATTGTCGACGGCGCGGGCCGCGATCTCGGTGCTCTGGGCGACCTGACGGCCGATCTCGGCGATGGAGGAGGTGAGCTCCTCCGTGGCGCTCGCAACCGTCTGCACGTTGGTCGAGGTCTGCTCGGAGGCGGCGGCGACGACCGCGGCCTGGCTGTTGGTCTGGGCCGCGGTCGAGGTCATCGACTGCGCCGTGCTTTCCATGGTGGAGGAGGCGCGGGACAGGCCGCCGACGAGCTCGGTGACCTTGGCCTCGAATGTGCGCGTGAGCTCGTCGAGCGCGTGCGCGCGGCGCATCTTGCCGTCGTTCTCGGCCTGCTTCTCCGCCGCGAGCCGCTCGGCCCGGATCATGTTGTCCTTGAAGACCTGGACGGCCGCAGCCATCGCGCCGATCTCGTCGGAGCGCTCGGCGCCGGGGATGGCTTCCGCAACCTCGCCGTCGGCCAGCCGCGACATCCGCGTCGTCAGGCCGACGATCGGCGCGCAGACGCGGCGGCGGACGGTCACGACGAGGCCGATGCTGGCGACCAGCACGGCGGCAAGACCGAGGAGGGCGATGATGAAGCTGGTGCGCGCGGCCGACGAGGCGCCGGCGAGGACCTGCTCGGCATTGTCGTAGAAGGCATCGCGGACCTCGATGATGGTGCTGAGGCCACGCTGTGTGGCGGCGTAATAGGTGTCCATGTCGTGTTCGTACTTGCCGGTGACCGCACCGTCCTTCACGAGCTTGAGCTCGCGGCCGAACTCCTCGACATAGATCGAATTGAACTTCTCCAGCGCTGCGGCGACGTTCGCCGGGGTTGCCGGATTGCCGCGCAATTCCAGCAGCGACATCACGATCTGGTCGTTGCGACCCTGCGAACGGCTGATGTCTGCCTTCTCGGCGTCGGTCGCCGGCTTCTTGCCGCCGACGAGATTCTTGTGCAGGCTGGAGTTGAAGCCGCCGACATCGCGCAGCGTCATCGCGATGTTGGCGTAGCTGGCCTGCCGGTAGGCGTCGCCGTTGAGGATCGCCATGCGGCGGACCTGCTCGTTGAGCAGCGCGGTCACGCCGCCGTTGAGCACGGCATTGTCGGCGACGATCTTCTTGGCGGCGTCCTTGCGCGCCTCGGCCGGCCCGGCCAGCGCCTTGTCGATGGCATCGCGTAAGCCGGTGAACTTGGCATTAATGCCGTCGATGTTGCTGCCGATGGTGGTGCCGTCGTCGAACGGGCCGGGCAGCTCCTTGCGCAGCGCATTCATCTTGTCGCGCGCGCCGTCGGTCTGCTTGCGCAGCTTGTCCTGTTCGACGAGCAGCGCGGGGTCGATAGTCGCAGGCCCGTAGAGGATGTTGGTGGAGAAGCCGCGCTCGGGATTGAGATAGCGCGGGATGTCGCTGACGGCGCGGACGATTGCGAGTCGCCCCTGCGCCTCGGTGATGCGGTCCATCGTCTGGTATTTCGTCACGGCGACGTAGACGGCAAGTCCCCCGCCGACGGTCGAGAGCGAGACGATGGCGGTGGTCAGGAGCGTACCGATTTTCATGGGCAGTCCGGCAATTGGCGCGGGAGGATAATTATTTTGCCCGAAGGTTAGGCAGCCGGTGTTAATCGGGAGTTTACGCTGACGGCCGCCATGCTCCGCCTGCATGCGTCCATTCGTCTAGCGCCCCGTTCCGATGGGATCGGAACGGGGCGCTAGAGTCTTTGGTTTGACGCGTTTTCTTGACGCGAACCGGTATCCACTTCGTTCGAAAACGCTCTAGGCGTAGGTCGCGCTCACGGTTCCGAGCGGGCCGAAATCGGCGAGATAGGTTTCGCCCGCCTTGGGCCGCAGCATGCCGGTCAGCGTGCCCGTGCTGATGGTTTGCCCGGCCTTGAGACCGATGCCGGTCCGCGACAGCTCGTTGGCAAGCCAGGTCAGCGGCACCAGCGGATGATCGATGGCCTCCGCGGCACTGCCGCGGCGCCGTTCCGCGCCGTTGCAGTTCAGCACGACCACCTGATTCGCGATGTCGCGGCTGCGCCAGTCGGCGATCGCCTCGCCAAGGACGATCGTCCCCGATCCCGCGCCGTCGGCCAGGATCGCCGGCATCGGCGGAAACTCCGCATCGTGGATGAAGCGGCATTCGGCAAGCTCGATGCCGGGATGCAGCGAGGCGACGGCATCGCCGATCTCTTCGGCGGTGTAGGGTTTTGCGCGCGGCGGCAGATCTGCGCCGAGGCGTGCCTGATACTCGACCTCCGGGATCGGGCTGCACTGCCTGACGTGCTCGACAGTCGCGGGCGAGTCCTTGATCAGCGGCGCGAAAACCCGCCCATAGATCGGCGAGGAGGTGCGAAGCTGGCGCTGCAGCCCGGGCTTCATGCCGGCAATCTTCCAGCCGACGACATCCCAGCCCAGTTCCTCTTCCACCATCAGCGCGATGCGATAGGCCGTGTCGGCATCCGGCGGCACGAGATGCGCATCGAGGCCGCTTTGTTGCCGGCTCTCGCGACGGAGATTGGCGAGATGGCGTGCAAGCTCGCGTTGTCGGGACAGATCCATCGGTGCGTATCCAATCTATTTGCTGGTGCGGGCGAGGGCGGCGGACAGGACTGTCTCCAGCTCTTCCTGAACCTGATCGAGCGCGTCGGCGCTGCGGCTGGCGCGGCACATCGCGACCGTGCCTTCGATCGAGGCGACGACGAGCGTTGCAAGCCGCTCGGCGCGGTCGGCGGCCAGTCCTTCGCGCAACAAGGCTACGTGCATGATCCGCCGCCAATCGGCGAACACGCCGTCGGCCAGATCGAGCAGGTGCTGCTGCGCCGCCGCGTCGTCCTTCTCGCCGGGCTCGCCGACATAGCGGTCGACGGCGACGGCGAGCACGGGGCAGCCGGCCTCGAAGCCGGTTGCTGCCAACTGGCGGCGCCATGCTGCGACGAAAGCCTTGAGACCGCCGATCACGCCGCGTTCGTTCATGGCTTTCTCCAGGGGAATGGACACCTGCCGGCCGGCGAAGGTCACGGCTTCGGCAATCAATTGCGGCTTGCCGTCCGGGAAGTGATGGCTGATCGAGCCGCGCGGCGTCGCCGTGTGGCGGACGACGTCGCGCATGCTGGTGGCGTTGACGCCGCGGCGGCTCATCAGGTCGGCGGCGCCGGCGATCATCTTGTCGCGTGTGGTGGTGGTCATCGGAATCCCGCGATTGGCTGCGCTCATCTGCACTATGACACTTGACATAGTCAAGCCATGCTGAAATATGACGACCGTCATATTCATGGATTGGGTGCCGAATTGACCATCATCACCGTGACTGCACCGGCCGGACGGCTCGGCCTGCCGCAACGCCGGCTGCTCGCGGTGAGCCTGACCGACGCTGTGCTCGTGCCGGAAGTCGGCCAGCACGCGCCGGCGGCGCGAATGGGTTTTCAGGTGCACTTCCATGACCTGCTGCCCGACTGCATGGCGATCGGCGGCCGGTTGCTGTCCGACCAGGACACGCCGCGCGACATCATCACCGTCAATATCGCGGTGATGAACGCGGCCTGGCCGGCGGAGGTGCGCGTCGAGGTGATCCGCAACGTGATGGCGCGGCTTGCGGAAGCCTGCGGCATGCCGGCGCCGTCGCCGACCTGGTGGGTCAATTTCGAGATCATCGACGAGGGAAGCTGGGGATCGCGCGGCGGGGTGCTCTCGATCCTTCAGCTTCTGGACTCCGGCGTGTTCACCCCGGCTCGCATCGCGGCGATCCGCGCGGCGATTCAGCCGCCGGCCTGATTTTCTGCCAACAGCAACAATCTGGAGAGCGACACATGAGCGAAGGTCAGATCCGCACCGAGGTGCACGGCTACGTCTTCAAGATCATCATCGACAATGCCGCGAAGAAGAACGCGTTCAGCCCGGCGATGATGGAGCAATTGTCCGATGCGCTCACCGAGTTGCACGACAACGAGGCCTACCGTGTCGGCGTAGTCTGCGCGGAGGGCAGGGACTTCACCGCCGGCCTCGACATGCCGAAATTCTTCGGTCCCACCGCGGAGAAGCGCAACATCAAGGAGGGCAATGTCGACCCGTTCGGGCTCAACAAGCGTTGCCGCAAGCCGATCGTGACAGCAGTGCAGGGCATCGTCTTCACCATCGGTATCGAGCTGATGCTCGCCGGTGACATCGTGGTTGCGGCCGATGATGCGCGCTTCTGCCAGATGGAGGCGAGGCGCGGCATCGCACCGCTCGGCGGCGCGCATTTCCGCTTCCTGTCGCGCGCGGGCTGGGGCGATGCGATGTATCATCTGTTCCTGTGCGACGAGTTTACCGCGCAGCGCGCGCATGCCATCGGCCTCGTCCAGGAGGTCGTGCCTGCGGGCGAGCAGATCGAGCGGGCGATGGCGCTCGCCGCCATCATCGCGCGCAATGCGCCGCTCGGCATTCAGGTGACCAAGGAAGCGGCGGCGAAATATGTCGAAGCCGGCGAGGCGGCCGCCATCGCCTACATCCCGAAAATTCGCGATCGCGTGCTCGGCAGCGCCGACGCGAAGGAGGGCATTCAGTCCTTCATCGAGCGTCGTGCGGCCGTCTTCCAGGGACGCTGATCGCAGGCGCTACGGCCGATCGAGCTTCGCGAGGATCGCCAGCGTCGCGCCGTCGCGCTCGCCTGTGAAATAGCGGGCGAGCGCCTGATCGAAGACGGGCTCGTCGGACACCGCGCCGAACAGCGTCATCGACGAGCGGAACTTGGCGTCGTCGGGCGCGCCGAGGATGGCGTTGATGGTGCGCCCTTCGACGGCGAGCACGAGCCTCGTGCATGCGATCAGGCGCGGGCCGAGGACGGGATGGGCGAGGTAGGCCACGGCCTCGGCGCGCGAGCCGATGGCATAGCGCTGCGACATGGCGCTGAAGCCGAGGCCGGCTACTTGCGGGAAAACGAACCACATCCAGTGGCTCTGCTTCCGGCCCCGGGCCAGCTCCCCCTGGACGTCGCGAAAAACCGGGTTTTGGGCCTGGACGAACCGTTCTAGGTCGAAAGGATCGGTCATTGGATACCCCGGGGGTGCCTCACCGGCCGCGATTATGCCTAACTTTTGGCTCCCAATGTGGTAGCTGGTATAGAGTCTCTCCGGGTGGGGGTTGGGTCCCCCGGGGGTCGATTTGGGGATCTGATGGTTTCCGACGCAGCGCACGCCGAGAGGCTGTTGTCGCGCCGCCGTATTGGGCGAGCCGAGACGGTATTGCTGTCTTTGGCTGCCGTCGCTTTGGCGCTGGGCGCTGCCGCCTGGGTCGCCGATCTCGGCGATTCGACTCCGCTGGTCACCGCCGCCCTGCCGCCGGCCAATACCCCTTCGTTCGAGGACCGTTTCGCGTCGGCGTCTGCCAACCCGCCGGCCCGCGACCTCGGCCTGCGGTCGCTGGAGCGCTCCGCGGTGAACGCGGTCCAGCTCAAGCTCCGCGACGCCAAGGCGATGCTCGCCCAGAGGCTTCAGGGCGACGAATGGCGCTCGACCCTGACCGATGACGATCGGACCGCAGTCGAGGAGCCGCGCCCCACGCAGCGTGCCGATGCCGTCCCGATGCCGCGCTCGCGCCCGGTCCAGGCGGACTTCTCGGCCCAGATCGCCTCGAGCCAGTCCTATGCCGAGACCAATCCCAGGGTCGACAACCGCAACTTCTTCGAGAAATTCACCGACAAGATCAAGCTCGCCTCCCTGACCCCTGGCGACGGCCTGCTCGCCAAGGCGCCGGATCTCGCCGCGCTCGGCTATGATTCGCGCACTGCGGTCTACGACATCTCGGCCAAGGCGCTGTACCTGCCGAGCGGCGTCGCGCTGGAAGCGCATTCGGGCATGGGCGCGCTGATGGACGACCCCCAGCATGTCGACCAGCGCATGGTCGGCGCAACTCCGCCGGCGACCTACGATCTGAAGCCGCGCGAAAAGCTGTTCCACGGCGTCCGCGCGCTGCGCCTGACCCCGACCGACGGGACCAGCGCGCTCGGCCGCGTCGGCCTGCTCACCCACAACTACATGCTCGGGCCGCGCGGCGATTCCAACGGCTGCGTCTCGATCAAGGACTATGATCGCTTCCTGAAGGCCTGGGACAATGGCGAGTTCAACCGCCTGGTCGTGGTGCCCAGTCTGAGCGGATCGGCGACCGCCTCGCAGCGCGCCAGCACCGCCTCCTGATATTTACCGGACGGCGGGGCTGCCGTTTCCCCTTCGTTAAGCCGTCATCGTCCAGAAGCCGCCCATGAGTGATCCAGCAAGCTCCGAAACCCCGTTGCGCACCACGTTCAAGATCAAGCTGAACGGTGACACGCTGGCGATCGCGACCGTCGGGCAGGCCTATCAATTCCTGACCAATTTCAAATCGGTCGAGTGGATGGAATTCCGCTCGCTGCATGAGGACGCCGTCGCGGCCCTCGAAGGCGCGGCCGGCAATGCCATGCTGGCGGTGCAAGCGACCAACGCCGTGCGCGCGCTGTTCGTGAGCGCCAAGCTGCTCTGAGCAGGCGTTCCTCCTTCTCCAATCCTCGAACCCGTTCCAGGGGCGTTGCGACCAAGCTTGGCGCGTTTGGCGCGAAGGAAACAGGGTCGCATGGATATCTCGGATTTCATTGCAGGCGTCGATCGCGCCGGCACCAACCAACCGACGCCCGCAGCGCTCGAGGCGTTCGAGAAATCGATCGGCTGCCGCCTGCCGGATGAGTATCGTCAGTTCCTGCTGGCCTGCGCCGGCGGCTATTTCCAGGGCTCGGCCGAATTCAACTGGCCGCAAGGGCATTGGGCGGGCGCAGTCCAGGAGGTGCTGGGATTGCGGCACGACAAGTGCTCGCTGGTCCTGACGCGTCAGACGCCGCAGTGGCCGACAATCGACGAGCTCCTGTGGATCATGGGCGACCACGGCGGCAACCCGATCTGCATGACGATCGACAAGACGCATTTCGGCAAGATCTGGTTCGTCGATCACGAGGTCGCCAACTACGACGAGGGCTGGACCCTCACGGAGGCGATGTCGGACCAATGGGGCTACGTGCTGCCGCTTGCGCCGACTTTCGGTGACTTCATGGCCGGCCTGTACGAGGAGGCTGAGGCCGCGTGAGAGCCTGCTTGTGTCCCGGACAAGCCACGCCGCGATAGCGGCGCGGCGCAGATCCGGGACCCAGGGGCTTAACATCCGGTCGATGCATGGGCCCCGGCTCTGCAGCGCATCGTCGAAGGGACGCTGCGCTGCGTCCGGGACACGAGAGACGGGCGACGTCTCACTGCCTGTTGTCGCTGCGTCCGTCGTCGTCGTCATTGAAGTCGTGATCGCCGCCCGGCCTGAAGCCTGGCTCGATGCAGGCGAAGCTGCCGGCGTCGTTGGTCAGGCCGCTGCCCTTGTAGGATGCGATCTTCGGATAGACGCAGAGCGGCCGCGTGCCGCTGGCCGGGAAGTTCTGGGCGATGCGCGGATCGAACAGGCCGCCGGTCGGATAGGGCGAGGTGGCGTTGGTGTTGGCCGCGACGATGCGGTCCGGCGCGGTGCCTTTCTCGACCCAGTCGGTGATGGCCTTGAGCTGGTTCCCGGCGAAGCTCGCGGTGGCCGCGCCGCCGCCGCAATGGGCCATGTTCGGCACCATGAACAGCCGCGCGAAGTCGCTCGCCCGCCCGCCCATCTGCCGGTCCATGCTGCGATACCAGCGCGCGATCGCAGCGCCGGAGAAGATGCCGTCATTGACGGATGAAGAGATGATCAGCTTGTTGCCGCGCGCTCTGAACGGACGCAGGTCGGTCGAGACTGCGGCCATGAAGTCCATGCTGCTTTCGGGATAGGCCGCCGTCTTCGTGAAGATCTTCGGCGCGTCGGTGTCGAAGTTGAACTTGAACACGAATCAGGTTGATCGCGGTGTTGACGCCAGGCACCGGCGCGGTGACGACGCAGGCCGGGGCCGCGCTGCTGGGCCGTTTGCGCCCGGCGATTGCCGAGAGCGAAAAGACGCTCGAGGCCAAGATCGGGCCGCGCGCGTTCAAGGAATTGCAGCGGGCGCTCTCGGTGTTTCTCCAGGACGCCTGAGGCTTTCGGCAGCCCCTGGTTCGGTGCGCCGTTCTGGCGGCCGATGGCCGCGGCGCCATGCGTTCTGGCAGCTTGAACTCCGCGCCAGGAACAGGCAAACGGTCCGCCAAGGACGTGGCCAAAGCCGGTTCACAAGGCCACCCATTTC
Organism: Bradyrhizobium sp. CCBAU 45389; assembly: GCF_028128625.1. Taxonomy (NCBI): domain Bacteria; kingdom Pseudomonadati; phylum Pseudomonadota; class Alphaproteobacteria; order Hyphomicrobiales; family Nitrobacteraceae; genus Bradyrhizobium; species Bradyrhizobium sp. CCBAU 45389. The sequence goes on along the minus strand of NZ_LBIY01000094.1, from coordinate 111,383 downwards.
GAGCCTGACTTCAAGGAGAGCCCCATCATGAAACGCCGGACATTCCTCAAGGGCGGCGCGGTCGCCGGTGCGACGACGCTGGTTGCAGCACCTGCGATTGCGCAGAGCGCGCCGGAGATCAAATGGCGCCTGACCTCGAGCTTCCCGAAATCGCTCGACACCATCTACGGCACGGCGCAGACCTTCGCGAAATATGTTGCCGAGGCCACCGACAACAAATTCCAGATCCAGACCTTCGCGGCCGGCGAGCTCGTCCCCGGCCTGCAGGCGCTCGATGCCGTCAGCGTCGCCTCGGTCGAGATGGCGCAGACGCCGCTCTATTTCTACATCGGCAAGGAGCCGGCGCTGGCTTATGCCACCGGTGCGCCGTTCGGCATGAACCATCGCCATCAGGAGTCCTGGTGGTATTTCGGCGGCGGCGCCGATCTCACCAACGAGGCGCTGAAGCCGTTCAAGGCGCACGCCATCCTCTGCGGCAATTCCGGCACGCAGATGGGCGGCTGGTTTCGCAAGGAGATCAAGACCGTCGACGATCTCAAGGGCCTCAAATTCCGCATCGCCGGCATGGGCGGCCATGTGCTGGCCAGGCTCGGCATCGTGCCGCAGCAGCTTGCGGGCGGCGATGTGTATGCGGCGCTGGAGAAGGGCTCGATCGACGCGGCCGAATTCGTCGGTCCCTATGACGACGAGAAGCTCGGCTTCCAGAAGGTCGCGAAATACTACTACTTCCCCGGCTGGTGGGAAGGCGGCGCCATGCTGCACATGATCGTCAACGACGAGAAGTGGGCGAGCCTGCCGAAGCACTATCAGGCGATCGTCAACCAGGCCGCGTCGGCCGCGGGCGCCTGGATGCTCGAGAAATACGACAGCGTGAATCCGGCTGCCTTGAAGCGGCTGATCGCCAACGGCGCCGAGCTGAAGGCCTTCCCGCAGCCGGTGCTGGAAGCCTGCTACAACGCGACCCAGGAGCATCTGAACGAGCTCGCCGGCAAGAGCGACCTGTTCAAGCGCACCAAGGACAGCCACGACGCCTATATGAAGGAGCTGCTGTTCTACACGCAGATCGCCGAGAATTTTTACGACAATTACCTACTCAGCAAGATGCGCAACAAGAGCTGAGCGAGCAGCCTGCGGACTACGGTGATCACGCAAGCAAGGTGAAGAAGTAGGGGGCAGACGCCGTCTACATCCTCCGTCATTGCGAGCGTAGCGAAGCAATCCAGTGTCTCTCCACGGAGGCAGTCTGGATTGCTTCGCTGCGCTCGCAATGACGATGTGGCAAGAGCGAGCGCCAATTCATCACCGTCACCCTGAGGTGCGCGCCCTGCTGCGCGTCAGCGCTGCAGGGCAAGCCTCGAAGGGCGACGGCCCGGGTGCAGCGCTCGTAGGGTGGGCAAAGGCGCACTTGCGCCGTGCCCCCAATTTCTTGACGGTGGGCACGCTTACGCTTTGCCCACCCTACGAGGTCAGAGCGCTTGGCTGGCGCGCTTCCTCGCGCCGCCCAACCGGCCCATTCCCCACGTAACCCACGGAGAAATTAACCGGCCGTTAACCATCTCGGCGGCATCGTTAACCATTCAATAACGGGGAACGAGTCGGCCGCTATGGAGGCTGCAGCAAAAGTCCAACGTCAGATGGTGCGCCTGCGCGGGCGCTCCTATGTCGCTTTCGTGTTCGTGCCGACGGTTCCGATCCAGGACTGGCTCCAGGAGATCGACGTCACCATCGCACGGTCGCCGGGCTTCTTCGCCGGCCGGCCCGTGGTGATCGACCTGTCCTCGGTTGATCTCAGCCAGGCCGGCATCGGCCATCTGCTCGCCAGCCTGCAGGACCGCAACATCCGCGTCCTCGGCATCGAGGGCGTGGAGGAGGAAAGGCTGACGCCGGCGATGCCGCCGCTGCTGTCGGGGGGACGCAGCTGCGTGGTCGAGCCGACCGCGCCCAAGAAATCTGAGGCGAAAGCCGAGACCAAGCCGACTTCGCTGCTGCTGGAGGCTCCCGTGCGCTCGGGCCAGACCGTGATCTTCCCCGAAGGCGACGTCACCATTCTCGGCTCGGTCGGATCCGGCGCCGAGGTCGTCGCCGGCGGTTCCATCCACATCTACGGCGCGCTGCGCGGCCGCGCCATGGCCGGCGTGAACGGTCACACCAGCGCGCGCATCTATTGCCAGAAGATCGAGGCCGAACTGCTTGCAATCGATGGGTTTTACCAGACTGCGGACGACATCGACGCCGCCCTGCGCGGCAAGCCGGCGCAGGCCTGGCTGCAGGGGAATACCATGCGAATTACAGCACTGAACTGACCAGCAAAGGAGACATTTCAGATGAGTAAGGTACTGGTCGTGACATCAGGCAAGGGGGGCGTCGGCAAGACGACGACGACTGCCGCGCTGGGGGCTGCGCTGGCGCAACGCGGCGACAGGGTTGTCGTCGTCGATTTCGACGTCGGCCTGCGCAACCTCGACCTCGTAATGGGCGCCGAACGCCGCGTCGTGTTCGACCTCATCAATGTGGTGCAGGGCGTGGCCAAGCTGCCGCAGGCCCTGATCAAGGACAAGCGGCTCGAGAACCTCTGGCTGCTGCCGGCGTCGCAAACCCGCGACAAGGACGCGCTGACGGAAGAGGGCGTCGGCAAGGTCATCGCCGATCTGCGCAGCCGTTTCGACTGGGTGATCTGCGACAGCCCGGCCGGCATCGAGCGCGGCGCCTCCATGGCGATGCGCTTTGCGGATGAAGCCGTGATCGTCACCAATCCGGAAGTCTCCTCGGTGCGCGATTCCGATCGCATCATCGGCATGCTCGATTCCAAGACCGTGCGGGCCGAGAAGGGCGAGCGGGTCGAGAAGCACATTCTCATCACCCGCTACGATCCCTCCCGCGCCGCGCGTGGCGAGATGCTGACGATCGACGACATCCTCGAGATCCTCGCAACGCCGTTGCTCGGCATCATCCCCGAGAGCCAGGACGTGTTGAAGGCCTCCAACGTCGGCACGCCGGTGACCCTGTCGAATGCGGATGGAGCGCCGGCGCGGGCCTATATGGACGCGGCCAAGCGCCTCTGCGGCGAGAACGTGACAATGCATGTTCCTGCCGAGCGCAGAGGTCTGATGGATCGTCTGCTGCGACGGAGGGCTGCATGAGCATGGGTCTGCTTCGACTTCTCCGTGGCAACAAGGCCTCGGCACCGGTCGCGCGCGAACGGCTGCAGATCCTGCTTGCCCATGAACGCGGAATGCGCGGCCAACCCGATCTGCTCGGTGTGCTGCGTGAGGAAATTCTCGCCGTCGTGTCCAAGCATGTGACGCTGGACCCGACCAAGGTCATCGTGCGGCTCGAACGCGGCGACGAGGTGTCGACCCTGGAGGTCGATATCGAGGTGCCCAACGACATCGAGCGCAAGAAAGTGGCGGTCGCGTAGGGGACGCGGCCGACGACCCGCAGTTTTGGGGTGGGTGAGAAGGCGGTCCGCCGGGCATGGCGGGCCGCCTTTGTCATGTGTGCGGATATGGACGGAACGGGGCCCGGGACTCCGTCGTTCTAGGGAATGCGCGGGGGCGATCGAGCCAACCCCGTGGTTCGTCAAGCGGGAGAGCGTCCATGATGTCCGAGGTCCAGGTCCATACCGTCGCGCGGCAGATGCTCGAACGGCACGGTTTTGCTGCGATTGCGAAGGCCGCGGAACAGGCCCAGGCCTGCGAGGGCCGCGGCGAGGCCGACGAGGCCAAGGAGTGGCGCCACATCGAGGCCGCCATGAAGATCATGCGCGGTCCCACCCAGGGCTGACCGCGGAAACGGGGAGCGCTCAGCGCTCCCCGTGATCCGTTCCCTGTGCCGGGGCGCGGTGTTGCGTCTGCGGCTGCGCGCGTTCGCCGGTTTCCTTGCAGGGGAGCTGCTCCCACGTTCCGTCCGGCGCCTGCTGATAGGCGCTGCAGGACGACGACGTCGACTTGTCCTCGTTCTTCTGCGTGTCGGAATTCCTTGCCAGCGCCGGGGCGGTCAGCACGGAGCCGGCCACGAGAGCTCCGGCGAAAACGAGATGGGCAATCCGCATGGGGTTCTCCTGTTCGAAGAGGCCGCATGCTGGCGATGATTGTGACGATTATTTGCCGGCGCGCACGGTTCCGCCGCGCGATGCTTAGCGCCTGGGAAAACCGGGTGGAGCCCCGTTCTGATCGAACCGGAACGGGGCTCCAGCCTGTTATTTTTGACGCGTTTTCTTGACGCGGATCGGTGCCTGCTCGGCGCGAAGGCGCTTCTAGCCGCCCTTGCTGCGGATCAGGCCTGCGAGGTTGGTCTTCTGCGCCTCGCACCAGCCGGGCATGCCGAGACGGCGCTGGTCCATATCGGTCGCCTGGGTCGCGACCGCGACCTCTGCCATCAGATCATCGTCCTGCTTCTCGCCCATCTTGCCGCCGGTGTGCATCCAGGCGATCGCCTTGCGCACCTTCTCGGTGGTGCCGTCGGGCAGCTGCATCTGCTGCGCCTTCTGCACGAGGTCCTGATAGACGAGATCCGTGCCCGGACATTCGACCTTGGCGGCGAAGGCCTGCAGGACCATCGTCACATAGGTCGCCCGCGGCGGCGCGTCGCCCGCCTGGGCCGGCGCGGCAAGCAGCAACAGGCCCGTCATCAGAAAACCAGTGCGCATTCTTGGGTCCTCCTCGATTTTTTGGGGAGGCTAGCGTCCGGCGCGCCGCTCCGCAATGGTGCCGGGACGCAATTGTCGCGCCTCGTTGCTGCGCGCTAGATTGGCGGCAGAGGACCCCGGAGAGCGACATGAGCCTGTTCAATGCGCCGTTCGATCCCGCAACCGACACGGCGCTCGTCACCGGCGCGGGCAACGGCATCGGCCGCGCGATCGCGCAGGCCCTGGTCGGGGAAGGCGTGCGGACCGTGTTTGCCGATATCAGCGCGGAGCGGGTGAGCGCCGCGATCAGCGCGAGCGAAAGGCCCGAACGCGCGGTGCCCTGGATCGGCGATCTCGCAGGTCTGGATGCCTGCGATGCGCTGCTTGCCGCCTCTCATGCTGCGCTGGGGGAGGTGACGCATTTCGTGCACAGCGCCTCGCCGCCGCGGCGCGAGGCCGATCACGCGCTCGCGGTCGATCGCAGGACTTGGGCGGAGATGCACGCCGTCAATCTCGATGCCGGCTTTCATCTGGCGCGCGGACTCGCAAAGCGGCTGATCGCAGCGAAGCGGCCCGGCTCGTTCCTGTTCCTCACCTCGCTGCATGCGGGCACGCCGCGCAACCTGCCGCATTACTCGACGGCAAAGGCGGGAATGGCGATGCTGGTGAAGGAGCTCGCGAAGACCTTCGGGCGGCACAACATTCGCGTCAACGCGCTGGTGCCGGGTGCAATCGCAGCGGGCGGGTTCGTCGCGGACGCGTCCCTGGCGAGACACATTCCGCTCGGGCGTCTCGGCGAGGCCAAGGATCTCGCGCCGATGGCGCTGAGCGTGTTGTCGAACAAGCTCTCGGGTTACGTCACCGGCGCGGCCTTCGTGGTCGACGGCGGGCTGTCGCTGACGAACTGGTTCGAAGCGCCGATGCTTGAAGAGTAGCTAGCGCTGCCAGGCCGGCACGGGATCGAGCGGCGTGCGATAGACCTCGTTGTGGTCGCGATCGGTGACGCGCACCGCGCAGCCCTTCTGCTGCAGCTCCGGCTTCACTTGCGACAGCTCGCATGCGAGCTGATCGGCGCGATCGGAGGCAACCTCGATGTCCTCGAGGATGATTCCGCCCTGGTTCTTGAACTCTTCACCAACCACGAGATCGAAGGAGTAGTAAGGCATCTGAAGTCCCCCGGTGTGACGACCAAGTCTCAGTTGCAAGTCTTGAAAACAAGTCTTCAACGGAAGTCCCGACACATCTCGGATGGTACCACTGAGTCGATCTTTCTCGAATGAACAAGCCGCACAATCTCTGTGCCTATGGCGCAGAAATGATGTGCAGCACGCGAGCCCGTTAAGGTTTTATTAAATATGTTAACGCGATCATGAGGCATGGAATTGCAACAGAACCGGGCTCCGGGAACCGGGAGTTGCAAGAGAAGGCCGGCGGCATAAATCCCGACGGCCTTTTCTCATGATGGATGACGATCGATATATCGTTTCCCGTAGTAACCCGGACTCAACGCATCCCATCGACTCCGACAGTGTTCGTGACGTTGTTGCGCTAAAGCGCGATGAGATTTTAGCGCAGCGGCATCGGCGGACGCACGACCGGTCCATCGTCATCGGCAACCGCTTGCGTCGTGGCGACCGGCGGAGCCGCGGCAGCTTGCGAGGGCGCTGGCGGCGGTGCGAGCGGCGCAGGTGAATAAGCCGGCATGTAGGTGTGCGACACGGCCGGCTTCGGCTTGCGAACCGGCGGCGGCGTTTGAGCCGGAGCGCGCGGCGGCAGCGCGGACACGCGGGCGCGCGGATCGACGGGCGGCTTCGCCTCGACGACCGGCTTCGGTGCGGGCGGCTTCGCCAGCTCGCGTGCCATCTGCTCCTGGCCGGCCTTCAGCTCGGCGATGTTGGCCTTGAGTGTTTCGATCTGTTGCGCCATGGCCGCGAGATCGCGTGTCATCGATTGTACCGACTGCGTTGTGTCGGTCTGTGTTGCCGCGGGCGCGGCTGCTGCAACCTGAACTGCAGGCGGACTTGCAGGTTGATCGGCCGCAGCTTGCGCCGCCGGTTGATCGACCGGTTGATCCGTTGCGGCTTGCGGCGCGGACGGGACCGCCTGCGCGGCGGCGACTGGCGCGGTCTGCGACGTCGAAGGCAGCAACGAGGTCAAGACCGGTGTCCACTCGGCAAGCATGTGCCTCGCGGTATCGCCATGCTTCTCCCAGGCAACCGCGGCGGCCGCGCTGCCGCCCGCAAACAGGAACGTGAGGAAGGCGCCGCGCAGCAACTTGCCGGCGGCCGAACGCCTGGGCCGGCCGGCACCATCGCCGGCCGCGACGCGCACGGCGGTATCGACCGAGGGCACTGCCGTGGGCGGTTCCGCAACAGGACTGAACCGCGGCTCGGCACTGAACTTCGGCTCAGGACTGGCTTTGGGCTCCGGCGCGAATTTCGGCTCCGGGCGGGGCGTGGCCTCAGGCGCCAGGGCGGGCGCAACGCTAATGGGGCGCGAGGCCATGACGATCTCGGGCGAGATCTGAATCGCGTCGTGCGGATCGTTGTCCTTGACCGTGTCCTTCACGATCTCATCGACGATTTGCTTGCTGTTCAGCGTGGCGAGCATCGCAGCTCCTTCGAAGCCTTCGTCGTTTCGCATTGGCGCGAGCCGATCTGTTGAGGTGGGCCCCTTCACGGGCAGATGACGCACGAGTCCAGCCGGGTTTGACCAAAGCAAGGCGAGGGGATGGAGATGATGCGACGCTCTTCCGCCGTTTGTGGTGATGGAACCCGGTTGATCAAACACGCGCAATTGTTCCGGTCTGCCTTGTTTTCAGCACGATTTGGGCAGCATCTGGTGCTGCTGGGGGTGCTGCTATTTGCTATCGGGGGGCCGGTGGTGCCAAGATCTGTTTTCGCTTTCTTCGTCGTTGCCTTGCTGCCGCTGGGCGGTTGCATGCAGACAACGCTTTCGCCGTCGACCAACGCGAGCATGACGCCGCGCGACCGGCAATTGCTTGCGCACACGCCTTACGCCCAGGCCAAAGTGCCCGAGCAATATCTGCGTCACATCGTCGATTATCCGCGCAAGGAGCAGCCGGGCACGATCCTGGTCGATACCGACGCGCGCTATCTCTATTTCGTGCTGCCCGACGGGAAGGCGATCCGCTACGGCGTCGCGGTCGGTGAGGAGGCGATGGCCTTCTCCGGCGTTGCGCGTGTCGGGCGCCTCGCGGAATGGCCCGACTGGGTGCCGACGGCGGACATCCAGGCGCGGCTTGGACCATACCCGGCGCGCGTGCCCGGTGGTGCCGCCAATCCGCTGGGCGCGCGCGGCATCTATCTCTATGTCGGCAACAAGGACACGCTCTACCGCATCCACGGCACCAACCAGCCCGAATATATCGGGCAGGCGATCTCGTCGGGCTGCATCCGGATGCGCAACGAGGACGTGATCGACCTCTACGACCGGGTGAAGCTCAATTCGACCGTCGTGGTGCTGCCGCCCGGACAGAGCGCGCAGGTCCAGTCCGGCCGGAGCTGGCGCGGATAGGGGCGTTCGGCGAGGAAGCGCTGGGGCGCTGCTTGCCGACAATTTTATCCATTGTCTTGCGCGGGCCGTAACGCTTCGCGTCTAGCGTGCAGCGAGCAAGGGGTTGCTCGCATGTATCTCGTCAAGAATTCGCCGCGCGCGCTGTTCGCCGCGCTGAGTCCGCTCGCCATCGTCGAAGCTGTGCTGATGGTCTTTGCCATCGCGGGCGGGCAGGTGACCGATCCCGCAGGCACACCGGCGCCGGACCAGATCCTGGTGCTCTTCGCGGGCCGCATGGCCATCAATGCGGCTTTCCTGTTTGCCGGGCACGTCGTGCTGAGGCAATGGACCATCTCGAGCCGGCTCGCCTATGGGCTGATGGGCGGCGTCATGGCCGCGGCGAGTTATGCCATCGCCATCCGCAACCACATCCAGCTGGCCGCACCCGGCGACGGTACGGTGGTGACGATCGGCCTGTTGCCGACGATCGCGGGAATGATCGGCGGATTCCTCTATGGCCAGTTTGCCGGTCTCAGTCCGGTAGCACGCGCGGTCGGCGCGATCCCCGCCGCTGACGCACCGGCGGTGCCACCACCAATCGTATTCGACGGACCGGTCCGGGTCCGCACGTCGATCGCCGGCATCGCGATTGCGGCCCTGATGCCGACCGTGCTCGCAACGCTTCTGCCCTACACGCTGGTGCCGCTCCTGATGAACGGTTTCGCGGACAAGAGCACCGCTCATATCTTCGCGTCCGTGATCCCGGCGCAAACCTTCATGGTCATGATGGTGATCTCGGTCATTCCTTCGAGCATCTTCATGCTTTGCGTGCACCATGTCGCGCGAGCCGTGAGTCGCCGCAGCGCGTGGGAATACGCGGCGATCGGAGGCGTGGCGGCGTTCGCCTGCGTGCTGCTGCTGGTATTGGTCGTGCCGATCCTCGCTGCTCTCCTGGTGCCGGCGGCATTTTGCGGCGCCATTATGGGCGCGCTCTATCGCCGCTTCGCCGGCCTCGAGCCGGTGCCGTTGCCGGAAGCGGTGATCGCAACCGATCCGAACGCGCTGGTCGGCGCCGATCATCCGTCGCGACGCCAGCACGGCGTCATCCTCAGCAACTGATCGCCAGGGGCGGAAACATGAAAGAGATTGCGGCGCTCGGTGCGGGAATAGCGATCGCGGCCGTGGCAGCGGCCTGGTTCATGACCGGACCTGTGGTGGTCAACGCGGAGCTCAAACCGCTGCAGGCAAGCGCGAACATGCCGGTGTTCAAGCCGGTGCCGTCGGAGCTGGCGCGCTAGTACGCCGACGACGATCACATCGTTTTGAAGCGATGGCGGGTGAATGGCTTCACAGCCGATCCGCTCCGGTTGCGCTATGCCTTGATGGCTCGCTGCCATTGGAGGCATCATGCAAAAATACTTTGATCCATTGAATGAGAACGACCGCCGCATTGTGCGGACATGGCGCCTGGCCGCGTTCGGTTTCTATGGCTCCATCCTGGCCGGAATGATCCTGTACGTCGTGCTGCACTGGAATCCGGAGGTCAATTATGCCTCTGCCGATTCCGCCGCACACGCCAAGCTCGTGGGCAGGCCTGGTGGAGGCGCGCCGTTCTCGCCCTAGTTCTCAGGCCGCGCGATGCGCCATTGCAGGGTCGTGGCCGTGCCGTTGGCGTCGCCCGGCGCCTTGTCGGCCGGCGAGGTGTAGAGCGGGCGGTAGCGATAGGCCCACATCTTGCTGCCGTCGTTGCGGTCGATCACGGTGAAGTCGCCGACGGCCCTGGCATCGGCGGTTGCGGCCAGCGGCACCCAGCTCTCGGTGCACTTGCCGTTGCAGTTCGAGCTCTTGCCGGTCGTATCGCGCTCGTAAGTGTAGAGCGTCATGCCCTTGAGATCGACCAGCTTCGGGCCCTGCTTGGTCAGGACCACCTTGGCCGGCGCGGTCGTCGCCTCGGGCTTGGGCGGAGGAGGGGCATCGCCGCCGCCATGGCCGTTCGCGAGTGCAGGGACGGTCGAGAATGCGATGGCCGCCGCGACGATGATGAACCTGGACACCCAAAACTCCCGAACGGCAAAGTTAATCGCGCGTTAAGCGCCGAATGACGCCGACCGTAGCAGCCGAAGGTTAGTTCCAGGTTTCGCCGCACTGCGACGATTACGCACAAACATGCTCATTCGCGCAGCGGGGCGCGGCTGAGCTCGTTGCCGGCGGCGATCGCCTTGCGCAGCAGCCGCATCAATTCCTCGCCTTCCTTTGCGCTGAGTCCGCGCAGCATGATGCGCTGCGCGGCCTCGACCGCCGGCGTGATCTTGCGCAGCGCGCGCCGGCCTTCGTCGGTGATCTCGAGCTCGCGGGCGCGGCGGTCGCGGGGACTGGCACGGCGCTCGATGAGACCCTTCTGCACCAGGCGGTCGATCACGCCGGTGATGGTGGTCCGGTCGTAGGCGATCAGGCCTGCGAGCGTGACCTGGTCGAGCCCCGGATTGGCCTTGATGGTCGCGAGCGCGGCGTATTGCACCGGCGTAAGATCGAAGCCGGCATCCCCGACCTCGGCCAGGAACACCGCGACCGCAATCTGCTGGAACCGGCGCGCCAGATGCCCGGGCATGTCGTTGTTGTCTTTCACCGAATTCTCCTTGAGCGCAGGGACGGTGCGGATCATTGACAAGTATACTGATAGTCAGCATACTGAGCAATATCGAAGAAGACGTTGACGGGAGAGGTGCTCATGCAATTCCATCTGAATGGATTTCAGCCGGGCGACCCCGAGATCGCCGATCCCGCCGAGCGGGTTCAGGCCTCAGGCGCAGCGGGCACGGTGCCCGCCGAGGTCGATGTGCTCATCGTCGGCTGCGGCCCCGCCGGCCTCACGCTCGCCGCCCAGCTTGCGCGGTTCGGCGACATCAAGACCTGCATCGTCGAGCAGAAGCCGGGCCGCCTGCTGGTCGGTCAGGCCGACGGCATCGCCTGCCGCACCATGGAGATGTTTCACGCCTATGGCTTCAGCGAGCGCGTGCTGAAGGAAGCCTATTGGGTCAACGAGACGACGTTCTGGAAGCCGGACGAGCGCACGCCGGAGCAGATCGTCCGCAGCGGAAGGGTGCAGGACGTCGAGGACGGGCTGTCGGAGTTTCCGCATGTCATCCTCAACCAGGCCCGCATCCATGACGGCTTCCTCGATGCCATGCGCAAGGCGCCGGGCAAGCTCGAGCCCTATTACAGCCGCCGCCTGATCGACCTCGCGGTCGATCCGGCCGCCGGTCCCACTGGCCATGCCGTGACTGTGCGGCTCGAACGCGTCGATGCCGGAAGCGAAGGCAAGGTCGAGACGATCAGGGCGCGTTATGTCGTCGGCTGCGACGGCGCGCGCAGCACGGTGCGCAAATCGATCGGCCGCGAGTTGCACGGCGATTCCGCCAACCATGCCTGGGGCGTGATGGACGTGCTGGCGGTGACCGATTTTCCCGACATCCGCTTCAAGTCCCTGATCCAGTCGGCGAAGGACGGCAGCCTGCTGATCATTCCGCGCGAGGGCGGCTACATGGTTCGCATCTATGTCGAGCTCGCCAAGCTCGATGTCGGCGAGCGCGTCGCCAATCGCAACATCACCGCCGACGACGTGATCGCGAAAGCGCAGCGGATCCTGAAGCCGCATACGCTTGACGTGAAGGAGATCGCCTGGTGGTCGGTCTACGAGATCGGCCAGCGCCTGACCGACAAGTTTGACGACGTGCCGGAGGCCGAGATCGCCTCGCGCCTGCCGCGCATCTTCATCGCTGGCGATGCCTGCCACACCCATAGCCCGAAGGCCGGGCAGGGCATGAACGTCTCGATGCAGGACGCCTTCAATCTCGGCTGGAAGCTCGCCGCTGTTCTGCGCAAGCAATGTGCGCCGAGCCTGTTGCATTCCTATTCGGCCGAGCGGCAGGCGGTTGCAAAGGAGCTGATCGATTTCGATCGCGAATGGGCCGGCATTCTCGCGTCGGCCGCCAAGGCCGGCGGCGCGGATGCGGCCAAGACGCAGGATTATTTCGTCCGGCACGGCCGCTACACCGCGGGCACGGCGACGCACTACCGTCCATCGCTTCTCACCGGCGCGACGTCGCATCAGCATCTCGCGCAGGGGCTCGTGATCGGCAAGCGGTTCCATTCCGCGCCGGTGATCCGGCTGGCGGATGCCAAGCCGGTGCATCTCGGCCACGCCGCGCAGGCCGACGGCCGCTTCCGCATCTACGCGTTCTCTCCGGCTGAGAATCCCGCAGCGTCCGGCTCGGCCATTCGTGCCTTGTGCAATTTCCTCGCTGAATCCCGGAAATCTCCAATCCGGCGATATAGGTCCAGAAGCGGCGATATCGACGGCGTGATCGATCTGCGCGCGGTGTTTCAGCAGGATCATCGCGAACTCGCCGTCGAGGCGATGCCATCGCTGCTGCTCCCGCGCAAGGGGCGCTACGGCCTGATCGACTACGAGAAGATGTTCTGTCCGGACCTCAAGAGCGGTCACGACGTTTTCGCAATGCGCGGCATCGATCGGACGGCCGGTTGCATGGTCGTGGTGCGGCCCGACCAGTATGTCGCGAGTGTGCTGCCGCTCGACGATTTTGCCGGGCTCGCCGCGTACTTCGACGCCTTCATGCTGCCGGTGAACTGACGCTTCAATCGATACGCTTGCCGCGCCGATGAACGGCGGATGAACATTGAACTCCCTGCGCGGCGCGCTCTCAAACTTTCGGCTGCTGAAGTGATGACAGGCGGAACGCTCGTTCCGCCTGCGCGTTCCGTCTCGCAGAGGAGGAACACGCCATGAGACTCAGAAGCATTCTGGTTGCAGCATTGCTGCTCGCCCCGACGGCCGCGCTGGCCGCGCCGGGCATCGTCACCGTCTCGACCGGCTTGCGCGCCGGTCCAGGCTCCGGCTTTCCCCTGGTCGATCGCGTCCCCGGGGGCGCCCGCGTCAACATCCATGGCTGCTTGCGCGGCAATGCCTGGTGCGACGTGAGCTTCTCCGATGATCGCGGCTGGGTATCTTCGCAATATCTCGAATATCTCTACCGCAATCGCTACGTCTATCTCCCCGACTATGTCGACGAGATCAACGTGCCCGTCGTCCCGTTCGTGCTGACCTCGTACTGGTCGAGCTACTATGAGGGGCGGCCCTGGTATCGCCGCCACGCCTACTGGAATAACTACTGGACCTCGCATCAGCGCTTCGCGACGCGGATGACGATCGACCCGGGCGCAGCCCGCATCGGTCGTGCGGCGACGCGTGACGCGACGATCGCACTGGAGCGCCAAGGCGTGCGTGGCAAGGGTGCTGCGGCGATCTCGGGACGTGACGCCACGACCTCACGACGCGACGCTGCGATCACGACAAAGCGCGACGCGGCGATCACGAAACGCGACGCTGCGGTTGCCGCCGACCGGACGCGCGCCGGACGGAGCGAGCGCATCGCGCATGAGCGGACCAATGTGCAGACTCGCAACCCGCGCGATGCTCAGGCACGCGTGATGCACGAACAGGCCGCGAGCCGCGCTGCTGTGCGTGCCCAGCCGATGGCACGTGCGCATGAAGCACCGCGTGTGTCGGCTGCACCACCCGCCGCGCGATCCGCGACGCCGCATGTCGCGCAGCCGAATGCGAGCCACGGCTCGCCGATGAATGCCCGCGCGCAGATGCCGGCGCCGCGTGCTGCTGCGCCTGCAACGCCGCACGGCGGTGGCGCTCCGCACATCAATGCCGCGCCACGTGGTGGCGGTGGCCCGGCCGGCGGCCCCGGCGGCGGTCACGACAAGCGCTAGCATGGCCTGAAGGAAAGCCCGGCCCTCGCGCCGGGCTTTCTGCTGATTTGATCCGGGTTCCCTGCGCGTACAATTTAAGAAAGTTCTTCGCGGGCAGATTTCATCGATCGTAAGATGTGTACCCAAAGATGCAATCATCCACTCGGGGCAGCGGGGCACGGGAGGATGACGATGAGACAGAGTCAGGCGGAGACGCGCCGCCAAAATGTCGCGAAGCGGTCGATGACCAAAGAGGCCAAGCAGCTGGCCGGCCTGATCGCCGGACTGCGCAAATCCCTCGATGGGATTCACAAGGAGCGGATGAGCAAGAAGCTGACCGGTGCCGAGATGGGCATGCTCGACGAGCGCCGTAACAATTTGCTGCTCACCATCGCAGCCCTCGACGATCGCCTCTCGGCGGTGCAGGGGCTGATCGATCTCGGCCGTCCCCACATCATCCGTGTCCACTGATCGCGCGCGGGCTTAAGGCTATCGGTTTCGTCGCGGCGGCGACGAGGCCAGGCTTGGCTGCCTTCTCTGGGTGGCATTGGGATTGGCGTAGCACTGCGCGGACTACCCGGATGCCGTCGCGGCGCACTACGTGATCGTCGTAAAACTGCAATCGATATGGCTGCCGTCGATGGTGTAGACCTCGATGCAGGCGGGATAGCGCGGATCGCAGGTCTGCGCCGCTGCCGGCGCGCCGACCAAGGCGATGCCAAGCAAGCCCGTGACAAGCTGAATCGCATTCATGATCGGGCATAATCGACCTCCCTTCGGCCCGCCGGAGCCGAGCACAATGCTGCCTGCGGATGGCACCAAATTGCCACGCTCCCGGCGAATTGCCGCCAAAGCCCGCTGCCACGAGGGAGCGGGTGCAGGGCAACGCAAGGGGATGCGCATTGGCCTACAAAATGGTCGCAGAACGCGACAATGAGAAGTACAGTTTTGCCCGCGAGAGCCGGCTGCTCATCGTGGCGAAGGCGAAAGTGTGGGCGAGCGAGGGCTGGCGGGTCGTCATCACCGACCAGGACGGCAAGGCCTACGCGCCGGCCGAATTCGATCAGTTGCTGGCGGCGTGACCGCAGGACGGGGCGAGGGGAAGACGTTGATATCGCCATTCCAACCGGGGCGCGGTTTGATCGCGCCCTTGGTGATTCTTGCCGCGGCCGCCGCACTGACGGTGACGGTTGCCTCCGCGCAAAACCTCGATGCCGGCAAGTCGCCCGAGAAGCTGTTTGCCGACGGTTGCGCGACCTGCCACCGCAGCCCGCGCGGCCTGGCCAAGGGACGCTTCAGCTTGACGCTGTCCTGGTTTCTGAAGGACCATTACGCGACCAGTTCCGACTCGGCCAAGGCACTTGCCGCGTATCTGGAGTCCGTCGATACGCCGCCGCCGCGGGCCGCGGCCAAGCCTGGCACAAAGCCGTCCAAGTCCGCGCCACGTCCCCCCAAGCCGGTGACCAGCCACTAGTCACGGACAAAGCCGATCACGCGCGATTGCACTCTCAATCAAAAATAGAATGAGATTGTCTGAGCTGCCGTGAGGTGGTATTAAACCTGAAGTAGTTTCAGTATCTAAAACAACCGAGATGTCCCGTCGGACCTGTCTCGGGATTTGGTCGCACATCACATTTGAGCTCGGCGAGGGCGGGGCGGTTGAGCTCGCATCCGTGAGGACCTCCCATGAAGCATTGGCAGTCTTTGGCCTTGGTGCCGCTGGCATTCGCCACGGCGCTGGTGGTGGCACCACTGCGGCCGGCCGCGCAGGCGCAATCGCCGCAAGCGGCACCGCCCTATATTCCGCAGGCCAGGTTCTGCGCCAATGGCAGCAATGGGCTGTGCTCCATCGTGCCGGCCTATATCGGCCCCGATCCGGGCCTTGCGGAAACACAGGGCTATAACGGTCTCTACGGTCAGCCGCCGCAGAGCGAGAAGGCGGACGTGCAGTCGCCGTTCGACAACATGGCCTGGCAGATGTTCGTCGCGCTCAACTGGGTGGCGAGCGGCGTCAAGGAGCCGCCGGCGCAGGGACTGACGCAGCCGGGGCGGCGGGTCTGGCAGACCTATCCGACGGTCTCCTCGCTGTTCGGCAACGCGCCTGTCATCGCCGGCTGCCCGCAGGCGCTGGCGCTTCCGATCTTCCATATCGGCTCGAACGGCAAGGGCCAGCCGATGCCGAACAATGAAGAATATCTGCAGGCCGCAACCAACAAGCCGCTGATCGACGTCAACGGCAACTGGACCCTGTTCGAGCGGCGCGTCAACGAGATCGAGGCGCAATATCTGCGCGCGCCCGGCGGACAGAAGTCGCAGACGCTGACGACGAGGGCGGGCCAGCAAGAGTTCATCAATAAAAATCCTGGCGGCGCCGACTTCACGTCGTCGGCGACGGTCCCTGATGGCACCAACGGTTCGATCGAGATCAAGGCGTCCTGGCGCATCCTCGATCCGTCCAAGGACGATCCGTCAAAGTTCTTCACCCAGAACATCCTGCTTGCGGTCTCAGGCGATCTCGTGCGCGACGGCCGTCCGTTCTGCCGCAGCGAGCGGGTGGGGCTCGTCGGCATGCACATCCTCCAGCGCAATCCGCTGGACAAGACCAATCCGGCGCTGCGGCCGCAATGGATCTGGGCGACGTTCGAGCATGTCGACAATGCGCCGCTCGCAAATGCGCCCTGCAACGTCGCGGACGGTTGCGGTACCGACAAGGCCACGAACTGGATCAACCAGCCGAGCTGCGGGCCGGCCAGTCCCGCCCCGGGCGCGCATTTCTCGTTTTTCAACACCGGCGCGCCGTCGAGCCTCGGCACCAACATCTCCCCGCAATCGCCCGGCGTCGGCAAGACGGCATTCCCCTGGAATCCGCGCAAGCCCTATGCGCAAGGCGGCACGACCAGCGCAACCGCGCAGCCGCAGGCGGTGCGCTGCTGGCGGATCTATCCGACGACGAGTACTCTCAACGAGCAATGGCGGATGGCGCTCGGCTCGCTCAAGAGTGTGTTCGGGAATTACATGCTGGTCGGCACGCAATGGGGCGGCAACGTCGAACCGCCGACCCCGCCAAATCCGATTCCATCCAATGCCGTGCCGGGCATGCTATCCAACATGACACTGGAGACCTACATCCAGAATTATCTGAGCAATGGTCCCGCGGGCCCGGGCTCATGTGTCAGTTGCCACAGCTTCGCGACGCTGGTCGATGGCAAGACCTCGGCGAATTTCAGCTTCCTGCCGGGGATCGTGGAGCCGGCATCGCTGCGCGCGAAGATCAAGACGGCGCCGTGAGGTGACCTGTAGCCCGGATGGAGCGCAGCGCAATCCGGGATTAGTAGTTGCGGAAAGACTGTCCCGGATTACGCTTCGCTCTATCCGGGCTACGCAACAGAGCCGCTACGCTCGCCGATAGGTCTGCGCGATCAGCCGGTCGTGCACGGCGCGCAAGTCGGCGTTCATGCGTGTCTGTCCGGTCGTGACAAAGGTCAGCCAGGCGCCGTCGGCGGCGAGACGCACGATGTGCAGCTCGGGCGTGCCGTCGGTCGCGCGGTGGCGCTTCAGCCGGGCCTTCATCCAGTCGTTCCAGAGCCGGCGCAGTGACGGATCGGTGACGACGACCATGCTCAGCGCCGACCATGGCGTCGCAAGGCCGAAGGCCTTGCCGGTGAACACCGCATTGACATAAGCGCGCGTAAAACTGCCGCGCGGCTTGGGATCGGCTTCGATGGCGGCGTCGATCTCGGCATCGACGCGGCCGAGCAGGTCGGCGAACAGGCCCTCGATCAACGCCTGCTTGCTGCCGAAGTGATGAAACAGTCCGCCCTTGGTGACGCCCGCCGCCGCCGCCACCGCCTGCACGGTGACGCCGGCGACGCCATGGTCCATGGCGATGGAAGCGGCGTGATCGAGCAGGGCGCGCCGCACCTGCTCTGGCTGCTTGGCGCGGGTATAGGCGCTTCCCGGCATCAATGCACCGTCGTCTCCGAGAACAGGTTGATGATCACGACCCCCGATACGATCAAGCCAATGCCGACGAAGGCCGCAGCGTCCAGCATCTGCCGGAACAGCACGAACGAGACGGTCGCGGTCAGGATGATGCCGACGCCGCCCCAGATCGCATAGGCGATGCTCAGGGGGATCACCCGGATCGCGACCGACAGCGCGTAGAACGAGGCGACGTAGAACAGCACCATGGCCAGCGTCGGCCAGGGGCGCGTGAATTGCGCGGACTGCTGCAGGAAGGCGGACGCGGTGACCTCGAAGACGATGGCGAGGGCAAGCGCTGCGTAGGCGTTGAAGGCGGAGGTCATGTCAGGCTCGGGCATGGCGGCAAGAAAGATACCGCGCGGTAGGTATGTTTAGCATGCGGAGCGCGGCCTTTGCCTTCAACCGTTATCACGTGTCAGTGACGACCTGCGACATGTCGGGAGCGCACTGAAGCCGCCGCGCGGCGAATCGTGCGGCGGCTTCAAGCTCTTGTGGTGGTTCCGGGAGCGGCGCTAGTTGATCCGCACGGAGAGTTCGACGTCTTCGGCAAAGGGCGTGGACATGTAGCCGCTTCCGGGGGCGCGCACTCGCGCCAGATAGTCGGGGCTGTGGTCGGCGTTGTCGGCGACGATGATCGCACCCGGCCTGAGATGGCCTTCGACCAGATCCAGGATATCAGGGTAGAGCGCTTGGCGCCGTCGAGCAGCACGAGATCGATCGTATCCGGCAGATCGGCACCCAGCGTTTGCAGCGCATCGCCTTCGCGGATTTCGACGAGGTCGATCAAGCCGCCGGCCGACAGGTTCTCCCGCGCCCGCGCGGCTTTCGACGGCTCGAACTCGCTGGTGATGAGGCGACCGCCGCCATTGTCACGCAGGCCTGCGGCAAGGTGCAGGGTCGAGAGGCCGAACGAGGTGCCGAACTCGACGATCGTCCTGGCGCTGGAGCTGCGGGTCAGCATGTAGAGCAGGTGACCCGTCTCGCGCGAGACTGCGAGCGGCGCGTCCTTCAGGCGTCGATAGAGATCGGCGTAGTCGGTCTTGCTCCGCAGCATCCGTTCCCGCTCGGCGTCGGACAGATCGGCCACGGCGGCGTGCGTTGTGCCGCTTGCGGCCTCGGCCTCGAGGAAGAGGCGATCCAGCAGCGGCGCAAGCGATGTGATGGTGGTCATTTCAGGTCTCCTGAGATCGCGAACAAGCGCGTGCTTGCGCGGAAGCTAAAATACGACTAATTCGTCGCATTCGCTATTCGCATTGTCCAAGGGCGCCATGGCCGATCGTCGAAGCCGTTCAGTTTCCTCGCGAAAACAGCCGCAGCAGGTGCGCTCCACGGAGCTGGTGGCGGCCATTCTGGATGCGGCTGTTCAGGTTCTGGCGAAGGAGGGTGCGCAGCGTTTCACCACGGCGCGGGTGGCGGAGCGGGCCGGGGTGAGCGTCGGGTCGCTCTATCAATACTTTCCGAACAAGGCGGCGATCCTGTTCCGCCTCCAGAGCGATGAGTGGCGGCGCACGAGCGACATGCTGCGCGGCATCCTGGCGGACGGTGCGAAGGCGCCGCCGCTGCGGCTGCGCGCGCTGGTCCATGCCTTCATCCGCTCGGAGTGCGAGGAGGCCGCGATCCGCACCGCTCTCAGCGATGCCGCGCCGCTCTATCGCGATGCCCCCGAGGCGCAAGAGGCGCGGGCTGCCGGAAAGGGAATCGTCGCGGCGTTCATGCGGGAGGCGCTGCCCAAGGCTCCGGATGCGACGCGCGCTCTCGCCGGCGAGTTGATCACGACGACGTTAAGTGAGGTCGGCAAGCGGTTCTCGGAGGCGCCGCGCAGCGAAACGGAGATCGCGCGCCAGGCCGACGGACTGGCCGACATGTTCTGCGCCTATCTCGGCGAGCTTGCGCGGCGCCGAATTCATTCCTGACATCCGCCTTTTGCAAGGCGATATCGTTTCGGCCTTGGCCGGATGATGGAGTAGCATCGTCCTTCGTTGAGCCAATCGAGCACCGCGCCATGCATGTCCTCCGTCCCCAATTCCACATCGAGGAGCAGGCTGCGCTGGAATTCGCCGGGCAACGCGGCTTCGGCGTGGTCGTAGCAGTGGACGAGCGCGGGCCGCGTGCCTCGCACGTGCCGTTTGTGCTAAACAGGCGCGACGGGCGCGCGATCGTGCAGATCCACCTCACCGCGAAGAATCCGCTCGTTCCGCTGGCGGATGGCGCGAGACGATTCCTGCTGATCGTCGCCGGCGACGATGCCTACGTCTCCAATGACTGGTATGCCTCGCAGGATAACGTCTCGACCTGGCTCTACGAGGCCGTGCACCTGTCAGGCGTGGCGCATCTGCGGGGGCTCGAGGACAACCGCGGGCATGGCGATGCGCTGCTCGCGGTCGCCGAGGCGCGGTTGCCAAAGGCGCCCTGGGACCTCGTGCAAATGGAGCCGGAGAAGCGCGAGAGCATGCTGGCGGCGATCCGCGTCATCGATCTTGTGGTCGATACCGTCGAAGGGCAGGCCAAGCTCAACCAGCACAAGAGCGATGCGGATCATGTCGCCGTTGCGGGCCGACTGGCGCGGTCGGAGGAGACGGGGCATCGGCGGCTGGCGCGGAAGATGCAGGCGCTGCGCCCGGGGCTCGGGTACGATTTTTCGTGATCCGGGCTGCGCTTGCCTTGCACCGCGATTGACCTTACGGACCTCCACATGCTCGTCATCTCCATTCAAAGCCAGGTGGTCCACGGCCATGTCGGCAACAGCGCGGCCGCCTATGCCATGCAGGCGGAGGGCGTGAACGTCGCGGCGGTGCCGACGACGCTGCTGTCGAACCATCCGCGCTATCCAACCCTCCGCGGCCGCGTGCTGGAGACCGAGCTCGTCGCCGATCTGCTCAAAGGCGTCGAGGAGCGCGATCTCGTCGACGAGGCCGCGGTGCTGGTCACCGGCTATCTCGGCTCGCCCGGCAATGCGGCTGTCGTCGCCGATTTCGTCGAGCGGGCGCTGATCCGCAATTCCAAACTCATCTATCTCTGCGATCCCGTGATCGGGGACGATGGCCGGGTCTATGTCGCCGACGGCATCCTCGATGTGGTGCGGCACCGGCTGCTGCCGGCCGCGAATCTGACGACGCCGAACCAGTTCGAGCTCGAACTGCTTGCAGGTGTTGCGATCGCGGATACGCAGGGCCTGCGCGCGGCATGCGCGGCGCTCGCTGGCGAGGGCCGCATCGACGTCGTCGCGACCGGCTGCACGCTCACTGACACGCCTGACGGGCAGGTGGAGACGATCCTTTGCGCGGACGGCCAGCTGTCACGCTTTGCGACGCCGCGACTGCCGATCCGCCCCTATGGCACCGGCGATCTGCTCACCGGCCTGATCGCGGCGCATCTGGCCAAGGGCAAGGCGATGGAGGCTGCGGTGCGGCTCGCGGTCGAGACCATCTTTGCCGTGCTGGTGCGCACGCAAGAGGCCGGCACGGCCGAGATGCGGCTCGTGCCGCTGCCCTCGGTGGGACGCAAGCCGTAACGGCTCAGGTCGCGCGCTTGCCGGCCGATTGCGCCGATTTCTGTGGCTTGGTCGAGCCTTTCTGCTCGCGCGCGGCTTGCGCCTTTGGCAGCTTGGCATGCGCCACGGCCCGCGCCTTCTTCGGCTTGGCGCTGGCAACGTCCTTGCGGTCCGCGGTGCCACGCTTCGAGATGTATTCGGCGCCGTCGATCGGGCCGACATGCGGCGGATCGCGGCCGAGATAGGGCCGGCCGATGCCCAGCGCCTTACCGTTGGCGTCGACCCATTTCCACAACACTTCAGTCGAGACCCAGCGCTGCGCGCGGTTGTTGCCGGCGGTCGAGACGATGTCGGCCGCCATGCCGTGGCCATAGCCGCCGCGCGTGCTGCCGCCGTGATAGGAGCGGTCGGAGGCGGCCTTCAGGCCGCTCGCGATCGATTGGCGATAGTCGTCGCGGAACGCGCTGGTGATGCCCGGCGACAGGCCGGCGGCTTCGGCGGCGAGCAGCGTGCGAAACAGTTTTCGCTTGAAGCTCTTGTCCATGCCGCCGATGACGTAATCCATCATCGACATGCGGGCGTGCTCGGCTGCTTTCGGATCCTTCCAGCCGAAATCCTCGTCGACCAGCTTCGTGAAGCTGCGCATGACCGTGACCATCTTGCCCCTGCGCTTGACGGTGACGGCGCGGCGCTCCTGCACCTTGATCGAGTCCTCCTTGGGCGTGCGCTGGTAGAGCGCCCAGAGATAGCGATCGATGCAGGCGTCGATGACGAAGCATTCGTCGAGCACGGCGATGGTGTCGGCCGGTGGCGACGCCTTGCTTTCGGTGGTGGCTGCCGGCCCGGTCGCAAGCGCTGCGGGCGACAGCGCGTCGGTGGCCACGATCTCGGCGGGATCGGCGGATGCGAGCTTGACCGGCTCCTGCACGGGTGCGGCCTCGCTGGTGGCGGGCGCCGGCTCGGGCAGAATCTGCGGTGCGGGTGGCTCGCTCGGCAGGATCAGCGCCGGATCGGCGGAAGCGAGCTTGACGGCAGGGGCGGGCACTTCAGGCGCCGCTGCCTCGGTGACCACTGGAACCGGTGTCGCGGCAGCAGCGGCGGCGATGTCAGCCGTCAGCGCAATGCCATCCTCGATCGTCGCAGCGCGCGGAATATCGGCGAGATCGAGACGGCTGAGGTCTTTCGCACGCGAGATTGCGGACACGTTGGCGCCGCTGTTCTCGATCACGGCAGGGGCATAGGCGGACAGAGAGAGCGCCAGCCAGCCGGCCATGACGGCAGAGGGGCACGCGACTGCCACCAGAAGAGACCGCCGATCATTCATGATCCCTGCCTCCAAACGGTTCTGTCCGAACCAGTCTTCTCGGACAGTCTTGCACAGAAAGGCACGCAGCACGTCAATTGTTCGGGGGACCGTGTGGCGGCGCAATGGCGTAAATCGGCGAAAACGGGCTTTTTGGGGAAGTGTGGCCTCGGAGCCACGCGCGGGTTCCCGCCGTTGTCGACTTCGATAAATACGAATCGGACGGGTTGCGGCAACTTTCCAGAGGGGCATGGCGTTTGTCGGCCATGACGCATTCCTCGCTTCGTCCCATGGACGCCTTCGATCCCACCGAGCCCGCCGTCCTGCACGATCGTGTTTCCGGCAGGATCATCACCTGGACCGCCGATCAGGCCGAGGATTATCGGCGGGCCAGCCGCCTTCGCGGCGATGGGACCGTGGCCTGGAAGACCTATGTCTTCGACGGCTGGGGCGACGTCCTCGGCGGCTGAGCCCGCCGAATCAGGAAATCCGTCCAAGGCGTTGGGCGCGTTAAACATATTGCCATGCGCCGGGCGCGATATTGCGTTGCAACAACGCATGTCGCAATGCAGCAAATCAGGCTTAGATGTGCTCCGAAACTTCCTTCTGGAGCATCACCAATGAACAAGAAGACTTTGTCGATCGCAGCCGCCGTCCTCGCCATCGCGGGCTCGACTGCCACCTTCGCCGCCGAGCTGCCGGCCTATGAGGCCAACGGCATTCCGGCTTCCCCCCTGCAGGTTCGTGTGCTCGGCGCCAACAAGCTCGAGCAGCAGGTGTCGGCGCCCGCCACCAGCGTGACGGCGCTGCAGGCCAGCGTCCTCGCGCCGCGCACGGTCAAGACCGCGACGGTGGGATCGGTCCGCTAAGCTTCCGCGACAAGCACGGTGCGCGCGCATCGTGCCTATCGCAAGATTCGGGTTTTAAGAAGGCCTCGTATCAGGTTGGAACCGCGCTCCCTTGGGAGCGCGGTTTTTCTTTATGGCAGGAGCCGCGCTGTTTTGCGCGTGTGCGCGGATCGAGAAGACGTGACTGAAAAAGAAGCGCGCGAGCCGGGCGTTGTGTACGGCGGTTCAAGACGCGTGTGATCTTCTTAATAGTTGTTTCGCAGATCGCGGCGCCTGATGCGCGCGCCGCATATTGAGCGGCCAATTCTGGACTCATACTGGAGGTCGTTCATGCCCGTTGCGCAGAAAGCCGCTGTTGCCGGCACCTCGACGCGTGAATTCATTCTCAGGCATCTCGCGCTGTTCGCGGCCGCCGCGCTGTTCGTGTTCGTGCTGAGCCTGACCTACGGCCTCGATCTGAGCCCTGGTTTTTTCTGATGCCGCTGTTTGAGCGGCGTGCAAATCGGGCTACGCGCCTTCGTCACGACGTTGCGTGCCAGCCCTGCGCCCACGTGGGTTGAGCCGCGGCCTCTGCCGACATATCGCTTGATCCATGGATCAGCGGACGAGCGGCGCTGACGCTCTCACTCAGAACAACGATGCGGCACCGGCGCTTCTCGGCGTGGTCTGCGGCCTATCGGCGGCGCTGTTCTGGGCGCTGGGTTTTGCCGGCACGCGGCATGGGCTGAAGGTCGGCTTCACGCCGGTCGATCTGCTCGTGCATCGCTATGTCTGGTCGGGAATCGCGTTCCTGCCGCTGGTCCTGCGCGCCGGCATCTCCGATCTCTGCGGCATCGGCTGGGGCAGGGGCCTTGTGCTGATGGTGCTCGGCGGCCCCGTGATGTCGCTGATCTCCTACACCGGCTTTTTGTTCGTGCCGCTCGGTCATGGCAGCGTGATCCAGCCCTCCTGCGCCACGCTCGGCGGCCTCCTGCTCGCAGCGTTGCTCCTGAAGGAGCGGATCTCCGTCTCGCGGCTCGCCGGGGCCATCATCATCGTCGCCGGTCTCGGCGTCATCGGCGCGGAATCGATCGGCCATATCGGCGCCGAAGGCGTGCAGGGCGACCTGATCTTCGTGCTGACCGGATTGATGTTCGCCGGCTTCGGTGCGGCGCTGCGGCGCTGGCGCGTCTCGGCCGTGTCGGCGGCGCTCGTCATCAACGTGCTGTCGCTGCTGTTGCTGCCGCTCTACATCGCCATCGTCGGGCTCGCTCACGTCGCGGCGATCGGCGTGTGGGAGAACGCAATCCAGGCGCTGGCGCAGGGCGTGCTCGCCGGTCCCGCCGCACTCTATCTGTTCGCGGTCTCGGTGCAGCGCCTCGGCGTCGCCCGCGCCGCGGTGTTTCCGGCCTGCGTGCCCGCCCTGACGTTGCTGACCGGCTGGCTCCTGCTCAGCGAGCCGCCGACGCTGTTGCAGACGGCCGGCCTCGTGACGGTGCTGTGCGGATTCTATCTGGCGCAGCGGCAGCGCTAGGCCGACCCCGAAAACGGGAAGGCCGCCCCTGGGGGCGGCCACTCAAGTCTCAAAGCTGTGATGCAATCAAACGCGTCGTCGAAATGCCAGCCCCGGGTCGATAAAATAGCTACGCGATACAAAGGCCTGCCCGGCAGGAGCCAGATTACACATTTTTCCCGATTGGATAAGAGGAATTGTGCGTTCCGGGGAAGGAACCGGCGTTAGCGTTACCGCGCGGGTCCGCTGGCCCCTCCTCAGGCTTTCCTCACGAACTCCGACTTCAGGTTCATCGCGCCGATGCCTTCGATCTTGCAGGCGATGTTGTGTCCGTCGCTGGCGTCCTGGAGGCGGATGTTGCGCACCTTGGTGCCGCCCTTCACGACCGAGGAGGAGCCCTTGATCTTGAGGTCCTTGATCACGATGACGCTGTCGCCGTCGGCGAGGACATTGCCGTTGGCGTCGCGCACGCCGGCGTCCGGCGCCGTGTCCGCAGCCGCATCCGCCGCACCGCTCCATTCGTGGCCGCACTCCGGGCAGACCCAGAGGTCGCGGTCCTGATAGGCGTGCTCGGAGCTGCACGCAGGGCATTTCATCGTGTCGGTCATATCTTTCTCGTTGAGCGCTTCATTCGCGGCGCGACCGTAGGGGCGGGAACCGGGAAAGCAAGCAAAAGCTCAAGGACGGCCCGGCCCGGTCGCCGCCTGCCGGTGCGATATCACCGGAACAGCGCCACGAAGATCACGTAGAGCCAGCCCAGGATGCCGTGGATGATCGCCCACAGGATCGAATGGTTGTTGGTGTAGGAGATCGCGATGGCGAGCGCCGAGCCGAAGCCCACGCCGTATTTCGCACCCTCGACGCGGACGCCGTAATAGCGATTGCCGTTCATGGTGATCCTTCCGTTGTTCATGCCGTGATTCGTCGCTCGGCGGCGGACACTTCGTTTTCTATGGTCCGATGTGTCTCACGCCAGCCCCTTGACGCCAATCAATTTGGAGGAACGTGCGGCACCATCCCGGATTGCACGCAGCTTGGTCCGCGTTACGCTCGCCCTGCAAATCGCGGAGCGAGCCCGCCATGACCTTCCTGCTCAACATCGACGTCCCCGACGTCGCGCAAGCCACGACCTTCTACACCGCCGCCTTCGGCCTGACTGTCAGCCGCCGCTTCGGTGGCGACTTCGTCGAGCTGCTCGGCTGGCCGGCGCCGGTCTATCTGTTGACCAAGCAGGCCGGCACGGTGGGCGCCGGCGGCGATCGCCGCCGCTACGAGCGGCACTGGACGCCGCTGCATATCGACGTGGTCGTCGATGATGTCGACGCCGCGGTGGCGCGCGCGCTTGGCGCCGGCGCGATCCTGGAGATGCCGGCGCGCGATGCGCCCTATGGGCGGATCGCCATGCTGGCCGATCCGTTCGGGCACGGGTTTTGTCTGCTGGCGTTCAGTGCGAAGGGATATGACGCGCTGCTCGAGAGATAGCCGGACCACGCGCCCGGCACCTCGCGGAATTGCCCGTCAAACAAAAAACATCGAAAACAACCCCATGCACAGTAGAAAACATCAGGGATTTCAGAGTTCTGCGATACCGAAAATTGCGTGACCCGTCGGGCAAAGCCGCCCCATGGGGACGAGCGAGACTCGAGAGCCTGCCGTTCGGTGCGACTTCGGCGATACCGAACAGCATTTGACCCGTCGGGCAAAACAGGGGCATGATGGCATTGTGGCGCCGTGCGACGACCGGGAGCTGATGCGTCGCGAGGCCGCGGGGCGAGATGCCAAAACAACTCAAGAGAAAACTGAGGACCTACCAGACCTCGCTCGGCTTCTACGACCAGGCTGTCGCGGCCCCCTCGATGAAGGCGGCGCTCGAGGCCTGGGGCGCCAGCTCCAATCTGTTCCACCAGGGCGTTGCCAGAGAGAGTGACGATCCCGACGTCGTCGCCGCGACCATGGCCAAGCCCGGCGTCGTGCTCAAGCGTCCGGTCGGATCGGACGGCCCGTTCGCCGAGAGTGCGGAGCTGCCGACCGCTCTCGCCGACGCGGAGAACAAGCCCAAACGTAAGCCCAAGCCGGGCAAGCGTGCCGCCAGGACGGCACACAAACCATCCCGCAAGCGCGACGATCAAGAGGCACGCAAGTCCGCCGCGGCGTTCGAGAAGGAGGAGCGGCGGCGCGAGGCCGAGCGCCGCAAGGAGGATGCCGCCCGCGCCAAAGAGCGCGCGCGCCGCGACAAGGCGGTCGCCGCGGCCGAGGCGGCGCTGGACGAGGCGAGGCAGGAGCACGCGGCGCGCACCGAGGAGATCGAAGCCGCGCGCGCCGCTCTCGACGAGCGCGCCGAGGCCGAGCGGTCCCGATGGGACAAGCAAAGGACGAAGCTGGCGGAGGCGGTGCGCCGGGCGCGCGCGTAGGGGCGCGCAATCCTGGCTACGGCGACAAGCCGCTCATCCGGGTCAAGCTTGCTGCCATAATCGTCGAAGAGTCGAGATCGGTACGACGCCCCCGGTCCTCGGTACATTTCCCGATGGCGGCAAGCGATCGGTTGCGACACGTTGGCACGGCCAAACGTGACGATGGATGCCATGGCCATGCCGACCGGCCGCATCGAGCTGAAGCTTCGGAAGGTGTCGCAGCTCTTCAACACGCTGGATCCGTCGCCATTCAGGGAAAGTGAACTTGCGCTCGACGCCGAAGACTACATCGTGGGCCGTGCGCAGGAATTGCCGATCGATGCGCCCATCGCGATCGTCATTCACCTGCCGCCGGACGAGCTTGCGCAGCCGACCGCAAGCGACATCGTCATCGCGGTGAAGGATCATTTCGACCTTAGAAGCCAGGCGATGACCAGAGAGATGCGGGAGCTGTTCAAGACCGGGCGGCTCTCGCTTGCGGTTGGCCTTTCCATCCTGTCGTTATGCCTGGTGCTCGGCTGGCTCGTGTCGCTAAAGCTGGACGAGAATCCCGTTTCCCGGATCCTGCAGGAGAGCTTCCTGATATTCGGCTGGGTTGCGATCTGGAAGCCGTCCGACATCTTTCTTTACGCGTGGCCTCCGATTGCCCGCCGCAGGGCTCTTTTCCGCCGGCTCGCGGCTGCGGATGTGGTGCTTGATAGCGATGTTCCCTGGCGTTCCCGTTCATCGAAGGAGGAGAAGGATGTCGAGGCCATGTAAATTCGAGTCCAGCATCTTGAACCATGACGAGCAGCAGATTGTTCTGACGTCGCACCATCCCGCGATCGGAGACGTCGATCGCGCGGCTTTGGAGAAATTGCGCAAGCTCCTGCGTGACCTTCGCGACAAGGAACGAACGCTCGCGCACCGCCAACGACGCGTCGCGAAAGGTTCGGCTGATCCTGCTGGACGCCGCACACCGGGGGCGGGAGCAAACACGTTCCGGCGCAAGGAAGTTTTTGTTGCCGCCCTCAAGCGCGTCAACAAGGAGCTGAGACGAGTCCAGAACTTCGAAGCACGGCGCGAACTGGGAGAAGCGGCCCGACGGGCGCTGGCGCTGCGCCGTGCCAGGCAATTCACGCGCCCGGAAAATCATCCGACGCCAAGTGACGGCATGCGTGCGCTGCCGAGCCGTCGTCGAACCGTCAAGCTTCCTCCCTCGAAGATTGGACGGGTTTCGCAGGCCAACAAGAGGGCACAGGCCAGGCGGGACTCACGGCGCTGACCGGATGGCGCCGGCCGCTGCGACGACCTCTGATGGCGGCATGTCGCCAGTCGCAGCGCAGGCGGTGCGTCGGGCGTGAGGAAGCGAATTCGCTTGCCTTGCCTTGAGTCCTTTTGCACTCTGGTGGCAGGGAGGCCAACGCATGACAAAAATGACGCTCGCCTGTGCGCTCGGAACGGCCCTGGTGCTGTGCAGCCTCGGGATATCGGGTGCGGAAGCCCGGACGCGGAAGGCGCAAGTCGTTCGCGCACCGCAGGAGAGGCTGATCGTCACCGCGCCTGTGCTGAGGCCGACGCCGTGGGATTACAATATCGTTCCACGCTATCGCTATCGCCCTGAAGACGACCGGGTCGATCCCTACGGCCCGCCGCTGGTGCCGTCATATATTCGCTACGAGGCGTGGCGCTGGCCGTATTGGTGGTAATGATCGACAATTCGTAGGGTGGGCAAAGCGACTTGTCCGCCGTAGCTCGAAGAGCGAAGGCGGAAGCGTGCCCACCAGCGCTATCTCAACACGTCATGGTGGGCACGGCGCAAGTGCGCCTTTGCCCACCCTACGGCACTGTAGCCCGGATGAGCGAAGCGATATCCGGGACGTTGTGCCGAGGCATTCCCCGGATGTCGCTGCGCTCATCCGGGCTACGCTCCTTTGCCAATCCCCGTCCTCCGCCGCACGCGCAAAACTGCGGCTTCATCGCGTTGACCCTGGCGGCATAGCCCGCAACCATGGGAGGTTGCGCGATGATGAACCCCTCATCGCTGCGTGCGGCGTCAACGATCGGGAAAAAATGGCAAAGCTGCGACTGTCAAGTATACATCGGGGTGGAATGCCACTTACCCCCGTAATAAACCCAATACTGTTTGGGGTTCTGGGTGCGTATTGGGAGGACCAATCATGGCAAGTGTTGAACAATTGCGCAGACGGGAAGGCGTGAATCTGGTTCAGCTCGAGGCCGACATTTCGTCGGTACGCTCGGGAAGCTCTCTCACTTCCATTGCATTGCCTGATTACGTCGAGCACACCGCGGGCGTCACGCGCGTCGGCGCGCTCAGTGCAGAGGCGGTCATTCGCGACTATGAGTCAGCCGCAAAAGAGATCGAGGCCATGGGCACCGAGTTGATCGACGCCGCGCAAAAATGCGAGGCGCTGACGGCCCAGGTCCATGATGCGATCGCCTTCATGCGGGAAACGGCGGCGGGGTATCGTGAAGAGGGACGGAAGATCTTCAAGCGCATCGAAGAATGCGCGCTGTTCACCGAGGACGTCCGCAAGACATGCGAACACGTCAAGCGCAGAATGGCGGAAGTCTCGGTAGGCCCGTCTCCCGATGAGGAGCTTGCACCGGAAGATTCCGAGATGACCGGGATCGCCGCCACGGTGTCGATGACCGAAGTCCGGTGAGGCGGGCGTAGGTCCGTAGGGTGGGTTAGCTTCCCGCGACTGCGCAAGGCGCAGCTCGCGCAGCGTGACCCACCACTTCTGCCTCCGCGGAAATCAAGAGGTGGGTTACGCCAGCGGACTGCGCTTCGCGCCGCCGCAGGCTAACCCACCCTACGGCACTGTCTCCGCGCCTTTCGGGCTACCAATCCGGATCGTAGGGGTCGTAGGGCGGAGGCATCCAGCGGCCGCGCGGCGGCGGCCTGAACCGCCGGGGTGCGGCGTCCGGCACGTGCGGCCGGGCGCGCGCTTCGTTGTTCATCACGCTGCGCACGACGGGCTTGGCGGCTGCAGGCGCGGATGACGTGGTCAGTTGCGTTTGCAGCGCCTGGACCTGCGCGGCGAGGCGCGCCTTGTCTGCCGCATCCTTCTCCTGCGCCGCCTTGAGCTGTTGAATGGTGGCGGCCTGCTCGCGCAGGGTCTGCTCGTTGCTGCTTTTCAGCTGCTCGAGCTTGCCGCTGATGCTCGCAAGCTCGCTCGTGATGGCCTTGAGCGATTGCGCGAGTTCGGACGATGACGCCTCGGGCGCCGTGGCGCCGGGCTTCGGGGCGCTTTCCGTGTCCTTAGGCACCGGCGGCGCCGGCACCGGGCTCGGCTCACCCGCAGCAGCCAGCAGTACGGCCTGCGGCTGCGCCGGGCTTTCCACCGCGGCCGCTTGCGGGGAACTGTTCGCGGCCGGCGGGGCCCATCGTGCGATGATCGACTGGCTGATCGATTTTGCCTCATCGCGATATTGCGAAGCGAAGGCAGCGCCGAGAAGGCCGATCGCCAGCACGAGGCCGACCAAAGCGCGCATCATGGTCCGATCTCCCTTCAAGCCTTGATCGCGAACCGCGACCTTCGGAACCTTCGCATCCGGCGTCGACGCCTTGTTTCCGGGAGTGGCGTCTGCCGTCGCACCAGGGCTTGCGTGCGAGGCTCGCTTGCCTTCGCTGTCGCGTTCCATTCCGGAAACCAGCCGGTCCAGCCGCGCAAGGTCTTCCTCTGCGCTCTTGATCCGGTCATAGGCCCGCGCCAGCCCGCCCTCGGCGCGCGCCTCGTCCGGCTTGGCGGCATCAGGCTTGGAAGCATCAGGCTTGTCGGTATCAGGTTTGGGGTCGTTCGTTTCAGGCACCGATGCGCTCTCCATCCGGTCGGGCGTCAATGGGAGGCAGTCCGATCATGGGAAGGATAGGTCTCGCCGCTATCAGACACAACGCGTGTGCCAAGGAAAAATTATGGCGGGCTCGGCACACGATGCGCGACACGGCGTTGTCGCGCGATCGCTTTGAATTTTCCGGCACTGAAACAGCCGGCGGCTGCTACCCCAGGCATCCCTGCGACGTGCTATGCTGTCGCGGGAGGAATCGCAATGAAGGTCCCTGCCGCGATACTCGCCCTGCTTCTTTCAAGTCCGGCCGCCGCCCAGGAGTGCCAGACATGCTCGATGGCCGACGCCTGCATGAAGGAATACGCCAAGACGACGGCGGAGGCCCAGCGGGCCACCAGGCAAGGCATCCGTGATTGGAAGCAGAATCTGGACAGAAAGGCCTCTGCAGAATTGTCCAGCAGGGGCATCCTCGCATTGCAAGACGCCATGGAGGCACAGGTCCGTACGGAGCTGGAGCGCCTGAAGGAGTGCCTGGCGAAGATCAGGTAGGGTGCAAAGGAGGATCCGATGAAATCGCTTTTGCTGCTTACGGCGAGCGGTCCGCTGCTTGTTCTCACCTCGCATCAGTCCCTGAACGACCTGAAGCTTCTTGGAGTGCTCAGGCAAAAAGGTATCGGCAAGTTCGTCGCGTTCGAGGTTCCCTTGTCGCTGGCCAGGGAGCGCTACGGCGGGCACTTTCATGCGGTTGAAAGCAACCTGCACGAGACCGATGATTTGAGAGTGCTCGACTTCAATGGCCAGCGGGTGTTTCAGCTGTTTCGTTTCGAAGAGCTCGGTTCACCGATCCTGATCGAACAGTCGTGATCGGTTTTGCCCTGCGGCATGATCCGTTGCGAAAAACCTGTTCATAGGGTTGCGGCGCCGAAAGGAGCCAGTTGAGCAGCGCTGTTCTCACCATGAACGTTCCCTTGGAGGAACGGGCGCTGGTTCATTCCGTTTCCTCGAGGGGGCTTTTCGGAGGAGGACAACATGAAAGCAAGGATCATCGCGCTTGCGGCTGCCGTTGTCATGGCTACAGCGCCAGCCGTGTTTGCTCAGGGTGTATCGAGCAAGACGCCAGGTCATGAGATGCAGAAAATGGGTTCCAAGACGGGCGAGCCGGGCGCTTCCAGCTACGCTCCTGGGCATAAGAAGAAGCATCACGCGAAGTCCGCGAAGAGCACCAGCCCCGGCGCGTCGAGCTACGCCCCGGGTCAAACCACAGGTCAAACCACCGGCGCGAGCACGAGGCCGACCACCGGCTCGAGCAAGTCAGGGTACTGAACGCCAGGCGGTTCTTAGGTCCAGGCACTGACGGGACACAACGACCGGTCGGACGCAGGATGGGTTGAGCCCATCACGTCAAATGGTGAGCAGGGCTTCCGGTCGTTAGTGACGAGTCGCGCGGATTTCGAGCGTCGTCTGCGTGAGCTTGGCCACGAACCCCTCAAGATGCATGACCCTTTGTTTGGTCATTTGTTCATGCAACACGGCGATCTTCTGGGATTCGGTGACAAAGGAGTCGCACACCTGTTTCGCGTACTCCATCTGAAGCTCAAAGGCCTCGACGGGTGAGCGCGCCGTCGCGAGCTTTTCCAGGAAGGTCCAGGCGTGCTCAAGCGACGTCTTGATGTAGCCGCTATAGGCATCGGCAATCGCCTGCGTGCCGGCCAGGGAGGGTTCCACCGG
Source organism: Bradyrhizobium sp. CCBAU 45389 (assembly GCF_028128625.1). Classification (NCBI taxonomy): domain Bacteria; kingdom Pseudomonadati; phylum Pseudomonadota; class Alphaproteobacteria; order Hyphomicrobiales; family Nitrobacteraceae; genus Bradyrhizobium; species Bradyrhizobium sp. CCBAU 45389. The sequence continues at coordinate 78,414 of NZ_LBIY01000094.1, read as the reverse complement.
TGCGACGGGCGCGCTGGCAGCGATCTCTGTCCCGGACGGCAAGGCTGCGGGCGAGGGTACCTGCGCACTGATCGGTGGGCTCGTCTCTACCTCTTGCTCGGTCTCTTGCCTGTTCTCTTGCTCGTTCTCTTGCCGTTTCTCTTGCTCGTTCTCTTGGCTGATCTCCACCGAGGCATCCGGCAATGGATGCGCTGCAGTTGCGTGTTGCTCGCCGGCCCCGGTCCGCTGCCCGGCCTTCTTCTTCCCGCCGCGCCGGCCGGATTTTCCCGTTGGCTTATTTTCTATCCTACTCAACATTGCAAATGGCTCCTGAATATCGCTGAAGCCCGCAAGCCTCCGTCGCGTTTGCGCTGAAATCGCGATTGTGGGTTGTCGCTTGCGTGGCGGCCATGTGGTGAGATTTTGCCGGGCATCGGCAGGGCCGCAGGGTGGGTAAACCGAAGGCGTAACCCGGCGCGCGGAGGTGGTGGGTTACGCCAGCGGACGGCGCTTCGCGCGACCGCCAGCTAACCCACCCTACGGATCTACGGATCCTCCGCCGCCAGCCGCAAAAACTGCCGCTTCATCGCGTTGACCTTCCCGACATAGCCCGCGACGAGGTGATCGCCGCAGCGTGTCCCAGCGATCATCTGAAACTTGCGGCGCGCGAAGGCTGTGGCGGGACCTGCGCCGCAGAGATGGATGAAGGCGGCCAGATCCTGCTTCTGCTCGCGGCTGGCCTTCACGTCACCCGCGAGACCGAGAACCATGGCCACCTGGCGGTCCAGATACACCGACGTCAGCTCGATGGCATGGCTCGGGATCGCGCGGACGTAGAAGAACGTCGACCCGCATCCGGTCTCCGTAACCGCGTTGCCGCGAACACAGAACCGCGCGGCCTCCGCGAAGGCCGGATCGGTCATCTGGAAGAGCCCGACCGCGCTGGAGGCGGGCCGGTAGATCGCCAGCGGATTAAAGCTCCACCGCCAGCGCCAGTAAGTGCGCGCCACCGGATTGCCAGAGCTCTCCACCTGCGCAAGTGCGGCCAGCAATTCGGGGGTGATGGTGGTGGTGGAGTAGGTGCGGAAGAGGGGGGCGTAGTGGCGCCAGGTTTCGGATGGGTCCTTGTCGAGGGAATTGCCGACGAAGACGAAGAGTTCGGTTGGCTTGCGGATGACGTGATAGGCGAGGTTCAGGAGGGCGAGGGCTGCGAGCAGGATAGCCAGGCCGGCCGCGATCCGAACCATCCGTGGTGCGCGCGAGAACTTCTTTCGTGCCCACTGGGCGCGCCGCCTAACGCTGCGCAGTCGAGGGAGGAGTGGACGATGGGAAGTGGACATTCTGGCTGACTGTGCGGGCTTTGGCTGGCGCAGCGGCAGGGCCAATCGCCGTGCGCCCAAAAAAAAGTCATACCGCAATTGTGAATTACTCCACAGACGGCGGCTGTCCAGTCTGTTTATCTGCCGCCAACGGGCCTCTCGTGCGCGCGTTTGGCATTGCGCATCTGGCGCCTTCGCATTTCGAAATTTCTGGGTGATCGCTATGGGCGTTTTTCATCGCACAGCCATGCTTTGCAGCTGGTTCATCGAATCCACCATGAGCGGGTGTACCGAGAGATTTCGTGTGCGCTGAACAGGGCGCACAGAGATTTTTTCGAGGCCCCGCCGGTGACGGACGGGGCTTTTTCATGTTCGCAATTTGCCCATTCCGCCTGGCGGAGCCTTCGCGAGAAGGAGGCAGGGTCATGTGGAAGTATTTTGGACCCGATTTCGCTTTCGACGTGGTGAAAGGAGTGGTCGCCGGAATAGCCTCAATGGCATTTCAGGTCGTGGCACCACGAACCTTTCGTGCCGCAAAGCAGTTTCGTGCGCGCTGGGTTGCGAGGAAAGCGGCGAGGCGAGCTGCGAGACGGGCTCGCTGCAAGGCGGTCGCGAGGGATGGGCGGTGAGATGCAAGTCGCCCGGATAAAACTTGTAGGGTGGTTAGCCGCAGGCGCAACCCACCACTTCTGTTGCCGCGGATAACTAAGAGGTGGGTTACGCTTCGCCGACCCACCCTACGTCCTGTACCTCTCTAGCGACGGCCATCCGTCCGTCGGGTTAATTGCGGGTCTTTATCCTTGCGACCGCGGCAGCTCCAGCAGTCGCATCAAGCGAGTAGAACATGTAGGGCGTATTATGCCTGTTGCGGCAGGGGACAGGCCGTCCGGTTACGCCCATCGATGCGATATTAAACGTATCCATGTTGGTATTCACGATCGGCCCCATTTCGAAATAGTAGGACATGCCGGGCTGCACGCGAATCTCGGCCTCGCACCCCACGGAATCCATCGCCCCAACAACGGTGATCGTGTGTGGCCCCGCCGGCCGATCCACGAGGATGTATGTGGCAACGGCGAGCTCGCCCACCACTTTGCCATCGACCCTGATGTCCGGTTTGCCAAGCCGGCTCAAAACGCTGGGGTGCCGGATGAAGTAGATGTGGCCCTGCCGCGCGTCTGATGTCTGGTTTTGAGCATCGCGGGCGGAGGTCTCTGCGGCGTAGGCTTGCAGCAACAGAAGTGTGCTCAATGCAAAAATCGATTTCAGAAACTTACCGTACAACCGAGTGGCCCACGCAGGCCAATCCCATTCACGTGTCATCACCCCTGCGCCCCAAACCAGTTCATGCAAGCATGGGTTGAGAGCCTACCAATCATTTCCGTGCGCGGAAAGACTGAGTATGCGGGTAGGCCGTAGTATTTGAAGCTCATCGTCTTCGCGCGACATGATTTATGATTGATGGGTATCGCTGCGCTCAACCCATCCTACGAGCTACGAGACGGGTACGCAGCAATGCGGTGGCCAATGACGAGCGTTGAGGAGCGAGGGGCCCGACGCATTAAGCGATGAGGTTGCTGAAATAAAAAGGGCGGCCGAAAGGCCGCCCTTCGCATTGTCCGGATCTAACGATCCTCGAGACGTTCTGCCGCCTTACGAACACCCCGTCGTGCTGCCGCATGTATCGCACTTCATACAGGTCCCATTCCGCACCAGCGTGAAGTTGCCGCACTCCGAGCACATCTCGCCTTCGTAGCCCTTGGCCTTGGCTTCGGCGCGGCGCTCGGCCTTGGTGGGGACGATGGTCTGGGCGGTGCCGGCCTTGCTCCACTGCAACTGCTCGAGCTTCTCCGTGGGGGAGAGGTCGTGGGCCGCTTCCTGCTTCAGGGCGACGGCGCCTTCGATGGCATCGCCGACACGGGCGCTTGCGCCGTGCGAGGCAAGCGCGGTGACCTTGCTGCCGCCGGCGGGGGCGCTGTCGTTGCCTTGCGCGACTGCGGTCGAGCCGCCGCGCATCACGACGAGGTTGTCGGTCCGCGAGCGGGTGAGGCCGCGCGAGACCAGCCTGGTCGCATGGTGGCCGCCGTCCTCGTCCGGCTCCTTGCCTTCCTCGACGCCCTTGCCGAGCGCGTCAAAGCCGGTCTCGTTGGGATCGACGTGCGCGAGGTCGAAGCGCGACATGTAGCTCACCGCCAGTTCGCGGAAGACGTAGTCGAGGATCGAGGTCGCGTACTTGATGCTGTCGTTGCCCTGCACGGGGCCCGCCGGCTCGAAGCGGGTGAAGGTGAAGGCGTCGACATATTCATCGAGCGGCACGCCGTATTGCAGACCGAGGGAGACCGCGATCGCAAAATTGTTGATGAAGGAGCGGAGCGCGGCGCCTTCCTTGTGCATGTCGATGAAGATCTCGCCGAGACGGCCGTCATCGTACTCGCCGGTGCGCAGGTAGACCTTGTGGCCGCCGACGACCGCCTTCTGGGTGTAGCCCTTGCGGCGATCCGGCATCTTCTCGCGCTCGCGCATCACGATGATGCGCTCGACCAGCTTCTCGACGATCTTCTCCGAGACCTGGGCGGTGCGCGCCGCCATCGGCTTCTCGTAGAGATGGTCGACCGCATCGTCCTCGTCCTCATCGTCGCTGATGAGCTGCGAGTTGAGCGGCTGGCTGAGCTTGGAGCCGTCGCGATAGAGCGCGTTGGCCTTCAGCGCCAGCTTCCACGACAGCATGTAGGCGGACTTGCAGTCCTCCACCGTCGCGTCGTTCGGCATGTTGATGGTCTTGGAGATCGCGCCCGAGATGAAGGGCTGGGCCGCTGCCATCATGCGGATGTGGCTCTCGACCGAGAGGTAACGCTTGCCGATCTTGCCGCAGGGATTGGCGCAGTCGAACACCGGATAGTGCTCGGCCTTCAGGTGCGGGGCACCTTCCACCGTCATCGCGCCGCAGATGTGGACGTTGGCCGCCTCGATCTCGCGCTTGGTGAAGCCCACGGCCTGGAGCAGGTCGAAGCCGGGGGCTGCGATCGCCTCGGCGCCGATGCCGAGCTGGTCGCGGATGAAATCCTCGCCAAAGGTCCACTTGTTGAAGGCGAACTTGATGTCGAAGGCGGTCGGCAGGGCCTTCTCGACCTTGGCGATGGCTTCATCGGTGAAGCCCTTGGCCTTGAGGGTCGAGGCGTTGATGCCGGGCGCGTTGGAGAGCGAGCCGTGGCCGACGGCATAGGCCTCGATCTCCGCGATCTCGCTCTCGCGATAGCCGAGCGCGCGCAGCGCGGAGGGCACCGCACGGTTGATGATCTTGAAGTAGCCGCCGCCGGCCAGCTTCTTGAATTTTACAAGTGCGAAGTCCGGTTCGATGCCCGTCGTATCGCAGTCCATCACAAGGCCGATCGTGCCGGTGGGCGCGATCACCGTGGTCTGGGCGTTGCGATAGCCGTGCTTCTCGCCGAGCTCGAGCGCCGCATCCCAGGCCGCCTTGGCATGGGTGATGAGGTCCTGTTGCGGGCAGGAGGCGTGGTCGAGCGGCACCGGGTTGACGCTGAGCGCCTCGTAGCCGGACGCCTCGCCATGCGCGGCGCGGCGGTGGTTGCGGATGACGCGCAGCATGTGCGCGGCGTTCTTCTTGTAGCCGGGGAAGGTGCCGAGCTCGGCCGCGATCTCGGCCGAGGTCTTGTAGGTGATGCCGGTCATCACCGCGGTCAGCGCGCCGCAGAGCGCACGGCCTTCCTTGCTGTCATAGGACAGGCCCATGGTCATCAGCAGCCCGCCGATATTGGCGTAGCCGAGGCCGAGCGTGCGGAACTCGTAGGAGAGCTCGGCGATCGCGCGCGAGGGGAACTGCGCCATCATCACCGAGATTTCGAGCACGATGGTCCAGAGCTGGCAGAGGTGCTCGTAGCCGGCGACGTCGAACTGCTTGGTCGTGGTGTTGTAGAACGTCAGCAGGTTCGCCGAGGCGAGGTTGCACGCCGTGTCGTCCAGGAACATGTATTCCGAGCACGGATTGGACGCGCGGATGTCGCCGGACGCCTTGCAGGTGTGCCAGTCGTTCATCGTGGTGTTGAAGTGCAGGCCCGGGTCGGCCGACGCCCAGGCGGCGTAGCCGATCTTCTCCCAGAGGTCGCGCGCCTTCAGCGTCTTCGTCACCTTCTTGGAGGTGCGGGCGTTCAGGTTCCAGTCGCCATCGGTCTCCACGGCGCGCAGGAAGTCGTCCTTGAGCGAGACCGAGTTGTTGGAGTTCTGGCCGGAGACCGTGAGATAGGCTTCGCTATCCCAGTCCGTGTCGTAGGTGTCGAACTGGATGTCCTTGTAGCCTTGCTTGGCGAACTGGATGACGCGCTTGATGTAGTTGTCAGGCACGAGGCTGCGGCGCGCGAGCTTGATCTCGCGGCGGAGTGCCGGGTTCTTCTCGGGATCGAAGCAATCGTCGCCCGAGCCTTCGCAGTTCACGCAGGCCTTCAGCACCGCCTTGAGGTGCTTCTGGTTGATCTTCGAGCCGGTGACGAGGGCGGCGACCTTCTGCTCCTCCTTCACCTTCCAGTCGATATAGGTCTCGATGTCGGGGTGATCGACGTCGACGACGACCATCTTGGCCGCGCGGCGCGTGGTGCCGCCCGACTTGATCGCACCCGCGGCGCGGTCGCCGATCTTGAGGAAGCTCATCAGGCCGGACGAGCGGCCGCCGCCGGAGAGCTTTTCGCCTTCGCCGCGCAGGCGGGAGAAGTTGGAGCCGGTGCCGGAGCCGTATTTGAACAGGCGGGCTTCGCGGACCCAGAGGTCCATGATGCCGCCCTCGTTGACGAGGTCGTCACCGACACCCTGGATGAAGCAGGCGTGCGGCTGCGGGTGTTCGTAGGCCGACTTGGACTTGGTCAGCTTGCCGGTGAAGGGGTCGACGTAATAGTGGCCCTGGCCGGGGCCGTCGATGCCATAGGCCCAGTGCAGGCCGGTGTTGAACCATTGCGGCGAGTTCGGCGCGACCATCTGCATGGCGAGCATGTAGCGGAGCTCGTCATAGAAGGCCTGGGCATCCTCGTCGGAGGAGAAATACTTGCCCTTCCAGCCCCAATAGGTCCAGCAGCCGGCCAGGCGGTCGAACACCTGTTTTGCGCTGAGCTCGCTGACGAAACGCTCTTTCTCCGGGAGCGCGGCGAGGGCTTCGGTATCCGGCACGGAGCGCCACAGGAAGGAGGGGACGGATTCCTCCTCGACCTTCTTCAGGCGCGCGGCGACGCCGGCTTTCCGGAAGTACTTTTGGGCGAGAACGTCGGAGGCGACCTGCGACCACTCGGTCGGGACCTCGACGTTATCAAGCTTGAACACGACCGAGCCGTCGGGATTGCGAATCTCCGACGTGGTCAGGCGGAATTCGATTCCCGCGTAAGGTGACTGTCCCGAAGTGGTGTGGCGCCGCTCAATCCGCATGGTCTTGCCCCGTCCTTATCTTTGACCGGTCCCGCCCCTCGTTGAGGGCGTGCCGGGTCGTCATTTCGCTTCGCGCTTCCTCGAGGGCCTCATCGGCCCAAAGGCTTCGCAGTTCAGCCGGTGGATTCCGGCCCAGTTTCTCCCGACGTGATTCCTCGATGCGTGCATCGATCATCCGCCGGCATGTCCACGCTCATCCGCCCCAACGGGATGCGCGCGACATGCGTTCAACGCCCCACAACGTCACTTCTTCAACCGATGCCATTCGAGCCTTTTGCCGGCCCGTTCTGGCGCCCGAAAAGTCCCTTTCACAGGGCAGACAAGCCCTTATTCCGCTGCCTTTGGCTGGCCGGCGGAGTGGTGATTTGCGAGACCCTTTGGGGGAGTGCCGGCGGGACGCAAACTCACTCGCGCCGAACGGACCGAAAGCTAGGACTCTCCGTTGCGCCCGTCAAGAACTAGTGCGAGTTCCTGAATCAAATACTAAATATGGTGGATTGCGGGGGATAACAGGGGGCATGCCCGCGCCTGTTGTTGTGCCAAGTATCAGTGAGTCCTCAGGGATTCCCAACTGAAAAAATTTGCATTCCGTGACGATGCGGACCTTCATCCCGCTGTTCACAGGGCAGCTATATTTTTGAGCAATGGGATTGCGTCATCAGGACTCACGTAGCCCTACGGAGGGTGAGGGCAGGCATGCCCGCCGAGGTGGTGGTCGGAGGTGCGAATCCGGGCCAAGCTGAGCCCGATTTGCCGGACTACCCACATGCATGATTCGACTCGCCGGGATGCGCGACCGCGCATCGCCCCGGCCGGCCTGATGTTCCTTGCGATTACCTCGATCGGCTGGGGCTTCAATTGGCCGGTGACCAAATTCCTGCTCGCCGAGCTGCCGCCGCTCACCCTGCGCGGGGTCACGGGCGTGCTCGGGGCCGTGCTGCTGGCGGCGCTGGCGCTCGTCCGCCGGCAGAGCCTGAAGGTGGAGCCGGGGGTCTGGCCCCGCCTGCTCACCGCCGCCATGCTCAACGTCACCGGCTGGATGGTGCTGATGGGCCTGGCGCTGCTCTGGCTGCCGGCGAGCGAGGCGGCGCTGATTGCCTACACCATGCCGGTCTGGGCCTCGATCATCGCCTGGCCGGTGCTCGGCGAGCGGCCGACCGTGCTGCGCACGCTGGGGCTGGTGATGGCCTTTGCCGGCCTTGCCTCGATCATGGGCGGCAACGGCATTGCCGCCAGCGCGGAGAAGCTGCCGGGAATCATCATGGCGCTGGGCGGCGCGTTCGGCTTTGCCGTCGGCACGGTGTTCTCGAAGAAATACCCGATCCACCTGCCGCCGATCACGGCCGCGGCCTGGCAGATCGGGATCGGCTGCCTGCCAATCTCGATCATCGGCCTCCTGGTCGAGACCACGCATCTGTCGCTGGTGACGCCGGTCGGCTGGTGGCTGCTGGTCTATTCGACCGTGGTGCAGTTCTGCATCGCCTATGTCAGCTGGTTCGCAGCGCTGGCGCGCCTGCCGGCGTCCGTCGCCGCGATCGGCACCATGGCGGTGCCGGTGATCGGGGTTGTCGCCTCCGCGCTCGCGCTGCATGAGCCGCTCGGGGCAGGGCAGATCGCCGGGCTGGTCTTCACGCTGGCCGCCGTGGTGCTGGCGACGCGCTAGCCGTCCGGACGCCGGGTATCAGTGGTCCTGAGGCTCTTTCTCTCGCCGGCGTTGTCCCGAGCCCGGCGGTTTCAACGGCAGGTCAGCAGGCGCGACAGCAAAGACTTCGAGGGCCTCGTCGTAGCCTTTGATGGTCCGCTGTCCGAGCGATGCCAACGGAACGCTATCCCTTACCCTTCCAGCGATAGTGGGATCAGCCAGGATCTGCGCGTCCTTCGCGAGATTGCAGAGCCGCGACGCCAAATTCACCACGGCTCCCATCGCCGTGTAGTCGAGCCGACCGTTATAACCAACCGTTCCTACCGTTGCCGGTCCCATGGCAACGCCCACACCAAAGCCGATCGCGTGGCCGGCGTCGCACCATTTGCCGGCAAGGGACTGCACCGTCATTTGCAGGTCGATCGCGAGTCGGACCGCTTGAGTTGCCGGCTGTTCGCATGCGACCGGGGCATTGACCAGGAGCATGACTCCGTCGCCATCAAAGCCGATGAGCGTTGCCTCGTGACGAGTCGTTACGGCGCCGACGGCCTCGTAGTACTCGCGCATGACGGCCATGATGACATCGGGTTCATTGCGCGTGGAGAATGCCGTGAAGCCGCGCAAGTCTCCAAAAATGACAGCCACTTCACGTCGCTGCCCTTCGAGCAGTTCATGAGAATGCTCGACCAATTCGGCGACCTGTGATGGCAGGAACTGCTTCAGCCGTTCGATCCGCGCAGATTTCTGCTGCGAGATCGCCAGTTCAGAAGCCATTTCATTGAAGCGCAACGCCAGTTGCTGCAACTCGTCACCGCTGAAGATTTTGATGCGATGCTCGAATTGTCCGGTTCTGATCCGCTCCACGCCCTCTTCCAGTTGCTTGATCGGGCCGGACATTCTGTGCGCGCGCCAATAGGCGAGCGCCAGCGCGATAAGAACACCAAAGACAATGAGAATTGACGAGCGCCACAACGCCGCGCGAATTGATGCAAAGGCTTCCGAGGCCGGCTGCATCGCGATCACCGTCCATCCCACATCGGCGGCCTGAACGGATAGCGCCACCACCGGCTTGCCTTGGTCCCCGGTTATCACCGCCGCTCCGCTCGCCACGCCAACGAGATGCTTGATCCGGCCGAAACTGTCCGAGCTGGCGCGGCCGCGCAGAACCAGACTGATATCGGGATGTGCGATCAGATGACCGGAGTCATCGACAACAATGGCGTAGCCGGTCTCGCCAATTCTAATGGCTGCGATGACATCCCAGATCAGCTTCAGATTGACCTCGGCGATCGCAACCCCCGCGGCCGGCAGGCTCCCGGCAACCGCTATCCTCATGTAGGGCTCTGAATCTCGCTGGTACTGAACCGGTCCGTACCAAACCTTGTTGGCGCGTGCGCCCATAACAGCGGGATCCGTAGACATATCAATGCCGCGCCCGGTCCTGTTCAGAAGCAGCCTGGAAACAAAGACCCGTTCGGTGCCGGTCTCATCCAGAAGCGAAACCGAAACGATTGCAGGCACCTGCTGGAGGAGGCGCAAGGCATCGATCTTATGTTGCGCATCGTCTCCGGCAGACCAGGGAAGCTGCACCATCCAACCCAGCTGATCTCGGATGCCATCGGTGAACGCCTCGATCCTGTCGGACGCCGCGCGAGCATCGGCCTGCAGCACCGCGCTGATCTGGCGGCGCTGGTCTCGGTAACCGAAAGAAGCCTCGACGGCCGCGCCGAGTATCAGAGGCACGACCGCAGCGACAAACAACGTCGCGAAGTACTTGCAGAACAGCGAGCGACGCGGGGGCATCGTACACGATAAGGACTGCGCAGCACCGTCCGTCATGACTACTCTCAGGAGATCACCTTGCTGGCGCGAAACAGGATCGACGACACATCCAGGTCGATACCCAGAAGCCTGGCTGTCTTCAGATTGACTGCCAGTTCAAACTTCTCGGGGCGCATCACCGGAAGATCTGACGGATTTTCACCGCGCAGGATGCGGTCGGCATAAGTCGCAAGCCGAAAATAGGTCGTGCGCTGGTTTGCGCCGTAACTCAAGAGACCTCCAGCGTCACAGTATTCAGACCAGCCAAACATCGAAGGCAGCCGGTGCGCGATTGCAAACTCCGCAATCCTCGCACGATGCACCAGCGTCACAGCATCGGGAAACACGAGGAGAGCATCCGCGTCCACCTTGCCGGCAGCCATCAACCCATTCTCGATTTCGCGAGCGCCACTGAACGGAACGTAGGCTGCCTCAATGCCGAGATTCCGGCACGACTCCAAGGTCGCACGCCATTCCAGTGGCTCTCCCGGATGATCCGTGTTCGAGAAGACCGCCAGTTTTCGCAGCTTTGGATAAATGTCCTTGAGCAGCTCAACGCGCTTTCCTGCCAGCTCGAGCGACAGGAATGTGCTGCCGGTGAAATTGGTGCCGGGGTGAGCAAGGCTCTTCACCACACCCAAAGCGACGGGGTCACCGCTCAATGCAAACAGCACGGGGATGTCGGTGACCGCAGTCATGACGCGTGTCGCCGGACCGCTCGAGACCACAAGGTCGATATCCCCTCGCTGCAACTCGGAGACGATCTTGCGCAGTGCCTGCGGATCTCCGGGGGCATAATGCGTCTCGAGGGTTACGGTCTTGCCCTCGACGTATCCCAGGGCGCGCATTCCCTCGCGAAAGCCGTCCAGGAAGGGATCCGGTTCGGACTGAGTCGAGACCCAGAAGATACGATGCAGCTTGGCTCCGCCCTGTGCCCGTGCGATCGCAGGCCAGGCCAGCCCTCCACCAATCAACAAGATGAACTCTCGTCTTTTCATGCGAGCACCTGTCGAAGCTGCGCCGTCAATTCCGGCCGCAGACCAAGATCCTAGCTGTGCATCTGGTGACTGCGCTCGGTATCGCGCTCCACAAGCGGACCGTCGCGACACACCGGCTCCAACATTTGTCGGCGAGAGCATGCTCAGAGATTGGGCTGGTGAGGCGATTTGTCCTTGAGATGCGCTTGTTTTTTGCTTGAGACTGGCTCGATCGAGATCAAACGGCCTCACTCGTTGCATTGCGCGGTGCCGAAACACCTCCGGCGCGGATCCGGGCCAGCTACGGCGTTTCAAGAGGACAACCGGAACTCGCATCCTGAGCCAGTGCCCTCAACCTCATATATGGTGTGACTGCAGCGCGCCTTCGGCAGTTCACGGGCTAGCTCGCCGCCATGCCGCCGCCGCCCAGCGCCTTCCGGATCATCTCGGCGAGCTGGTTGCGGCGATAGGGCTTTGTCAGCAGCAGCACGCCGTCGTCGAGCTTGCCGTGGTGGACGATGGCGTTGTCGGTGTAGCCGGAGGTGTAGAGCACCTTCAGCCCGGGGCGGAGCGTTGCCACCTTATCGGCGAGCTCGCGCCCGCTCATGCCGCCGGGGATGACGACGTCGGTGAACAGCAGGTCAAAGGCCTGGCCGGCCTCGATCATTTCCAGCGCCACCCGGCTGTCGGGCGCGGAGACCGTCTTGTAGCCGAGGCTCTGCAATTGCGCGGTGACGAAGTTGCGCACCAGCGGATCGTCCTCGACCACGAAGATGGTCTCGGCACCGCCTTCGGCCTGCGGCGCGACGGTCGCGGCCGCGTCCGGCGTGCCTTCGCCCGGCGGCAGATAGAGCTTGATCGTGGTGCCGTGGCCTTCCTCGCTGTAGATCTTGATGTGGCCGCCGGACTGCTTGACGAAGCCGTAGACCATGGAGAGGCCAAGGCCCGATCCCTTGCCGACTTCCTTGGTGGTGAAGAACGGCTCGAATGCCATCTGCTGGGTATCGGCCGACATGCCGGTGCCGGTGTCGCTGACCGCGAGCATCACGTAGGGGCCGGGCCGAACCTCCGCATTGGCCTGCGCATAGGCCTCGTCGAGCACGACGCGGTGGGTCTCCAGCAGCAGCTTGCCGCCGTTCGGCATGGCATCGCGGGCGTTGATCGCCATGTTGAGCACGGCATTGGTGAGTCGGGACGGATCGATATGGGCCGTCATCGGCCCCTGTTCCAGCACCGTCTCGATCTGGATCTGCTCGCCGAGCGTGGGGCGCAGCAATTTGGCGATGTCCGTAATCGCGGCGTTGATCTCGACGTTGCGCGGCTGCAGCGGCTGCCTGCGCGCGAACGCGAGCAGATGCTGGATCAGCTCGGCGCAGCGCTCGGCGGCATCGTCGATCAGGCGCGCCGCGCGCTGCAGCTCCGGCTGCTGCTTCAGGCTCGCAACCAGCGTCTCCGTGTTGCCGGAGATGACGGTCAGCATGTTGTTGAAGTCGTGCGCGACGCCGCCGGTCAGCTTGCCGATGGCATCCAGCTTCTGCGACTGGTGCAGTTGCCGCTCGGTCTCGCGCGAGGTGGTCGCGTCATGATAGACCAGCACCGCGCCCGTGATGTCGCCTTGCCCGTCCAGCATCGGTCGGCCGCTGATCATGAGATGGCGGATCTGATTGCCGCTGTGCGGGCGGACGATCATCTCCAGATCTTCGAACTCCTCGCCGCTCAGCACGCGCGCCGAAGGCAGCTCCCTGGCCTTCATCGGCGTGAGGCCGTCGCCGTGAAAGACGTCGGACAGCGCCCGCAGATTGCCGAGGTTCATGCCGGCGCGATGCAGCAGCATGCGTTCGGCGGCCGGATTGGACAGCAGGACGTTGCCCTCGGCGTCGATGACCAGCACCGCCTCCGCCATGCTGCGAAAGGTGCTCTGGAGCACGTTGACCGACAGCCGCAGCTCGTCATGCGCGGTGACGAGGTGCTCGGTGCGCTCGGCGACCGCGGCCTCGAGCTGCTCCTTGGCGGCCGTGGTCTCCAGCAGCGTGCTCTTGAGCACGAACTGGGTGCGCTGGCTCTCGCGCATCACCATCACGACCAGCAGCAGGATCACCAGCGCGCCGGCGACATCGATGCCGAGCAGCACGATGCCGGTGCGGCGCGAATCCTGGGAGCGCGCGGCGAGCACGCGTTCCTCCTCTGCGCTCAATTGGTCGAGATTGGCCATCACCGTGTCCATCAGGCCGCGGCCTTCGGCCTTGCTGTTGAGCGCGGTAATGCCGGCCTGGTCGTTCATGGCGCGCAGGCGCATCGCCTCGGCGGCGATTTCGACCCGACGCAGCGCCAGCGGCTCGGTGCCCTCCAGCAGCGCGACCTGATCGGGATTGTCGCGCACGCCGCGCTTGAGATCGGCGAGCGCCGGCGCGATCTGGGCGTGCACCGCCTCGAACTCGTCCTTGAAACCCGGGCTGCGATAGAGCTCGTAGCCGCGCGCGGCACTCTCGGCGCGACGCAGCAGCACGCGCAGATCGGAGACCTTCTTCTGCACCTGGACGGTGTGATTGACCCACGCGGCCTCGGACCGCGACTTCACGTCGAGGGCGATCGAGGCTGCGGTGATGATCAGGAGGATTGCAAGTCCAGCACCGAGAATGACGCGCTGCGTTGGAATCAAGGGGCTTCTTTCTTGTCCTTCGGTGCGCTCTCGCCGGCGAGGCATTCCCGGATGCTGGTCAGCAGCGCTTCCGGCGTGAATGGCTTGCGCAGGCAGCGGCTTGCGCCGAGCTCCAGCGCCATGCGCAGGAAATCGGGAGAGGGCGAGGCGGACGAGGCGAAGGCATAGCCGGACATCGCGATCAGCGGGATCGCCGGCGCGCGCTCGTGAAAGATGCGGATGGATTCGAAGCCGCGCATGTGCGGCATGAAGATATCGACCAACATCACGTCGTAGGATTGCGTTTCCAGCGCAGCCAGTCCCGCTTCGCCGCCGTCAGCCAGCGTGACGTCGAAGCCCTGACGTTGGAGGAGGACCTCGATGGTCGCGCCGACCATCGGATCGTCATCTACCACGAGGATACGCGGCATGACATTTCCCAGTAGATCGAAGTCCCCACAGGCAATGGTGATATCCGCGAATCGTGGGTCGGGTCAATTTTGGATTGGATCAGGGTAGATATGCACGGCGGGGTGAATAGAGGTCCGTTTGCATCAACTTGTACACAACGTCGCAAGCACGAGGCTGGTGCACGCGGCACAGGTGAGGGGCGCGATACACACGAAAGAGGCGTCGCATCGCTGCGACGCCTCTTCCTTCAAACCTGTTCGGTCCGCTTACGGGCAGGGATGACGCTGCCCGTCATAGCCGAGATATGTGCCGGACGCCGGATCATACGATCTGTAACGCTGCGCGCAGTAGGCCGCGGAATCGCCGCCACCGTCGGGCACCACCGCCACTGACGGCTCATCGTAGTAACTGTCGCCATAGTAGTAGGGGTCATCGTAATACCCGCCGCCGCCGTAATAGGCGTACGAGCCGAGGCCGCCGATCGCGGCGCCAGCCGCGAAGCCGGGCCAGAAGCCGCCACGGCGATGCCAGTGTCGGCCGCTCCAATTGCCGCTACCGCCCTGCCAGTTGCCCGCAGTTGCGACGCTGCGCGTCCCGCTGAAGGACGGCGAGACGGTGGGACGGCTCGCCATGCCACCTACGAAACCGCCGCCGCTCGGACGTGCCGCCGTGCCGGCCGCGAAACTGCCCGCGCTCGGACGCATGGCCCCGCCGGCCGCGAAATTGCCGCCGCTCGGGCGCATCGCGGCGCCGGCTCCGAAATTGCCGCCACCGCCGTGGAAGGCCGCGCCGCCACCGCCGATCCGCGCGCCGCCGCCACCGCCGCCGCCAATATGGGCACCACCGCCTCCGCCCGCTGCGGGACGATTCTGTGCGAAGCTCGGGCTCGCCATCGGAAGAACCAACGCCACAGCCGCGACGGCACTGAGAACTTTCAGACTTTTCATGTCAAAACTCCTTTCCCGGGAGGCAAACCCTGTGCAGGGGTTGAAGTTCCGGGATCACGCCGGTTTGCGCGTGCGGAGAGCGTCTCACCGGACCGCTGTACCCGGCATGAACGGATCGCGTCCGATTTGCGGCGGGAAGCGGTTGTCCGAGGCACGCATTTGCGGCGGGTGCGGCCGCACCCGGCGAACTGGACATTTTGCCGTCCGGATGGCATCAGGGCCGGACGAAGCAGGGCCCTTGCCGCATGAAACAATTCTTTCTGAAGTTCTTCACCTGGTGGAGTGGCCAGACGTTTGGCACCCAGCTCTGGACCAAGCGGTACGGGGAGCTGGTTGGCCAGGACGAGCAGGGCAACCTCTATTATCGCACCCGCGGCGGGGAGATCGATCCGACCCTCGGCTTCGAGCGGCGCTGGGTGATTTATAATGGCTATGCCGAGGCGAGCCGCATCCCGCCGGCCTGGCATGGCTGGATCCATCACGTCGTCGACACCCCGCCGACCGAGATCAACTACCAGCCGCGTGAGTGGGAAAAACCGCACCAGCCGAATCTCACCGGCACGGCCAAGGCCTACCGGCCCTCCGGCTCGACGCTCGCCAGCGGCAAGCGCCCCAAGGCGACCGGCGACTACCAGCCCTGGACCCCCGGCTAGCTGCCAGCGATCAACCATCATTCGACTGGATGCATCCGCATCCGCATCACGCCGCTGTGGACAACGGGAACATCGGGGATGCCGCTTGCGCGGTCGTTGCGCTGACGCAGGCGATGCGGCTCAATGATCCCATCTTACGGAGATGGGAAACCATCGCGTTCGGTTCGGGCAACAGCTCGCGACTGTCCCGAAATGCAGCGGCCGCCGACCAGGACTCGATCGGGAGATAGGCCCCCGGTCTGGAAGGTCCGAAATCGCCCGATGTGAATGTGCAGCCGCCGTAAGACAGGAAAGGCCGCTTGGGAAACCGAGCGGCCTTTTTCTGTGAGGCGCTTCGTCGGCCGGTTTGTGCGCCTCAGTCGTAGCGCACCTTCGGGAAGAAGTCGCCGCGGCCTTCGGGCGTCATGTCGAAAAGGCCCCAGAGCGGATCGACCAGATCACCGGCGCGATGATGCTGCTTCGGCGCGGGCGGCGCGAAGCTCATCTCCGAGCCCCAGAAGTGCCTGATCTTGCCATTCGCTTTCCTGAAGACGTTGAAGATCGTCTCGTCCCAATTCTGCCCGTCGGGAACGTGGTGCTGCGCGCGCATACCCTTGGAGAACTTCGAGGTGTCGCCGAAGTAGTCCGCATCAAAGGTGTTGCCGGCCGTGGACAGCAGCGACAGATGTTCCCAACCTCGCTCGTGGGCCCAGGCTGCGAGGCGCGCGATCGGCGATTTCGCAACGATGTGAAGCGCTGCACGCTCGCCGACATGCCGTGCGGCGCCGTCGAGCCCGTCAAGCAAATGGGTGCAGCCGGGGCAGGGCAGCTCGCGCTCCGGCCCATACATGAAGCTGTACAGGATCAGCGTGTCATGAGGGCCGAACAGCTCCGACATCCTGACCTGTTCCGGCATGCTCGTTTTGCCGAGACGTTCGAAGACGTAATCTTGCGGCACCTCGCCGCCGAGCGGTAGCGCGCGACGCCCGGCGGCAACGGCCTCAATCTGAGCTCGGAGGGCAATCTCCTCGTTCAGCAATGCATTTCGCGCGGTACGATACTCAGTGCTTTCGTTGGGGTAGTGGAGATGCTCCATGATTGCGCTCCGGGTGCCGTGAGTTTCGTGCGGGTTCAACTCGTCCCCCGAAACCTCGGTTCCAGACCGAAGGTGGGATGCCTACATCACACGCGCCGCCGCGCGTTCGACGGCATCGAGGCGGTAGGCCTGCAAAGGCTCAATGCGCTGCTTGACGAAAGCGAGCACTTCGGCGGGCGCGGTGTCGGGCGAGCCGGAATTGAACGGCGGCGCCGGATTGTATTCGATCCCGAGCTGGATCGCCTCCGCCGCGGTGCGATTGACCAGGATCGACACCAGCGTCAGCGCGAAATCGATCCCGGCGGTGACGCCGCCGCCCGTCACGCGATTGCGATCGACGCAGACGCGCGTCTTGGTCGGCGTCGCCCCGAACTGGCTGAGCATCTCCATCGCGCTCCAATGGGTGGCGGCGCGATAGCCCTTCAGCAGACCGGCGGCGCCGAGCGCCAGCGAGCCCGTGCAGACCGAGGTGACATATTTGGCGTCCTCCGCCTGCCGGCGCAGGAATTCGAGCACCTCCTCGTCATTGAGCAGATCGTCGGTGCCGCGACCTCCGGGCACGCAGATCACGTCGAGTTGCGGGCAATCGGCGAATGTCGTGGTCGGCGTCACGATGAGCGCGGAATCGCTCGGTACCGGCTCGATCCGCTTCCAGATCAGATGCAGCTTCGCGCCGGGGACGGCGGAGAACACCTGCAACGGGCCGGTGAAGTCGAGCTGGGTGACGCGCGGGAACACCAAAAGTCCAATCTGCAGCGGCGCCGACATGAGAACCTCCAATGAAGTGCTTGACGGGCGCAAACTGGCATGATGCCCTTCTGTCCAAAATGGCGTAATTCCCTCTATTTCGGACAAATCATTCGGAGCTGGCCCATGATCGGCATCCTGATCTTCCCCGACTTCCAGCTGCTCGACGCGGCCGGTCCGATCTCGGCGTTCGAGATCGCGGCGCGTGCGTCCGGCAAGCCGCTTGCGCTGCGGGTGCTGGCGGTGAAGGCGGGGCTCGTACGCAGCTCGTCGGGTGTCGAGATGATGGCGCGAGATCTCAAGTCGGCGAATGCCATCACGACGCTGGTCATCGCGGGCGGTGCCGGCGTTGCGGAAGCCGCGCGCTGCGAGATCACGCGCGCCTTCGTGCAACGCCTGGCGAAGCGCGGCGCGCGGGTCGCGAGCGTCTGCTCGGGCGCCTACGTGCTGGCCGAAGCGGGCCTGCTCGACGGCCGCCGCGCCACGACGCATTGGGGCCGGACGCGCGATTTCGTCGCGCGCTATCCCAAAGTGAAGTTCGAGCCGGACCAGATCTTCACCCGCGACGGCAATGTATGGACCTCGGCGGGCATCACGGCCGGCATCGACCTTGCGCTGGCGATGGTCACCGAGGACCAGGGCGAGGAGATCGCGCAGGCGACGGCGCGGCAGCTCGTGCTCTACCATCGCCGCAGCGGCGGCCAGTCGCAATTCTCTTCGCTGCTGGAATTGAAGACGCCGAACGGCCGCTTCGGCGCGCTGCTGTCCTGGGCGCGCGAAAATCTCGACGCGCCGCTGACCGTGGAGGAGCTTGCCGATCGCGCCGGCATGAGCGCGCGGCATTTCGCCCGCGCCTTCGCCGCCGAGACCGGCACGACGCCATCGAAGGCGATCGAGCGGCTGCGCCTCGAAGTCGCCCGCGAGCGCGTGCAGTCCTCGCGCGAGGCGATAGAGCTCGTCGCGGAAACGACCGGCTTCCGCGACCCCGAACGCATGCGGCGCGCCTTCATCCGCGCCTTCGGCCAGCCGCCCCAGGCGCTGCGGCGCGCGGCGCGGGCGGGATAGGACATCTCACTTGCCGTGCGACCATGGAGGCGACGATGAGCGGAATGGAGTACAGCAATGAGAACGCGAAACGGCTCCAGAGACTCTATCTCACGGGCGATGTGAAGGCCCAGCGCGCGGAGACAATCCGGCAGCTCGGTCTGTCTGCCGGCGAGCGCGTTCTCGATATCGGATGCGGTCCGGGCTATCTGTGCGAAAGCATGGCTGAGCTCGTCGGGCCTCATGGCGCCGTCGTCGGCATCGATGTGTCGACCGACCTGATCGCCGTCTGCAACCGGCAGAAGGCGTCGGAGTGGATTTCATATGCCATCGGCAACGCGACGGAGTTGGGTCAGCCCGATGCGTCGTTCGACGCCGTCGTTTGCACCCAGGTCGCCGAGTACGTGCCCGATGTCGACCGCGTCCTGATCGAAGCATGTCGCGTCCTGAAACCGGGCGGCCGAACGGTTTTCGTCGCAACGGATTGGGATGCCGTGGTCTGGCATTCCGACGATCGGGAACGCATGGCCGCGGTCATGACATCATGGGAGGCGCATTGCGCCCATCCGCGTCTACCGCGATCGATGGCCTCGAGACTGATCAGTGCCGGATTTCATCTGGACGGAGCATCCGTCTTTCCGATTCTGAATTTGCGGTACGATGACGAGAGCTACAGCAAGGGACTGGCACAGGGTATCAGGGATTTCGTCAGCCGCACGAACGACGTCTCCGCTGATGATCTCACTGCATGGCACAGCGAGTTCGAGCGCCTCGCCGAGGCGGAACAATATTTCTTCAGCACCAACCGGTATATCTTCAAGGCGTCGAAATCTGCGGGGGCGCCGACATGAGAGCGTCCTAACTCGAGCTGCCTGCAACCGTCGCCCTGGCCGTGTCCGCGCGCGCCGTCAGCCGCCGCGCGATCGGCGTCAGCAGATAGGGCGCAAGATGGATCGGAAACTGCGTCAGCGCGAAATAGAGCCAGGTCGCCGGCGGCAGCGCGCCCGCGGTCGCCGCCAGCATCAGGCCGAGATTGCGCTGTGACACCATCAGCCCGACGGCGAAGGCGCGCTCATAGCCGGCGCGGCGGAAGATCAGCGTCGTGACAGTGAGCAGGGTGAAATAGACCGCGAAGGCGAGCAGTGCGACGCCGATCGTGAACACGGGATCGGCGACGAAGTCATGCGCCACGTCGCCCATCACGGCGGACGCGAAGACCAGCAGGATGAGGATGTTGAAACCGTCGATCGGCCGCTTGTGGCGCTGGATGGCTTTGGCGCCGACAATCCAGCGGATCGCCGTCGCGCCAATCAGCGAGACCGCGAGGATGCCGAGCAGCTTCAGGCCGAGCGTGAGCGGCGAGATGCTGAGCATGTCGCCGAGAAACAGGCTTGCGAACAACGAGGCCGTGAACGGCACGAGCGCGGTCGCGGTGACCAGCGTGACCAGCGGCAGCGTGGCATCGAGGCCGATCAGTGCGGCGAGCGCCGGCGCTGCCATCATCGGCGAGGCCATGGCCTGGAGCATCAGCGCGAGGAAGAGGCCGGGCGAGCTTCTGTCGAGGCCGCTGCCATGGGCGAGCAGCCCGACGACCAGCGGCACGCCGATCGTGGTCCAGGCCGTCGCGCTGGCGATCAATGCCGGCCGGCGGAGATGGCCGTAGAGCGCGACGAGGTCGACCCGCATGAAGGAGATGCAGAGCAGAAGGAAAATCGCCTCGGTGACGTAGGGGCGCAACAGCGTGCCGAGCGGCGGCACCGCGACGGCGATGAATGCGATCGCCGCCACGGCGCGCGTGCCCTGGTCGCCGAGCCAGGTCAGGGCTCGCAGGGGGAGGGCGAAGAGGGTTTGAAGGATGGAAGGCATGGAGGAAGGCGCGTTACCCCAATCCCTTCAACCACGCGCCGATCTCGCCGACGGCGACATTGGCCTGCTGCAACAATTTGCCCATGGTGAAGAAGCCGTGGAACTGGCCGGGATAGTGCTTGTACGTGACTGATACGCCGGCCTGCTTCAGGCGCGCGGCATATTCATCGCCTTCGTCGCGCAGCGGATCGGCGCCGGCGGTCAGCACATAGGCCGGCGGCAGGCCGGCGAGGTCTTGCGCGCGCGCCGGCGAGGCGCGCCAGTCGTGGATGTCGGCGGTGCCGGTCAGGTAGTGGTCGCGAAACCAGCGGATCACCGAATGGGTCAGCAGCACGCTGGTTTCGGGCTCGCTATGCGAGCCATGCGTCATGGCGAAATCGGTCGCCGGGTAGATCAATAGCTGGCCGGCGATCGCGGGGCCGCCGGCGTCGCGGGCGGCGAGCGCGACGACCGCGGCGAGATTGCCGCCGGCGCTGTCGCCGCCGATCGAGAGGCGCGAGGCGTCGATGCCGAGCTCGCGCGCATGGGCGGCGATCCATCTGGTTGCGGCGATCGCGTCATCGGCGGCCGCCGGAAATTTGTGCTCGGGCGCGAGGCGGTAGTCGACCGAGATCACGATCAACGCGCCCGAGACCGCAAGCTGGCGGCAGACGACGTCATGGGAGTCGAGATCGCCGATCACCCAGCCGCCGCCGTGAAAGAACACCAGGGCCGGCGACAGGCCGTCATGCCGGCGAGGCTCCTTCGGCACATAGAGGCGGGCGGGGACGTCCCCGCGCGGCGCCGGGATCGCGAGCTCTGCGACGCGGGCAAGTTCCGGCGGCTCGGGATTGGTGGCAAAGCGCGCCTGCAAATAATAGGCGCGCGCCTCAGCTGCGGTCAGGGTCTCGTAGGCGGGCCGGCCGGCCTCCTGGAAAGCCCTGTAGACGGCGGCGGCGTCGGGATCGAGGACAACGGGCATCGGGGGCGACCTCTTTAGGCTTCTGGTTATGGTTGGACGTCGTTTCCGGGGAGGCGAATGTCCGCCTTATGCCCGCCTTGGGGCTCCGAGAGGAGGTATCCGACTATCCCATCCTGGAGCCGGTCTGGCCAGACGGCGCCGGGAAGGGCAGGGATGCCGCCCTTCCCCCGCCGTATTCGGCGTGTTAACCGGAGGGCCTGCGAGCGGCGGTATCCCCTGTAGAATGTCCAACAAGCCCGATTCGCTGTTGAAGCCGCGCGAGATGTTCAAAACCTTTACCCTGACAGGCCTTGCGGCGCTTTTGGCCGCCACCGCGCTGACGGTTGCGACGCCTGCGCAGGCGCAGATCGGCACGATCTTCTCCGATCCGCCGCCGCGGCCGCCGGGCAGCATTCCGCGTGGCCAGCCGCAGCCGCAGCTCCCCGACGACGACGAAGAGGTCCCCGAGCTGCCGCCGCAGGGCCGCGTGCTGCCCTCGCGCCCGATGCCGCCGCCTCAGGGACGTCAGGGTAACGTCATGCCGGGACCGGTCGAGACCCAGCCTTTGGCGCCGCCGCCGGGCTCGACTGTCGCGCCGCCCAATCAGCCGCCGTCCGCCGCGATCACGCCACCCAATCAGCCGGGTGCGCCCGGTCAGCGCCAGCCCCAGCAGAAGGGCGGGCCGGGCGGTGCCGTGCCGCAGACGCCGGCGAGCCTGCAGCCGGGCGACGAGGTCGTGACCGAGCCGCCGGCCCAGAAGATCGTGAACAAGAAGGCGACCTTCTCCGGCCTCGACAAGATCACCGGGCGCATCATCAATTTCGACGAGGAGATCGGCGAGACCGTCCAGTTCGGTGCGCTTCGCGTCAAGACCAATGCCTGCTACACGCGGCCGGCGACGGAAGCCGCCAACACCGACGCCTTCGTCGAGGTCGATGAGATCACCTTGCAGGGCGAGGTGAAGCGGATCTTCTCGGGCTGGATGTATGCGGCAAGCCCCGGCCTGCACGGCGTCGAGCATCCGATCTACGACATCTGGCTGACCGACTGCAAAGAGCCGCAGCAGACCATCGCGACCGCGGCGCCGGATCCCGCGAACAAGCCGGCGCCTCCGCCGCCGCCCGCGCAGAAGAAGGCCGCGCCCAAGCAAGCGGTGCAGCAGCGCCCGCCGCAGCCGTTGCCGCCTCCGCCGCAAGCGCAGCCGGCGCCGCCACCCCCGCCGCCGGAGCAGCGGCCGGGTTTGTTCGGTATCCCCGGGTTCGGCAGCCGATAAACCTGATCTATTGCCGCGAAGCGATGATCTCGAGTGCGCGCGCACCCGGGATCGCGTCACCGGGCGAGAGCCTCAGGAATTCGCCGGGGTCGCCGGCAAGCGCCTTGTCGAGCAGCCCGGTGTAGCGGCGCCGCGAAATCTCGACGGCGCCAAAGCTCTTCAGATGTTCTGTGACGTATTGCGTGTCGAGCAGCTCGAAGCCGCCATGGATCAGCCGCGCCACCAGATGCACCAGCGCGACCTTCGAGGCATCGCGCGCGGTGTGAAACATGCTTTCGCCGAAGAAGGCCCGCCCCAGACTCACGCCATAAAGCCCGCCGACGAGGTCGTCGCCCTCCCAGGCCTCGACGCTGTGGCAGTGGCCGAGCTCGAACAGGCCGCCATAGAGATCTCGGATGCGCTTGTTGATCCAGGTGTCCTCGCGTCCGGCCTGCGGCGCGGCGCAGCCGGCGATCGTGGCCTTGAAGGCGGTGTTGACGGTGACGCGAAAGGTATCCGAGCGCACGGTGCGCGCGAGCCGCGAGGCCACGCGAAAACCGTCGAGCGGGATGACGCCGCGCATTTCCGGCTCGACCCAGAACAGGGTCGGATCGTCGGCGCTTTCGGCCATCGGAAAGATGCCGCAGGCATAGGCGCGCAGCAGCACGGCCGGCGTGATCTCAGACGAGGCGGAATCGCGCGAAGTCATGGCCTGTGACAATAGCAGGATCGCAATGCGGTTGCGATGGGGGGAGGCGAGGTGTGGGTCAGCTCGCGGCGGCGTTATTGGCTTTGCCGGGCGGTTCGGGCGTGCGCTGGAACCTCAGCACGATGCGGGTTCCGCTGTGGGCGGGGTCGCGCTCGACCGAGGCGTCGAGCTTGGTGGCCATGGCCGCGACGATGCGCTGACCCATGCCGGTGGAGCGCGGGTCGGCCTTGACGTTGTCGCCGACGCCGTCGTCGGCGATCGTCAGCAGCAGATCCTCGCCCTGCGAGGTCAGCTCGACATGGATCGGGCCGGCGCCGTCGGGATAGGCGTATTTCACCGCGTTCATCACCAGCTCGTTGACGATGATGCCGACGGCGACGGCTCGGTCCGGATCGATCTCGATTGGCTCGGCCTTCAGCGTCAGGCGCGACATCCGGTTGCCTTCGGCCGAGCGCCTGAGATCCTCGAGCAGCGAGTCCAGATACTGGTTCAGCACCACGCTCTTCAGGTCCTGCGAGGTGTAGAGGCGGCGGTGCACCTGTGCGACCGCGGCGACGCGACCCATTGCGTTGGTCAGCGCGGCCTTGACCTCGTCCTGCGCGGCGGAGCTGGCCTGAAGGTGCAGCAGCGAGGCGATGATCTGGAGCGAGTTGCCGACGCGGTGGTTGACCTCGCGCAGCAAGAGCTCGCGTTCGGCGGCAAGTGCAGCGTAGCGGTCGCGTGAGGCGTGAATCTCGGCCTCCGCCTCCTCGCGTGCCTTCTGCAACTCGGCCTGGCGCAGCGCGCCCTCGGCGGCGACGTGGAGCAGGGGGATGAAGTCGCCCTTAACGTCCTTGACGAGATAATCGGCCGCACCCGCCTTCAACGCGGTGACCGCGATGCTGGAATCCTGCGACGCCGTGACGAACACCACGGGAGGAGCGTCCGGGATCGCCATGATCTGCTCGAGCGTCTCGAGGCCGTCGAGGCCCGGCATGTACTGGTCGAGCGCCACGACGTCGATGCCGCCTTCGATGCCGTCTTGGGCGGCGGCCTTACGGATGTGCTCGAGGCCTTCTTCGCCGCTGGCGGCATGAACGACCCTGTAGCCGCGCCGGGTCAGGCCGCGTTCGACCAGGCGCGCCAGCGCGTCGTCGTCGTCGATATAGAGCAGTGTCGGCGTTCTCTGGTTCATGGGGCGGCGGGCGGGACCTGGATGACCGAGAAGAACAGCCCGAGTTGCCGGATGGCGTTGGCGAAATTCTCGTAGTTGACGGGTTTGGTGATGTAGACGTTGCAGCCGAGCTCGTAGCAGCGCTTGATCTCCTGGGAGTCGTCGGTGGTCGTGAGTACGACCACCGGCGAGGCCTTGAGATATTTGTTCTCCTTGATCTGCTTCAGGATGTCGATCCCGCTCATATCGGGCAGGTTGAGGTCGAGCAGGATCAAGAGGGCATTGCCCTTCTGGGGCAGCCCGCTGCCGTCGGCGCCGAACAGGTGCTTCACCGCATCGGTGCCGTTGGCAAACGATATGATCTCGTTGTTGACGCCGGAACGGCGAATGTTGCGCTCGATCAGTCGGGCGTGCCCCTCGTCGTCCTCGATCATGATGATGGTGACTGGTTGCGTCATCGATCTGGGTTCCGGGTGCTGGCGTTCCACGCGACGGGCAGCGTGATGGTGAACGTGCTGCCCGCGTTGAGTTCCGACGATACCGACATGGTGCCGCCGAGACGACGCACAAGTGCACGCACATGTGCAAGACCTATGCCCTGTCCCGGCTTGTCCTGGGTTCCCGCACGGCGGAACAGGTCGAATATCCGCTGATGATCCTTCGGATCGATGCCGCGGCCGTTGTCGCTGATCTCGAAGATAGCGTAGCCGAGCTTGGTCCGCCCGCGAATTCTGATCTCGCCGGGCGCCCCGCTCTTCAGATATTTGATCGCGTTGTCGATCAGGTTGGAGAAGATCTGCTCCAGCGCAAGGCGGTCGCTGACGATATCAGGCAGCGGCTCGACGTGGATCGTGGCCTGCGCTTCCACGGCCTGATGCGCCAGCGTCGACACGATGGCCTCGACGAACTCGCGTATGTCGATCTTCTCCGGCTGGAATTCGCGCCGGCCCTCGCGGGTGAGGTTGAGGATCGCCGAGATCAGCCGGTCCATCTTGGCGATCGACGATTTGATGAAGCCGAGCGCCTCGGAAAAATCCTCGGAGAGCTGCTTGTCGGGACCTTCGAGCGTGATCTCGCCGGAGGCCAAGGGCGGCCCGTCGGCCGGGACGTGGGTGAGGCTGCTGACGCGGCGGAAGATGTCGCCGCCGAGCTCCTCGAGCTCGCTGGTGAAGCCCATGATGTTGACGAGCGGCGAGCGCAGATCGTGGCTGACGATATAGGCGAAGCGCTGGATCTCGTTGTTGGCCTCGCGCAGGTCGGCCGTGCGTTCGTCGACGACGGCCTCCAGATTGAGGTTGGCATCGCGCAGACGCGTCTCGGCCTCGTCACGGATGCGTGCCGAGCGCCGCAGCAGCCAGATCGAGATCAGCGCCAGCACCACCACGAGACCGGAGCCGATGCCGGTGAGGGAGGCGGCCAGCGTCTGGCTGCGGTCGGCATTGACGGAGCGCTGCCGGAACAGCCGTTCCTCTTCACGGATCATCGCGTTGGCGAGGTTGGTGATCGTGGTGGTCGTGGTGCCGCCGGCGGCCTCGCGCACGAGTGCCTTGGCATTGTCGGGTTGACCTTGTTTGACGAAGTCCATCTCGCGCGCGAACTGGCCGAGCCGGACCTCGATCGCGGCGCTCAGCTTCTCGACGCTGTCGCGCTGCGCCGGACTGTCGCCGATCTGGCGCGTGAGCTTGTCGAGTGCCGGAATGATCGCTGCGACGGCCCTCTCGTGATCCGACTGGAAATCCGGTCCCTGCGTCAGGAGAAAGCCGCGGGCGCTGCTCTCGGCACGTCGGACCTCAAGCAACAGCGTATTGACCTGGTTCTCCACCTCGATGGTGTGGAGCACCCATTTGCTGTCGTCTCTTGCCTTGTTGACGAGGTAGACCGAGCCGGCGCTGATCACGGTCAGCACGAGCAGGCCCGCTGCGAACAGCAGGATCTGCCAAAATGCGCGCCGCCGCTGCGCTTCAGCCTTCACGACGGTGTCGCCCCGCGCAGACCAATGGAAAATCCAACGCCCCCTTTTTCAAACAGCTCCCAGCTGCTCAAAACGCCCGTAAAGGCAACGGGTTCCCCCGGGCGCGGGATTTATTTGGGAGTGGGTTCCGCCTTGCCGGCCAGATACTGTTCCAGCCAGTGGATGTGATAGTCGCCGTTGATGATGTCGTCCTCGCGCACCAACGCGCGGAACAGCGGCAGCGTGGTCTCGATGCCTTCGACCACCATCTCGTCGAGCGCGCGGCGCAGCCGCATCAGGCATTCGGCGCGTGTCTTGCCGTGCACGATCAGCTTGCCGACGAGCGAGTCGTAATAAGGCGGGATCGTGTAGCCCTGGTAGACGGCCGAATCGATCCGGACGCCGAGCCCGCCGGGCGGATGGTATTGCTGGATCCGGCCGGGCGAGGGGCGGAAGGTCTGCGGATGCTCGGCATTGATGCGGCACTCGATCGCGTGGCCGATGACCTGGACTTCCTCCTGCTTCGCCGGCAGATCGCCGCCGGCGGCGATGCGGATCTGCTCCAGCACGAGGTCGATGTCGGTGATGCTCTCGGTGACCGGATGCTCGACCTGGATGCGCGTGTTCATCTCGATGAAATAGAACTCGCCGTCCTCGAACAGGAATTCGATGGTGCCGACGCCGAGATATTTCATCTCGCGCATCGCTTTCGCGCAGGTCTCGCCGATCTTGGCGCGCGCGGCGGCGGCCAGCACGGGCGAGGGGCCTTCCTCCCAGACCTTCTGGTGGCGGCGTTGCAGCGAGCAGTCGCGTTCGCCGAGGTGAATCGCGCCGCCGCGGCCGTCGCCGAGAATCTGGATCTCGATATGGCGCGGCTTCTGGAGATATTTTTCCAGGTAAACGGAGGCATCGCCAAAGGCGGATTTGGCCTCGTTGGCCGCCGTGGACAGCGCCAGCTGGAGGTCGGCCTCGCTGTGCGCGACCTTCATGCCGCGGCCGCCGCCGCCCGCCGCCGCCTTCACCAGCACGGGAAAGCCGATCTTCTTCGCGATCGCCATGGCGTCATCGTCGGGGCCGACCGCGCCGTCGGAGCCGGGCACCACGGGGATGCCGAGCCGCTTGGCGGTCTTCTTGGCCTCGATCTTGTCGCCCATCAGGCGGATGTGCTCGGCCTTCGGGCCGATGAAATGCAGATTGTGCTCGCCGAGGATTTCCGCGAAGCGCGCGTTCTCGGACAGGAAGCCGTAGCCGGGATGCACGGCATCGGCGCCGGTGATCTCGCAGGCCGCGAGCAGCGCGGGCACGTTGAGATAGCTGTCCTTGGACGCCGGCGGCCCGATGCAGACGCTCTCGTCCGACAGGCGCACATGCATGGCGTCGGCATCGGCGGTCGAGTGCACGGCGACGGTCGCGATCCCGAGCTCCTTGCAGGCCCTGAGGATGCGAAGGGCGATCTCGCCGCGGTTGGCTATGAGGATCTTGTCGAACATGGTGCCCTTGAGGGACTGGCGCGCGGAAGGCGGCGAGGGCGGGCTGGCCGCCCCCGACAATTACTCGATGATGACGAGCGGCTCGCCGTACTCGACCGGCTGGCCGTCCTCGACCAGAATCTGCGTCACCGTGCCGGCGCGCGGCGAGGGGATCTGGTTCATGGTCTTCATGGCTTCGATGATCAGCAGCGTCTGGCCGACCGAGACCTTGGTGCCGACGTCGATGAACGGCTTGGCGCCGGGCTCCGGCGCCCAATAGGCGGTGCCGACCATCGGCGAGGTTACGGCGCCCGGATGCTTGGACAAATCGGCTGCTGCGGCTGCGGGCGCTGCTGCGGCTACGGCTGCCGGCAGGGCAGGAGCAGCCGCGAGCGGCATCGGCATCGTCGCGGCGACGCTGATGTTGCGGGCGACGCGCAGGCGCAGGCCCGCGCGCTCGATCTCGATCTCGGTGAGGCTGGTCTCGTCGAGCAGGAGAGCGAGCTCGCGGACGAGCGCGGAATCCTCGCTGGAAAACTTTGCGGCTGCTTTGTCGTCTGGCTGGCGCGCCATGTTGCTTGATCCGAATGTTCTGTGTGGTGAGGGAGCGTCAGGCTTTGGACTTGATGCCGAGCTTGGCAGCAAGGCCCTGGATGGCGAGGCGGTAGCCCTCGATGCCGAAACCGCACAGCGAGGCGAACGCCGCACGCGCGGTGTAGGAATGGTGACGGAAGCTCTCGCGGGCGTGGATGTTGGTCACGTGGACCTCGACCGTCGGGATCTGCACCGCGAGCAGCGCATCGTGCAGCGCGATCGACGTGTGCGAATAGCCGCCGGCGTTGATGATGATGCCCTTCATCTTGCGCGCATGCGCCTCGTGGATGAAGTCGATCAGCTCGCCCTCGCGGTTGGACTGCCGGCAGTCGGCCTTGAGGCCGAACGCCGCCGCCGTCTCGCGGCACAGCGCCTCGACGTCCGCCAGTGTCGCATGACCATACTTTTCAGGCTCGCGCGTCCCCAACATGTTGAGGTTCGGCCCGTTGAGAACGAGGATCGTGTCGGTTGCTGGTTCTGCCATTCCAATCCCGGAAGAGGTGCTTCGGCGTGGCGGGGTTATAGGTAACAAAGCGCCCTAGGGGAAGCCTTGAAGGACCTCCCAAGGGGCTTCAGGCACCTCATCCTGGGTGCAAAAACCTGTGCGGAAGCTACGGAAATTGCTTGTTAACCAGTCCAAAGCATGGCTGCCGGCCAAACGCAAGGAGGCGGGCATTGCTGCCCGCCCCCCGGATAGTTGTCATCGGGCCTAGACGTCGAGAACCGCGATGATCTCGTAGGTGTTCGGATCGATGATCACGATCTGCTCGCGGACCATGACATAGCGGTAGCTGCGCCACTCCGGATAGATCGTCGCAACCCGGGACGGCAGGGCGTGCAGCTCGATGCCCTCGCGCGGAATGCGGGTGCCCACCGAGATCGCGAAGTTCACATTGGTCACGGGGGCCACGCGCTGCTCGCGGATCACCGAGGTGATCTGGGTCCGCTGTTCGGTCGAGAGCTTGGCGCCGGCGCCAGCCTGGCCGACCGTCGTGTTGGTGCCGGTCTGGCCCTGGGCGTTCTGGTTGGTGCTCGTGCCAGTACCCTTCTGGGTCTCGGCATTGTTGGTCGAGGTGCCGCTCTTGCTGCCCTCAGCCTTCATGTCCTTGTCCTTCTGGCCGGACTTGGTGGTGTCCTGACTCATGCTCTTGGACTTGTCCTGCTGAGACTTGTCCATCTGACCTTGCGCGCGTTCATCGGTGCGCTGGCCCTTGGTCGCGCCGGCCTTGTCCTCGGCGGCGTTCTTGTTCATCTCGCGACCACGGTGCTCGTCCTTCATCGCGCCGGACGACTTGTCGTCGGCGGCCCGATCGGACTTCATGCTGCCGGCACCACCGGCCTGCCCAACGGTGCCCTTCTCATGAGCGGAGTCACGGCCCATCGAGCCGCGCTCAGCGGCGCCACCGGACGGCTGCGAATGCTGCATCTGCTGTTGCGAGCCAGCGCCGCCACTGTCGCGGCCCTTGTCTTGTGCGTTCGCCAGACCGGTGCCGGCGACGAGCGCCAGTGCGGCAACCGAGATCATAAAGCGGTTCAACATCGAAATTCTCCTCACGTGTTTCTTTGCGCGTCATTGCCCGCGCCGACAACGAAAGGAGATTTGAGTTGTTCCGGAACTTCGCCTGTTCCGTGGTATTTGTTTGTTGAATGCCGGATGAATGAGTTGGCAGGATTGCGCCAAGGTTTCGTGTAAGAATAGAGGCCGGCTTTTCAGCCGGCCTTTTCGCGCCTTCAATATCGAAAAACGTGCAATCAGCAGGTCGCTTTGCCGCAGCGGGCAATGCCGATCTTTTCCTTCAGGCCTTCAACGCCGACCGCGCCGATCACGATCTGCTTGCCGATCACGTAGCTCGGCGTGCCGTTCATGCCCATCGCCTCTGCAAGCTTGAAGTTCTCCTCGATGGTGGCGCGCACCTCTGGGCTCGCGAGGTCCTTCTCGATTTTGGCGGTGTCGAGGCCGGCGTCCTTTGCCGCCTGCATGGCGCGCGCCTTGTCGGCCGCGCCGCGGCCGCCAAGCAGCTTCTGGTGGAAGTCGAGATACTTCTTGCCGGAGGGATCCTGCATGCGCACGGCGACGGCGACCTGCGCCGCTTCCACCGAGCCCTGGCTCAGCACCGGAAACTCCTTCAGCACGACTTTCAGCTTCGGATCGCTCTTCATGAGGCTGAGCATGTCGTCCATCGCGCGTTTGCAATAGCCGCAATTGTAGTCGAAGAACTCGACGAAGGTGACGTCTCCGTCCTTGTTGCCCAGCACGACCTGGCGCGGCGAGTTGAAGATCGCCTCTGCGTTTTGCGCGATGCTGGCTTCGTGCTTCTGCGTTTCGGCCGCGGCCTGGCGCTTGCTGAGCTCGGTCATCGCTTCCTCGAGCACCTCGGGGTGGGTGACGAGATAGTTCTTGATGATCGCCTCGATGTCGGTGCGCTGGGCATCGGAGAAGCTGTCGGCCGACGCGGGCGCGGCTACGCCGAACATGGCGAGCGCAAACAGCGCGGGGGCAAGCAGACGCAGCGAAGGCATAGGCAAATCCTCTTATCCAAAGCAGGTTTCGGAAAACGTCCCGGCGGACTCAAATCTCGGTGTCGTGACGTCGTGGTCTCAAGGCGTCGTTCCAGTTTTCAGTTGCGCGGCGGCTTGGCCGCCACGATGTCGTCGGCCTTGACCCATCCGGGCGTGCCGACGGCGAAACGGGTTTTCGCGCGCGTTGCAAGCTCGCGGGCGGTCTTGTTGTCGCCGCGCAGGTAAGCGGCCTGCGCCGAGGCGAGATCCGCCTCGGCATAGTCGCCCTTCCGGCCATAGGCCATCGCGAGCTGGGTATAGCCGAGCACCGCCTCAGGCTCCCGCGCTACCGCGGCGCGGAGAATCCGAACGGCATCGTCGGTGTAGGCTTTATTATCGGTTCCAACCAGAGCCTGCCCAAGTAACATCTCGATGAGGGGCGAGTTGTTGGAGAGTTGTACCGCCTTGCGCAAGGGAGCGATGGCCTCGGCGGGCTTGCCGCTCTCGAGCAGGGCCTGGCCGCGCACCTCGTAGAAGTACGGGTTGTTGGGCTGGACCTGGATCAGCGCGTCGATCTGGGCGAGTGCGCTGCGCAGATCGCCGTGCAGATAGGTGCTGATGGCCCGGGCATAACGCGCCGGCATGCTGTCATTGGTCTGCGGATAGCGGCGATACACCGTCTCCGGCCGTTCCATGAACGCCGAGATCTTGGCGCGCACCATGTCGTGACGGAGCTGGAGCGCCGGATCGTCCTTCTTGTCCCAATAGGGACTGCTGCTGGCGAACTCCTGCAGTGCCGCGACACGCTCGGCAGGCATCGGATGTGACTGGAGATAGGGGTCGGCGCCGCGCGAGGCGAACAGGCTCTCGCTGGTGAAGCGCTTGAAGGTCTCGTACATGCCCTTCGGCGACTGCTGGGTCGCGGTCAGGAATTTCACGCCGGCACGGTCGGCGTTCTCCTCCTGCTGGCGCTGATAGGACAGCAGCGTGCGGCGGATCATCTCCTGGGGACCTGCGATCGCGGCAGCGCCCGCATTGGCAAGGCCGTTGTTGCCGGCGCTGGAGCTGCGGGTGCTGCCGGCGGCGATCGCGCCGGCGCCGAGCAGCATCGCGATGATCATCTGGGTTTGCGCGTTGGCGAGCTGCTCGCGCAGCTTGGACAGATGGCCGCCGGCCAGATGCCCGGTCTCGTGGGCGAGCACGCCGATGATCTGGTTCGGCGTCTCCGACTGGAGGATCGCGCCGTAATTGACGAAGATGCGGCGGCCGTCCGCGACGAACGCGTTGAACGAGCCGTCGTTGATGATCACCATCTGGATGTTCTGCTTTTCCAGACCGGCGGCGCGCAGGATCGGGCGGGTGTATTCGCGCAGCAGCTGTTCGGTCTCGGTATCGCGCAGGATCGGCGGCCCCTTGCTCTGCGCACGTGCCGCCGGGAGCGGCGCCAGTGCGATCGCCGCGGCCGTGACGAGGGCGGTGAGGGCGGAGGCCTTCTTGCGCAATGCGGTCTGGAGCAACATCAAGCGGTCTGGGTCAAACGGTCTCGGCAAAGGGACCTGGAATGCAGTTTTCGTGATTGGTTTTGGCGATTGGCGGCGGACCGGATACGCGATATGGCCTATGAGCCGTACCCCTTATGAGCCGTACAATGCGGCCAGTCTGGGGCGCAAGCGCCCCGTTTTGAAGGACCGGACGGACCGGTCCGCCAGCGAAATAGCAGAAATCGATGCAGGATGCGACATTGGGGAACCGGTTGGGGCAGTGGCTCGAGCCCTCCCGCCGCAGCGACGTTCCCCCCTTCATGGTGATGGACGTGATGGCCGCCGCGGCCCGAATCGAGGCCGCAGGCGGCCATGTCATCCACATGGAGGTCGGCCAGCCCGCGGCCGGCGCGCCGAAAACCGCGATCGCGGCCGCCCATGCCGCGCTCGAGGCCGGCCGGATCGACTATACCTCGGCGCTCGGCATCCCCTCCTTGCGCGAGCGGATCGCGCGGCACTACCGCGACGTCCATGGGTGTGACGTCAGCCCCGAGCGGATCGTGGTGACGACGGGCTCGTCCGGCGGATTCATCCTCGCGTTCCTGTCGATGTTCGAGCCCGGGGACCGCGTCGCCGTGACGGTGCCGGGCTATCCGCCGTACCGCCACATCCTGACCGCGCTCGGCTGCGAGCCGGTGCTGATCGAGACCACGAACGAGACACGCCATGCGCTGACCGGCGAGGCGCTGCTGGCTGCGCATCGCAAGGCGCCGCTGAAGGGCGTGCTGGTCGGCAGCCCCGCCAATCCAACGGGAACGATGATGTCCCGCGAGGCGCTCTCCGGCCTGATCGCGGCGGCGGAAGACGCAAAAATCCGCTTCATCTCCGACGAGATCTATCACGGGCTGGACTACGCGTTTCCGGCGGTGACGGCAGCGGCGCTGTCGGACCACGCACTCGTGATCAACTCGTTCTCGAAATATTTTTGCATGACGGGCTGGCGCGTCGGCTGGATGGTCGTGCCCGAGGTTCTGGTGCGCCCGATCGAGCGGCTGCAGCAGAACCTGTCGATCTCGGTGCCGTCGCTGTCGCAGATCGCGGCCGAGGCTGCGTTCGACGGCGCGGCCGAGATGGAAGAGATCAAGCACGGCTATCAGGAAAACCGGCGCATTTTGATCGAGGGACTGCCCAAAGCGGGCCTCAGCAAGTTCTTGCCGGCCGATGGTGCGTTCTACCTCTATGCCGATGTGTCGGACTTCACTTCCGACAGTTTCGAATTCGCCAAGCAGATGCTGGAACAGGCCCATGTGGCGGCGACGCCGGGCGTCGATTTCGATCCCATCCATGGCCGTTCATTCATACGGTTCTCCTATGCCCGTTCGGCAGAAGAGATGCGGGAGGCAGTTGACCGGATCGCTCACTGGCTTAAATAGCCGCCAGTTTTCGCCAGCCTTTTCGGAGTGCAACTTGTCTGACCGTTCCGCGCCCATCGCCGCCACGCATTCTCCTCTCGCCGCATTGATGTGGCCGACCCGTCCGGGCGAAGCTGTCGGCGCACTGCGCGCTGTCGTGCTGGTCGCGCTCGGCACCGCCTTGATGGCGCTGTCAGCCAAGGTGAACCTGCCGCTGCCTTACGTGCCGATGACGCTGCAGACGCTGGTGGTGCTGATGATCGGCGCCGCCTATGGCTGGCGCCTTGGCAGCGCAACCATGATCGCATACCTCGCCGAGGGTGCGCTTGGCCTGCCGGTGTTCGCCGGTCCCGTGGGTGGGATTGCACCGCTGGTCGGCCCGACTGCGGGCTATCTGTTCGGCTTCGTGCTCGCTGCCTTCGTGACCGGCTGGCTCGCCGAGCGCGGCTGGGATCGCAGCGTGGTCTTGCTGTTCGCCGCGATGGCCGTCGGCCACATCGTCATTCTGGCGGCCGGCTTCGGCTGGCTGGCCTTTGGCCTCGGTCTTGGCGTCGCCAAGGCCTGGCAGGTCGGCCTTGCGCCGTTCATCGCGGCGTCCCTGGTCAAGAACGCGCTGGGCGCGACGCTGATGCCGGCGGCGCGCCGGCTCGTCGACCGTCGCGGGTAAAGCGCATCCTTCCGAGTGGTTCCAATTGACAGGGCCGGCCAAGTTGATCTTGGCTGGCCCCAATGTTTGAGGGGGAGTGAAACGATGACGACGACAACGATGGCGGGGGCGCCGGTCGCGCCGGCCGCAGCCAAGCCGTGGTACAAAATTCTCTATGTCCAGGTGCTGATCGCCATCGTGCTCGGCGCCATCGTCGGCTGGCTCTGGCCGACGTTCGCCACCAACGACTGGATCAAGGCGATGGGCGATGGCTTCATCAAGCTGATCAAGATGGTGATCGCCCCGATCATCTTCTGCACCGTGGTCTCGGGCATCGCCCACATCCAGGACGCCAAGAAGGTCGGACGCATCGGCGTCAAGGCGCTGGTCTATTTCGAGGTCGTCTCGACCTTCGCGCTGGTGATCGGCCTCATCGTCGGCAATCTCGTCAGGCCGGGCGCAGGCTTCGGCAACGCGGCGGCAAGCGAGGCGGCCGTTGCGAACTACGCCAAGCAGGCCGCCGGCCAGAAGTCGGTCGACTTCGTGCTGCACATCATTCCGGACACCGTGGTCGGCGCCTTCGCGCAAGGCGAGATCCTGCAGGTGCTGCTGTTCTCGGTGCTGTTCGGCTTCGCGATCATGAGCCTGGGGGAGCGCGGCCACACCATTCGCAGCTTCATCGACGATGCCGCGCATGCCGTGTTCGGCGTCATCTCGATCGTGATGCGTGCGGCGCCGATCGGTGCGTTCGGTGCGATGGCCTACACCATCGGCAAGTTCGGCACCGGCGCGATCCTCAATTTGATCGGCCTGATCGCGACGTTCTACGTCACGGCTGCGCTGTTCGTGTTCGTCGTGCTCGGCATCATCGCACGCATGGCCGGGTTCTCGATCTTCAAGTTCCTCGCCTACATCAAGGACGAGCTGCTGATCGTGCTCGGCACCTCCTCGTCGGAAAGCGCGCTGCCGTCCTTGATGGAGAAGCTGGAGCGGCTCGGCTGCTCGAAGTCGGTGGTCGGCCTCGTGGTGCCCACGGGCTATTCGTTCAACCTCGACGGCACCAACATCTACATGACGCTGGCGACGTTGTTCATCGCCCAGGCGCTCGGCGTCGATCTCTCCTTCGGCCAGCAGCTGACCATCCTGGTGGTGGCGATGCTGACCTCGAAGGGCGCCTCCGGCATCACCGGTGCGGGCTTCATCACGCTGGCGGCAACGCTCGCGGTGGTGGATCCGCGCCTCGTGCCGGGCATGGCGATCGTGCTCGGCATCGACAAGTTCATGAGCGAATGCCGCGCACTGACCAACCTGTGCGGCAACGGCGTGGCCTGCGTGATCGTCGCCTGGTGGGAGGGTGAGCTCGACCGCGACAAGCTCAACGCCAACCTCTCCAAGCAGATCGATCCGACCGACATGGAAACGGCGATCACGACCGACTGATCCGGATCGGACGGCGCGAGCCGCGCCGTCAGACCTTGAAGTAATGGGGCTGGTCGAGATCCTCGATCAGCCCTTTTTCTTTCGGCTCCCAGCCGAGAGCTGCGCGCGTCTTCGCGCTCGAGGTGGGGACATCGATGCCAGCGAACCGCGCAAACCAGCCGAAATGCTGCTCGGCTTCGTCAGCGGATTTCGAGACCACTGATACGCCGAGCCTTTTGCCGATCACCTCCGCAATCTCCTTGAACGGCACGCCTTCCTCGGCGATGGCGTGATAGCGGCGGGCGGATGCGCCTTGCTCCAGCGCGAGCCGGTAGACCCGCGCGGCATCGATGCGGTGCGCGGCCGGCCAGCGGTTGCTGCCATCGCCGATATAGGCCGCGGCGCCTTTCTCGCGCGCGATCGCGATGAGGCGCGGGACAAAACCGTGGTCGCCCTCGCCATGGGTCGTGGGCGGAAGCCGCACGATGCCGGCCCGGACGCCTTGCTGCATGAGATCCTCGGCGGTCGCTTCCGAGACGCGGGGAAAGTGGCGGGCCGCCGCGTCATCTTCGGTCGCGAGCCGTCCCGGCGCGAGCAGGGCCACGCCTGACGTGACGATCAGCGGCCGATCGGAGCCTCTGAGCTCTTCGCCGATGGCCAGGATAGCGCGGCGGTCGAGCTCGCAATTCTCGGTGAATTTCGAGAAATCGTGGTTGAAGGCGAGATGAAGCACGCCGTCGGACGCAGCCGCGCCGCTGCGCAAGGAAGCATGGTCCTCCAGCGAGCCGCGATGGACCTCAGCGCCCAGCGCCGCGACGGCGGCCGCACCGGCGTCGGTCCGGGCGAGGCCGGTGACAGTGTGGCCGGCGGCGATCAGGTCCCGCACGACGGCGGAGCCGACAAAGCCGGTGGCGCCGGTGACGAATACACGCATGAGATATCTCCTCGGGGTTGGTGGAGACGACCATCTGCGCTAGGATTATCCGGGTAAAGTAGTGACATTATCAGGGTATAATAGCTAACAGGATGAGCGAGACCGCGACCGCCGAAAACCTGCTCGGGACCTACCTGAAGGACCGCCGCACCCGGCTCGATGCCGCCGCGTTCGGCTTTGCCGGCAGCCGCAGGCGCACGCCCGGGCTTCGGCGCGAGGAGGTGGCCCAGCGCGCCAATATCAGCCCGACCTGGTACACCTGGCTGGAGCAGGGCCGCGGCGGGGCGCCATCGGCCGACGTGCTCGACCGTATCGCCCGCGCCTTGATGCTGACCGATGTCGAGCGCGAGCACCTGTTCCTGATCGGTCTCGGCCGGCCGCCCGAGGTGCGCTATCAGGCGGCGGAAGGCGTCTCGCCGCGGCTGCAGCGCG
Organism: Bradyrhizobium sp. CCBAU 45389; assembly: GCF_028128625.1. Lineage (NCBI taxonomy): Bacteria > Pseudomonadati > Pseudomonadota > Alphaproteobacteria > Hyphomicrobiales > Nitrobacteraceae > Bradyrhizobium > Bradyrhizobium sp. CCBAU 45389. Next base: position 40,980 of record NZ_LBIY01000094.1, on the reverse strand, counting down.
TGCTCGACGCGCTCGCGTTCAGCCCCGCCTTGGTGCGCACCGCGACCTGGGACGTCGTCGCCTGGAATCGGGCCGCAAGCGTGGTGCTGACCGACTACGGCGCCATCCCGCCGGGCCAGCGCAACATCCTGCGCTTCATCTTCTGCGATCCGCGCGTGCGCGCCGCGCAGTATGACTGGGACAGCGTCGCCCGCTTCGTGGTGGCGGCGTTCAGGGCGGATGCCGCGCGCGCCGGCGCCGTCTCGCATGTCGCCGATTTCGTCGACGAGCTTTGCCGCACCAGTCCGGAATTCGCCGCGCTGTGGCGCGACAATGACGTCCGCCATCACGGCGACGGTACCAAGCGGCTGCGCCATCCCGTTCACGGCACCATGTCGTTCGAATATTCGAGCTTCAACGTCGAGGGTCGCCCCGATCTCAGCATGATCGTCTACAACCCGGCGACGCCTGAGGATGCCGACCGCATCAGGACATTGCTCACTGAGCGCGCCGACTGACGGAATTTTCGATCTCGCGCGTTTAACCCGCATCTCGGAGCTCGAAGGGGTGGGTGGCATCGTGGGCAATGCGGCTGTGAATCCGATTGTGTTGCAGGCGGCGGAGCATTTTGCGGCGGGGCGGCCGGATGAGGCGGATGCACTCTGCGCGGAGGTTCTGAAGGCTGACCCGGATCACGTTCCGGCATTGCATCTGGCCGCCGTCGCCGCCTTCGTCAGCGACCGTGCGGCAGAGGGCGCCGCGCTGCTCGGCCGCATCTTCAGCGTCGATCCCGAGCACGCGCTGGCGCTTGTGACGCTGGGGGACGCACTTGCGGTGAAGGGCGAGCAGGAGGGGGCGGTCGCCGCATTCCGGCGCGCGCTGGTGCGGCGGCCTGATGACGCCGGCCTGCACAACAAGCTCGGCGTGGCGCTCGGCGAGCTCGCGCGCTTCGACGAGGCCGAGGCTGCCTATCGCCGCGCGCTCGCGCTCGATGCGCATCTGACGCGGGCCTGCTTCAATCTCGCTGTCGTGCTTGCGGAGCAGGGGCGGCTTGCGGAGGCCGAAGAGGCTTATCGCGCGGTGATCGCGCGGGAGCCTTCGCATCGCGGCGTCTGGCTCAATCTCGGCAATCTCCTCGTGGACCAGGCGCGCCTCGAAGAGGCGGAGGCGGCCTATCGCCGCGCGCTTGCCGAAGACCCCGATGATCCCGGGCTGCTCTGCAATCTCGGCGAGGTGCTCTATCGGCGTGGATTGCTCGGAGACGCCATCGTCCAGTACCGCCGCGCGATCACGCTGGCGCCGGACAACGCGCCGGCGCTGCGCCTGCTCGGTCTGGTCCTGCACGAGGCCGGTCACTTGCAGGAGGCTGCCGAGATCTACAGGCGGAGCTTTGCGCGCGATCCGTCGGATCACGTGATCGCCAGCAATCTTGGCGCCTGTCTCTCAGAGCTCGGCGCGCTGGACGAGGCGATTGCATCTTGCGAGCACGCGCTGCTGCTGAAGCCGGATCATGCCCCGGCCTGGACCAATCTCGGTATCATCTTCGAGAAGCAGGAGTACGCTGCCGATGCGGTCGCGGCGCACCGCTGCGCGGTCGTCGCCGATCCTGACTATGCCAAGGGCCACGCCAATCTCGCAGTCGCACTGCGCAATGCCGGCGAGATCGACGAGGCGCTCGCGGTTTCGCATCGTGCGATCGCGCTCGATCCGGAGCAGCCGCTGGCGCAGTACAACCACGCGCATTTCCTGCTGATGAACGGTCATTTCGCTGAAGGTTTCGATGCCTATCGCTGGCGACGGAAGTGCAAGACGCTGTCGGACGGCGATCCCGTATTCGACGAGCCGGAATGGCAGGGCGAGCCGCTCGAGGGGCGTACATTGCTCCTCTTTGCCGAATACGGCCTCGGCGACGCCCTGCATTTCGTGCGCTATGTGCCGATGGTGACGGCGAAGGGCGGACGGATCATTTTGCAGGTCCAGCCCGCGCTCGCCGTGCTGCTGCGGCAGCTGCCCGACGTCACCGTGATCCCGCGCGGCGCGCCGCTGCCGCCGTTCGATCTGCAACTGCCGCTGATGAGCCTGCCGCGCATCTTCGGCACCACGCTCGACACCATCCCGGCGGACGTTCCCTACCTGCATCCCGATCCCGCAAGACTGTCACGCTGGCGCGCGGCGCTTGGGGAGGTGACGGCGCTGAAGGTCGGCGTGGTCTGGGCCGGCAATGCCAGGCACAAGGGCGACCGCCAGCGCTCGCTCTCGGCGGAGGCCATGCTGCCGCGCCTCGCGATGCCTGGCGTGCAGCTTTACAGCCTGCAGAAGGAGCCGCGGCCGGAGGATGCTGCGGTGCTCGCGGCCCTCGGCCCTGACATCATCGATCTTGCGCCCGCGCTCGGCGATTTCGCCGACACCGCGGCGGCGGTCGCGGCGCTCGATCTCGTCGTCGCCGTCGACACGTCGGTCGCGCATCTCGCGGGCGCGCTGGGACGCACGGTGTGGATGCTGACGCCTTACGCGCTGGACTGGCGCTGGCTGCGCGATCGTGATGACAGCCCGTGGTATCCGACCATGCGGCTGTTCCGCCAGCGGAGCCCCCGCGAATGGGACGATCCGTTGCTGCGCCTCTCGGCTGCGCTCGCGGTGCTTGCCGCAAGCGCGGAGGGCTAGAACCGCTCCGGCCGGTACGGCGCGGGATCGATCGACGGCGTCTCGCCGCTCATGATCTCGGCGAGCAGGCGCCCGGTCGCAGGCCCCAGCGTAAAGCCCTGGTGGCCGTGACCAAAGTTCATCCAGAGCCCGGGATGGCGCGGGGCCTGTCCGAGCACTGGTAGCATGTCGGGCGTGCAGGGACGGGTGCCGAACCACGGATCGGGCTCGACGTGCTTGCCGAGATCGATCAGCTCGCGCGCGGAGGCTTCGGCGCTGGCGAGCTGCACCGGTGTTGCGAGCGCATCGGGACCGGTCAGCTCGGCGCCGGTGGTGATGCGGATGCCCTTGGCCATCGGACCCATGGCGTAGCCGCCGCCCTTGTCGACGAGCGGCAGATCGAGCGAGGCACCGCCGCTGTAATGCATGTGGTAGCCGCGCTTGCGCACCAGCGGGATGCGATAGCCGAACTTGAACAGGAGATCCGGCGACCATGGCCCGAGCGTCACGACGGCATGGGCGGCGTCGATGCGCCCCTGATCGGTGTCCACCGACCAGCCGCTCGCGGTTTGCTGCAGCGACTGCGCATCACCGAGCACGATCCTGCCGCCGAGGCGCACGAACAGTTCGGCATAGGCCGTCACCAGCGCGCCCGGATCGGACACCGTCCAGGTGTCGAGCCAGTGGATCGCGCCGGGCAGATCGTCGCGCAGGATCGGCTCGGCCTTTGTCAATTCGCTGCCTGACAACACGCGAAAGTTCACGCCGAATTCGCGCTGGTCTTGCTCCGCGTCCTTGATCGAGTGCTCCAGGGCGACGGCGTCGCGGTACAACGCGCGATAGCCGGCGCGGCGGATCAGATTGTCGGCATGGGCCTCGCGAATGAGGGTGTCGTGCTCGCTCGTGGCGTAGCCGATCAGGCGCGCCCAGCCGACGATGGCTTCGCGATGTCGCTTCGGCGCCGAATGCCACCAGTAGCGCAGCAGCGGCTCGATGTGGCGATGAAGCGAGGACAGGCTGTAGCGCACGTCGTTGGTGCGGCCGGTCGCGATCTTCACGAGCGAAGCGAGGTCGCGCGGCATCGGATAGGGGCGCACGGCTTCGGCCTGGATCATGCCGGCATTGCCGTAGCTGGTCTCGCGGCCGGGCTCCCTGCGGTCGACGAGCGTGACGGCCCAGCCGCGCCGCTGCAGGTGCAGCGCCGCACCCACACCGACCATGCCGCCGCCGAGAACGATCGCGCTTTGCATCGGACAAATTCTCCTGTCAGGTCATTCCCAGGTGAGAAAATCGGGCGCGGCCGACAGCGGCGGCGCCGCGGCGAGCCGTGCGAGGTCGGGCACGGGCCGGCACAATTGCGCATCGTTCGCGAACGCGGCCTCGATGCTGGCGGCAACCGAGAGCACGATGGCATCGCCGCCGCGCGGACCGACGATCTGCAGGCCGAACGGCAGTCCGGCCTCGTCGAGGCCGAGCGGAATGCTGATCGCGGGATGTCCCGCAAGCGTGACGGCATAGGCGAGCGCGAGCCAGTGGAAATAGGATTTGGTCGGCACGCCGTCGATCTCGGCGGGATAGAGCTCCGACCAGGGACGCGGGCTCAGCGTGATGGTCGGGCTGACCAGCACGTCGCAATTTGCGAAGAAGCTCTGGTAGGCGCGATAGATCCGCGTCTGCGTCGTGGCCGCGCGGGCGTAGTCTTCGAGCGTATAGCCGAGGCCTTCCTCGACATTGGCGCGGACGTTCGGTCCGAGCATCCCGGGACGCTCCTTGTAATTCTTGCCGTGCGTCGCCAGGAACATGCCTGCGCGCAGCACGGCGAAGGTGTTGTCCGCACCGGTGCAGTCGGGGCTCGCTTCGCGGCTTTCGGCGAACAGCGGCGCGAGCTTGCTGACGCGATGGCGGAACACGCGGCGGATGGCCTTCTCGGTCGGAGCGAAGCCGAAATCTTCGGTGAAGGCGAGACGCAGCTTGCCGAGATCGGCGGGGCGCGGCGCAGCCCAGCGCTCGGCGCGCGCACGCACCGGCTCGCCGGGCAGGGTGTAGGCGAGCGGATCGCGGACATCGTCGCTTGCCATCACCGACAGCATCAACGCGGCGTCGGCGACGTTGCGCGCCATCGGCCCGTCGGTCGAGAGGTTCGACCAGCCGAAGATGCGCTTTTCACTTGGTACGAGACCGTAGGACGGACGCATGCCGACGATGCCGGAGAAGCCGGCCGGATTGCGCAAGCTGCCTCCGGTGTCGGAGCCCGAGGCGAGCGGGGCCATGCCGCAGGCGAGCGCGACCGCCGAGCCGCCGGAGGAGCCGGCCGCCGAGCGCATAGGATCGAACGGATTGCCGGTCGCGCCGAACACGGGATTGCGGGTATTGCCGCCCGCCGCCCATTCCGGCGTGTTGGTCTTGCCGAAGATGATGGCGCCAGCTGCGCGTATGCGCGCGACCGAGCCCTGGTCGGCGGCCGGCACGTTGTCGCGCAGCAGCGGGCTGCCATAGGTGGAGCGCATCCCGGCAGTGTCCTGGGTGTCCTTGATCAGGACCGGCAGGCCGTGCAGCGCGCCACGATCCTCGCCGCGCAGGATGGCCGCCTCGGCCTCCTTCGCGGCGGCGCGCGCGCCTGATACGTCCAGCGTCACGACGGCATTGACGGCGCCGTTGACGGCGTCGATGCGGGACAGGCAGGCGTCGAGCAGCTCGACAGGCGAGATCGTCCCCGCGGCCAGCAGGCGGCGCAGCTCAACGGCACTGGAATCGCACAGTTCGGTCAACACCCGCTCCCTTTCAGATTATGAAAACGATTTAGCATATCGGAAAGCAGAGTGGCGCACCAATATTCGTCAGACCGAGCTATTTGACGCGCCAACGGCGCCTGAGGTGCCTAGCCAGCTGCCAACTAGGGCCGATTCGGACTATTCCGGCCGAAAAGATTAGGTCGATCGATCAACTATTTTTCTTCCGTCGTGCTAGCATTGCGACCATGAGTGAAATCACGACGCCCGAAATTGCCAATTCGCAGCTCGGTCAGTGCCTCAAGGCCGCCCGCCAGACACGCGGGCTGACGCTGAAGCAGGTGGCGGAGCGGACCGGGATGGCGCTCTCGACCTTGTCCAAGGTCGAGAACGGCCTGATGTCGCTGACCTACGACAAGCTGCTCCAGCTCACCTCGGGCCTGAAGATGGAGATCGCCGAGCTGTTCAACCCGGCGGTCGCGACGCCCGCGCAGGGGCGGCCGGTCACCGCGCGGCGGAGCATCAGCCGGGCCGGGCAGGGCCAAGTGATCACCACGAAGTTCTACACCTACACCTATCAATGCACAGACCTGATCGGCAAACGCATGGTGCCGATCGTGGCCGAGGTGCGCGCGCGCTCGCTGGAGGAGTTCGGCCCGCTGCTCCGCCATAGCGGCGAGGAGTATTTCGTGGTGACGCGCGGACGCGTCGCCGTCCACACCGAGTTCTACGCGCCGGAGATCTTGGGCGAGGGCGATGGCATCTATCTCGACAGCACCATGGGCCACGCCTACCTCAACGCCGGCGAAGCGGCTTCCGCAACAGGCGTCTGTCTCTGCACCAGCGAGGCGCCCGATCTCTACGACCAGCTTCGCCAGATCGCGGCGCGCGACGTCGCGCCGCTCGGGGATGACGAACTGCCATCGTAGCGGGATGAGCCTGAAACGAAAACGCCCGGCCAGGCCGGGCGTTTTTTATTGAGTGTCGAGCTTACTCGCCGCCGCCGAAACGGCGGGACCACCAGCCGGCGCGGCGCGGAGCGGCCGGCGTCTCGCTGGCGACTTCCGGCGCGGGCTCAGCTGCCGGCGCGGGCGGGGTGACCGGTTGGGGCGCCTCCGCGACCGGCGTTGCCGACTCACTCGGATTGCTGAGCAGGAAGCTCACCTTTTCGCGGACCGTGGAGCGGCGCCGCGCGGACTTGTCGTCGGCGGGCTCTTCGTCCGCTGCAGCGACAGCCGGCTCAGGCTGCGCCGGTGCCTCAGCCTGCACCTCGGCGCGGGGCTCGGGCTGGGTCACGTATTGAGCGACTTCTGGCCCGGCGGCGAGTTCGGCCTCTGCGATCGAGGGCGCAGCCTCGCCGTCATTGCCGTCGAAATCGGCGACCGCATCGCTCGCTTCCGGCGGCACACCCGCCGCGAGCTCGTCGCCGATGGAGCCGGCGAGACCTTCCTCGTTACCGCCGCGACGGCGACGTCCACCACGGCGACCACGCCGGCGCCGGCGCTCGCCGCCGCCCTGCTGCTCGCCACGGGCTGCCTGTTCGTCGCCTTCCTCGCCATCCTGCTCGGCCTCGGCCTCTTCCTCGCCTTCGCTCGCGATCATCGCCGGCTCGGGCAGGGTCGGTGCCGAATCCTCACGCAACTCGCCGTCGCGCTGGCCACCGCGGCCGCGCCGGCGTCGGCGGCGCTTGCGGCGCTGGCCGTCCTGCTCGGCGGCTGCCTCGCCGGCAGCCTGCTCCTCGCTGAGACCTTCGGTCTCCTCGGACTCGATCTCGGATTCCAGCTCCGGATCGAACTCCTCGTCGTCATAGGCTTCTTCAGCCTGGGGCGGTGGGCTCGCAGCGGCCTGCGCCGCGAGCAGCGCCTTGGCGGCTTCCAGCGTGTGCACCTGCTCGCCGCGGTCGATGAGGTAGGCCTGCGGGCCGCTGACGCTGGGGTCCGCGATGACCGCCAGCGTGACCTTGAAGCCGTTTTCGAGGTCGCGCAGATGGCCGCGCTTGTGGTTCAGCACATAGAGCGCGACGTCGGTGCGGGTGCGGACCACGAGATTGTGGGTCGCGCCCTTCATCAGGATCTCTTCGAGGCCGCGCAAGAGCTGCAGCGCCACCGAAGACACCGAACGGACATGGCCGGTGCCGCCGCAATGCGGGCAGGGATCGGTCGAGCTCTCGAGCACGCTGGCGCGGATGCGCTGGCGCGACATCTCCAAGAGGCCGAAATGCGAGATGCGGCCGACCTGGATGCGCGCGCGATCCTGCCTGAGGCAGTCGGACAGCTTGCGCTCGACCGCACGGTTGTTGCGCTTCTCGTCCATGTCGATGAAGTCGATGACGATCAGGCCGGCGAGGTCGCGCAGGCGGAGCTGGCGGGCGACCTCTTCGGCCGCCTCCAAATTGGTCTTGAGCGCAGTGTCCTCGATATGGTGCTCGCGGGTCGAGCGTCCCGAGTTGACGTCGATCGAGACCAGCGCCTCGGTCTGGTTGATCACGACATAGCCGCCGGAGCGAAGCTGCACGGTCGGCGAGAACATCGCGTCGAGCTGGCTCTCGACGCCCATGCGCGAGAACAGCGGCTGGCCGTCGCGATACTGCTTCACCGCGCTGACATTGGCGGGCATCAGCATCTTCATGAAGTCGCGCGCTTCGCGATAGCCGCCTTCGCCGGCAACCTGGATCTCGTCGATCTCCTTGTTGTAGAGGTCGCGCAGCGAGCGCTTGATCAGCGAGCCTTCCTCGTAGACGAGGGTCGGGGCCTGCGACTTCAGCGTCAGGTCGCGCACCGTCTCCCACATCCGGATCAGGTACTCGAAGTCGCGCTTGATCTCGGGCTTGGTGCGGGAGGCGCCTGCGGTGCGCAGGATGATGCCCATGCCCTCGGGCACGTCGAGATCCTGCACCACTTCCTTCAGGCGCGAGCGGTCCTGCGCGCTGGTGATCTTGCGGCTGATGCCGCCGCCACGCGCGGTGTTGGGCATCAGCACGGCGTAACGGCCGGCGAGCGAGAGGTAGGTCGTGAGCGCTGCGCCCTTGTTGCCGCGCTCTTCCTTGACGACCTGCACCAGCATGACCTGGCGGCGCTTGATGACTTCCTGGATCTTGTACTGGCGGCGCGGGCGGAAGGTGCGCTCCGGCACTTCCTCCAGCACGTCGTCGCCGCCGACGGATTCGACGACTTCCTCTTCGGCTTCCTCGCCGTCTTCTTCGTCCTCGTCGTCGTCTTCGCCGGCTGCTTCCGCGGCTTCGGCATGCGGCGCTTCAGTGTTCTCGCCGGCGGCGTAGACGGCATCTGCCGGCTCCGTGGCCGACGTCACGGCTTCGGCGAGGGCCTCGGCATGTGCTTCGAAGGCATGTGCTTCGGAGGCGTGAGCCTCGACGGCGTGATCTTCGAAGGTTTGGGCCTCCTGCGGCTCGGCAACGGGCTCGCTCGCCACGACAGGTTCTGCGCCAACCGCGGCGACGGGCGCGGGCGTCTCATCGGCATGATCGCGGTCGTGATGATCGTGTTCGCCGTCATGACCATGGTCGTCATGATCGTGAGGGTGATCATCGTCATGGGCGTGGTGATGGTCGTCGTGCCCGTGGTCGTCGTGATCGTGCTCGCCGTGCTGCTCCGCCTCGGCGTGCAGATGCTCGCCCTCGAGCGCAGCGCCTTCCGTGTACTCCGGCAGGGACGCGCCCTCGAGCGGCTGGGCGGCGGGATCGGCGCCGGCGTCGAGGCCCTCGACGATCTCGCTGCGCACGCGCTCGCCATGACCGCGGCGGCGGGCATTGCGGTGGCGCGAACGGCGGCGGCCATGGGAGCGGTTCTCGCTCTCTTCCTCGGCCTCGCGATGGGCCTGCTCCTCGGCCTCGATCAGCGCCTGCCGGTCGGCGACGGGGATCTGGTAGTAGTCGGGATGGATTTCGCTGAAGGCGAGGAAGCCGTGGCGGTTGCCGCCATATTCGACGAAGGCGGCCTGGAGCGAGGGTTCGACCCTTGTGACCTTGGCGAGGTAGATGTTTCCGCGCAGTTGCTTGCGTTGCGCGGTCTCGAAATCAAACTCTTCGACGCGATTGCCGCGGACCACGACGACCCGGGTCTCTTCCGGGTGGGTGGCATCGATCAACATCTTGTTGGGCATGTCTTAACTCTTGGCGGCGGCGGGCGCGACTCACCGTGGGCGCGATCTGCGCTGCCGGGTGACGCGACGGTCCACCTGATTCGGGGGTGAGGGGAAGGCCGAAACACCGTCTCTCGCGCCTTGCCGAACCGGAAGCCTCAGGACCACAGCGGCGCGCGGGATTGTCACTCCGCAGCGTCGCGAATGGTCCTTCAGAGTTCGTCGGCACAGTCTGGCGCATCAAGCGTCGGCCCGTATGAAACACTGGGCGGCGGGGCCGCCCCTCAATCAGTTGCTGCTGGCCAGGCATGGCGCGAGCGCGCTCGCCCTGGGGGATCACGAACCGTCCCCTTGGGATCAAGGGACCGGGTAATGGGTCACGTCGCTGTCAGAACCGTCCCGGAAACGTGGTAACCGGGAACCGTCCGCCGCCGGGGCTTGACCCGCTCCGCCTCGCTGCCGCGCACCGCGCTGGTCTTAGAGGAGAACGGAAAACGCTGGAATTCCCAAACCTTGGGAGCTCCGGCGCTGCACCGGGAGGCTGAATGCGACACAACCGGAAATATCGGCCGTCAGCATTCCGTACATACGAGGAATGGACCATCGGTGCAAGGGAGCGTCGCACGGCGGTCACAGTCAGGGAGTTTCGTGTTTTTGCCATTAAGGATCGATTAACCCTGTGGTTCTATTGCGTTAAAAAAGCTGCTCGGAGGCACGGGATCGGTGGCGAGCCGCGCAAAACAAAGGGTCTTGCTGGGATGCGTGCTGTTGTGCGCTGCAGCATTTCCATGCGCCGATTCCTCGCGCCTGAGCGCGGCGGAGAGCCGGCCGCAGCCCGCTGTTGCGGCGGCAAATTTTCCAATCGCCTCGGGAGCCCGGCTGGCTGGTGATGGTAAGCAGACCCGCTTCATCCTCGACATCGACCAGACCGTGACGTTCCGCGCCGTGACGCTCGCCGACCCGTACCGGGTGGTGGTGGACGTGCCGCAGGTCAATTTTCAGCTTCCCGCGGGGACCGGGGCGGCGGGACGGGGCCTGGTCAAGGCCTTCCGCTACGGGCTCGTCATGCCCGGCGGTTCGCGAATCGTGTTCGATCTGACCGGGCCGGCCAAAATCGCCAATTCCTATGTGGTCGAGGCGGCCAACGGCCAGCCCGCCCGGCTCGTGCTCGAGCTGGAGGAGGTCGACCGCGCCGCCTTCGTGCAGGCGCTCGCCCCGGAAAACCGCCCCGAACTGCGGCCTGCGATCGCCGAGGCGCCGCCTGCAACCGTTCCCGCGGCGGCTCCGGAAACGTCGCAGCAGAAGGCCGACGGGAGGCCGGTCGTCGTGATCGACCCCGGCCATGGCGGCATCGACAATGGCACGCAGTCGAGCGGCGAGAGCGAGAAGAACCTGGTGCTGGCCTTTGCCCTGGCGCTGCGCGACCGGCTGGACAAGGCCGGCAAGTACCGTGTGGTGCTGACAAGGGATGACGACACCTTCATCCCCCTCAATGACCGGGTCAAAGTCGCCCGCAACCTCAAGGCCGCGCTGTTCGTCTCGATCCATGCCGATGCGCTGCCGCGGGCGGAGGGCGATGCGCAGGGCGCCACCATCTATACGCTGTCCGACAAGGCCTCGGACGCCGAGGCCCAGCGTCTGGCCGACGCGGAAAACCGCGCCGACGCGATCGCCGGCTTCAACCTCGCGGAGGAGCCGACCGATGTCGCGGACATCCTGATCGACCTGACGCAGCGGGAAACCCGCACGTTTTCAAACCGTTTTGCCCATTTGCTGATGGGCGAAATGAAGTCGACGGTACGGATGCACAAGCATCCCCTGAAATCGGCCGGTTTCCGGGTGCTGAAGGCGCCCGACGTGCCCTCGGTGCTGGTCGAGATCGGCTATGTCTCCAACAAGGGCGACCTCGAGCACCTGGTCTCCGAGGGCTGGCGGTCCAAGGCCGTGGGCTCGATGGCGCAGGCGATCGACGGGTTCCTGGCCAAACGGCTGGCGACCGCCCGATCGTCGAACTGACGACCCCGGGATTGTCAAATTGAGGAAGGGTTTTTCGGTCCCGCCGCAAAGGCCCTAGTTTGGCCACAGCGGACGCTTTATAAAAATGCCGCAGGGGGTTCCGGAATCGGAGAGAATCCCGCTCGGCAAGCGTCTTTAGGCCCAGTCTTGATGTGATTGCGTAGGCCGTTGAATTCGCGACGTGAGGTTGGCGCCAGTTTGGGGTGCCAGTTTTTGGGTCCTATGGGGCTGATACTGGGCTGATCCAGAGTTTGAACGGATAAACACATAATGCGCTTGCTGGTGCGGTTCATGGGCTTCCTGTTCGCCGCGGGAACAGTGGTGTTCCTTGTCGGTGTCGGAGCCGTGGCAGGCCTGATCTGGCATTTCTCCAAGGACTTGCCGGATTACTCTCAGCTTCAGGATTACGAGCCGCCGGTGATGACGCGCGTGCACGCGGTCGACGGCTCGCTGCTCGGCGAATACGCCAAGGAGCGGCGGCTGTACCTGCCGATCCAGGCTGTGCCGAAGCTTGTGATCAACGCCTTCCTCGCGGCCGAGGACAAGAATTTCTACGAGCACGGCGGCATCGACTACACCGGCATGGCGCGCGCCGGCGTGCTCTACCTCCAGAACTTCGGATCCAACCGCCGTCCGCAGGGCGCTTCCACGATCACCCAGCAGGTCGCCAAGAACTTCCTGCTGACCAACGAGGTCTCCTTCTCCCGCAAGATCAAGGAAGCCTTGCTGGCGATGCGCATTGAGAAGACCTATTCGAAGGACAAGATCCTCGAGCTGTACCTGAACGAGATCTATCTCGGCCTCGGCGCCTACGGCATTGCGGCCGCCTCGCTGGTCTATTTCGACAAGTCGGTGAACGAGCTGACGGTGGCGGAAGCGTCCTATCTGGCAGCGCTGCCGAAGATGCCGGCGACGCTGCATCCGGTCCGTAACCGCGACCGCGCCATCGAGCGTCGCAACTACGTCATCGACCGTCTGCTCGAGAACGGCTGGATCAAGCAGGCCGACGCCGACAAGTCGCGCAAGGAGCCGCTGGCCGTGACCAACCGTTCGGGCGGCGCCCACACCTTCGCCGGCGAATATTTTGCCGAGGAAGTCCGCCGCGACATCTTCGAACGCTACGGCGAGAAGAAGCTGTACGAGGGCGGTCTCTCCGTCCGCACCACGCTCGATCCGAAGATCCAGGTCATGGCGCGCAAGACCATGGTCTCGGGCCTCGTGAACTACGACGAGCAGCAGGGCTATCGCGGGCCCATGAGCAAGCTCGATATCTCCGGCGATTGGGGCGTGAGGCTCGCCGAGATCAAGTCGCTGTCCGACATCTCGCCGTGGCGCATGGCGGTGGTGCTGGAGACCAGCGACCAGTCGGCGCGCATCGGCTTCCAGCCGAGCCGCGAGCTCGGCGGCGCTGTCAGCAAGCAGCGCGAGACCGGCCTCGTCACCCTCGACGGCGTGCGCTGGGCGAGGGCGGCGCAAGGCAATGCCAAGGGCAGGACGCCGACCTCCGTGGCGCAGGTGCTGGCACCCGGCGATGTGATCTATGCCGATCCGCTCTACACCAAGGAAGGACAGCCGGTCGAAGGCCAGTACCGGCTGCGCCAGATCCCCGAAGTCTCCGGCGCGATGGTGGTGATGGATCCCTGGACCGGCCGCGTGCTCGCGATGGTCGGCGGCTTCTCGTTCGACCAGAGCCAGTTCAACCGCGCCACGCAGGCCTACCGGCAGCCGGGCTCGTCGTTCAAGCCGATCGTCTATTCGGCCGCGCTCGACAACGGCTACACGCCTTCGACCGTCGTGCTCGATGCGCCCATCGAAATCGACCAGGGCCAGGGCGCCGGCGTGTGGCGGCCGGAAAACTTCTCCTCGGGCAAGTTCCAGGGACCGGTGACGCTGCGCAACGCGCTGCGGCAGTCGCTCAACACCGTCACCGTGCGCCTCGCGCAGGACATTGGCATGCCCCTGATCGGCGAATATGCCCGCCGCTTCGGCGTCTATGACGAGTTGCCGAACTATCTGTCCTACGCGCTCGGCGCCGGCGAGACGACGGCGATGCGCATGGTGACCGCCTATTCGATGCTCGCCAATGGCGGCCGCCGCGTGAAGCCGACCCTGATCGACCGAATCCAGGACCGCTACGGCCACACCATCTTCAAGCACGACCAGCGCGAATGCCGCGGCTGCGACGCGCCGGGTGGGTGGAAGAACCAGCCCGAACCGCAACTGATCGACCGTCGCGAGCAGGTGCTCGACTCCATGACTGCCTATCAGATCACCGAGCTGATGGAAGGCGTGGTCCAGGCCGGTACCGCGACCGTGGTCAAGGAGGTCGGCAAGCCGATCGCCGGCAAGACCGGCACCACCAACGAGGCCAAGGACGCCTGGTTCGTCGGCTTCTCGCCCGACGTCGCCGTCGCCATCTACATGGGCTACGACAAGCCGCGCGCGCTCGGTAAGGGTAACGCCGCGACCGGCGGCCATCTGGCCGCGCCCATCGCGCGCGATTTCCTCAAGCTCGCGCTCGCCGACAAGCCCGCCGTTCCGTTCAAGGTGCCGGCCGGCATCAAGCTGGTTCGCGTCGTTGCCAAGACCGGCATGCGTGCCGGCCCCGGCGAGACCGGCGGAACCATCCTCGAAGCCTTCAAGCCGGGCACGGCGCCGCCGGATAATTATTCGGTCATCGGCGTGGCCGACGCTGACGCGCGCGGTGGCATGCCGGCCTCGCAGCAGCAGCAGCCGGATTCCGGCTTCCTCATTCGGCCGGGCACCGGCGGGCTGTGGTAGCGGATAACGCCTGATACGGGCGAGGGGGCGGTTGCGCTTTGGCGCCGCCGCCGTTACATCCCCCAACGCGCGATGAGTTATCGCGCTTTAGTTTTTGTGCAGGATCTTTTTGGGAAACCGCTGCACGCTTTCCCGGATCATGGGCCAGACCAGAGAACGACATGCGCGCCGAAATCGAACGGTTGGTAGAAGAGATCAAGCAGTCAGTCGGGCTGCTGAGGAGGCATCTTTGACGTCGAGAAATCGACGGCACGCCTCGCTGAGCTGAACAAGCTCGCAGAAGATCCCAACCTCTGGAACGATCCCCAGAAGGCCCAGAAGCTGATGCAGGAGCGCACCTCGCTCGAGGATTCGCTGTCCGGCATCGGCAAGGTCGAGCAGGAGCTCGAAGACGACATCGGCATGATCGAGCTCGGCGAGGCCGAGGGCGATGACGGCGTCGTTGCCGAAGCCGAAGCTGCGCTGAAGAATCTGAAGAAGGAAGTCGCCCGGCGCGAGCTCGAGGCGCTGCTGTCGGGCGAGGCCGATCGCTTCGATTCCTATCTCGAGGTCCATGCCGGCGCCGGCGGCACCGAGAGCCAGGACTGGGCGCAGATGCTCCTGCGCATGTACACGCGCTGGGCCGAGACGCATGGCTTCAAGGTCGAGTACCTCGAAGAGTCCGAAGGCGAAGAAGCCGGCATCAAGTCGGCGACCATCCAGGTCTCCGGGCACAACGCCTATGGCTGGCTGAAGACGGAAGCAGGCGTGCACCGCCTCGTGCGCATCTCGCCGTTCGATTCCAACGCGCGGCGGCACACCTCGTTCTCGAGCGTGCAGGTCTTCCCCGTCATCGACGACAGCATCAAGATCGACATCAAGGAATCCGACGTCCGCACCGACACCATGCGTTCGGGCGGCGCCGGCGGCCAGCACGTCAACAAGACCGAATCCGCGGTGCGCCTGACGCACATCCCGACCGGCGTCGCCGTGGTCTGCCAGGCCGGCCGCTCCCAGCACAAGAACCGGGCGCAGGCCTGGGACATGCTGCGCGCGCGGCTTTATGAAATCGAGCTGAAGAAGCGCGAGGAGAAGGCCGCCGCCGACCAGGCCGCCAAGACCGATATCGGCTGGGGTCACCAGATCCGCTCCTACGTGCTGCAGCCCTACCAGATGGTGAAGGACTTACGCACCGGCGTGCAGACCTCCGACACCTCGGGCGTGCTCGGCGGCGATCTCGACGAGTTCATGGCCGCGACGCTGGCGCAGCGCGCCTTCGGCACCACCGCGGGCGACGTCGAGGACGTGGACTAGCCATGCCCCGCGTCGCCTTCATCGGGCTTGGACGGATGGGCCATGGTATGGCCGGCCGCTATCTCGATGCCGGCTTCACGGTGACGCTGTGGAATCGCAGCAAGGCCAAGGCGGAAGATTTGATCGCGCGCGGCGCGCAGTGGGCGACCTCGCCCGAGGATGCCGCGATCGACGCCGATGCGGTCGTGACCATGGTTGCCGACGACGAGGCCTCGCGCACGGTCTGGCTCGGGCCGGAGGGCGCGGCCAAGACGGCCAAGGCCGGTACCATCGCGATCGAATGCTCCACCGTCTCCTATGACCACGCCCGCGAGATGGGCCGCGAGCTCAATGGGCGCGGGCTGATCTATGTCGACTGCCCCGTGACGGGATTGCCGGATGCGGCGGCCGCCGGAAAACTGACGCTGCTCGTTGGCGCCGACGCCGCCGATCTCGAACGCGCGCGCCCGTTCCTCGAGCCGATCGGCTCGACCATCCGCCATTTCGGCGCGGTCGGGTCCGGCACGGTCTACAAGCTCATCAACAATCTGATGGGCGCGATCCAGATCGCCGGCCTCGCTGAAGGCCTTGCCATCGCCGAGCAGGCCGGGCTCGACATGAATCTGGTGCTGGAGTCGATCCAGGCGGGCGTGGCCGCCAGCCCGCAGGTGCAGCGTCATTCCAAGCGCATGGTCGCCCGCGATTTTTCCGGCGCGACCTTCACGGCAGCGCTGCGCCACAAGGATGCGGCCTATGCCGTCAAGCTCGCCGAGAGTCTCCTGGCCGGCAAGCCCCTGGTCGCGCGCGCCGCGGTCGAGGCCTACGCGCAGGCGAAAGCGGCGATGCCGGATGACGATGAAGGCAGGATGATCGAGCTGGTGTCGCGGCCGAAGAAGCCATCCTAGCCGGTACATCCACATGGGGCAGCCACGTTCGGAACGCGGTCTCGGCATTGCCCTCGTCGTCGCCGCCGCGGTTGCCTGGAGCACGGCGCCGTTCTTTACGCGGCTGCTGCCGTTCGATCCCTGGACCATCCTGTTCTGGCGCGGCCTGTTTGGCGGCAGTCTCATCACGGTGTTTCTCGTCCTGATGCAGGGGCGCGGTGCGCTCCGGCAATTGGTGGAGCCGGGGCGCAGCGGCCTGCTCGTCGCCTCGTTGTCGACGATCGGCATGGTCTCCTTCATCCCCGCGCTTCAGATGACCAAGGTGATGAACGTCGCCGTGCTGATCGCCACGCAACCGTTTGTCGCTGCGGCGCTTGCATGGCTGTGGCTCGGTGAAGCCGCGACATGGCGGACGCTGGTCGCGAGTCTCGTCGCCTTCGCCGGCGTGGCCATCACGGTCGGCGGCATCGCGGCGGGAGCCGATATCGGCGGCGTCGCGCTCGGCTGTCTGATGGTGCTCGCCATTTCGGCCATGACGGTCGTCGTTCGGCGCCACAGGGAGACGTCGATGGTGGCGGCAGCTGCACTCTCGAACTTCCTGGGAAGCCTCGTCAGTCTTCCGTTCGCGCACGACATCGTCCATGTCGGCGGCAACAATCTCGCGATCCTCGCGATGTTCGGCTGCCTTCAAGTCGCGCTCGGCCTGACCTTCTACATGCTCGGCTCACGTCTGCTGCCGTCGGGGCAAGCCTCCCTGATCGCGACGCTGGAAACGCCTCTGATGCCGTTCTGGATCTGGGTCGCCTTCCGCGACGTGCCTGCCGTCCATGCGCTCATTGGCGGAGCTTTGGTGATGGGCGCGGTCGTTGCCGATGTCGTCGGGGACACCCGAAAGCGCGAGGAGGAATGAACGCGCGATGTTCACATTTTTTGGTTTATTCGCCGATCCGATAAGTGATCTGCCGCGCCAGATATCCGGGGTTTGGCCAGACCTCAAATTGATCGAGCTGCAAAAGCCCATCTTGGCGATTGCGGGCCGCTTTGGCGAAGATCGTTATGTGCCATCTGACGAAGACATCCCGGAAGGTATCGTGTTGGCAACGGAACGGCTCTCCAGTCGGATCTCGTCCGCTCGTTTCTTGCTTCTCCGGACCGAGTGTTGGGGCGGGGACTGCGCAAACTGGGGGCAGATCATCCGGGATGGGCGCACCGCATTTCAAGCCGATGGAGATGGAGCGCTTCGTCGCCTGATAGGATACTGGGGCGTAGATATCGGTCCGCGCGAGATATTCGAGCCTTTGAGTAGAAGCTTCAATTGGGGATAGGCGTTTTACGCGTGAGAACCGCCATCTGATCGGAAATCGGGTGGCTATTGTCGTGTCTCCATTGTAGGCGGCGGCCTCACCGACCGAAGTGAGACGCCATGCCTGCGAAAGATAACCGGATCGACGCGCGAGACTGGTCGCTGCTCGCGCTGCTCTCCGTCCTCTGGGGCGGCTCGTTCTTCTTCAATGGCGCGGCCTTGCGGGAATTGCCGCCGCTGACGCTGGTGCTTTTGCGCGTCGCGCTCGGTGCGGCCATTCTGCTGCCGCTGCTCCGCATGCAGGGCATCGGCCTTCCCAGGGGGACGGCCGGCTGGAAGGCGTTCGTCGCAATCGGTCTGCTCAACAACGTCATCCCGTTCTCGCTGATCGTGATCGGCCAGACCTTCATCCCGAGCGGGCTCGCCTCGATCCTGAATGCCACCACGCCGCTGTTCACGGTGCTCGTCATGGCCGCGGCTGGCGAGGAGGCGCTGCAGATGCGGCGAGTCGCCGGCGTGGTTCTGGGCGTCGTCGGCGTTGTCATCCTGCGTGGATGGGGCATCGAGACGCGGCCGGGGCAGGGGCTCGGCATCCTGCTTTGCCTGGGCGGGGCCCTCAGCTACGGTTTTGCGGCACTGGCCGCGCGGCGGCTGTTGAAGGACTCTCCGCCGCTTGGCACCGCAACATTCCAACTGATGGCATCGACGGTCATGATGGCCATCGTCGCCGGTGCGATGGAGCAGCCGTGGCATCTGCCGATGCCGGGCGTCGCGACCTGGCTCGCGGTGCTCGGCCTCGCCGCGCTTTCAACGGCGCTGGCCTACATCGTGTTCTTTCAGATCATCCGGCGCTCGGGCGCAACCAACGTCATGCTGGTGACGCTGCTCATTCCCGTCACCGCCATCCTGCTGGGCTGGCTGGTGCTGGGCGAGCCGATCTCCGCGCGCGAGATTGCGGGGGCGATCGTCATCGGCAGCGCGTTGCTGGTGATTGACGGGCGCGTGCTCGGCTTGCTGCGTCGCGTCGCGTAAGTTCCGTACCAACGTTTCACCGCGCGGAAAATCGTGGCGCTTGCCAGCCGCTATCCTCCTTGCGACACTCTCTGCAAAACAAGACTACAAAATAGGGGAGAGAACGATGCCGGGTCGTTGCAAGAATCTCGCTGCCCTCGCCATGCTTGTTGCCGGAGCGCTCGCCGCGACACCGGCCTCGGCGCAGAAGGGATACGACCCCGGCGCTTCCGACACCGAAATCAAGATTGGCAACATCATGCCCTATAGCGGGCCGGCGTCGTCCTATGGCGTGATCGGCAAGACCGAGGCCGCCTTCTTCAAGATGATCAACGACCAGGGCGGCATCAACGGCCGCAAGATCAATTTCATCAGCTATGACGACGCCTATTCGCCGCCGAAGGCGATCGAGCAGGCGCGCAAGCTGGTCGAGAGCGACGATGTCCTCCTGATCTTCCAGTCGCTCGGCACGCCCTCGAACTCCGCGATCATGAAGTACATGAACGCGAAGAAGGTGCCGCAGCTCTTCGTCGCCTCCGGCGGCACCAAGTTCGGCGACCCCAGGAGTTTCCCGTGGACCATGGGTTTCCAGCCCAACTACCAGAGCGAAGGGCGGATCTACGCAAAATACATCCGCGACAATTTTCCGAACGGCAAGATCGCGGTGTTCTGGCAGAACGACGATGCCGGCAAGGACCAGTTCAAGGGCCTGAAGGACGGGCTCGGCGACAAGGCGAGCATGATCATCGCCGACAAATCCTACGAGGTCAGCGATCCCTCGATCGACTCGCAGATCGTCGCCCTGCACGATTCCGGCGCCGACATCTTCTTCTCCTGGGCCGCGCCGAAGGGCTCGGCGCAGGCGATCCGGAAAGTCGGCGAGCTCGGCTGGAAGCCGAAATTCTTTCTCGCCAACACCGCAACCTCGGTCGCCTCGGTGCTCAAGCCCGCCGGGCTCGAATACGCCAAGGACATCATCTCGACGGTCTATCTGAAGGACCCGACCGATCCGACCTGGGACAAGGATCCCGCCGTGATCAAATGGCGCGCGTTCATGGACAAGTATTACCCCGACGGCGACAAGGCCAACGCCAACAACATCTATGGCTATGTGCAGGCCGAGGCGATGGCCCAGGTCCTGAAGCAATGCGGCGACAATCTCACCCGCGAGAACGTCATGAAGCAGGCCGCCAACCTGAAGAACTTCCACACCGACCTGATGCTGCCGGGCATCATGGTCAACACCTCGCCCGACGATTACTTCCCGATCGAGCAGATGCAGCTGATGCGCTTCAACGGGCAGGCCTGGGAATTGTTCGGCGACGTCATCACCGGCGAGGTCGGCCACGAGCGCAGCCAGTAGCTACGCCGGGCTGCTAGCCTTCGCCTTCAGGACCATGCCGCCGGCAACGCCGACGCCGAGCACATACATCCAGCCCTCGTGGAAATCGAACAAATGCGAGTTGAGCAGCGAGCTCGCGATGTTCTGCACGACAGCGGCGAGGCCGATCCAGGCGGCAAGGCCTTCGCCGAGGAACAGGCAAAGATGGGCGATCCACATGGTGTAGAGGAGGACGACGCCCAACAGGCCCCATTGCATCGCGACGTTGAGTGTCTGGTTGTGCGGATTGCTGACGATTTCCGCGGTGAGGCTGCTTTCGCTCGTGGCGGCGCGCTCGAACTGGCGCTTGATCGAGCCAGTGCCGTGGCCGATCAGGGGCGCTTCGGCGAAGGCATGAAGCGCCTTGCGCCAATAGGTCAGCCGCTGCGCGGTGGAGGCGCGGCTGATGTCCTCGTGGCCGTGGTGGTATTCGATCGCGACGTCGGTGATGCGCTGACGTAGATAGGGCGACGTCGTCCAGGCCAGCGCACTCGCGGCGACTGCGCCTGCGAGCAGGACCAGCGCCGCCCGGTGGCTTAGATGTTTCCAGGCGAACAGGGCCAGCAGCACCGCGATGCAGAGCAGGGCGGTGCGCGCAGAGGCGACGAACACCATGTTGGTGACGAACAGCAGGATCAGTGCCAGGCAGAGGGTCGCCGCGACCGCGCGTCCGCCGCGCCAGAAGGTCAGTACCGGCAGCGCAAGCGCAAAGGCGCACAGCGTGAACTCCTGGCTCTGGTCGATGTAGTTCTTGACGGGAACGCCTGATGACGCCGTGGCCGTGATCTTCCAGCCCGGGTTGAGCAGCACGATCCAGGAGAACGCGGCAAGCAGCGCGCAGGAGGCGAGAAAGGCGATGCAGACGTGCAAGCCGCGCTCCGACCGGCTGAAATGATAGAGCAGCGGCGGAATCAGCACGAGCTTTGCGACTGGCTTGATCGCATGCAGCCGGTCCGCCCAGGCCCCCTCCGACCACAGCGTGCCGAGAAGTGCGAGCAGCAGGAGCGCGAAGGGCAGGGCAAACGCCGGGCGCGTGAGCTCGCGCGCATAGTCGCGCCAGGCGATGGTCGGCGTCACCGCGAGCAGCCAGAGTCCGACGAAGATCGAAGGCGCCGTTGTCGACCATGGCAGCGACGCCGCGATCAGGATGACGAGCACATCTGCCGCCCGGAGCAGCGCGGCCGGGTTGCGCCAGCTCTGCCATCCCTTCCGGCCGCCCTGCTGGTCGGCAGGACCGGACCACATCGCGGATTCGGCCGTCATCCGTACGATGCGACTGGCGCGGCGACGAGCCTTTCCGCGGGCAGCTGGCGGCCGAGGAAATCGCGGGCCTGGGTCTCGTAGCCGAAACGGTCGGCGAGCTCGTGGCGCCGCGCCCGGATTTTGCCGCGCCACTCCTCCTGCCGCGTCAGCACGCGGGTGACGGAGGCTGCGATCGAATCCGTCGAGTACGGGTCGAAATAGTCGGCAAGCTCGCCCGCGACCTCGCGGAAGACTGCGATGTCCGAGCACAGCACCGGCGTGTTCGCGGCCAGCGCCTCGATGATCGGCACGCCGAAACCTTCGGCAAGGCTCGGCATGATCAGGCCGTGCGCCTCCGCGATCAAGGCGGCCTTCTCGTGCTCGTCGACATAGCCGGCGAAGCGGACGTTTTGCGGGAGGTTGCGCATCCGGCTGATCTCGCCGGCATAGCCGATCACGACGAGTTCGGCCTGGGGCACGCCACGGAAGGCGCGGATGACGGCGGCGATGTTCTTGCGCGGCTCGTTCGAGACGATGACGACGAAGCTCGGCCGCCCCGGACGCCCCGACGGGGCTGGAAGGTGCAGGACATCCGGGGCGTCGAACCGGGTGCGGGGATACACGACCCGCGCCGGTAGGTGCGCAAATTGCGGCAACAGTTCCCTGAACCGCATCATGCTGTAGTTTGAAACGAAGGCGAGCTCGTCGGCCTGGCGCAGGCTGGTGCGGATTCGCGCCAGGAACTGCCGCGTGGCGATGTCGCTGAGCTTGAGATCGGTGAGCGGCAACAGGTCGTGGACGACGCAGATCACCTTGGCATCCGGCCTGCGCTTGATCGCCACGCGGGTCGGCGTATCGACGACGATCACGTCGTAGTCGCGCGCGTCGATCCGCGGCGGTGGCAGCAGGAAGAAGGCCGAGGAGTCCTGGTAGTTGAAGAATCCGGGCTCGAGCTGAAACTCGCCGAACAGCTCGAGATGGCTCAGATCAGGCGGAATGTATTCGAGCGCGGCGGGCCGGTTCTCGATCAGTCGCGCATTCAGGCCACGCAGGCCGATCGCGCGCAGGAGGCAGAGGATGTTGTCCCGCGACAGCAACATGCCGACCCTGTGGCGGAGCCAGTCGAACTTGCGGCGCGTGCCGCTGAGCGTCACCGGCCCGCTCACGTTGATCTCGTCAAGGAAGCGGTAGAGAGCCAGCAGCTCGATGTTGCGTGCCTGCGCCGCGAACAGCTTCGTGCGCCGCTCGCGCCGGCACAGCTTGCGATAGCGCTTCGAGGTCTCCACCAGCAGCGTGAGCTCGTGCCCCTCCGAGGCGAGCGAACGGACCAGCTCGCGGGTGAAATGGAAGATGCCGCGCTTGTGGTTGGGTTGTCCGAGCGACTCGGAGACGACGAGGATGTTCTGTTTCATGCGCGTTTCTCGCGGAGCTCAAAGGTGTGCGTTGCCGGCGGCTCGACACTGACGGTCGAGGCGACGCGGCCGTGATCGAGGTTGATGATGCTGGTGCAGGTGCGGCGCAGCAGCGGCTGATCGTGCGAGGCGATGATCACGATCGCCGCCTGCGACACCATGTTCAGCAGCCGCTCCTGCGCCTTCTCCGCAAAGTGCTCGTCGACGACGCTGAGCCATTCGTCGAGCAGCAGGATGTCGGCCGGAAAGGCGGTCGCGGTCGCAAACAGCACCCGCATCAGCATTCCCGAGGAGAACATCCTTAGGGGCAGCCGCTGCATGCGGGGCTCGAGCTCGGTGAAGGCCCAGATCTCGTCGATCACCGCGCGGGTCGGCTTGCGGCCGCTGATCCGCAGCAGCAGCGCGATGTTGTCCTCCGCCACGAAATCGAGGTTGACGCCGGCGTTGAGGCCGAGCAGGGGCACGACGTTGCCCTGCAGCGCGATGCTGCCGCTGCTCGCCGGATAGACGCCGGCGATCAGCCGCAGCAGAGTCGACTTGCCGGAGCCATTGGGGCCGGCGAGCCCGATGCGGGCGCCCGCTTCGGCCTCGATCGTGACATCGTCGACGGCCCGGATCATCCGCATCTCGCCCGGCTCGCGGACGAGGTGCCCGAGCAGCCGCCGCTTCAGCGAGAAGTCGTAGGCACCGTAGAGCGGATAGTCGAGACAGACGTTGCGAAGACTGACCGAGACCATGCGTCAGATCCAGAATGCGGCTTTGCGCAGGTGGACCAGCGTCAGCGCGCTCGCAAAGACCAGGAGCGCCAGCGCGACGAGGACGTAGACGATGCTGACGGGATCGACAGCGCCGCCCGCCAGCGGCTCGCGCCACACCGCGAACAGATGCGTCAGCGGATTGAGCCGCATCACGGTCGAGCGGTGGTTGATCATGTCGGACGACCAGATCACCGGCGAGGCGAGAAAGGCGAGCATCAGCGTGGATTCGATGATCGGCTTGAGGTCGCGATAGCGCGTCGCCATGGCGCCGAGAACGAGGCTCAGGGCGAAGGTGCAGGCCACGAACAGCAGCAGGCCGGGCAGCGCCGCCAGCGCGTGAGAGAGGTCGTGGGGCGAGAAGGCGAGCCACAGCAGCAGCGGAACACAGGCGTTGTGGAGTGCGAACAGCGCCTGACGGAACGTGCATTGCAGCAGGAAGATGACGGGCGGCAGCGCCCGGTCGCGGATCAGGCTCGCGGAGTTCTGCAGCGCCGTGGTCGCGTCCAGCACCACGCCGTTGAGGAAGGTCCAGGCCGTCATCGACAGCGCCAGCATCGGCAGGCGCGCCAGCATGCTGGTGTTCGACATCTGGCCGATCACCGAGCCCAGCACCACGACCACGATCGCCATCTGGAGCGACATCCAGAACGGGCCGAGCAACGAGCGCACGTAGCGGTGCCGCATGTCGGACCAGGCCAGCGCCGCCGCGATTCGGACCGTGTCCAGCCAGCCGGTCGCCTGCGGCGGCTCGGTAGTCGTCGATCGCTCCTCGCTGGAGGCGGCGACGGCGTTGCGGTAGACGGTCTCCATGCCCTGCTTGAAGGCCGTGGCCGAATAGCGGGAGAGGGCGCGCGTGCGCGCCGCAAGTCCCATGTGGCGGCGCCGCTCGGGATCGCGGATCAGGGTGTCGATGGCCTCACCCAGCTTCTCGGCATCGCCCGGCGGCACGGTGATCGCTTCGATGCCGTGGCGGGCGACGCGCGGCACCGCCGTGTCGAGCGCCGTATTCACGACCGGGCGGCCGGCAGCCATGGCCTCGAGCTGGACGAGGCCGAAGGTCTCGGCATTGGTCACTGACGGCATCACGAAGACGTCGGCGAGGCACATCAGCTTGATGCGCTCGCAATCGCTGACCGAGCCGATCAGGCGAACGCGGTCACCGAGGCCGAGCTCCTCGATCAACTGCTCGAGCCGCGGCCGCTCGACTCCCTCGCCGATGATCCAGGTCTCGAAATTGTGCGCAGCCGCGGCGCGGATGAGCACGTCGAAGCCCTTGTAGGGAACGAGCCGCCCGCAGGCGAGCACGAGTCGGCCGCGGTCGTTGATGTGGTGTGGCTCGATCTTCGGCCAGTCATAGCCCGAGGTGTCGATGCCGAATGGCACGACGTGGCATTTGTCCTCGAATTCGCGCAGCAGCGGCGTGTTGTCGACCAGCACGTGGTCCGAGACGATGATCGCCTTGGCGCGTCGCAACGTCCGCCGCATCAGCGGCTGGATGAACCAGCGCAGGCCGGCATGGGTGACGATGTCGGCGTGCCAATGCACGACCAGCGGCCGCTTGGCGCCGAATCCGAAGGCGAAGACGAGGTCCGCCAGCGGGAAGGGGGCGTGGAGCGCAAGCAGATCGTGCTCGGCGATCTTGCGCCAGAGACGCCAGGGATAGGTCGGAGCGGCGGGCAGCGACAATATGTTGCCGAACGAGCGCACGCGCTCGACCGGCACGTCGTTGACGACGATCTCGCGCCGCTCGGCCGATTGCGAACAGACCAGTACGGCGGAGGCGAAGGCTTCCTTCAGGCTCGCGCAGATGTCGCGGATCACCGTGAGCGTGCCGCCGAACAGGTCGGGATAGTAGATCTTGAAGATGTGCAGCACCGACGGACGGCGCGGGGGTTCGCTGGTGCGATGCATGGTCGGGGTCAGCCTGCGAGAAGCGCTGCGACGAACGGTGCGGCCAGCACCGAGATGAAGATCACGCCGCGCAGCAGCGCAGGCAGCATCGGCTCGATTGCGCCGTGCCCCCAATCGGGAACCGGCACAGCACGCGGTGAACTGGAAATGCGGACCAAGCGGTCAGCCATCGGTTTAAGTCCCTCTACGTCGCGCCCTCAGTGGCGTCCGGTATATGTGGGAAAATTTACCACGTCAATCCGCAATCAGGAAAAAGTGGGATTGTGTCCCACGTCATGGATCGCTACAATTCGGACATGAATGCCAAGTCCGGGTCGAAAGCAGCGGCTCCGCAGCCGAATGCCGCCGCGAAGCTGCACGCGCCGCTGGCGCGGCTGCTGCGCCCGCTGGTGCGGCTCTGCATCCGCAGCGGCATGACCTTTCCGGCGCTGGCGCAATTGCTTCGCGAGCTCTTCGTCAACGTCGCCGAGCACGATTTCGCGCTGGAAGGAAAGGAGCAGACCGACAGCCGCGTCAGCCTGCTCACCGGCATCCACCGCAAGGAGGTGGCGCGGCTGCGCGGCGCGGGCGCGCCCGTGCACGAGGCGCCGGCGGCGGTGTCGCTGACCAGCGCCGTGATCGCGCGCTGGCTCGCCGCGCCCGAGTTCACCGACGCGAAGGGCGAGCCGCTGGCGCTGCCGCGCAACGCCGAGGGCGATGCGCCGTCATTCGAGCAGCTCGTCGCCTCCGTCACCAAGGACGTGCGCCCACGCGCGGTGCTCGACGAATGGATCGACCGCAAGCTCGTCACGATCAACGAAGCCGACGAGATCGAGCTGGTCGAGGCCGCGTTCGTCCCGAGCGGCGAGGACGACAGCAAGTGGCACTATCTCGGCCGCAATCTGCACGACCACATCGCGGCCGCCGCGCAGAACGTCTCGGATGGGCCGCGCTTCCTCGAACGCGCGGTGCACTACAACAACATCTCGCCCAAGCTGGCGCGGCGTCTCGAGGCGCGTTCGCGCGAGCTCGCCATGGACGCGCTGAAGACCGCCAACCGCGAGGCCAACCGCGCGCTCGCCAAGGACAAGGGCGGTGACGCCCGCTGGAATTTCGGCATCTACATCTACAGCGAGGACGCCGACGAGCAGGGCGAGACGAAGGAAGGCGGCAAGGACGGTGCAAAGGACGCCGGCAAAGAGGGCGGTTCATGAGCCGGCCGCCGCTGATCTCCCGCCGTCTGCTGCTGATGGGATTCTGGCTCGCCGGCACGGCGATGGCCCGCGCGCAGGTCAAGCGCGGCACCGATCAGGGCATCGGCGGCACTGGAATCACCCGCGGTGATGATCACGGCATCGGCGGCACCGGCATCGTCGGCGTGATCCAGCGCTTCGGCAGCATCTACGTCAACGGCGAGCGCGTGACCTATGCCAGCGACGTCCCGGTCCGCATCGACGGCGAGCCGGCCAGCACGAATGCGCTGCGCATCGGCCAGCTCGCGCGCGTGGTCGCGACGCGCCAGGCCGACGGCACGCTGGTCACGCGCAACATCGCGATCGCGAGCGAGGTCGCAGGGCCGGTCGAGCAGGTGAAGGGTAACGAGCTGACGGTGCTCGGCCAGAAGGTCGTCACGGGCGACAAGGAGAGCAAGCTCCGTGCGGGCGCGCAGGTCGCGGTCTTTGGTCTGCGCCGCACCGACGGCGTCATCGTCGCTAGCCTCGTCGAACCCCGGCGCGATGCGGCCTCGCGCGTCACGGGCCTCGTCGAGCGTGGGCCCGATGGTCTACGTATCGGCGGGCTCAAGCTGAACGGCGTCGATCCGCTGCTGGTCGGCCAGCGCGTCCAGATCGAGGGCAGCGCCAGCCAGGGCACGATGCAGGCCGCGCGCACGCGGATCGACGATTTCTCGGATCTCGTCGGAGCGAGCCGGCTGTCGATCGAGGCTTATGTGCAGCGGTCGGGCGCCAACCTCCAGCTTGGCTCGGGGCTGATCGCCCGTGACGGCTCGCGCTTCGGGCCGGCGGCGGGCGAAGCGCGCATGGTGGTCAACGGCGTGTTCGATCGCTCGCGCGGCCTCCAGCTCGATTCGGCCCAGGCGGTCAGTCAATTCCCGGGCGCGCCGCGGCAGGCGCCCGGTGGCACTGGGAGTCCCAACCGCTCGCCCGGTGGCTCGATCCTGCATCCGAACAGCGGCACGCCGAATCCGACCGGTGGTCAGCCCGGTGCCCCCGGTGCGCCTGCGCCGGGATCGCCCCCCGGTGCGAATCCCGGCTCTGCGCCATCAGGGCCGAGTGGTCCGTCAGGTCCCGGCGGTTTTGGCGCGCCCGGTGGCAACCCGATGGGACCCGGCGGAATGGGTGGCGGTGGCTTCGGAGGTCCCGGCGGCGGAATGGGCGGCCGCCGCTAAAGGTACCGAGGTTGGTCGCAGTGCGTGGTGATCCGCGTTTCATGATCTGCTTCCATCACCGGGCGGCGCTTGGCTCGCCGTTCGCTCCGAGTCCGGACCGATCTGGTTTCACCGCGTCATCGCCCGTCGCCGCGGAATGGTCAGCCGCAAGCAGAATGTAGAACGCCGGCACCACGAACAGCGTGAACAGCGTGCCGATCGAAAGTCCGGAGGCGATGACCAGCCCCATGTTGAAGCGCGAGGCTGCGCCGGCGCCGGATGCGGTGATCAACGGCATCACGCCGATCACCATGGCCGCGGTCGTCATCAGGATCGGGCGCAGCCGGATCGCGGTCGCTTCGATGACGGCCTCGCGCTTGGAGCGGCCGGCATGCTGCAATTCGTTGGCGAATTCGACGATGAGAATGCCGTGCTTGCTGATCAGGCCCATCAGCGTCACGAGGCCGACCTCGGTGTAGATATTGAGGCTCGCGCCCTTGATGCCCAGCATGATGAAGATCAGCGCGCCGGCAATCGACATCGGCACCGAGACCAGGATGATCAGGGGATCGCGGAAACTCTCGAACTGCGCCGACAGCGCCAGGAAGATGATGATCAGGGCAAATCCGAAGGTGGCGGCGAAACCGGATGATTCCTGGATGAACTGCCGCGACTGCCCGCCATAGTCGATGGTGTAGCCTTTGGGCAGCGTGCGGTCCGCGATCTCCTTCAGCGTCGCGAGCGCTTCTCCGGTGATCACACCAGGCATGGCCACGCCGGAAATGGTGGCGGCATTGATCTGCTGGAAATGGTTCAGCGATTGCGGAACCGTGGTCGTTTTCAGCGACGCTACCGTCGACAGCGGAACAGACGTGCCGTCCGAGGTCTTGATGTAGTAATTCAGCACCTGATCGGCGTTCAGTCGCTGGCGCTGCTCGACCTGGGGAATGACCTTGTAGGAACGGCCGTCCAGGCCGAAATAGTTGACATAGCCGCCGCCCAGCATGTTGCCGAGCGCGCCGCCGACATCGCTGAGCTTCAGCCCAAGCTGTGCGGTCTTTTCGCGATCGATCACCACCGAGGTTTGCGGCTGGTCGACCTTCAGGTCGTTGTCGAGGAAGATGAACTTGCCGCTTTTCAGGGCCTCTGCGGTGAACGCCTTCGCGATGCCGTCGAGCCGGTCGAACGGGTCCGTGGTCTGGATCACGAATTGGATCGGCAGGCCGCTCGCCCCGGGCAGCGGCGGCAATTGGAACGCCACGATCTTGGCGCCGGCAATCCCCGTCATCTCCTGCTGAAGCACCGGTTGTAGTTCCGCCGCCGTCTTGTCGCGTTTGTCCCACGGCTTGAGCACCCAGCCCGCAATCGAGCTGCCGGTGAGATCGAGCTGAAACACGCCCGCGGTTTCGGCATAGGCGGAGATGCGCCGGTAAACCTCGGCGGAATACAGCAGCTTCTGCTGCAGCGTTGCGTTCGGTGCCAGCGTCGACTGCATCAGGATCGCACCCTGATCCTCCTCCGGCGCCAGCTCATTCTTGGAGTTCGTATAGAGCCAGTAGATGCTGCTCAAGATCAAGGCGGCGAACACGACCGTGACCGGAATTGTAGTCAGGCTGGCGGCGAGCAGGCGCCGATATCGATGTTGCAACGTGTCCATCCGCGCATCGATGAACGCGACGATGCGGTCGTCGAGCGTCGGCTTTCCGGTCTTCGGCGGCTTGAGGATGAAGGCGCAGCACATCGGCGTGAGCGTCAATGCGATGACGGCCGACACCGCAACGGCGCCAGCAAGCGTAAAGGCGAATTCGGTGAAGAGCGCTCCGGTCAGGCCGCCCTGAAATCCGATCGGCACGTAGACCGCGATCAGCACGACGGTCATGGCCACGATAGGACCTGAAAGTTCCCGTGCGGCGATGATCGCCGCCTGCAACGGCTCTGTGCCCTCGGCCAGATGCCGGTTGACGTTCTCGACGACGATGATGGCGTCATCGACCACGAGACCGATTGCGAGCACCAGCGCCAGCAGCGTCAGGAGGTTGATCGAGAAGCCGAGCGCCAGCAGCATGGTGAAGGTGCCGACCAGCGACAGCGGTATGGCGATCACGGGAATCAGCACTGAACGCCATGAGCCGAGGAACAGGAACACCACCACGGTGACGATCAGAAGAGCTTCGAGCAAGGTATGGATCACCTCGTCGATGGAGCTGTTCACGAATTCGGTGGAATCGTAGATGATCTCGGAATTCAGCCCCTCCGGCTGCTGCGCCTTGATGTCGGGATAGACGGCGCGGACGCCTTTGATGACGTCGAGGAGGTTGGCGTTTGGCGCCACCTGGATGCCGATATAGACCGCGCGCTTGCCGTTGAATCCGACCGACGATTCGTAATCCTCGGACCCCAGCGTGACATTCGCGACGTCGGACAGCTTGACGTTGGAGACGCCGGCCTGCTTGACCACGAGGTCGCGAAACTCCTGCAACGACTTCAGATTGGTCGCGGCCGTCAGGTTGACCTGCACCATCTGGCCCTTGGTGGTGCCAAGCCCGGCGATGTAGTCGTTGCCGGACAGCGCGGTCGATACATCGGACGCGGTCAGCCCGTACGCCGCAAGCTTGATCGGATCGAGCCAGGCGCGTAGCGCGAAAGTCTTGTTGCCGAGCAGTTCAGCGGTCTGCACGCCGGGCACGGCCTGCAGTTTGGGTTGCACCACACGGATCAGATAGTCGGTGATCTGGTTTGGCGCCAGCACGTCGCTGCTGAAGCCGAGATACATGGCATCGATGGTCTGACCGACCTTGACCGTCAGCACCGGCTGCTGGACGCCGCTCGGAAGCTGATTGAGCACCGAGTTCACCTTGGTATTGATCTCGGTCAGCGCCTTGCCGGAATCGAAGTTGAGCCGCAGGTTGACCGTGATGGTCGAGGTGCTGGGCCGGCTGCTCGACGTCATGTAGTCGATGCCATTGGCCTGGGCGATGGCATTTTCGAGCGGCGTGGTGATGAATCCTGCGACGATCGCCGGATCGGCGCCGTAGTACGTCGTCGTGACGGTGACGATCGCATTCTGTGTTCGCGGATATTGCAGGATGGGCAGCGAAGTCATCGACTTCAGACCCAGCACCAGGATCATCAGGCTGACGACGATGGCAAGCACCGGCCGGCGAATGAAGATGTCGGTAAAGGACACGTTCTGCCTCCTCAGTGATCGGCGGGGGCGGGATTGGGATCGTTCGCCAGGGGAATGGAGTTGTCGACCTTCAGCAGGGTGCCGTTGCGCAGCTTGATCTGGCCTGCGGTGACGACGGTTGCGTCCCGATCGAGACCCGAGATCACGGCCACCTGATCGCCACGGGTGGCGCCGGTCTTGATGAAGGTCTGGCGGGCCACCAAACCCTGCTTGCCCGGTGCCTCGCTCTTGACGGCGAGGAACACCGACTCGCCATACGTGTTGTAGACGATGGCGGTCTGCGGCAGCGTGAGATAGCTCGCAGTTTGGCCGACGCGCACATCGATCCGTGCGAACATGCCGGGCAGGAGCTTGCGGTCCGTATTGTCAAAAAGTGCGCGGACCTGAACGTTGCGGCTGGCTTGATCAACCTTGGAGTTGAACGCTTGCACGACGCCCTTGAAGCTGAGGTCCGGAAAGGCGTCGACGCGCGCCACGACCGTCTGTCCGACCTTGACCTGATCGATCGCCTGCTGCGGCAGGGTGAAATCGACGAAGAGACGGTCGAGAGCCTGCAGGGTGACGATGGTGGTGCCCGCGGTCAGATATTGGCCGACATCGACCTGACGCACACCGAGACGGCCGGCGAACGGCGCCCGTAATGTCTTTTGATCCACCAGCGCACGCTGTTGAGCGACCAGGGCCAGCGCGTTGCGCTCGTTCACGGCGTCGCTGTCGACGGTGGCCTGGCTCACCGCATTGATCTTGAGCTGGCCCTGGTCGCGCCGCAACGTGATGCCGTAGCCGTCGGCGGTGGCCTGGAGCGATTGCAGCTTGGCGACGTCGTCCTCCATCCGCAGATCGAGCAAGGCGTCGCCGGCGGCGACGTCCTTGCCGGATTCGAAATGAATGCTGTCGACGATGCCGGGCTGTTGCAGCGAGAGATCGGCGCCGTTCACGGCGCGAAATGTGCCGATGGCGGTCAATGCCGACTGCCAGTCGCTGAACTGCGCAGCGGTCGTCGACACCGTCTGGGGCGGATCGGCGAGCGAGGCCATGACCTGACTGATCATGCCGGCGCGGAAATTAACGAACCAGGCGAGGGCGGCAAACACCGCACCGACGACACACAGCATGATGGTCATGCGCTTGAACATGGCTTTGAGCTTTCGCATCAGTTGGCTGGCGGGGGCGGTGGTGCCGGCAGGGCCCCGGCGGGAACGAATATCGCGGCAATGCCCGCGGGCCTTACCTCGGCTGCGGGAGTCTCATCGACGCGATTCCACCAGCCGCCGCCGAGGGCCTGGTAAAGCGCCACGGTGTCGGCATAGCGCGAGGCCTGCGCCTTCACACGGTTGAGCCGCGCCGTCAGCAACGTCTGTTCGGCGTTGATGACGGTGATGAACGTGGTGGAGCCGGCCTTGAACTGGGCCTGGGACATTTTCAGGCTTTCGGCTGAGGTTTTCTCAGCCTCGACCTGGGCCCTCAGCAGCGCAGCGTCCGACTGGATCGCGCGGAGCGCGTCGGCCACGTTCTGGAATGCGGTGATCACGGTCGAGCGATACTTCGCGGCGGACTGTTCCGTCGCCGCGACCTTGGACTCCTTGGTGTGGAACAGGTTGCCGGCGTCGAAGATCGGTCCCGTGACACTCGCGGCCACGCTCCAGGCGGCTGACTGCGGGCCGTAAAGTCCTGACAGCGCCAATGCCGAACTGCCCCCCGAGGCCGACAGCGTGACGTTCGGAAGCATGTTGGCAGTGGCAACGCCGACATTGGCGCTGGCCTGATGCACCTGGCTTTCCGCCGCACGGATGTCCGGGCGCTGCCGCACCAGCAGCGACGGGACGCTGACCGGAAGGTCGCGCGGCAGGCGCAGATTCGCCAGCGGGACCGTCTCACCTTTGTCCTGGCTCGGCAGCCGGCCGAGATAGGCCATCAGCTGGTTACGGTTTTGCGCGCGCGACTTCTGCAACGGCGGAAGGGTCGCGACGGTCTGTGCGAGCTGGGCCTTCTGGGTCAGGACGTCGCTGTTGGAGACGGCGCCGAGTGCGAATTGCTGTTCGAGCAGCGCGACCAGCTGACGCTGCCCCTCGATCTGCTCCTCGGTGACGCGGATCTGAGCCGCGTAGGAGGCATCGCTGATCGCCGTCGTCACGACATTCGCGGTCAGCGTCAGGTAGGTCGCTTCGAGTTGGAAGCGCTGGTATTCGGCATAGGCGAGGTCGGCTTCGATCCCGCGCGCCTTGCCCCCGAAGATGTCGGGCGTAAACGAAACCGGCACCGACGTCTTGTAGAGGGTGTAGGGAGACGACGAGCCGGCCTGTCCGGACTCTGCCGCGGGCACCTGACTGCGAGTCGCACTGTCGCTCCCGGTGATCGACGGCAGCAGCGCGCTAGTGTCGGCTGCCGCGACTTCGCGGGCCTGGCGGAGCGCTGCTTGCGCGGCGGCAAGATCAGGGTGGTTGTCGATCGATTCGCGGACAAAGGCTGCGATCTGCCGTGAGCGAAACACCTGCCACCAGACTGCCGGCACGTCCGAGCCGCTCACGAAGCGTTGCGCTGTGCCGCCGGGGCCGCCCGCGGCCGGGGTCGCGGGCAGTCCGTCCGCCGTGTAGCCGTTGACCGCCGGCGCAGCTGGCGTTTCGAAATCCGGGCCGACCGCACAGCCGCCCAAGGAGATCGTGGCCTGAACCAGAGGAATTAAGCCGCCTATGCGGAGAAATGTTCTGAACGACATCCGGGCCCTGGAGAAAACTGAACCGTTCAGTACTTGTCGGGGTCGCGGGGTCTTGTCAATGGTACTGAACTGTTTAGTTTTATGACAACCGTGTGAGTGCTATGGCGCCTGGGCCACGTCCGGACTGCCTCATTGTTCTTTCAAGTTGTTGATGCGCGGTCATTGTGCACCTCGATACCGACCACACCGATTCTCGAGCCGACGGAGAGCTGACATTGATCGACACGATCGCCCCTGCTGCTCCTGAGCAGTCGAGCGTACCGGCGGGCCGCAAGATGGACATCGTCACCCGTGCGGCGTGGCAGATGTTTCTCGACCAGGGATTTTCCGCGACCAGCATGGACGCCATCGCGAAAGCCGCTGGCGTCTCGAAGGCCACGCTCTATGCGTACTTTCCGAGCAAGGAGGCCTTGTTCGCTTCTTTAATCGTTGCGGAGTGTGAGAGCCTGCAACGCGACTTGCCGCTGCCCCAGCTGTCGGCTGGATTGTCCGAGGCGCTGCGCGCATTCGCCAAGCAGTACCTGAGCGCCTTCATTCATGGAAAGGACTTCGCTTTCGTCCGCATCATCGCCAACGAGAGTGGCCGGTTTCCCGTGCTCGCCCGGCTCTTCTATGAAAGCGGACCGCAGGCGACGATTCGGCGACTATCCGGATTTCTCGAGGAAGCCAGGGCCCAGAAGCTGCTCGAATTCGACGATCCGATGGAAGCCGCCACGCAATTCCTGTCGCTGATCCGCGGCGAACTGCCACTGATGATTGTCCTCGGCCTCAGTGAACTCACCGAAAAAGCGGTCGAGGAGGGAATCGAGGCTGGGCTCAAATTCTTCCTGAAGGCGTGCCAGCCTCGTGTCTGATGCGTGTTCGCACGGTAGAGCCCGGACCTAGCCCGCGCTGAGGCGCACGCCGGCGCGCAAAAATTTCTGCGGATCGACCGCTTCGCCGTCGATGCGGGTCTCATAGTGCAGATGCGGACCGGTGGAACGGCCGGTCGAGCCGACGAGACCGACGACCTGGCCGATCTTCACGATCTCGCCGACCTTGACGTTGATCTCGGAGAGATGGCCGTAGCGGGTCGAGAGCCCGTTGCCGTGGTCGACCTCGATCATGCGGCCGTAGCCGCCGGACCAGCCCGCCGAGACCACCTTGCCATAGGCGGTGGCGCGGACGGGATCGCCGGTCGCGGCGCGGAAGTCGAGGCCGGTGTGCATCGCGGGCCGGCCCAGGAAGGGATCGCTGCGCACGCCGAAACCGGAGGTGAACTCGACCTCGCCGATGACGGGCTTGCGATACGGCACCAGCGCCAGCGTGCGGTTGAGCCTGTCCATCTCGGCACGGGTCGTGTTGATGCGATTGAGCTGCTTCTCGAACGGCCCGGCGTTGGCCGTCAGCTTGACCGGGACGAACGGTCCGCCCATCGCGCTGCGCGGCACGGCGGCTTCGAGACTGGCGAGGTTGAGGCCGAGATCGCTGACGACGCCGCGCATCCGGCGCATGCGCGAATCCATGCCTTCCTCGACAGCGCTGAGGGCTGCCATCTGGCGGCGTTCGACCTGATCGAGCGAGGTGGTGAGGCGAACCAGGACGTTGTCGAAACCCTGGTTCTTGGCGAACTGGCTGGTTGGCGGAGCCAGGGTGGCGGGGGCGCGCGATTCGAGTCGCGCTTCACGATCCGGCGGAGCCACGAAGATCACGGTGTCGCTGATCGGCGACGGTTTTGGCGTGGCCTGGGTCGCGCTCTGACCGGCGTCGCCACGCTGCGGCGCCGCGCGGGGGATCGATCCGGTCACGTCAGGCATGGCGCCCAGCGCCGTCGCCCGGGACTCCAGCGCCGTCTGCCGCTTCATGATCTGGTCGAGCTTCTGGTCGAACTGCTCCTGGTCGAGCAGCTGGCGGCTGGTGGTGCGATCGACCTTGGCGCGCAGCTCGGCGATGCGGTCCTCATAGGCGTACTGCATCTCGGCCTGGCGGGCGATCAGCCGGGTCAGGACGTCGTCGCGAAAAGCGAAATAGGTGGCGGTCGCGGCCGACCACAGGCCGAGCAGCACGACCGTGCCGACCACGATCCAGAACACGACCGGACCGAGGCGCACCTGCTTGCCGTGATGGACGATGGTGTAGGCGTCGTCGGCGTCGGGAAGGGGGATCGCGGCGGCCGCTGCGACAGCGACGGGACGCCGATGGAAGGCCCGTCCGTGGTCGTGGGGATGATGCTGGGGGTACTGCGAATATTGGGCAGAACTTTTCGACATCGGCACTCCCGGCGCCGGTCGGATGGGTTCCTTGCGGCCTAATTGCCGCAGCAATCTGGGCCGGTCATGGTTAATTTTCCGGAAACGGAACCGCTAGAACTTAACGGGCTGGTTAAAGACTTCTTGCCGCTTCCAGCACCTGGTCGGCATGGCCGTCGACCCGGACGTTGCGCCAGACCCTGGCCACTTTGCCATCGCTTCCGACCAGTACCGTGGTACGAAGAATCCCGAGGAAGCTCTTGCCGTACATGGATTTTTCGCCCCACGCGCCATAAGCCTCCAGCATCTCGTGCTTCTCGTCCGAGATCAGGGGGACGCCGAGGCTGTGCTTGTCACGGAACTTCTCCTGGGCCTTTAACGAATCCGCGGAGACGCCGAGCACGGCGGTGCCGGCGTCGGCGAAGGCACCTGCAAGGCGCGTGAAGTCGATGGCTTCCCGGGTGCAGCCGGGAGTGTCGGCGCGGGGATAGAAGAACAGGACGAGCTTCCGGCCGGCATAGTCCGACAGCGTCGCCACACCGCCGCCATCGCGGGGCAGGCGGAAGGCGGGCGCCTTCTGACCTTCGGTCAGCTTCGCCGCAGAGGTCGATTTGGAGGAATTTAACTGTTTCGATGCGGCCCCATGCGATGCTGTCTTTGCTATGGTCGCGGTTGATTTGCTGGCCGGTGCCCGCTGTGTTTTCGCGGCCTTTGTTTGAGTTGTTGCCCTGGTTTTCGGGGCCTTCTTTTTAGCTGTTGCACTGCCGGAGGGCGTTTTGGACGATTTCTTTCGGGATTTCTTGGACATACGCCTTCCTTTCGACGCTTTCGACGGGTCAACCGAAGCGGTATTGCAGCTCTCGTCCGGTGTGCCGGAATCGCGCCCTTGGCTGGGCAAGTCTGACGACGCCGGAGTATGGTTACAAGGAATTCCACGCACCACCCCACTGCTCGTTGAACGCGCTCCCGGGGCGAAATGACGAACAGCAGGAATATTCGAGGTATGGCGGCAGTGCCGGCGCAGGGGGCTTCGCGTCCCGTGGACGGCTGCGGTCCCGGCGGCGCTCAATCTTACGATGGGCGCCTGTATCGAGAGGCAATGGCAAGGAATACGTCGCCCCAGGATTACAATCGGGATTTCGATCGGCGCGGCGGCCAACCTGAGCCGCAGGAATGGGACGAGGCCGACTGGGATCCGGATCAGGAAGCGGCGGCGGGCCATCGGGCGCGCCGGCTGTTGTCGCGTTCCAATTCGGGCCTCCATCGCTTTGGTGACGGATTCGGGTCGCTGCCGCGCTGGCTGGGCGGCGGTCGCTGGCTGAAGCGGCTGGCCGTCGTCGTCGGCGCGCTCATCGTCATCTTCGTCGGTTGTTTCGGCGCGCTGTGGTGGCGGCTCGGCGCCGGCCCCATCAATCTCGACATCGCGACGCCCTGGCTTGCCGCCGCCATCGAGGACAATATCGGCCACGGCAACACGGTCGAGGTCGGCGGCACCCAGATCGAGCGCGCCGGGCGGGTCCGTATCGCCGTGCGCATCCGCGACATCATCGTGCGTGACCGCGACCATGCCATCGTCGCCAGCGCCCCGAAGGCCGAGGTGAGGCTGTCGGGTGCCGCCCTGCTGATGGGGCATTTGCGTGCGGAAAGCCTCAATCTCGTCGATGCCGAGCTCGCGATCCGCATCGCACCCGACGGCACCGTCACGGTCTCGGCCGGCGACACCGCAAAACCGCTGGCAACCGGCGTTGCCTCCAAGAAGGATGCGGGCCTGCCGCCGACGTTTCCGCGCAACGGCGTTCCGCCGCCGCCATTCGCCACGGCGCCGGCGGGCCAGGATCCATCTCAAGCCGCATCGCAAGGCGCGCCTCAGGCGAGCGCACAGAGCGGGATCCTCCAGGGCCTCGACTGGCTCGACAGTCTGAGCATGACCGGCCTCGACGGTCAGAATCTCAACGAGATCGGTCTGAAGAACGGCAATCTGATCGTCGACGATCAGCAGCGCGGCAGCAAATGGAGCTTTGAGAACATCACGCTCAGCCTGCGCCGGCCGAGCCACGGCGGCGTCGCGCTCAGCCTCGGCGAGGAGGGCGCGCGGCCTTGGATGCTGCGCGCCACGATCGGTCCCGCCGAGAATGGCGTGCGCTCGGTCGACATCAAGGCCGACAAGGTCTCGACCTCCAACATCCTCCTCGCGCTGCGGGTGAAGGATCTCACCTATACCGCCGATTTGCCGCTGACCGGCGAGCTCAAGGGCGAGCTCGGCCGCGACGGTGTGCCGACCTTCTTCCGCGGCAAGATCGCGGTCGGCGCGGGCAACATCATCGACACCGACACGCCCGACTATCCGATGGCGATCGATTCCGCCGAGATCAACGTCGAATGGGACGCCAATCGGCGGGTGCTGGTGGCCCCCTTCAAGATCCTCTCCGGCGCCAACCGCCTGACGCTTCTGGCCCATGTCGAGCCGCCCAACGGCAACATCAACGACTGGCAGCTCGGCTTCAGCGGCGGATCGATCCTTCTTGGCGGCATCGACAACGAGCCGCCGCTCGTCTTCAACCGCATCGCGATCGGCTTCCGCTTCGACACCGACCACAAGCGCCTGTTGCTGACGCAGGCCGATGTCTCCAACGGCGAGATCGGCGTCGCCGGCACCGGCGCCATCGACTATTCGGGCGAGCCGCGGCTCACGCTTGGCTTTGCGGGAACGCCGATGTCGGCCTCCGCGCTCAAGCGGATGTGGCCGACGCTGATCGTCCCCGAATTGCGTGAATGGGTGATCGAACGGATCGAGCGCGGCACGCTGCAGCGCATCGAGATCGGCATCAACTCGCCGGTCAAGAACCTTCCACGCAAGGGACCGCCGATCCCCGACGACGGCCTGTCGGTCAACATCGTCGCGAGCGGCGTCGCAGTCCGCCCGGTGGACGGCATGCCTGTCGTGCGCGATGCCGACCTCAAGGCGCGCGTGACCGGACGCACGGCGACGGTGAATATCGGGCAGGGCATTGCCGACACGCCGGCCGGTCGCAAGATCACGATCTCCGACTTCACCTTCGAGGTGCCCGACATGGCGCCCAAGCCGTCGCCCTCGCGCACCAGGTTCCGTGTCGACGGTCCGGTGCCTGCGGCGGCCGAAATGCTCTCGAACGATCGCCTGAGCGATCTGTCGGCCACCGTGGTCGATCCCAACACCAGCAAGGGTACGTTCTCGGCGAGCATCCAGCTCGGCATGCCGGTCAAGGGCGAATTGACCAAGGCCGACACGACCTACGCCGTGACCGCCGATCTCAACGGCTTTGCGGCCGACAAGCTGGTGATGAACCAGAAGCTCGAGGCCAACAATCTGAAGATCGTCGCCAATAACCAGGGCTACCAGGTCAAGGGCGACGTCAAGATCAACGGGCAGGCCGCCTCGCTCGACTATCGCAAGCAGGCCGAGGGCGATGCTGACGTCAGATTGCAGGCGACGCTGGACGATGCGAGCCGCGCGCGTCTCGGCTTCGATCTCAGCCCCGCCGTCAGCGGCTCGCTGCCAATCAAGCTGTCGGGCAAGATCGCGAGCAGCGCGGACCAGACGACCAAGCTCGGCGTCGAGGCCGACCTGACCTCGGTCAAGCTCGACAATATCCTGCCCGGCTGGGTCAAGCTGCCGGGCAAGTCCGGCAAGGCCAGCTTCAAGGTGGTGCCGACGGCGCAGTCGACCCGCTTCGAGGACATCGTCATCGAAGGCGGCGGCGCCTCGATCAAGGGCTCGCTCGAGGTCGATCCGAATGGCGACCTCGTGAACGCGAACTTCCCGACCTACGCGCCGTCCGACGGCGACAAGGCGTCGTTGAAGGTCGAGCGCAGCCAGGATGGCGTGGTGCGCGGCACCATGCGCGGCGACGTGTTCGATGGCCGCGGCTTCCTGAAGTCGGCGATCTCAGGCAATTCCAAGGACGACAAGAGCAAGCTGAAGAACGTCGATTTCGACATCGACGTGAAGCTCGGTGCGGTCGCGGGGTTCAACGGCGAGGCGATGCGCAGCGTCGATGCCAAGATGTCCAAGCGCAGCGGCGCCATCAAGGCTTTCACGCTGAGCGGCAAGATCGGCCGCGACACGCCCGTTGCGGCTGATCTGCGCGGCGGCCGTGCCCAGGGCAATCGCGAGGTGATCTACCTCCAGACCAACGATGCCGGCGCGCTGCTGCGCTTCACCGACACCTACACCAAGGCGGTCGGCGGTCAGATGGTGGTGGCGATGGAGCCGCCGACGTCGGAGCCGAACACCTCGCGCGAGGGCCTCATCAACGTGCGCGACTTCACCGTGAAGGGCGAGGCGCAGCTCGAGCGCGTCGCCGCGGGCGCGCCCAACGGCACCGGCAACGGCGTCTCCTTCAGTGCGCTCCGCGCCGAGTTCACCCGGCAGAACGGCGCGCTCACGATCCGCGACGGCGTGGTCAAGGGCCCGATGATCGGCGCCACCATCGAAGGCTCGATCGACTATCCCGGCAACCAGGTGTGCATGAGCGGCACCTTCGTGCCGATGTACGGCGTCAACAACATCTTCGGCCAGATTCCGCTGTTCGGCATCTTCCTCGGCGGCGGCAACAATGAGGGCCTGATCGGCGTCACCTATGAGGTTGTCGGCACGCCGGCCGCGCCCGTGATGCGCGTCAATCCGATCTCGGCGATGGCGCCCGGCCTGTTCCGCAAGATCTTCGAGTTCAACACCGGCAAGCAGAACTCGCCGTTCGAGGAATTCCCGTCGCAGTCCAGCGACGGCTCGACCGGCTCGACGCGTCAGCTGTCGAGCGGCTGTAACCTCGCGCGGCGATAGAAGCGGGGGACGTTGTAGTTCGTCCCCTACGCCGCGCGCACACCCTTCAGGAACGTCCCGACTTCGCCGGAGAGCTGCTCGGCCTGCTTGGAGAGGTTGGAGGCGGCGGCGAGCACCATGCCGGCGGCGTTGCCGGTCTCGTTGGCGGCGGTCGAGACGCCGCCAATATTGGTGGTGACCTCCTTGGTCGCCTCTGCCGTCTGCGAGACGCTGCGGGCGATCTCGGCGGTGGCGGCGCCTTG
>NZ_LBIY01000093.1:0-289754 GCF_028128625.1 Bradyrhizobium sp. CCBAU 45389 | reverse complement strand
GTGACGGTGAGAGATATACGCTCGCAGTGACGGTGTGGTGGCAGTTCGCTGCTATCCCGCCGAGCGCCGTCGTCGCGCCGGCCGCGGCTTCAGTGTGGTGTCGGCAGGGCTGAGCAGGCGGCCGTCCTCGGCGCGCATTTCGAGCTTCTTCACCGGGCGGCCTTTTTCGCGATCGACCAGGATCGTTGCGATCTCCTCAGGCGTGTCGTCGAATTCCTCGCTCCATTGCCGCAGCGCGACCAGGATCGGGAAGGTGCCGCGGCCCTTCGGCGTCAGCACATATTCTTGATAA
The DNA here is from genome assembly GCF_028128625.1 of Bradyrhizobium sp. CCBAU 45389. Classification (NCBI taxonomy): domain Bacteria; kingdom Pseudomonadati; phylum Pseudomonadota; class Alphaproteobacteria; order Hyphomicrobiales; family Nitrobacteraceae; genus Bradyrhizobium; species Bradyrhizobium sp. CCBAU 45389. The sequence continues at coordinate 289,462 of NZ_LBIY01000093.1, read as the reverse complement.
GCGCTGCCGTCGGAGGCGGGGGCGGTTTCCAAAATGCCGTGGTCGACCAGCGCGCGCAGGCGGACGGCCAGAATGTTCTTGGCCATGCCGAGCTTGCCTTGGAATTCGCCGAAGCGGCGCAGGCCGAACAGCGCCTCGCGGATGATCAGCAGCGACCACCAGTCGCCAAGCGCGTCCAGCGACCGTGCGATCGGGCAGGAATCGCCCTCGAAGCTCGTTCGTTTCACCATCGTTCCGGTCCTTCGCGTTCGCACGGTCCTGCCGCCGATCACGCGCTTGTGTGGTTGCATCATAAAACCAAATGGCCTAGATGGCAATGTAGTTTCATCATGCAACTACTGGAGGCGAGCGTGAGACTGAAGAACAAGACGGCCCTGATCACCGGCGGCAATAGCGGCATCGGGCTGGCGACGGCAAAACTGTTCGTGGCCGAGGGCGCCAGGGTGGTGATCACCGGGCGCAACAAGGAAACGCTGGCCGCAGCGGGGAAGGAGCTCGGACCGAACGCGCTCGCGGTCGCAGCCGATGCCACCGACATCGCCGCGACCGAGGCCGCGATCAAACAGGGCGCCGAAAAATTCGGCAAGTTCGACATCGTGTTCGCCAATGCCGGCATTCCCGGCAGCACACCGCTCGGCGCCGCGACGCTGGACGTTTTCGAGAAGGTCATCAGCACCAATCTGACCGGCGTGTTCTTCACCGTGCAGTCGGCGCTGCCTTACCTCAACGACAATGCCTCGATCATCCTCAACGGCTCGGTGATCTCGGTGCTCGGCATTCCCGGCTATTCGGCTTACGGCGCGGCGAAGGCCGGCGTGCGCGCGATGGCGCGGATCATGGCTTCAGAGCTGTCGCCGCGCGGCATCCGCGTCAACGTCGTCGCGCCCGGCGCGATCCGTACGCCGATCTGGGGCGCCGCGATCGCAACGCCGGAGGCCGAGAAGGCGTTCGAGAAGCGCATCGGGCTGATGACGCCGCTCGGACGCCTCGGTGAACCCGATCACATCTCGAAGACGGTGCTGTTCCTCGCCTCCGACGATGCCGCGCACGTGCAGGGTCAGGAGATCTTCGTCGACGGCGGCGCGGTGGCATCGCCGAGCGGCGCGCCGATCTATCGCGGCTGATCAAGTAAAACGAAAATTGAATCGGTCGGCGCCACGACGTCGGTTGCGTCGGCCGGTTCCCTCGCGTTGTGCGACCTGATTTCTAAACCTTTGCGTGAGGCGTTGAACCTTCACTTGCGCTGCAAAGACATTTTTACGGGCAGGGGGTCACAAGACCCGATTTCATGGGAGCCCGTGATGCCGAAGGCAGCTCGCATTTTTTCGTCGATTTCAGCACCGCGTATTTTCACCGAACGTTCCGCCATTCCCGCCAGGCGCTCCGACACCTCCGAGTTCATCGGCGTGGCTCTCTTCTCCGGCATCGGCCTGTTCATTTCGCTCGTGGCCGTCATCCTCGGCATGCAGGGCGTCTGGTTTTAGCGAGGTCAGCCGCCGCCGGAGTCCGGCAGCGGCTGGTATTGTCGGTGCTTTACGCAGCGCGCAAATTGGTGGCGGCCTGGAGCGCGCCTGCAATCGCCTTTTCGCGGTGCTCCGGTCCGACCTGGATGCCATCGGCGCTGATGAATTCGGGATTGATGCCGATGAAGCCGAACACGCCGCGCAGATAGGTTTCGAGATGCTCGAGCGCCGCGGCCGGCGAGCCTGCGCCGTAATAGCCGCCACGTGAGATCGCCAGGATCACACGCTTGCCGCCGGCAAGACCCTGCGGCCCATTTGCCCCGTAGCTGAACGTCTTGCCCGCGACGACGATGCGGTCGATCCACGCCTTGAGCTGGCTGGGAATGGTGAAGTTGTACATGGGGGCGCCGATCACGACGATGTCGGCGGCCAGGAACTCGTCCAGCGCGGCCGCGCTCGCGGCAAGGTCAGGGCCGAGTTCCGCCGGCGCCGGCGCGCCTTGCGCGGCCGCCAGATGCGAGCCGGAGAGGTGGGCGAGCGGGGTCTGGCTCAGGTCGCGATAGGCCACTTGAAGCGAGGGCGTCGCCTGCTTGAGGCGGTCGACGATGGCGGCGGAAACCTGCCGGCTGACGGAGTGGGGGCCGAGCACGCTGGAGTCGATATGGAGGAGTTTCATTTGGGGTCACCCTGGTATAGATTTGTAACCCGGACTACATGAGTGACTGTCGAAATCCCCGCAAGAACGCACTTTTTTGAGCCATGGACACATATTTGAAACCGGCACACACCGATTTGCCTGCCTCGCCAAGGCCGGATCAGGGTCTGGATCAACGGCCAGATCCGAACCACGCGGACTGCCGCGGGGTCGCCTCCGTGCTGTCCCGCGTCGGCGACAAATGGAGCGTGTTCGTGATCATGATGCTGAGCGACGGGCCACGGCGCTTCAATGAGCTGAAGCGCATGATCAACGGCATCTCGCAGCGGATGCTGACCCTGACGCTGCGCGGCCTCGAGCGCGACGGCCTCGTCACGCGCACCATCTTCCCGACCATTCCGCCGCGCGTGGACTATGAGCTGACCGATCTCGGCCGCGGCCTGTCGCGGCCCGTCGAGGCGCTCGGCAAATGGGCGAAGGACCATCTCGATCAGATCGAGGCCGCACGCACGAAGTTCGATCAGCGCAACGACGGCTAAAGCAGCGACACCAAGCCGCCGCCGTGGCGTTCGAGCCGGCCGGCGAGCTCGAGTTCCAGCAGCACGGTGCGCACGATCGCGGGCGAGGCACCGGACATTCGCACTAGGTCGTCGATCGAGATTGGGGCCGGGCCGAGCAGGCCGGTGATCTGGTCGCGGTCATGGCCTTGCGGATCGCTTTCAAACGGCTCGCTGTCGGGTTCGCCGGCGGGGTGCATCAGCGGCCGCTCCATGATCGGCTGCACCGCGTTGACGATGTCGGCGGCTTCGGTGACGAGTGTTGCGCCCTGCTTGATCAGATCGTTGGTGCCGGCGGCGCGCGGATCGAGCGGTGAGCCCGGCACCGCGAACACCTCGCGGCCCTGTTCGGCCGCCATGCGCGCGGTGATCAGCGAGCCGGAGCGGTGCGCCGCCTCCACCACGACGACGCCGAACGCGGCGCCCGAGATCAGGCGGTTGCGGCGGGGGAAGTCGCGGGCGCGCGGCTCATGGCCGAGCGGCATCTCGGAGATCGCCGCGCCCGCGCGATCGAGGATCGCGGCGAGCAGGTCGCCATGCTCGGGCGGATAGATGCAGTCATGGCCGCCGGCGAGCACCGCGATCGTGCCGCTCTCGACGCTGGTGCGATGCGCCGCCTGGTCGACGCCGCGCGCCAGTCCCGAGATGATGACGAAGCCGGCTTCGCCAAGCTCGCGCGCGAGCTGGCCGGCGAACTTCAAGCCGGCGCCGGAGGCGTTGCGCGAGCCGACGATCGCGATCATCGGCCGCATCAGGGTCTTTGCGTCCCCGCGCACGGCGAGCAGCGGCGGCGCATCGTCGATCATCGCGAGCCGCGCCGGATAGCCGTCCTCGCCGGGCGCGAGCCAGGCGATGCCGAATTTGCGGCTCGCGGTGAGCTCGGCCTTCGCCTCATCCGCGCTGCAGATGCGCCCCGATCGCTGCGCGCCGCCGCGGCGCGCCAGATCCGGCAGCCGCTCCAGCGCCGCGCGCGCACTGCCGAAATGATCGACCAGCGAGCGGAAGGTGCGCGGGCCCACATTGTCGGAGCGGATCAGCCGCAGGCGGTCGATCCGCTCAGCCTCGGTCAGCTCCACACTTGGGTTGATGGCGTCCACGGCGCCTCCTTGCAGGGGCAGCATGGAACAACCTGAGGGCGTAGGGAAGGGGCTGGACCCGGCTGCGACACCCCAATAAATGGATAGTGACCAAGCGGATTGTTGTCTGAGGCATTGGAATGCGTGTCGCACCGGTCGAGATTTTCGCCGACACCACGAACGCGGCGGTGATGCGTCACCCGGAACGGCATTTTCCCGGCGTGCTGATCCAGGGCGATACCCTACACTCGCTCTGTTGCATGGCAGACGATGCCTGTTCGGCCCTCGACCGGTCGTCGGAAGCGTACGAGAATGCCAACGAGCTCAGAAACCGGCTTTGGTCTTACCTCAATCACTACAAGGCCGTCCTGGACGAGCACGGCCTGCCTCTGCCGTTCAGCGACCGAGGCACCTTTACTTAGGGATACCCATGATCTCACTTGCCGACCTCCAGCGCCGCATTGAAGCGGGCGAGCTTTCGCCCGAGGCCGCCATCGCCCAGTCGCACGCGGCGATCGAGGCCAAGGAGAACGACGTCCGCGCCTTCGTCCGGCACGACAAATCCGCGAAGGCGCAAGCCTCCGGGCCGCTGCGGGGCATCGCGGTCGGCATCAAGGACATCATCGACACCGCCAACATGCCGACCGAGATGGGCTCGGAGATCTATCGCGGCTGGCAGCCGCGCTCGGATGCGCCGGTCGTGATGATGCTGAAGCGGGCAGGCGCGACCATCATCGGCAAGACCACGACCACAGCGTTCGCCTCGAGTGATCCGACCCCGACGCTCAATCCGCACAATCTCGGCCATACGCCGGGCGGCTCGTCCGCCGGCTCGGCCGCAGCCGTCGGCGCTGGCATGATTCCGCTGGCGCTTGGCACCCAGACCGGCGGCTCGGTGATCCGGCCGGCCGCTTACTGCGGGGCCGCCGCGATCAAGCCATCGTTCCGCATGCTGCCGACGGTCGGCGTGAAGTGCTATTCGTGGGCGCTCGATACGGTCGGCCTGTTCGGATCGCGCGCAGAAGATCTCGCGCGCGGGCTTTTGGCGATGACTGGCCGCACCGAATTCTCCGGTATTACGCCGGCGAAAGCGCCGCGCATCGGCGTGGTCAGGCAGGAGTTTGCCAAGGCCGTGGAGCCGGCGGCAGAGGAGGGCTTGCAGGCGGCGATCAAGGCGGCCGAGAAGGCCGGCGCCAGCGTGCAGACCATCGATCTGCCCGAGGCGGTCAGGGAATCCTGGCGCATCCATCCCATCATCCAGAACTTTGAGGCGCATCGCGCGCTCGCCTGGGAGTTTGACGCGCGTCACGACGAGATCGCGCCGATGCTGCGCGCCAGCCTCGATGAGACCGTCGGACTGACGCCGAAAGAATACGACGATGCACGCCGGATCGCCCGCCGCGGCCGTCGCGAGCTCGGCGAGCTGTTCGAAGGGGTCGACGTGCTGCTCACTTATTCTGCGCCCGGCACCGCGCCGACCAAGGCGCTCGCGACGACAGGCGATCCTCGCTACAACCGGCTCTGGACACTGATGGGCAATCCTTGCGTCAACGTGCCCGTGCTGAAGGTCAACGGCCTGCCGATCGGCGTGCAGGTGATCGCGCGCTTCGGCAATGACGCGCATGCGCTGGCGACGGCGTGGTTCCTGGAGAATGCGCTGGCGAAGTCAGGCTAGCGCGAATTGATCGGGACAAAAGAGTTTCGGTTTGAATTCGGCAGCGGAGTGGTCTCCGCTGGATGTTCTCTGTCCGGAAAGCGATAAACAGTCGACTCGTTGCTATTCTTCCGAACGGCTGTTCCCGGCACTCCATGCGTTTGTGCAGAGGCGAAAGCCCAGATCGTCGATCCGAAAGGTCGGATGGCTACGCCGGCGATTGGTTGCCAAGCAACCTCTTTCATGATCCGCCCAGCCGCCGCCACGGAAGGTCCGGTATGCTCCGTAGACCTGCGGGTCGTACTGGTCGTAGCACCACTCCCATACGTTGCCGATCATGTCATAGAGTCCCCAGGCGTTTGGTTGCTTGCTGCCCACGGGCTGAGGCCGACCGCCTGAGTTTTCGGCGAACCAGGCGATGTCGTCGAGGTGGCCATATCGGGGGCCGTGGCTTCCCGCCCGACAGGCGTATTCCCACTCCGCTTCGTTCGGCAACCTGTAACCGTCAGCGTCCGCGACGAGTGAGGCCCCTTGGGCGTCATCGTCCATGACATAGGCGGCCGAGAGTCCCAGTCTTCCGGATAGCAGATTGCAGAACGCGACCGCGTCGAGCCAGGACACGTTTTCAACGGGGCAATTGGCATCCAACTCCGAAGGAGGCAACGTCCCGGTGATCTCGGCGTAGAGTGCCTGCGTCACAGGGGCAGCGGCAATCCTGTAGGATTGTAGTTCGACATCCCAGCGCCGCCGGGTCCGGTCGTCTCTCAGCGCCACGATGCCGGTCGGAATCGTGATCATCTGAAGACTCAGTGTTGCTGGAAGCTTGTCCACGGTCTCTCGTCCGAAGCGGGGCGGCCTCACGCCGCGGTCTGCTTACCAACCCGGGCTCCTGCTATCCAGCCCCCACGTTCCTTCAGACGTCTGCGAGTGCGCAGGGCCGCGCCGTTCGTCCTCGAATCAAGCGTCCGTTTCAATCGATCAGCGTTGGTTCGACGGAAGCGGCTCGTTGGCCGGGTTCTCTGTGTGCGCCTTCGGCATTCGTGCCTTGCCAAAGCCAGCGCTCGGCGGCTTCGCGGCCGCTCCGGTGCAACAGGCGGATGAAGCCGCGGCCGAGATCGGTCGATGAGCGCTGCGCCAGCCCGTCGACGGAGTCTTCCGCAGCGATCCTCGATAGCCGCAGGGAAGGTGCCGTCTTTGACTGCGCCCATGCGATCGCCGCGATCTCGGCATTGAGCGCGGCGTTCGCCGCGATCTGGTCGAGCCGGCGGTCGATCGCGGCGAGCGTGATCGGCACGTAGCTGTCGCGCGACGGCGTGACCTGGACCAGCAGCACGTCCGTCGCCGACGTGTCCTGCACCAGCCTCACCAGCGGCGGATTGCCGCCGAAGCCGCCGTCCCAATAGGCCTCGCCGTCGATCTCGACGGCGCAATGCACCAGCGGCGGGCAGGTCGAGGCCAGCGCGACGTCGGCGGTGATGGCATCGTTGCGGAAGATCCGTTGCTGCCCGTCGCGGATCCGCGTCGCCGCGATCAGGAGTCTGGGCGATTTCACTTCGCGCAGCGCCGCGAAATCGATGTCGCGCGACAGCGCCTGCCTGAGCGGATCGAGATCGAAGGGGTCGAACTGGCCGGAGCGCAGGGTCGGCCCGAACGCGACCGAGCTTCCCGCCGGCGAGAAGCCGCCGACCAGCATCAATGAGCGGAACGAGGCCTCATGCATCAGGCGGACCCAGAACCGGTTCAGCCGGCTGCGGGCGGCTTCACGGCCCCCCTCGGCGAGGCCGGAGGCGAGCAGGAGCGCATTGACGGCGCCGGCGCTGGCGCCGCTGATGGTGTCGATTTCGATATCAGGCTCTTCCAGCAGCCGCTCCAGCACGCCCCAGGTGAAGGCGGCGAAGGTGCCGCCGCCCTGGAGGGCCAGCGAGAGTTTTCGCGGTGGCCATTGTCCCGATGGAGTCGGCGCAACAGGTGCGGCGACGGTGACCGCCTCGACAGGACGCGGAGGTTGCGCGGCCGGAACAGGCGGCGGCGCGGGCGGTGCAACGGAGGCAGGCTCAGGAGCGGGAGGCGGCGAGGGGGCAGCGGACCAGATGTCCGTTGCGAAGAGCAGCCGGCTTGCCGCGGTGCGTGCTGCACCTTGCGAACCACCGTCAATCTGCGCGCCGACCATCTTCTCGCTCATTCTGAGCAACCGCGTAACGCCATCTTCCACGTCAGGATGACAGGCATGGAACCCGTCCGCTACAGCCTGCCGCGAGTGGTGCGGAAGTTGCGAACAGGATTTGGCATATAATGCGGAAAGGGTGCGGCAGTATCCGTACTTTTTTCAGCCTTGGATTTTGTTTGACGCGTTTTCTTGACGCGAACCGGTATCCACTTCGCTCGAAAACGCCCTAGGCCTTCTCGCCGATCCGGCTTTCCTTGCCCGATTGCAGCCGCTTGATGTTCTCGCGATGCGCGTAGAACAGCAGCAGCGTCAGCACTGCGAACAGCGCAGACAAGGCGAGATGGCCGAACCACCACAGGAACATCGGCGTGATGAAGGACGCCACCAGCGCCGAGAGCGAGGAGTAGCGGGTGGTGAAGGCGGTCGCCAGCCAGAGCAGGCAGAACACCACCGCGGCCGGCCAGAACAGTCCGAGCAGGATGCCGATATAGACGGCGACACCTTTTCCGCCCTTGAACTTGAGCCAGACCGGAAAGAGGTGCCCGAGGAAAGCGCCGAGCCCGGCCACCATCGCGGCATTGGGGCCGGCGACGTAGCCGGCGATCACCACGGCCACGGTACCCTTCAGTGCATCGAACAGCAGGGTGCCCGCGGCAAGGCTCTTGCGTCCCGTGCGCAGCACATTGGTGGCGCCGATGCTGCCGGAGCCGATCGAGCGGATATCCTGCGTGCCGGCAAGTTTGGTGAGGACCAGCCCGAACGGAATCGAGCCGAGCAGGTAGCCGATGACGAAGGCCACCGGCAGGAAGGCTTCAAGCCCCATGGCTGGATCTCCAAAGGCCGCATCTGCATGTCGAACCCGGACGCCGCGCAAGAACTCGCACGTCAGACATGCTCGTAGACCGTCCGTCCGCCGACAATGGTGCGCACCACGCGGCCTGTAAAGCGGGCCTCGTCGAACGGGGTGTTCTTGCAGGGCGATTTGAGGTCGGCGGGATCGACCACCCAGGGCACATCGGGGTCGATCACGATCACGTCCGCAGGCGCACCCGCGCGCAGGGTTCCGCCCGGCAGGCCGAGCAGCTCCGCCGGCCGGGTCGACATCGCCCGGATCAGCGTCTTCAGCTCCAGCTCACCATTGTGCACAAGCCGCAGGCCGGCGGGCAGCATGGTCTCCAGGCCGATGGCGCCGGGCGCGGCTTCCGCGAACGGCAGGCGCTTGACCTCGACGTCCTGCGGATTGTGATCGGACATGATGACGTCGACGAGGCCGGAGGCGACGGCGGCGACCAGCGCGCGGCGGTCGTCCTCGGTGCGCAGCGGCGGCGACAGTTTCAGGAACGTCCGGTAGGGGCCGATGTCGTTCTCGTTCAGCGCGAGGTGGTTGATCGAGACCGAGGCGCTGACGGCGAGCCCGGCGTCGCGGGCGCGTTTCAGCACGTCGAGGGAATCGATGCAGGACAGCGATGCCGCGTGATAGCGGCCGCCGGTCAGTGCGACGAGGCGCATGTCGCGCTCGAGGATCACCGCCTCGGCGGCACTCGGGATGCCCATCAGGCCCAGTCGCGATGCGAACTCGCCCTCGTTCATCACGCCTTCGCCGACGAGATCGGGGTCCTCCGTGTAGTGCACGATCAGCGCGTCGAAATCGCGCGCGTAGGTCAGCGCGCGGCGCATCACCTGCGCATTGGTCACGCTTTTGTCGCCATCGCTGAAAGCCACGGCGCCCGCGGCTTTCAGCAGGCCGAACTCGGTCATCTCCTGGCCGTGCATGCCCTTGGTGAGCGCTGCCATCGGCTGGATGTTGACGATCGCGGTGTCGCGGGCGCGCCGCATCACGAAGTCGACGGTCGCCGAATTGTCGACCACGGGCAGGGTGTCGGGCTGGCAGATGATGGTGGTGATGCCGCCGGTCGCAGCCGCCTGGCTCGCGGTGGCAAAGGTCTCGCGATGGCTGTAGCCGGGCTCACCGACGAAGGCGCGCATGTCGATCAGGCCGGGCGCCACGATCTTGCCGGCACAGTTGACGACGTCGGTGCCTTCAGGGACGCCGGCCGCGCCGATGCCGCGGCGGGTCTCGCGGATGGTGCCGTCGGCAATCAGGACGTCGCCGACGCCGTCGAAATCCCTGGAGGGATCGACGACGCGGGCGTTGGCGAGCAGGATGGGTCGGCGGTCGGTCAGCATGGGCATCACGCGTTCGGCAGGTTACGGGCGAGTGCTTCCAGCACCGCCATACGGACGGCGACACCCATCTCCACCTGTTCGCGGATCAGGGACTGCGCGCCGTCCGCGACCGCCGTGTCGATCTCGACGCCCCGGTTCATCGGGCCGGGATGCATGACGAGGGCGTCCGGCTTGGCGTAAGCGAGCTTCTTCTGGTCGAGCCCGAAATAGTTGAAGTACTCGGAGGTCGACGGCACGAAGGAGCCGTTCATGCGCTCGCGTTGCAGCCGCAGCATCATGACGATGTCGGCGCCGTTGAGGCCCTCGCGCATGTCGCGCGCGACCTCGACGCCCATCCGCTCGATGCCGGGCGGCAGCAGGGTGGAGGGGCCGACGACGCGGACGCGGGCGCCCATGGTGTTGAGCAGGATGATGTTGGAACGGGCGACGCGCGAATGCAGCACGTCGCCGCAGATCGCAACCACGAGCCCCTCGATGCGGCCCTTGTTGCGGCGAATGGTCAGGGCGTCGAGCAGCGCCTGGGTCGGATGCTCGTGCGCGCCGTCGCCGGCATTGATCACGGAACCGTCAACCTTGCGGGCCAGCAGTTCCACGGCGCCGGAGGCGTGATGGCGCATCACCAGGATGTCCGGATGCATCGCGTTGAGCGTCATCGCGGTGTCGATCAGCGTCTCGCCCTTCTTGATGGACGAGGACGCCACCGACATGTTCATGACGTCGGCGCCGAGCCGCTTTCCCGCGAGCTCGAACGAGGATTGGGTCCGGGTGGAGGCCTCGAAGAAGAGGTTCACCTGCGTCCGTCCACGCAGGACGGTGCGCTTCTTGTCAACCTGGCGGTTGAGCTCGACATATTCTTCAGACAGGTCGAGGAGGCCGGTGATGTCGGCCGCGGAAAGGCCCTCGATGCCCAGCAAATGCCGGTGGCCGAGGACGAAGGTCGATTTCGATGTCATTAAAAGCAGAGCTATAGGCGCGGACCGGGGGTGGGGCAAGGGGCAAAGAGCGGGACCGGAGTTATCCCCTGATCTGTCTCCCGCACAGTCATTCCGGGATGGCGCGCCAGCGCCAGACCCGGAATCTCGGGATTCCGGGCTCGATGCTCCAGGCCGCGCTTCGCGGTCCTGTCGCATCGCCCCGGAATGACAGGGGAAGGTGAATGAGCTTGGTCAGATCTATTTCAATTTCATTTTTCATGATCGCTTCCATCTCATCCGCGGCCGCCCAGTCGCTCCCCGGCGGCTTCGTCTACCTGCGCGAGATCGATCCCAGCATCATCCAGGACATCCGCTACGCCACGTCGAACAATTTCGTCGGCCGTCCGCTTGCCGGCTACAGCGCCGGCGAGTGCGTGGTGAAACGGGAGGTGGGGGAGCGGCTGAGGGCGGTTCAAGCCGAGCTCGCCGCGCAATATCTGTCGCTGAAAATGTTCGACTGCTACCGCCCGGCGCGGGCCTCGCTCGACATGGTCAAGTGGTCGCAGAATGGCCACGAGACCGCCGCCGAGCGGCGCTACAATCCAAAGATTCCGAAGACCGAGCTGTTTCGCCTCGGCTACATCGCGAGCCGCTCGCAGCATTCCACCGGTGCCGCACTCGACCTCACGCTGGTCGATCTCAAGGCCGACAATTCCGGCAAATATGACCCGACAAGGACCTATGCCGATTGCACGGCACCGGTCGAGGCGCGGGCGCCGGAAGGCAGCGTCGACATGGGCACCGGCTACGACTGTACCGACGCCAGGGGCCATACCGCGGCACCGTCGATCACACAGGAGCAGCGCGCCTGGCGCAGGCGGCTGGTGGCTGCGATGGCCAGGCAAGGCTTTGTGAACTATTCGAAGGAGTGGTGGCACTTTTCCCTGCCGGGGGCGGGCGGGGCGGCCTATGATTTCCCGATCCAGCCGCGCCGGAACTGATTCCGCGCCGAGGACGTACGATGACCCAGCCCAGTTTCGCGACCCACGAGGTCTTCAACCAGTCGCCGCCATTCGAGGACGTCGACCTGTTCGCGGTGGATCGGCCGCTGGTCGATGCGGTCAAGGCCAATGGCGGCGCGGCGGCGGAACGCGAGCTGTCGGAGTTCGGCAGGCATTGGGGCTCGGCCGCGATGGCGGATCGCGGGCGCGTGGCGAACGAGAACACGCCGAAGCTGCGGACCTTCGATGCGAAAGGCAATCGCCGCGACCAGGTCGAGTTTCACCCCTCGTATCACGAGCTGATGGCGCACAGCGCGCATGCCGGCGTGCACAATTCGACCTGGACGACGGACGGTCGGCCTGCGGGCGACGCGGCCGAGGTCATCCGGGCCGCAAGGTTCTACATCGCTGCGCAAGTCGAGACCGGCCATCTCTGCCCCATTACGATGACGCGCGCCTCCGTGGCGGCGCTGGCGATGCAGCCGGACCTGCTCGCGCGCGTGATGCCGGTGCTGTCGACCAAGAGCTACGATCCCGGCTTCGCGCCGTGGTGGGACAAGCGCGGCATGACGCTCGGCATGGGCATGACCGAGAAGCAGGGCGGCACCGACGTCCGCGCCAACATGACGCGCGCGGTGCGCGACGGCGATGCCTATCGCATCACCGGGCACAAATGGTTCATGTCGGCGCCGATGTGCGACGCGTTTCTGGTGCTGGCGCAGGCCGAGCAAGGTCTGACCTGTTTCTTCATGCCGCGCTTTGCGCCGGACGGCTCGGTCAATGCGATCCAGTTCCAGCGGCTGAAGGACAAGCTCGGCAACCGTTCCAATGCGTCCTCCGAGGTCGAGTTCGTCGGCGCCTATGCGGAAGCCGTCGGCGAGGAGGGCAAGGGCATCCGCACCATCATCCAGATGGTGCAGCTGACGCGGCAGGATTGCGCCATCGCCTCGGTCGGCCTGATGCGTTCGGGCCTCGCCCATGCGCTGCATCACGCCCGCCACCGCAGCGTGTTCCAGAAGCATCTGGCCGATCAGCCCCTGATGCAGGCCGTGCTGTCGGACATGGCGCTGCATGTGGAAGCGAGCACGGCGCTGGTGATGCGGCTCTGCCGTGCCTTCGACCGCACCCCGCACGATGCGTCCGAGGCCGCCTACATGCGGCTGCTGACGCCCGCGATCAAATACTGGACCTGCAAGAGTGCGCCGGCATTTCTTTACGAGGCGATGGAGTGCCTCGGCGGCAACGGCTATGTCGAGGACGGCATTTTGGCGCGCCACTACCGGGAGTCGCCGGTCAACGCGATCTGGGAGGGCTCGGGCAACGTGATGTGCCTCGACGTGCTGCGCGCGCTCGCGCGCGAGCCGGATGCGGCGACGGCGGTGCTGCAGTCGCTCGCGGCCGAGACCAAAGGCCTGCCGGGCGCAGGCGAGGCGGCCGCGTTCATCGGCAAGACCTTTCGCCGCGCCGATGGCGAACGCGTCGCGCGCCTCGCGGTCGAGAGGCTGGCGCTGCTGGCGTCGGCCGCCGCGCTCAATGGCGTCTCGCCACGTCAGGCCGAGCTGTTCGCCGCCACGCGCCTCGCAACGACCCATGCCAGCATGTATGGCGCGGTGGAGCTCGAGAGCAACGACGTTCGCGCGCTGCTGGAGCGGGCGCTGCCGTGAGCCTTCCCAACGAAAGCCTCCTGATGGACTCCCTCAATCCCGATCATCCGCCGCTCGTCATGACGCCTGCGCCGCCGCGCGTCTGGAAGTTCTGGGGCACCGCGCTCTGGGGCCTCTTCATCTTCTTCGCGATGTTCGTTGGGCAGCTCAGTGCCATCGTGCTGCTGGTCGTGCTTCGCGGCGTCCCGATCGACATGGCCTCGTTCCAGTCGATCGGTCACGAGCCCCAGGCGCTGGCGCTGTCGGTGATTATGGGCCTGCCGGCGACGCTGGCGGCGGTGTGGCTCGCCATCCGCATCAAGAAGGCGGCCTTCGTCGACTATCTCGCGCTCTATTGGCCGTCCTGGAAGCAGCTGCTGTTCGGCGCCGTCGGTCTCGTCCTCATCGTCCTGGCCTGGGAGGTGGCGTCGCGATCGCTCGGCCGCGAGGCGACGCCGGGCTTCATGACCGATCTGTTGAAAACCGGCCGCGACAAGGGCGCCGCGCTCCTGCTGCTGCTCGCCTTCAGCGTGGCCGCGCCGATGTCGGAAGAGGTCTTGGCGCGCGGATTCCTGTTACGCGGTTGGTCGGCGAGCTTTTTGCGCGTGCCCGGCGCGATTCTGCTGTCGTCGCTGGTGTGGACGGTCGTGCACCTGCAATACGACATCTACTTTCTCGCCGAGGTCTTCACCATCGGCCTGTGGTTCGGTTACATGCGCCATCGCGCGGGTTCGCTCTGGCTGACGATCATATTGCACGCGCTCAACAACATGACGGCGGTGGTGCTGACGATGTGGTTGGGGAGCTAGGCCACCAGCGCGATCGCGACCGGCATGGTGATCGCGGCCAAGATCGTTTGCAGCGTGATGATCTGCGCTAGCAGCGGCGCATCGCCGCCCATCTGGCGAGCCAGCACATAGGCGCTTGGCGAGGTCGGCACCGCCGCGCAGATCGCGACGATCGCAAGGTTGGTGCCTGACAGCCCGAACCAGGCGGCGAGTGCCAGCGCAAGTATCGGCATCAGCGCCAGCTTGAACGCCACCCCGATCGTCACGCCCACGCTGGGGCGGAGCAGGCCCTTGAGCTGGAGGCCGGCGCCGGTCACGAGCAGGCCGATGGCGAGCGAGGAGCGGCCGAGCGCGTCCGCCACCTCGTGCCAGATCTTTGGCAGCGGCAGATGGACGACATTGACGAGAAGCCCGATGGCGCAGGCCCAGATCAGGGGATTGCGGATCACCGTCATGACGATCGCGCGCACGGACTGCTTCTCCGGCGAAGCATAGTGCGCAAGCACGGCCACGCTGAAGACGTTGACCAGCGGGATGATTGCGACCATGGCCACGGAAGCGAGTGCCAGCCCGACATCGCCGAACATGTTGGCGGAGACGGAGAGCGCGACATAGGTCTGCCAGCGCGTCGCGCCCTGGAAGATCGAGGTGAAGGCGGGGCCGTCGATGTCGAGCCGCGACAGCGCCGGGCGCAGTGCGAGGCAGAGCAGCGACATCGCCAGTGCCGACAGCAGCAGTGCGCCGCCGACCCCGGCGACCGGCACCTTTGTCAGGTCCGCCTTCACCAGCGTCTGGATCAGCAACATCGGGAACAGCACGAAATAGGTCAGCCGCTCCAGCCCGTGCCATTGCGTGTCCAGCCGCATCAGGCTGTGCCGGAGCACGACGCCGAGCACGATGAGGATGAAGACCGGCAGCAGCGCCGCGATCACCACAGTCATGGGATCAGCCGGTGCGCAGATTGGTCAGGCGGTCGAGCGCACCTTGCAGGATGAAGATCGCGGCGTGCTCGTCGATCACCTCGGCCCGCTTGGCGCGGCTGACGTCCATGCCGATCAGCTCGCGCTCGACGGCCGCGGTCGACAGGCGCTCGTCCCAGAGGCCGATGGGGAGGGCGGTGAGGCCGGCGAGGTTGCGGGCGAAGGCGCGGGTGGATTGCGCGCGCGGGCCCTCGCTGCCGTCCATGTTGATGGGCAGGCCGAGCACGAAGCCGGCCGCCTTGCGCTCGGCCGCGATGGCAAGCAGCCGGGCGGCATCCTGCTTGAACTGCTTGCGCTGGATCGTCTCGACGCCGGTCGCCAGCCGCCGGTCCGGGTCGGACACGGCGACGCCAATCGTTTTTGTGCCGAGGTCGAGCCCGACCAGCGCGCCGCGTTCGGGCCAGTGGGTTGCAGCATCGACGAGAGGCAGGATAAGAGCCGGCATGGATGTAGCGCATATCATGCGTCGCGCTGCGGAGTGAACCCGGAACATGGATGCGCTGACACTATTCGGCTTGTTTGCCGTGACGGCGATGCTGGTCTGCTATGCCCTGGAAGATCGCAGCCGCTGGTTCGTGCTGCTGTTCGCGGTGTCGTGCGCGCTCGGCTCGGCTTACGGCTTCCTGCAGGGCGCCTGGCCGTTCGGCCTCGTCGAGGCGATCTGGGCCTTGGTCGCGTTGCGGCGGTGGCATCTGAGGCCGCAGTGACGGAGGGGCGGGCGAGGGGGCCTGCAGGACAGCAAACGGCTCCTCGCCCGGCCTCAGATCAGCGGATCGCGATCGGGTTGATCATCGCCTGCACGCCGCCGGTCCAGCGCGGCTGTCCCAGCACGAACAGGAATTCATAACCCTTGTCCCGGGCGAGCGCGGCGGTGTCCATGTTCTCGAGGATGTAGGTCCCGTTCATCGCGAGCAGGATCTGGTGCACCTCGAACACGTTCTTGGACTCGAACGGCAGCACCTCGAGCGCCCAGGTGTCGGCGCCAACAGCGACGACGCCCTTGCCGGTCAGGTACTTTGCGCCTTCGACGCCGAGACCGGGCTCGCCCGCCGAGTAACGCTTGTCATCCTTGCCGATCAGGCTGAGCCAGCCGGTGTGGAAGATGACGACGTCGCCTTGGCGGATCTCGACGTTCTGCTGCTTGGCGGCTTCCTCGATCTCCTTGACGTTGAAGGCGGTGCCTTCCTTCACCACGTCGGTCTTGAAATAGGCGGCCATGTCGAGCAGGACGCCGCGGGTGACCATCGGCGGCACCTTCTCGATGCCGAGCTTCTTCAGCCCGGTGGGATCGGCGAAGTCGGCGAGTTTGTTGCCG
Source organism: Bradyrhizobium sp. CCBAU 45389 (assembly GCF_028128625.1). NCBI lineage: Bacteria > Pseudomonadati > Pseudomonadota > Alphaproteobacteria > Hyphomicrobiales > Nitrobacteraceae > Bradyrhizobium > Bradyrhizobium sp. CCBAU 45389. The sequence goes on along the minus strand of NZ_LBIY01000093.1, from coordinate 273,062 downwards.
TTGTAATAGACGTGCTCGACGCCGAGATGGCCGAGCCCGTCGAGCTGGCTGCCGATGCCGACCCAGGTGTCGAGGATGTCGTCGTTATAGGTTGCCTTGTTGGGACCAAGGCCCGGGCTGCCGGCCTGCCCCGGCTGCACCACGGTGATCTTGAAGCTGCGCGGCGGATAGGCGGGTGTCTGCGACGTGACGGGAATGCCGAGGGCGTAGGTCTTGCCGGTCTTCACCAGCGATGCCGCCTTCACCACGAGCTCGGGCGTCATGTAGTTGGCGGCGCCGATCTCGTCGTTCGGCCCCCATTTCGATTTGGTCCAGTCCTGTGCGATTGCAGTACCTGAGATCGCCGACAACGCGGCGACACAGCACAACACGAGCGTATTGCGCATCGATAGTCCTCCCGATGTTATGGCTTCGTTTTTGGTTTCGTGCTGGCTAGTCGCGCATCCTAACGTAGAAAACTCACAGGCTTCAAAACTTTTCGACGTGCGCCGATGCGACGGCTGAACGCAGCATCGAGGACAGATTCAAGTACGACAGATTTGTGACAGTGAATTTCGTGCGATGGAACGTTCGCGTCGCGTCAGGCCGCGATGACGTCATCATCCTTCTTCAGGCAGGAGATGAAACCCTGAAGCGCGCTGTATTGATGTCCGGCGCTGCGCTGGATGAAGAGCGTTTCCGCGCGTGCGTGCGAGGTGCTCAGCGTGTGGATCGACACGCTGCCGTTCATCGAGCTGCGTTCGACGACCGCGCGCGGCAGCAGCGTCACGCCCATGTCGGCGGCGACGCAGCCGATCATGCCGTCGAGCGTGCCAAGCTCGAAGCGTGTGGCCGACGGCCAGCCGAATTCGACGAACACCTGCTCGAGCCGCTGGCGATAGGTGCAGCCGGTGCGGAACACCAGCGCGGTCGGACCGGACTCCGGCGTGCCGGCCCGCAACTCCGCAAGCGAAGTCCAGCGCCGCGCGCTGACCAGCACCAGCTCCTCGCGGAAGGCGCTGGTCGCGGTAAGGTCGGCATGCGCGATGGGACCTGCGACGAAGGCGCCGTCGAGCGCGCCTTCGAGCACGCCGGCGACGAGATCGGCCGTGGTCGCGGTGCGCAAGGAGAGGCGCACGGCCGGGAAGCGGCGGTGGAAATCGGCGAGCAGCGGCGGCAAGCGCACGGCGGCGGTCGTCTCCATCGAGCCGATCGCCAGCGGCCCCTTCGGCTCGCCATCGTCGCGTGCGGCGAGCACCGCCTCGCGCGACAGCGCGGCCATCCGCTGTGCGTAGGGGAGGAGACGTTTGCCGGCGCCGGTCAGCGTCATGCCGCGGCTATGGCGCTCGAACAGCGGCGTGCCGATCTCGGCTTCCAGGGCCTTCACGCGCTGGGTGACGTTCGATTGCACCGTGTTGAGCTCTTCAGCGGCGCGGGTGATGCCGCCGGTGCGGGCGACCGCGGCAAAGGTCTGGATGTCGCTGAGTTCCATGGCGTCGTTTCGCTTTTGAGATGGCAGCGTTCGCAACAATTCATTTTTCGAGAATGCTAGTCGCGCCTAGTCTCGCTGTCCAGATCGGAGAGAGACCATGCCGCTTGCGACGTCGCTGACCACGCTGCTCCAGACCAGGCATCCGATCCTGCTGGCGCCGATGGATGTCATCGCCGGCAGTCGCTTGGTGACGGCGGTGAGCCGCGCCGGCGGGTTCGGCATTCTCGGCGGCGGCTATGGCGAGCGGGCTTGGCTGGAGCAGGAGACGGCGAAGCTCGCCGAACTGCGTGCGCCATTCGGCATCGGCTTCATCACATGGAGCCTCGCCCGAAAGCCCGAGCTGCTCGATGTCGCGCTTGCTGCAAAGCCGTCTGCGATCATGTTGTCGTTCGGCGATCCCGCGCCGTTCGCACCGAAGATCAAGTCGGCCGGCGCGCGCCTGATCTGCCAGGTGCAGGACGAGGCGATGGCGCGGCAGGCGCTCGCTGCCGGCGCCGACATCCTGATCGCGCAGGGGACGGAGGCGGGCGGTCACGGTGCTTCACGTACCACCGTCGATCTCGTGCCTGCCATTGTCGATCTCGCAGCAGGCCGCGTGCCTGTCGTTGCGGCCGGCGGCATCGCCGACGGGCGCGGGCTCGCCGCGATGATGGTGCTGGGTGCAAGCGGCGTCCTGCTCGGCACGCGCTTCTATGCCAGCCGGGAGGCCGACGGCGCGGAGGAGGCCAAGCGGCGCATCTGTGCAGCGAACAGCGGCTCGACCGTGCGCGGCATCATCTTCGATCTCTCCCGCAACAATGTCTGGCCGGCGCCGTTCACGGGACGGTGTCTGGTCAACGACCACGCCCGGCGCTGGATCGGGCGCGAGGTCGAGCTGATGCAGAATGTTGCCGCAGTCGCGGCCGAGTATGCGGCGGCAAAGGCGGCGGGCAATTTTGATGTTGCGGCCGTGATCGCCGGCGAGGCGGTCGGGCTGATCCATGATATTCCACCGGCGGCGGAGATCGTCGAGCGGATTGTGGTTGAGGCCGAGCAGTTGATCGCTGGGCGGCGGAATTCGGTGACGGCGCCGCAGAATCTTTCACCCTCCCCTGGAGGGGGAGGGTCGCTACGCATGTAGCGAAGCGAAATGCGAAGCGGGGTGGGGTGATCTCTCCCTGCGGGCACCGCCTCAATGGAGAGACTGTCACCCCACCCCGCTCGCGCTACGCGCGATCGACCCTACCCCTCCAGGGGAGGGTAAGAAAGAACGAGAGAGAACAACCATGTGGCCTGACCGTCGACTGATCGATCTCTTCAAGACCGAATTCCCGATCGTGCTGGCGCCGATGGCCGGTGCGATAGATGCGGAGCTGGTGATTGCGGCCGCGCAGGGCGGCGCGCTGGGGTCGCTGCCGTGTGCGATGATCTCGGCGGAGAAGGCGCGCGAGCAGGTCGGCCTCATCCGCCAGCGGGTGAAGGCGCCGGTCAACATGAACTTCTTCTGCCACACACCGGTCGAGCTCACGAGCGAGGCCGACGCGCGCTGGAAGCAGCGGCTGACGGGCTACTACACCGAGCATGGTCTCGATCCGGCGGCGCCGATCGCTGCGGCCAACCGCGCGCCGTTCGATGCGGCCTTCTGCGAGGTGGTCGAGGAGCTGAAGCCGGAGGTCGTCAGCTTCCATTTCGGCCTGCCGGAGCAGGCGCTGCTGAGGCGCGTCAAGGCCGCCGGCTGCCTCGTCATCTCATCCGCCACCACCGTGAAGGAAGCGGTCTGGCTCGAGCAGCACGGCGTCGATGCCGTCATTGCGCAGGGCGCCGAAGCGGGCGGCCATCGCGGCATGTTCCTGACCGACAAGATCGCCGAGCAGCCCGGCACGTTCGCGCTGGTGCCGCAGGTTGTCGATGCCGTGAAGGTGCCGGTGATCGCGGCGGGCGGCATCGCGGACGGGCGCGGCATTGCGGCGGCCTTCGCGCTCGGTGCCTCCGGCGTGCAGATCGGCAGCGCCTATCTGCGTTGCCCGGAATCCAAGGTCAGTGCGGGCGGCCGCAAGGCGCTTGCTGAAGCGCGGGACGATTCCACCGTCATCACCAATGTCATGACCGGACGTCCGGCGCGCGGTGTCCAGAACCGCCTGATGCGCGAGGCCGGCCCGGTCTCGCCGGATGCGCCCCCGTTTCCTCATGCCGCGACCGCGCTGGGGCCGCTCAAGGCGGCTGCCGAAAAGCAGGGCAGGGTGGATTTCACCAATCTGTGGGCCGGGCAGGCGATTGCCCTCGGTCGTGAGGTCCCCGCGGCCGAATTGACCCGGGATCTCGCCAAATCGGCGTTGGCGCGCATGAAAGTGCTGGCTGGGTAAGGGGAAAGCGCCGGTTGCGGCGCAAAAGCGGCCTCTGCTATACGGCACATAGGTTTTGCCGTGAGAGGCCTTATATAATGTCCGTCGACGCCGCTACCGTCCGCCGCATCGCGCATCTGGCGCGCATTGCGGTTTCCGAGGACGAGGTTCCGCACCTGCAGGGTGAGCTCAATGCCATGCTGGCCTTCGTCGAGCAGCTCTCGGAGGTCAATGTCGAGGGCGTGGAGCCGATGACCTCGGTCACCCCGATGCAGATGAAGAAGCGGCAGGACGTGGTCAATGACGGCGAGATCGCCGACGATATCGTTGCCAACGCGCCGGCGACCGAGGGGCACTTCTTCCTGGTGCCGAAGGTTGTCGAGTAAATTTCAGGACGTGGTCCGATGTGTCTGCTTTGCGACGATGAGAAGGCCTATCAGGCCTACATGAATTACCTCGACAAGATGGAGCGGCAGGGCAAGGCTGCCGATCCCAATGTCGCCGTCAATGCCGTGCTCGACGAGATCGAGGCGGCCGCGAAGGTCGCCGCCAAAAAAGACGACCCGGCCAACGACAAGACCCTGTCTCCGTTCTTCTGCAGCCCGATCAATAAATGACCGATTTGACATCGCTGACGCTCGCCGAGGCCCGCAAGGGTCTCGCCGACAAGACTTTCACGTCACTCGAGCTGACCGACGCGCATCTTTCCGCGATCGAAGCCGCGCGCGTGCTCAACGCCTTCGTGATGGAGACGCCGGATCAGGCGCGCGCCATGGCGAAGGCCGTGGACGAGAAGATCGCCAAGGGTGAGGGCGGTCCGCTCGCAGGCATTCCGCTCGGCATCAAGGACCTGTTCGCGACCAAGGGCGTGCGCACCACGGCGTGCTCGAAAATCCTCGGCAATTTCGTGCCGACCTATGAGTCCACCGTCACCTCCCAGCTCTGGCGCGACGGCGCCGTGATGCTCGGCAAGCTCAACAATGACGAGTTCGCGATGGGCTCGGCCAACGAGACCTCGTGCTTCGGTCCCGTCGGCAATCCCTGGCGGCGCGAGGGGAGCAATACGACGCTGGTGCCGGGCGGCTCGTCCGGCGGCTCGGCCTCGGCCGTGGCGGCGCTGCTGTGCATGGGCGCGACCGCGACCGACACCGGCGGCTCGATCCGTCAGCCGGCGGCGTTCACCGCAACCGTCGGCATCAAGCCGACCTACGGCCGTTGCTCGCGCTGGGGCATCGTCGCCTTCGCCTCTTCGCTCGACCAGGCCGGGCCGATCGCGCGCAGCACGCGCGATGCGGCGATGCTGCTGCGCTCGATGGCCGGGCACGATCCGAAGGACACGACCTCGGTCGACATTGCCGTGCCGGATTACGAGGCGGCGATCGGCAAGTCCGTGAAGGGCATGAAGATCGGCATCCCCAAGGAGTATCGTCTCGACGGCATGCCGGCCGAGATCGAAAAGCTGTGGAGCGAGGGCGCGGCGTGGCTGAAGGCGGCCGGCGCCGAGCTCGTCGAGGTGTCGCTCCCGCACACGAAGTACGCGCTGCCGGCCTATTACATCGTGGCGCCGGCGGAAGCGTCGTCCAACCTCGCGCGCTATGACGGCGTCCGCTACGGCCTGCGCGAGCAGGGCAAGACCATCATCGAGCAGTACGAGAACACCCGCGCCGAAGGTTTTGGCGCGGAGGTGCGTCGCCGCGTCATGATCGGCACCTATGTGCTCTCCGCCGGCTATTACGACGCCTATTATTTGCGCGCGCAGAAGGTACGCACGCTGATCAAGAAGGATTTTGAGGATTGCTTCGCCATGGGCGTCGACGCCATCCTCACGCCGGCGACGCCGTCGGCGGCCTTCGGCATCGGCGAGAAGGGCGGCGCCGACCCCGTCGAGATGTATCTCAACGACATCTTCACGGTGACCGTGAATATGGCGGGCCTGCCGGGCATCGCCGTGCCCGCCGGCAAGGACGCGCAGGGCCTGCCGCTCGGCCTGCAACTGATCGGCCGTCCGTTCGAGGAGGAGACGCTGTTCTCGCTCGGCGAGGTGATCGAGCAGGCCGCCGGCCGCTTCACGCCCGCGAGGTGGTGGTGAATGTCGCTGGCTTCATCGCAAGCCTCGACGGCGCGGCGCCCGCGCCGGAGCTGAACGCGCCGCTCAGAGGTCTCTGGTGGGCTGCGAAGGGCGACTGGGACCAGGCGCACAAGATCGTTCAGGACGACCAGGGTCGCGACGCCGCCTGGGTGCATGCCTATCTGCACCGCGTCGAAGGCGATCTCGGCAATGCCGGCTACTGGTACCGCCAGGCCGGCCAGCCCGCTGCAAAGGATTCATTGGAAGCGGAGTGGGAGCGGATCGCTGCCACGCTGCTCGGGAGCAAGACATGAGCACGGCCACGCACAAGCTTCTCAAGGGCGCCACCGGTGACTGGGAGATGGTCATCGGCATGGAGATTCATGCCCAGGTGACCTCGAACGCAAAACTGTTCTCAGGCGCAGCCACGGCGTTCGGCGGCGAGCCGAACAGCCACGTGTCGCTGGTCGACGCCGCGATGCCGGGCATGCTGCCCGTCATCAACGAAGAATGTGTCAGGCAGGCTGTCCGGACCGGGCTCGGCCTCAACGCGAAGATCAATCTGCGTTCGGTGTTCGACCGGAAAAACTATTTCTATCCGGACTCGCCGCAGGGCTACCAGATCAGCCAGTACAAGTCGCCCGTGGTGGGCGAGGGCGAGGTGCTGGTCGAGCTCGACGGCGGCAGAACCGCGACGATCGGCATCGAGCGGCTGCATCTGGAGCAGGACGCCGGCAAGCTGCTGCACGACCAGTCGCCGTCGCTGTCCTTCGTCGATCTCAACCGCTGCGGCGTGGCGCTGATGGAGATCGTCTCAAAACCGGACATCCGCGACGCCGAGCAGGCGAAAGCCTATGTGACCAAGCTGCGCTCGATCCTGCGCTATCTCGGCACCTGCGACGGCGACATGGAGAAGGGCTCGTTGCGCGCCGATGTGAACGTTTCCGTGCGTAAGCCCGGCGGGCCGCTCGGCACCCGCTGCGAGATCAAGAACATGAACTCGATCACCTTCATCGGCCAGGCAATCGAGTACGAGGCGCGTCGCCAGATCGAGATCCTCGAGGATGGCGGCGAGATCGAGCAGGAAACGCGGCTCTACGACCCCAACAAGGGCGAGACGCGCTCGATGCGGTCCAAGGAAGAGGCGCACGATTATCGCTACTTCCCCGATCCCGATCTGCTGCCGCTCGAGTTCAGCCAAACGTTGGTCGACGAGCTGAAGGCTGAGCTGCCCGAGCTGCCGGACCAGAAGAAGGCGCGCTTCGTCGCCGATTTCGGCCTGTCGGCCTATGATGCGAGCGTGCTCGTTGCCGAGCGCGAGAGCGCGGTGTTCTACGAGACGGTGCTCGACAAGCTCGCCAATCGCGCGCGCGACGGCAAGATGGCGGCGAACTGGGTGATCAACGAGCTGTTCGGCCGTCTCAACAAGGAAGGCCGGGATATTACGGGCTCTCCGGTCAATGCCGAGCAGCTTGCCGCGATCATCGACCTGATCGGCGAGGGCACGATCTCGGGCAAGATCGCCAAGGATCTGTTCGAGATCGTCTGGCAGGAGGGCGGTGATCCGCGCGCGCTCGTCGAAAGCCGCGGCATGAAGCAGGTCACCGACCTCTCGGCGATCGAGAAGGTGGTCGACGACATCATCGCGGCCAATCCCGACAAGGCCGCGCAGGTGAAGGACAAGCCGCAGTCGCTCGGCTGGTTCGTCGGCCAGGTGATGAAGGCGTCCGGCGGCAAGGCCAACCCGCAGAGCGTCAACGACCTGCTCAAGTCCAAGCTCGGCATCTAGCCTCACGCGTTCGAACGAGGTGACGGACACGCTCCGTCACCTCGCGACGCCTTCGCGATGCGACGTTCGCGCGCATCGTTGGCGGCAAACATCGCCCGCCGAGGGCGCGCAGCGCCACCGAATCGCCGCCGCGCGATTCGCGCAAAACGGCGACTTGCACACGCTCTGACGAGCGCTTGCGCCGTTAAGCATGAAAATAATTTCGTTGCCAAAATTCGCGACTCAGAGTCCGCGACTCGCCCCTGCGAGGCGACAGCGCGCACTGCAGCGCGCTTCATCGCACTGATCACGCGTGATGTGTGCGCGCAGGATAATACTTGCTGCATAGAGTTTTTTTGCAATCGCGTCGCTTGACGACGTCAATGCTGCGAGACGCATTTGCAATCGCAGACGCGTGTCTCTGCGTGTCGGCAAATCAGGCGCGGCTGGCGCACGCGCACTGCGCCGTCAACACTTCCTTAAGTGAGAAGATGTTTTTTTCGTCGTGTTGGTGTATTCGGGGTGAGTGCATTCGATCCCCGAGTGCACGCAGCGATTAAAGCCATCTCACACATCGGAGGGCAACATGGCCAAGAAAGCGAAGAAGGCGAAGAAGGCGAAGAGCGCAGTGAAGAAGACTGCGAAGAAGACCCGCAAGGTCGCCAAGAAGAAGAAGTAACTTCGACTTCTGAAGTTGCCGGCTCTTAAAGCAGCCGGCACGTCATCAGCGCCTCCCAGAGGTTCTGGTCGACGATAGAGGGTGTCGGCGAGACATCAGGTCAACGGTCGGGCCGTTCAATCACGGTCCGGCAGAAGAAACGAGTTTTCTTCGTTCGGTGCGGTTCTCCTTCCAAAGGGCTCCGCAATTCCGCAAGCGGCCTTCGGGTCAACGTGGAATCTGGTCCTGACGTGTTCGCCGACGCCCTCGTTCCCTGAGGCCGGGGTATTGCCGGCATCCCCTTTTCCGACATTGCTGATCTGACCGCGACGCGTCCGCGCGCCTCTCTTGTGCTGCCTTGGGGCGGGCGAGGGCTGCGGCGCCAGTGGCGTTGTGCGCGCGCCGTCTCTCCCTGCGCGGTCGCATCGCCTGGCTTCGAGCGGACGATCCTGGCGTCTCGCGGACATTGCTGTCCCTGCAATGCTGGGTCACCCGCCTGCCGCCTTCGCTGAAGCTTCATCGTCCCAGGACCGCAGGCCCCGGCGAGGCCTTCGCGTAGCCAGCTCGCGGGTGATGACAGCGAGCGGGGACGCCACAGGACACGCGCGCCTCCGCGCGCGATGGTTATCGTTCTCCCAAAATCGCAGGGTAAACCGAATCTGACGAATCGCAGAAGTGCCTGCAAATCAGGGGCTTCTTGAATTCCGTGCGCAGGCGCCGCGTGCTCGCGTTTACGTCTGCTTCATCGCGATACTTAAACTGCCATTCAAATTTGCCCGCCATCATCGCCTCCAACAAGCCGGCAAACTGCTTCGGCAAGAAGACTTGGGGAAGAGTTGAACAGTGCACGATCCCAGAAGGGATCATGCACATCAGAGTTGGACGGGAGCCGCGCTCGGGGGACGAGGCGGCATAAGAAGAAGGGGATGCGTTATGTTTCAGGGTACTTTCGATCTCGATACGGCGACGCCGATCGACGCGAGCGCGCTGTCGGACGTGCTGTTCGAGCGCGGGATCTATTGGGCGAGCGGCCGCTCCCGCCTCGTCGATCTCGTCGCCGCGCACAAATGGTTCAACCTCGCCGCCCTGAAGGGCCGCAAGGACGCCGTGGCGCTCCGCCAGGAAGTCGCGGGTCAGATGTCGGACGCCGAGATCTCGGCCGCACAGCGCGAGGCGAGGGCCTGGGTTTCCGCCCACTAGGGCCGTTTCCGTTCCGCTTGAATCGGAACGGGCTCTCGATTCTCGCCTGACGCGGTTCCTCGCGGGAACCAACCTCGAGCGAAACAGCCTTGGGAAGAGAATCGCGTCCAGACCCGTGTTTTCACGGGTGGACCTCGTTGCGTTGAATCAAAATCCTATGTCGTGCCGCCGCCTAGACCCGCGCGGTATGAGCGCCCACGACACCAATGAACAATGGCTGCCGATTCAGATCGCGCCCGACGATTGCGATCTGGAACTCGGCCGGCCGCACAAGACAGGGATCGTGCCCTGGACCTTTCCGGCCCGCCGCAGGTCCGGCGTCTGGTTCAACGTCTGGGCCAACGAGCCGGTGCTGATATCGCCCTGGCACTGGCGCATCTGGCGGTCCGGCGGCTAGGTGCGGACACGCTTATATTAAGGTGATCGCGAATCGGCCTGAGCGCGGCGGCGCTGATCCCTGGCGCAGGCTTTCGCAGCCGTTCGGCGGTCGCTTTCAGGTGAAAGAACCCACAGACCTTGATGCTGCTGCTGTTGGGTGGCGGAGAGGGAGGGATTCGAACCCTCGATACAGCTTGAGACCGTATGACGCTTTAGCAAAGCGTTGCCTTCAGCCACTCGGCCACCTCTCCGGTGCGAGCCTTATGCATCTAATTGCTTGAGCCGGTCAATTTGGAAGCGCGTGTTTTCGCTCGAATATTCCCATCGATTTTCCAGACAAACCGGTTTGCGCTCGGGGCGCGAGCCTGAGGCGGCGAGAGCAGACACGGTGCCGGAATCGTCTGGCGTCCCAAAACAAGGACGTCTTTCACGGATGGACGTGGCTCTTCTCAGGCAAGAACCTGACATTGCTGGTAAATTTCAGGGGCTTGCGCGCGGGAGCGCCTGACCGGGGGTCCTCCGGCTCCGCCGGGCGAGCTGCTCGCCCGATAGCCGCGCCAATCCCAGGGGGATGCTGCGGGCCGAAGCGCCGCCGTGACCGTGCCTGGACCAAGAAATGCGTCAAGAAACGAGCTGCGGAAGGAGGCTGCGCCTTGTCCTTGAGTCTCCTTCTGATTCCACGATTCGAAGGCGTCAAAGCTCGTGCGTGCGAGGGCGTTGCCCGTCGTTCCTTAAGTGGGGAATTTTGATGGCAAATGGAACCGCCTCGAAAACGTTAGTAATAACAGTATGTTACGAAGGCGCTGCGATCACATCTGCGTGTTATTTGTGCAACACCCATCGGAAAACGCGCTTCATAGGCCCGTTCCGGAGCGTTCTGTTGTTGTGTGTGCAAAGACGTTCGGTAATTGTGACTGAGCGACGGAGGGGGGCATCCCGAGGTCGTCCCGTTTAGGTCTTTCGCTTAAGTCCCTCGCGTTCATGCGGGTGTGTCCGAAGGCGCGAAGGGACCAACAGCGGTGATTTAGAGGGGGTTGGGGAATTGGCCGTCCGGGTCAGTGACCATCCCTGAAGAGCAACTTGGAGGTTTAACATGAAGTTGGTTAAGAGCCTTTTGCTCGGCTCAGCGGCGGGTCTGATCGCCGTGGGCGGAGCGCAGGCAGCCGATCTCCCCGTGAAGGCCAAGGCGGTCGAATACGTGAAGATCTGCTCCCTGTACGGTGCGGGTTTCTACTACATCCCGGGCACCGACACCTGCATCAAGCTGGGTGGTTACCTGCGCGCTGAAGTCGCGCTGGGCACCAACAGCGTCTACGGCATTGCCAACGGCTCTCCCGCCGGTGCGCACAATCGCCTGAGCAACTACTACACCGCGCGCGCTCGTGAAGATCTCAACATCGATACGCGCACCGCGACCGAATACGGCGTGGTCCGCACCTTCTTCGATGCGACGTTCTCCTGGACCACCGGCGGCTATCAGGGCACCGGCTCCGCGTTCGGCGGCACCGCCTACAGCAGCACGGTGGCTCTGAACACCTCGGGTGCGACCCCAGCCCTCGTTGGTACGACGATCAACCCGACTGACGGCGGTACCTCGGGCGGTTCGCTCGGCGTGTACTATGCCTTCATCCAGTTCGCCGGCTTCACGATGGGTAAGGCCGTGTCGCAGTTCGACGCGCCCTGGACCAACTATCCCGGCAACAACTTCGACGGTCTCGTCGGCGGCAGCGGCACGGTCACCGGTGTCAACCAGTTCAGCTACACCGCTGACTTCGGTCAGGGCGTGACGGCGGCATTCTCGGCGGAAGACGCGACGGCCTACTACCAGGCTGGCAACGTCAACCTCGCCGGCGCTACCGTGGCTGGCCTCGTCGGCGGCACCTCTGGCATCAACGCCATCGGTGGCTCGCGTTCGCCGAACCTCGTCGGTATGGTCCGCGTCGACCAGGCTTGGGGTCTCTTCCAGGCGTCGGTCGCTGCGCACGACAACCACGTTGCGTACTATGGCGCGACCGAGCCGACTGGCCACCCCGACGACAAGTGGGGTTGGGCGGTTCAGCTCGCTCTGTCGATCAAGAACATCCCGACCGGTGCGGGTGACGTGATCAACATCCAGGGCGTCTACACCGACGGTGCGACCCGCTACAACTTCCAGAACCTGGCGGGTAGCTCGTACTCGATCTTCGGCAGCTCCGGCATCGCCTACCAGAGCGTCGGCTTCGCCTTCGCGCCGGATACGGTGTTCACGTCGGCTGGTGGCGGTAGCCAGCAGGAGACCGTGAAGACCTGGGGCTTCCGTGGTGCCTACACCCACAACTGGGATCCCTACTGGAACACGGCGATCTACGGTGCCTACGCTCAGGCTCAGTACGGCTCGCTCGCGAAGACCTCCCTCTGCGGCGTCGGTGGCACGTTCGCCGTGGCTGGCGTTACCTCGTGTAACCCGGACTTCGCGATCGGCCAGGTGGGTATCATCACCCGCTGGACCCCGGTCAAGAACCTGACGTTCTCGGCTGACCTCAACTGGACCCATCTCGACCAGAAGTTCGCCGGTACGTTTGCTTACGCTGGTGCTGGTGCGATCGCCAAGCCGGCCGCTGTGTACGAGCTGAAGGATCAGGACAGCATCACGCTGCTGCTCCGCGCTCAGCGCAACTGGTAAGTTCGGTCTAACGACCTGACAGAGAGCCCCGGCGGGAAACCGCCGGGGCTTTTCTTTTGGTGCATGGGCTTGCGAGCCAGCGAGGGTCGGCCGGGTCGGCGCGTCGCTTCCGTGACCGGTCGCTCGCTACGCCTCGGGTCACGGCCGTTGCACAAGAGCCGGCGACTGCTCTGCACGCCATCTCCGGCCGGCGCGCACGTGGTCCCCCCGTCGCTTCACTGACACAGCCAGCGAACATCTCGCCGATTGATCTCGCCGCGGAGGCGAGGGCTTCCGTTCGTTTCTCTGCACTCGAAATCGGACGGTTCCGAACTGGCGGATGAGTCCCAGAACCGACGAGGTCGGCGGGCCAATTTCAAGCTCCTCAGGCTTGAGCCTCCGCTGCTGCCGAGCTGTGGACCCTTGATCTGGATCAATCCGGAGAAGGGCCGCTCCGTTTCTGTACGCCTCACCGTCCGTCAAGGCCCCACTTTCGAAAGACGCGTACCAAGCGAATCGACTCTTCGGGCGGTGTCACGAACCAAGCAACGCAGGCCGCTGATGCACGCGCCCGGGGGGCGTCATGAATCTGGCTGATACGAAATCGTTGTCTGGTTCCGGACAATCGTCCGAGCATCCGGCAGGTGAGGGGATGCTTTATGTGCCGGGCGGCACGTTTCGCATGGACTCGGATCGCCATTGTCCGGAGGAAGCGCCAGCCCATCGCGTTACCGTCGACGGATTCTGGATCGATCGCACGCCGGTCACCAACCGCCAATTCCGCAAATTCGTGAATGCGACCGGCTACGTCACTCCTCGCGGCGGGCCCGAGCTACGATCTTGTCAGCCAAACCTCAGGATTTCGCGCAAGGTGCTCAAAGGCGGCTCGCATCTTTGCGCTCCCAACTACTGCCGCCGCTATCGTCCGGCCGCGCGTCATGCCGAGCCGATCGACACCTCAGCAAGCCATCTCGGCTTCAGGTGCATCACCAGGAAGAGGATCACATCATGAGTACAGATAGGATTCCGGAAAAGCCTGAGATGAGCACGGGATCAATCGGCGGAGGATTGAAACGCCGCGATCTGTTGTTGAGTGGTAGTTCTTTGGTCGCCGCTTCGGCGCTCTCGGCCGTCGGATTGACGAGCCCGGCACAAGCGCAGCAACCGGCACCGGCGCCCGCAGCGGCCGGCCAGCGGCCTAACATCGTCTTCATCATGGGTGACGACATCGGCTGGTTCAATATCGGCGCCTACCATCAGGGCGTCATGGCAAGCCGGACTCCGAACCTCGACAAGCTCGCCGCGGAAGGCATGCGCTTCACCGACTATTACGCCGAGGCCAGCTGCACGGCAGGCCGCGCCAACTTCATCACCGGAGAATTGCCGATCCGCACCGGGCTTACCACGGTCGGCCAGGCAGGCTCCCCGATTGGCATGCCGGCGCAAGCGCCGACCATTGCGACCGCGCTGAAATCCATGGGGTACGCCACGGGACAGTTCGGCAAGAACCACCTCGGCGACCTCAACGAATTCCTGCCGACCATGCACGGCTTCGACGAGTTCTTCGGCTATCTGTACCACCTCGACGCCATGGAAGACCCGGCCCACCGCAACTACCCGCAGGCGCTATTGGCCACCGTCGGTCCGCGCAACATGGTTCATTCCTGGGCGACCAACGTCGACGATCCGACGGTGCAGACGCGCTGGGGCAAGGTCGGCAAGCAAAAGATCGAGGACTCCGGACCGCTTTATCCAAAGCGGATGGAGACGGTGGATGACGAAATCCTGAAGATCACGTTCGACTTCATCGACAAGGCGAAGCGCGACAACAAGCCGTTCTTCGTCTGGCTCAACCCGACGCGCATGCACGTCGTCACCCACCTCTCCGAGAAATACGAGAACATGCGCAACTCCGAAAACGGCTGGTCGGTTTCCGAGGGCGGATTCGCCCAGCTCGACGACATCGTCGGCGCCGTCATGAAGAAGCTCAAGGACGAGGGCTTCGACGATAACACGATCGTCGCGTTCACAACCGACAATGGCGCGGAGAACTTCACCTGGCCTGACGGCGGACAGACGCCATTTGCAGGCGGCAAGGGAACGGCCATGGAAGGTGGATTTCGCGTGCCCTGCATGATCCGCTGGCCGGGCAAGGTGCCGGCGGGAAAGGTCGAGAACGGCATCATGTCCGGACTTGATTGGTTCCCGACCTTCGTCGCCGCAGCGGGCAATCCGAATATCGCCGACGAGTTGCGGAAAGGAAAGCAGTTCGGCGACAAGACCTACAAGGTCCACCTCGACGGGTACAACCAGATGGACCTGATTACCGGAAAAGGCCCGTCTGCGCGCCACTCGGTCTTCTATTTCACCGAGGGCACGCTGAGCGCGGTGCGCATCGACGACTTCAAATATCGCTTCACCGATCAGCCGAGCGGCTGGTTGGGCGGCACGGTCAAGGTTGATTGGCCGATCCTCACCAATATCCGCCTCGATCCCTTCGAACGCACGAACTTGCCCAACGGCGCGCAGGGGTCGTTGGCCTTCTATAACTGGTTTGTTTACGAGTTCTGGCGGTTCCAGTTCGTGCAGCAGGAGGTCGGCAAGCTCGCCCAGACGGCGATCGAGTTCCCACCGATGCAGAAGGGTGCAAGCTTCAACCTGGAAGCCGTCAAGGAGCAGATAGAGAAGGCCATGCAGTCGCACGCTGGCAAGTAGGATATGCGGCGACGGGCGCTCCAAGCCCCGGAGTGACGCGAGCTGCCGGTCTGACCAGCGACACCGGCAGCTCTCAAGGTGCGCACTGGATTGGGATAGCTCGCCCGAGCGTCGGGTCAGACCCCATGCTCTTGGCCGCGAACCGAAGGAGGGTATTTCTATTCCACGCTGCCGACGCCGCGGCGCAAATCGGCCTCGATCTGCAACCGCGTGCCGCCGCCGAACCGGGCGCGGTAGACCTGAAGGTTCTCCATGATGCGCTGCACGTAGTTGCGCGTCTCGGAGAACGGAATCAGCTCGACCCAGTCGACCGCATCGACCTTGGGGTCACGCGGATCGCCGTAGCGGTCGATCCACTTCTTCACGCTGCCGCGGCCGGCATTGTAGGCGGCGAAGGTCATGATGTAGGAGCCGCGATAATCCTCGAGCAGCCCGCCGAGTTCGGCGGAGCCGAGCGTGGCGTTGTAGACCGAATCGTTCTTGAGCCGCCCCAGATCGTAGGTCGCGCCGTGCCGCTTGCAGACATAGCGCGCGGCATCCGGGGTCACCTGCATCAGCCCGTAGGCCTGGGCCGGCGAGACCACCGACGGGTTGAACGCGCTCTCCTGCCGGGCGATGGCGTAGACGATGCTGCGCTCGACCTCGGGGCCGATCGGCGTGAACTGCGGAATGCCGTTGACGGGGTAGGCATAGAAGTCGAACGGCAGGCCGCGGTTGAGTGCGGCCTTGCCGAGCAGCAGCATGCCGCGCGCGTCGCTGTAGCGCTGGGTGAGCTCGCCAAGGCCGGCGAGCGCCTCAGGATCGCCGTTCTCGCCCATGTCGGCCAGCAGCGGTATTGCCATCTCGCGCTCGTCGAGCTCGTAGAGCAGCTGCGCAGCGCGCACGATCTCAAGCCGTTCGGCGCCGCGGCCGCGCGGCTGGCTGTTGAGCTCGATCTGCGGCAGGCCGAGCTTGGCGCGTGCGAGCTGGCCGTAATAGCTGGTCGATTGTTCGGCTGCGCGGGCAAAGGCATTGCGTGCCTCCTGCTGGCGGCCGGCGGCTTCCGCGGCGCGGCCCTGCCAATAGCCGGCGCGCGCCAGCGTGGTCGGGTTGACGCTGCCGACGCCGATGCGGGCGAAATGCTGGGTGGCGGTTGCGGGGTCGTTGAGGAAGCGCAGCGCGATCCAGCCGGCGGTGAATTCCTGCTCGGTCTTGTAGATGTCGCGCGAGGGCAGGGCCGCATCGCGCGCGATGAGATAGGCGCTGCGGAATTCCTCGGTGTCGATCATCTTGCGCGCCAAAAGGCGCCGCTCGATCCACCATTCGTCGAGATTGTAGAGTCGGTTCGGATCCTTCGGCGCCGATAGCATCAGCTGGGCGGCCTCAGTGAACTTCTCTTCGCGGCGCAGCAACTGGATCTTGCTGAAGAGGAAGCCGGGATCGTTGTGCAGCTCGCGCGGCACCGCCTCGAGCAATGCCCGCGCGTTCGGTGCCTTCTTGACGGAGGCGATGCGGGCTTTGGCCAGCGCGATATAGCCGGCGCCGAGGCGTTTTGCGGCGCGCAGCGCGGCCTCGTTCTCGCTGCCATAGAGCAGGGTGTCCATCCGCGCCTTCTGGTCGCCCGCCGTCAGCAGGGCGCCGAACTGGTCGAGCGCGTTGTTCTCGGTGTCCTCCGACATCGGATCGCTGCGCCAGGCCTCGCGCACCAGCCGCTCGGCATTGGCGCGGTCGCCGCGTGCCAGCATCGCCCTGGCGAGCGTGAAGCGGCCCTTGGCGGACACCGGGGATTCGTTCTCGAACCAGGACCACGCGACGGACTCGTCGCGCCTGTCGTCCCACATAGCGGCCTCGAGGCGGCGGCGCAGGAAGGTCTGCGACGGCCAGCTCGGATTGGCCGAGAGGAAGGCGCGGTAGCGCTCGACGGTCGCGCCATTGTCCTCGCTACGCAGGATGATCCATTCCGCGAGCTTGCGGGCGACGGGATCCGAGATCGAGGCCGCATAATTGGTGGCATCGCCCGGCTTGCGCTTGCGGACGAGCTCGATGACGTTCTCCAGCGTGTCCTTGTCGGCCTGCGACGTCGAGGAGGTCGCAGCGACCGCGGCCGGCGTGACCGGCTTGCGCGGTGCGGCGTGCTGGCGGGTCGCAGGTGCAAGCACGGGCGCGGCGATTGGTTTGGCGGGGGCCGGGGCAGTCGGCCTGATGGTCGCCGTCACGGCCGGGGCGGGTGCGGTTTTGGGCGGCGAACTGTTGGCGGTCGGCTGTGATTTCGGCGCGGCTGCGGCCGCTGGCTTCGGCTTGTCCTTCCCGGAGTCCTTGCTTGCGGTCTTGCCGGCATCCTTGGCGGCGGCATCCTTGGCCGGCTTCTTCGCTGCGTCCTTGGCCGGGGCGCCCGCTGTCCCCTTGCTTGCGCCCTTCGTTGCGTCCTTGCCGGTTCCCTTGGCTGCGTCCTTCGCTGACCCTTTTGCTGCGTCCTTGGCAGCCTGCTTGGCGGGTTCCTTGGTCCCGTCCGCGGGCGTCTCATTGGACTTGGCGAGGGCGACGCAGCCGACCGACAGCCCTGCCATCAGGCTCACGACCAGACCGGCGGATCGCCAGGCGGCACGAGGAAAGGAGGTCACGGCGTTTGTCGCCCCGAATCAGTGAAGTGGCTCAAGATCTAGCTGAATCTGATTGAATATGCGGACAAAATACCAACAGGCGCTTACTTCCGGCGGGTTTGCACCACCACCGCGGCAAAATCGCGGCCTAAACGGTGCGTCCCGCGGCAGCGGCCCTTTTACCGGCGGGATAGACCCGATATGTATGGGCTTGCTCTCAAGATTGCCGCGTACGGAGGAAGTCCATGGCAGCCAAGACGAAATTCCGGGGGTCGTTCACCGCCTTGGTCACGCCG
The DNA here is from genome assembly GCF_028128625.1 of Bradyrhizobium sp. CCBAU 45389. Classification (NCBI taxonomy): domain Bacteria; kingdom Pseudomonadati; phylum Pseudomonadota; class Alphaproteobacteria; order Hyphomicrobiales; family Nitrobacteraceae; genus Bradyrhizobium; species Bradyrhizobium sp. CCBAU 45389. The sequence continues at coordinate 254,967 of NZ_LBIY01000093.1, read as the reverse complement.
TTCAAGAACGGCTCGCTGGACGAGGCGGCGTTCCGCTCCCTGGTGAACTGGCAGATCTCGGAGGGCACCAATGGCCTGGTCCCGGTCGGCACCACCGGCGAGAGCCCGACGCTGAGCCATGACGAGCACAAGAAGGTCGTCGAGTGGTGCATAGCTGAGGCCAAGGGCCGCGTGCCCGTCATCGCGGGCGCCGGCTCCAATTCGACCAAGGAGGCGATCGAGCTCTCCCAGCACGCCGAGAAGGCGGGCGCGGACGCCGTGCTGATCGTGACGCCCTATTACAACAAGCCGACCCAGGAAGGGATGTATCAGCACTTCAAGGCGATCAATGATGCGATCGGGATTCCGATCATCATCTACAACATCCCGCCGCGCTCGGTGATCGACATGTCGGTCGACACCATGAAGCGGCTGTGGGAGCTGAAGAACATCGCCGGCGTCAAGGACGCCACCGCCAGCATGGTTCGCGTCTCGCAGCAGCGCGCGGCGCTGGGCGAGGATTTCAACCAGCTGTCCGGCGAGGACGCCACCATCATCGGCTACATGGCCCATGGCGGCCATGGCTGCATCTCGGTGACCTCGAACGTCGCGCCGCGCCTGTGCTCGGAGTTCCACGCCGCCTGGCAGAAGGGCGATCATGCCACTGCGCTCAAGCTGCACGACAAGCTGATGCCGCTGCACAACAACCTCTTCATCGAGAGCAATCCGGCGCCGATCAAGTATGCGATGTCGCTGCTCGGCAAGCTCGACGAGACGCTGCGGCTGCCGATGGTGCCGGTCTCCGAGCCGACGCGCGTTGCGGTGCGCAGCGCCATGGTGCATGCCGGCCTGATCAACTGATGCGCTAACCAAACCCCGGGGGAGCTTTTCATGGCGGTCGACGAAAAGGGCATGCGCATGCTCAAGGAGTTCCGCGAGTTCGCCATGAAGGGCAATGTCGTCGACCTCGCGGTCGGCGTCATCATCGGCGCGGCCTTCGGCGCCATCGTCACGTCGCTGGTCGGCGACGTCATCATGCCGATCATCGGCGCCGCCACCGGCGGCCTCGACTTCTCGAACTACTTCATCCCCTTGTCGAAGGCGGTGACCGCCACCAACTTAGCGGATGCGAAAAAGCAGGGCGCGGTGCTCGCTTACGGCAGTTTCCTGACGCTGACGATCAACTTCATCATCGTCGCCTTCGTGCTGTTCCTGGTGATCCGTGCCATGAACACGCTGAAGCGCAAGGAGGAAGCCAAGCCCGCGGAGCCGCCGAAGCCGTCGGCGGAGGTCGTGCTACTCACCGAGATCCGCGATCTCCTCAAGAAGTGACGCGCGCACTTCGTCCAAACTGTTAGCTTAAGCGCGCAACTCGATCAGGTTTGACTCCCAGGTTTCACCGTCATGGCCGACAAGAACGAACGTCCGATCAAGGTCATGGCGGAAAATCGCAAGGCCCGCTTCAACTATGCGATCGAGGATACGATCGAGGCGGGGATTGCGCTGACCGGCACCGAGGTCAAGTCGATCCGCAACGGCAAGAGCACGATCGCGGAATCCTACGCCGATTCCAAGGACGGCGAGATCTGGCTGATCAACGCCACCATTCCCGAATATCTGCAGGGCAACCGCTTCAATCACGAGCCGAAGCGGCCGCGAAAGCTGCTGCTGCATCGCCGGCAGATCAACAAGCTGATGGGCGCGGTCGACCGCGAGGGGATGACGCTGATCCCGCTCAAGCTTTACTTCAACGAGCGCGGGCGCGCCAAACTGCAGCTCGCGGTCGCCAAGGGCAAGAAGCTGCACGACAAGCGCGAGAGCGAGAAGAAGCGCGACTGGAGCCGGGAGAAGGGCCGGCTGATGCGGGCGAGGGGATAATGCGATGAACCAGCGGAACCTGCTCGAGGTGGATTGGAGCCAGATTCCGGCACCCGCCGATGACGGCGGTGCCGCGCACCTCAAAGGCTTGACGCTGCCCCCGATCGGCCTGCTCGCGACCGACGACAGGTCAGTGACGCTGTCGGCCCTGCGCGGCCGGACCGTGGTGTTCGCCTATCCGCGCACCGGCGAGCCCGGCAAGATCGCGCTGGTGGACGATTGGGACATGATCCCAGGGGCGCGCGGCTGCACGCCGCAGACCTGCGCGTTCCGCGATCTGTTCGCCGAGCTGAAGGCGGCCGGCGCTGCCCACGTGTTCGGTCTCTCCACCCAGAGCAATGACTATCAGACCGAGATGGCCTCGCGCCTGCACCTGCCGTTTCCCGTGCTGTCGGACGAGAAGCTGGCGCTCACGCGCGCGCTGAACCTGCCGACCATGGAGGTTGCGGGCCTGACGCTGATCAAGCGCCTTGCGCTGATCATCGACGATGCCCGCATCACGCATGTGTTCTATCCGGTATTTCCGCCCGACCGGAACGCCGGCGACGTCCTGGACTGGCTGAAGGCCAGTCCGGCCAAGGGCTGACCAGGGCGAGGCCTAGTCGAGGTCGGCCTTGATCTTCGCGAACACGCTCCGGAACATTTCGGCGGTCAGCACGCCGGTGTTCGTGTTGTAACGCGAGCAATGATAGCTGTCGTAGAGCCGGAACGGGCCGGCCTGATGCACCGCGCCATGGCCGAAGGGGGCCTGCGAGGCCTTCAGCTTCAGCGGCTTGAGCACGCTGTCGTGCGCAATCCGCCCGAGCGCGACGATCGCGCGCAGCTTCGGCATCGTCTCGAGATTGGCGACGAGGAACTGGCGGCAGGTGTTGATCTCGACCGGCAGCGGCTTGTTCTGCGGCGGCACGCAATGCACGGCATTGGCGATGCGGCAGTCGACCAGCTTCAGCCCGTCATCGGGCCGCGCCTGATAGGTCCCCTTGGCAAAGCCGTATTCGAGCAGCGTGGCGTAGAGCAGGTCGCCGGCATAGTCGCCGGTGAAGGGGCGGCCGGTGCGGTTGGCGCCCTGCATGCCCGGCGCCAGGCCGACGATCAGCAGGCGTGCCGTGATGTCGCCGAAGGGAGGCACCGGGGCGTTGTGCCACAACGGCTCGCGCGCGCGGTTCGCCTGGCGAAAGGCGACCAGGCGGGGGCAGAGCGGACAGTCACGGTCGGGGACGAGGGTGGGGGGCTGGCGGCTTGACCGTGCCGCCTCACTCCTCGAAGTCGTCATCGCCCCTCGGCGCCATGGTGGTCGCGCGCTGGAGGAACTGCGGGGCGTGGTGGCGTCCCTCACCACGCTCGCCGCGGTCGCGCGGGGCGGGGCGTTCGGACGGGTCGCGGCCGAGCTTGGATTGCAGCTCGACGAGGTCGGTGAAGACGTCGGCCTGGCGGCGCAGCTCGTCGGCGATCATCGGCGGCTGGCTGGCGATGGTGGAGACCACGGTGACCCGCACGCCGCGGCGCTGGACGGCCTCGACCAGGGAGCGGAAGTCGCCGTCACCGGAGAACAGCACCATCTGGTCGATGTGCTCGGCGAGCTCCATGGCGTCCACGGCCAGCTCGATGTCCATGTTGCCCTTGACCTTGCGGCGGCCGGAGGCGTCGATGAATTCCTTGGTCGCCTTGGTGACGACGGTGTAGCCGTTGTAGTCCAGCCAGTCGATCAGCGGGCGGATCGAGGAGTATTCCTGATCCTCGATGATGGCGGTGTAATAGAAGGCCCGCAGAAGCGTCCCGCGGCTCTGAAATTCCTTCAGCAGGCGCTTGTAGTCGATGTCGAAGCCCAGAGTTTTCGCCGTCGCGTAGAGGTTGGCCCCGTCGATAAAGAGCGCGATCTTGTTGGTAGGAGAAGGTGACATTCAGTTTGCTCGCGTAGTGTGTCGTGATTGATCGTTTATTGTTGGCGCGGCGGCAGCCGGCCGCGCAGTCCCCAGGTGGCGCCTAAACCCGTCGAATCCGCAAATCCGGAGAAGTCGGGGCAATCAAGGTATAGTTATGGCGGACTCTCATATGCCCGGCGCCGCCCCCGCTGGCAGCCCGGGAAATCACCCATCCCAGCCCTAATGTGGGGGTACCAGAGCCATTTGGCGAGGCCAAATCACAAATTGGCCTTGCGAAACCGCCTTGGCCCCTATAACTAGCCCCAATCATCCACATATTTCGTCCCACCCACAACGGAGCGACAGTCCATGGCTCGCGTCACCGTAGAAGATTGTATCGACAAGGTCGACAACCGGTTTGACCTGGTCCTGCTGGCCGCCCACCGCGCCCGCATGATTTCGTCAGGTTCACAACTAACGGTTGACCGCGATAACGACAAGAACCCTGTTGTGTCTTTGCGCGAAATTGCCGACACGACCATCTCGCCGGAGGACCTGCGCGAGGAGCTGGTGCACTCGCTCCAGAAGTTCGTCGAGGTCGACGAGCCCGAGCCGGATACGGTGCCGCTGATCGGTTCCGCCGGCGCCAGCGTCGATGCGGACGATACCGAAGTTGCCGTTGAGCGCATGACCGAAGAGGAGCTCCTGAAGGGCCTCGAAGGCCTCGCGCCGCCGGAAGAGCAGCCCGAGGAGGACGAGTAAATCGTCCCGTCGCAATCGTCGACTTCTTGTGATCTTATCAAAGGCCCGAACCGTTGTTCGGGCCTTTGCTTTTGTTGGCGTTTTCGTGGTTACCATAGTGTTGTCGGTTGGCGCTGCGCACCTGTCATCGAATTGATCTGACGCGCGCACGATCGAAGCTAAGATGTATACAACGGGCCGTCTCTTGGTCCGTTTGAAGGCAGGACGGAATGGTATATCGGCGCCGGAGATCCACGCAGATGCAAGCCGCAACCGAATCGGTTGCCGTGGTCCCGACTGCGCCGGTGGTGCGCCCGGCAAAGCCGCGCGCGCGCATGATGCGTCAATATGACCTCGTCGAGCGCGTCAGGTCCTACAATCCCAACACCAACGAAGATCTGCTGAACCGCGCCTATGTCTACGCCATGAAGGCGCATGGCTCGCAGACGCGAGCCTCGGGCGATCCTTATTTTTCGCACCCGCTCGAAGTGGCGGCGATTCTCACCGACCTCAAGCTCGACGATGCCACCATCGTGGCCGCGCTGCTGCACGACACGATCGAGGACACAGAGGCGACGCGAGGCGAGATCGACCAGATCTTCGGGCCCGAGATCGGCGCGCTGGTCGAGGGCCTGACCAAGTTGAAGCGGCTGGAGCTGGTGTCGCGAGAGGCCAAGCAGGCCGAGAACCTGCGCAAATTGTTGCTGGCGATTGCCGACGATGTCCGCGTGTTGCTGGTCAAGCTCGCCGACCGCCTGCACAACATGCGCACGCTGGAATTCGTGCCGACGGAATCGCGCCGGCGCATCGCCGAGGAGACGCTCGACATCTATGCGCCGCTCGCGGGGCGCATGGGTATGCAGGAAATGCGCGAGGAGCTGGAGGATCTGTCCTTCCGCACGCTCGACCCCGAGGCTTATTCGGTGGTGATGCAGCGGCTCGACGCGCTCGCCGAGCGCAACCGCAACCTGATCGGCGAGATCGAGGATCAGCTCTCCAACAATCTGCGCCACCGGGGCCTGGGGGCGCGCGTCTACGGCCGCCGCAAGAAGCCATTCTCCATCTGGACCAAGATGGAGCGCAAGTCGGTCGGCTTCGAGCAATTGTCCGATATCTTCGGCTTTCGCGTCGTCGTGAACGACGTCGAGGCGTGCTACCGCGCGCTCGGCATCGTTCATACCACCTGGCCGGTCGTGCCGGGCCGCTTCAAGGACTACATCTCGACGCCGAAGCAGAACGACTACCGCTCGATCCACACCACCGTGATCGGTCCGGGCAACCAGCGCGCCGAGCTCCAGATCCGCACCGAGGAGATGGATCAGATCGCCGAGCGCGGCATCGCCGCGCACGTGTTCTACAAGGAAGGCACGGGCTCGCCGACCGAATACCTCAAGCGGGAATCCAACGCGTTTGCCTGGCTGCGCCACACCGTCGGCATCCTGTCGGAGAGCGCCAATCCCGAGGAATTCCTCGAGCACACCAAGCTCGAGCTGTTCCACGACCAGGTGTTCTGCTTCACTCCGAAGGGCAAGCTGATCGCGCTGCCGCGCCATGCCAACGTGATCGACTTCGCCTATGCCGTGCACACCGATGTCGGCAACAGCGCGGTCGGCTGCAAGATCAACGGCAAGTTCTCGCCGCTGTCCTCGGAGCTGCAGAACGGCGACGAGGTCGAGGTGCTGACCTCGGAGGCGCAGTCGGCGCCGCCATCCGCCTGGGAGACGCTCGCGGTCACCGGCAAGGCGCGCGCCGCGATCCGCCGCGCCACGCGCACCGCCGTGCGCGACCAATATGTCGGCCTCGGCCGGCGCATCGTCGAGCGCCTGTTCGAGCGTGCCAAGATCGAATACGCCGACGACAAGCTCAAGGGCGCGCTGCCGCGGCTTGCGCGCACCTCGATCGAGGACGTCATGGCGGCCGTGGGGCGCGGCGAGATCAAGGCGTCGCACGTCGCGCGCGCGATGTATCCCGACTACAAGGAGGAGCGCGTCGCCCGCTACGGCATCAAGAAGGGCCTCGCCGCCAAGCTCAAGGAGAAGTCGTCCGAGCCGCCCCGCAGCCCGGTCGCGATCCCGATCCGCGGCATCAATTCCGACCTGCCGGTGAAGTTCGCGCCGAATGGCGGCGCGGTGCCCGGCGACCGCATCGTCGGCATCGTCACCCCGGGCGAGGGCATCACGATCTACCCGATCCAGGCGCCGGCCTTGAAGGACTTCGAGGAGGAGCCGGAGCGCTGGCTGGACGTGCGCTGGGACATCGAGGACACCGCGCCGCAGCGCTTCCCGGCCCGCATCAAGGTCGAGAACGTCAACGAGCCCGGCGCGCTGGCGCAGATCGCGACCGTGATCGCCGAGCACGACGGCAACATCGACAATATCAGCATGCAGCGCCGCTCGCCTGACTTCACGGAAACGACGATCGATCTCGAAGTCTACGATCTCAAGCACCTGAGCGCGATCCTCGCCCAGTTGCGCGCCAAGGCGGTCGTCGCCCGCGTCGAACGTGTTAATGGATAGACGCATCTCGCATGCGTCCGTCTCTCTGATTTCGTGAGTCCTGAAATGCCCGCAGCTCCGCTCCGCCTCGGCGTCAATATCGATCACGTTGCAACCGTGCGTAACGCACGCGGCGGCCGCCATCCCGATCCGGTGCGCGCCGCGCTGCTGGCCATCGCGGCCGGCGCCGACGGCATCACGGCGCATTTGCGCGAGGATCGCCGGCACATCCGCGACGAGGACATGGCGCGGCTGAAGGCGGAAATCTCCAGGCCGCTCAATTTCGAGATGGCGGCGACCGACGACATGATGCGCATCTCGCTCGCCACCAAGCCGCATGCGGTGTGCCTGGTGCCGGAGCGGCGCCAGGAGGTGACGACCGAAGGCGGGTTGGATGTGGTCGGCCAGCACAACGCGCTCGCGCCCTACATCGCGCGGCTGAGCGATGCCGGCATCCGCGTCTCGCTGTTCATCGCCGCCGACCCCGCGCAGATCGAGATGGCGGCGCGGCTGCGGGCGCCCGTGATCGAGATCCATACTGGCGCCTGGTGCGATGCCGTCGTCGACGGCCACACCGACAAGGCCGCGGCCGAATGGCAGCGGATCGTGGCGGGGGTGAAGCTGGCGAAGGACGCGGGGCTGGAGGTTCATGCCGGCCACGGGCTCGACTACGCGACGGCGGAGACGATCGCAGGCCTGCCGGAGATCATGGAGCTGAACATCGGCTACTACATGATCGGCGAAGCGCTGTTCGTGGGCCTTGCCGAGACGGTGCGCACCATGCGGGCGGCGATGGACCGCGGCCGGAGCCGGGCATGATCATCGGCATCGGCTCCGACCTGATCGACATCACCCGCGTTGCCAAGGTGATCGAGCGCCACGGCGAGCGCTTCCTCGACCGCATCTTCACCGCGGCCGAGCGGGCCAAGGCGGAGCGGCGGGCCAAGAACGAGAAGATGGTGGTGGCGACCTATGCCAAGCGCTTCGCCGCCAAGGAGGCCTGCTCCAAGGCGCTCGGCACCGGCATCCGCCGCGGCGTCTGGTGGCGCGACATGGGGGTGGTCAACCTGCCGGGGGGACGGCCGACCATGCAGCTCACCGGCGGCGCCCTGGCCCGGCTCCAGGCCCTGACGCCGGAGGGATTCGAGCCGCGGATCGACCTGTCGATCACCGACGACTGGCCGCTCGCCCAGGCCTTCGTCGTCATTTCCGCCGTCCCGCTGGCCAAGCCCTGACCGTTCAGCGGTCATTTTATAATTCTCGTTAAAAATCAATACTTTGCGCAGTTTTGATGCGATCCTTGATTGCGTGGCTCCCGACAACCGTCTAAAAGTCCGCCGACGCAAATCAGGCTGGGCGAATTCGGCTTTACGCCGGAATTGGCCCTCATTATCAGAATCAGGACAATCTCCTTGCGCCGCGAAGCGATGGGCTGTTCGCGGGAGGAGGGCGCTCTGTGATCGCCGGCCGGAATTGAGAGAGCAATGAGCGTGACTTCGGGAACGAAAACTGAGAGCGGCGTCGGCGAAACGATCCGGGTCGTGATCCATGCTCTCCTGATCGCGCTCGTGATCCGCACCTTCCTGTTCCAGCCGTTCAACATTCCCTCGGGGTCGATGAAGGCGACGCTGCTGGTCGGCGACTATCTCTTCGTCTCGAAATATTCCTACGGCTATAGTCACTACTCGATCCCGTTCTCGCCGCCGCTGTTCTCGGGGCGGGTCTGGGGCTCGGATCCGAACCGCGGCGACATCGTCGTGTTCCGCCTGCCCAAGGACGACTCCACCGACTACATCAAGCGCGTGATCGGCCTTCCCGGCGACCGCGTCCAGATGCGGGACGGGCTGCTCTACATCAACGACACCCCGGTCGAGCGGCAGCGCATGAGCGAATATGTCGGCGAGGACCCCTGCGGCGCCGAAAGCGGCGCGATTTCGCGCGTGAAGCGCTGGAAGGAGACGCTGCCCAACGGCGTGTCCTACGAGACGCTCGATTGCGCCGACAACGGCTACATGGACAACACCAACGTCTACACCGTACCGGCCGGGCACTTCTTCATGATGGGCGACAACCGCGACAACTCGACCGACAGCCGCTTCCTCGGCCAGGTCGGCTACGTGCCGCAGGAGAATTTGATCGGTCGCGCCCAGATGATCTTCTTCTCGATCGCCGAAGGCGAACATGCCTGGATGTTCTGGCGCTGGCCGTGGGCCGTGCGCTGGAATCGCTTCTTCAAAATCGTCCGATGAAAGACGAAGCCAAGGACATCACGACCGAACCGATCGACGCGCAAGCCGTCCCTGACGGCGAAGCTGCCGCCAAGACGCTTGCGACCAAGTCTTCTGAAACCAAGACTCCTGAAACCAAGTCTCCTGAAACCGAGACACCTGAAGCCAAGAAGCCCGCGAAGAAGAAGCGGGCGCGCAGCAGCAAGGCCAAGGCAGCGGACGCGAACGCCGCGCTCGAGGCGCGCATCGGCTACGGCTTCACTGACCCGAACCTCTTGATGCAGGCGATCACGCATGTCTCGGCGCTGAAGTCCGGACGCAAGCGCGGCGACAGCTATCAGCGGCTCGAATTCCTCGGCGACCACGTGCTCGGTCTGGTCGTTTCCGACATGCTCTATCATGCTTTCCCGAACGCCGATGAGGGCGAGCTGTCCAAGCGGCTTGCCGAGCTCGTGCGCAAGGAGAGCTGCGCGGACGTCGCCAAGTCGCTCGGCCTGCTCGACGACATCAAGCTCGGTTCGGTCGGCTCCAGCGCGGATGCGCGCTTGCGCAAATCCATCCTCGGTGACATCTGCGAGGCCGTGATCGGCGCCATCTTCCTGGACGGCGGCCATGCCGCGGCGGCCGAGTTCGTCCGGCGCAACTGGACCGAGCGCATGCACAAGCCGCGGCGTCCGTTGCGCGATCCCAAGACGGTGCTGCAGGAATGGGCCCAGGGCAAGGGGCTGCCGACGCCGGTTTACCGCGAGGTCGAGCGCACCGGCCCGCATCACGATCCACAATTCCGCGTCGCCGTCGACCTGCCGGGCCTCGCGCCGGCCGAAGGCGTCGGCGGCAGCAAGCGCGCGGCAGAGAAGGTGGCAGCTTCAGTGATGATCGAACGTGAAGGCGTTGGCGGCGGCAATGACGGCTGAAGCAAGCGGCGAGACGCCTGCCGCGACGCGATGCGGCTTCGTCGCGCTGATCGGCGCGCCCAATGTCGGCAAGTCCACGCTGGTCAACGCGCTGGTCGGGGCCAAGGTCACGATCGTCTCGCGCAAGGTGCAGACCACGCGCGCGCTGATCCGCGGCATCGTCATCGAGAACAACGCGCAAATCATCCTGGTCGACACGCCCGGCATCTTCTCGCCCAAGCGCCGGCTCGACCGCGCCATGGTCTCGACCGCCTGGAGCGGGGCGCATGATGCCGATCTCGTCTGCGTGCTGCTGGATGCCAAGACCGGGATCGACGAGGAGGCCGAGGCGATCCTTGCCAAGGCCGCCAGCGTCAACCACGAGAAGATCCTCGTCATCAACAAGGTCGACCTGGTCCAGCGCGAGAAGCTGCTGGCGCTGGCGCAGGCCGCCAACGAGCGCATGAAGTTCGCCAAGACCTTCATGATCGCGGCGATCTCGGGCGATGGCGTCGACGACATCCGCGCGACCCTTGCCGAGATGGTGCCGCCGGGGCCGTACCTCTATCCCGAGGACCAGATGTCGGACGCGCCGATGCGGCAGCTCGCTGCCGAGATTACGCGCGAAAAAATCTATCAGAAGCTGCACCAGGAATTGCCCTACCAGTCCACGGTCGAGACCGACAAATGGGAGGAGCGCAAGGACAAGTCGGTGCGGATCGAGCAGACGATCTACGTCGAGCGCGAAAGCCAGCGCAAGATCGTGCTCGGCAAGGGCGGCGCCACCATCAAGTCGATCGGCGCGGACTCGCGGAAAGAGCTCATGCAGATCCTGGACGTGCCGGTGCATCTGTTCCTGTTCGTCAAGGTGCGCGAGAACTGGGGCGACGATCCCGACCGCTACCGCGAGATGGGCCTGGACTTCCCCAAAGAATAACCAAGAAAAGATCGGCATTCGATGAGCGTACCCGCCAACGTCCAGCGCTTCGAAGCGCTGCTCTATGCATCATTGATGCTCGATGCCGTCTCGGTCGCCGTGCAGGACCGCACGCCCAATGTCGAGATGACCGAGCAGATGATCATGACGGCGACCTTGCTCGCCGGCGGCATGATCCTGCTCCTCGTCTATTTCGTCTGGCTGGCTGTGCGTTGGCGCAAGAACTGGCCGCGCTGGGTGCTGGCGGCAGCGCTCGTGTTGTCGGTGATCTCGCTCGGCCAGATCATCGGCGAGAAGGGCATGGAGCTCGACAGTGCCATCGAGATCGTCTCCTGCGTGCTGACGACGATGGGCTTGTATTTCTCCTTCACGGGCGATGCGCAGGGCTGGTTCAACGCGTGACGTCTTGCGCGATGCCGTAGGGTGGGCAAGGCGCGCCCTTGCGCGCCGTGCCCACCGTGATCAGCTGGTCTCGTGGATCAAATTTGGTGGGCACGCTTCGCTTTGCCCACCCTACGATAGCTCGAATTGCGCTAGACTTCCTCCCATGGAATGGACCGACGAAGGCATCGTGCTGGGCGTGCGGCGGCATGGCGAGAGCAGCGCCATCGTCGAGCTCTTGACGCGCGCGCACGGCCGGCATCTCGGCCTCGTGCGCGGTGGCGCCAGCGCGCGGCTGCGGCCGCTACTGCAGCCCGGCAACAGCGTCAGCGCGGTGTGGCGGGCGCGGCTCGACGAGCATCTCGGCACCTACGCCATCGAAGGACTGAAGCTGCGTGCGGCCACGCTGCTGGGATCGTCCCACGGGGTCTACGGCGTCACCCATCTCGCCTCGATCGCACGGCTCCTGCCGGAGCGTGATCCGCACGAAGAGATCTTTGCGCTGCTCGAGCATTCGCTCGATGATTTCGACGACATCGGCAGCGCGGCCGTGCATCTCATTCACTTCGAGCTGGCGATGCTCGCCGAGCTCGGCTTCGGGCTCGCGCTGGAGAATTGCGCGGTGACCGGCGAGACCACGGACCTGATCTACGTCTCGCCTAAATCCGGCGGGGCGGTGTCACGCGGCGCGGGCGAGCCGTGGCGGGACCGGCTGTTGCGGCTGCCGCCGTTCCTGCGGCACGGCGAAACCGCGAGCGAACTCACCGAGCAGGATCTCCAGGACGGGTTCCGCCTGACCGGTCTGTTCCTGCTGCGTCACGTGCTGGAGCCGCGGGGCCAAGGCCATTCCGATGCGCGGGCCGGCTTCATCAACGCGCTGATGCGGCAGCAGGCGAGGGCGGCGATCTCGGGGCCATGAGGGAACCGCAGTTCTGCCCCCGCCCAAGGGCATGGAATTCCCCGGAACGAAATCGGCCTGATCGAGTTGGCGCCCTGGGTTCCACAACGGGGACAGCCTAAATGTTGATCAGAGGATTTGCGCTGTCGGCGGCGCTGCTTGCTTTTGCGCCGGACGCGACGGCTGGCGAGCCGCAACCTGGCCTGTTTCGCCGCGCCTCCTGCACGGTCGTGCGGTACTATGTGGCGAAATACTCCGCGGCGGCCGCCGAGACGTGGGCGCGCGCCCACGGTGCGACGGAGGCCGAGATCGAGACGGCCCGCCGCTGCCTGACCAACACCCCGGCACAGGCCAAGACCCAGACCGTGACCGCGGGTTGGGCCGGGCAGTAGTCCGCCGCAAGAAACCGATTGATCCTGAACCGGGCCGCACGGGACAACGTCGCGCGATCCGCTCGTCGTTTTCATCTCTCGGAGAGGATGGAGCCTGCCTGGGCGTGCCCATCGTCCGAGAGCGGGAACGATGTGACTCCCAGCGTTTGCGACGGCCGCTCCCCGAACATCATCGAATAATACTGCGAGAAGCGCCCGAGCTCGTAGAAGCCCTGCTGCATCGCGACCGCCGCCACGGTGGTCGAACCCGGCCTGCTCTCCCGCAAGATGGAGTGAATGGTGCACAGCCGCTTCTGGCGCAGGAAGGTGACCGGGCCGAGCCCGAACACCTCTTGAAAGGCGCGATGCAGGGTGCGTCGCGACACCGTGAACGCGGCGCATATTTCCGAAACATGCACCGGGCGCGTGCCGGCCTGGTCAAGATAGTCCTCGACTTTGCGGATCAGCCGCCTTGCAGAAGGAAGTCTGCCGGGATCATCGGGCGGCAGCGACGACATTACGTTGGCAGCCATGCATTCGACGATCGATCGTTTCCAGAAATCGGCCGTCGACGCCGTCAGGCCGTCTTTGTTGGCGGCCAGATGGGACATGATCCGGATCAGACGACGCGAGGCCACTGCGCCGGTATCCAGGTCCGCGCGGAAGTGACCGCGCGTGCGCCATGTGTCGGGATCGCTCAGACGCGCCTCTCCACCGAACAGGGACGCCACCTCATCGAGATCGAAGCGCATCGCCGCATAAGCGGATGCGCCGTGGAAGACGCCGTCGTGCTCGAGCAGCGGCGGAATTACGAGCACGTCGTTGAGCTGCATGTCGAAGGACCAATGCGCAACGCGCCGCTCGGCCGCCAGCAGCATGCCGATGATGAGCTTGTCGTCGCTGGAAACGCGCTGCGTGCGCATTCCGATGTTGAAGGCGCCGATGCTGAGCGAGAAATCGCCGATGCCGACATGGGACAGTGTCCCGCGCAACCGCCCGCGTCCGAGCTGCATGACGTCGACGTGAGAGCCGTGCACGGCCTGGTGTAGACCCTCGAAACCGTCGAGCTTCCGCGAATCAACCAGAAGAGACTGCTCCATGGTCGTACACTTGTCTTGAAGCGCGACATTTGTGCGGCAGACGACAAGCGACATACCACCACAACGCGAAGGGGTGTTATGAATTGAGTTCGCGTTTTGAGGCGAATGATCGTCGAATTTGACGCGATGAATCCGGCAATGCGATCACGTATTTGAGTAGATCTGCGACGCGGTGTCGCTCGATCCCGGCCATGGCTGCGACGTGCTGGCACAATCTGCACATCACAGCCGCCCCATCTTCGGATACCATTTGCAACCTAAGCGATATTGAAAGCGCGCTGCGGATCGCGGGCGCGGAAGCGGTGGCGGTAGCGTGCTACTGCATGCCCGGACCGCGTTCGGGCAAGAACGGGAGAGATGTTGACGTAGTTCGCGATCTGCATCTCCGGCTCTAAGCGCCAGGAAGAGGGGGACCAGACACAATGCGTCCAATGCGCCGGGCAATCCGCCATCATCGGCGGCTGCCGACGTCCGCGTCGTAGCACCTGTGGACCACGCGTATCGGAGCTTCCACCATGCTGCGGGCTGACCCGGATCACTGCGAGTGGTTGCCGGATGACGTGAAGACCGGCGAGATGATCTTCATTCCCGGCGGCACCTTCCGTATGGGATCCGATCATCATTATCCCGAGGAAGCGCCGAGCCATCGTGTCTCAGTCGACGGCTTCTGGATCGACCGCACGCCGGTGACCAACCGGCAGTTCAAGAAGTTCGTCAACGCCACCGGCCATGTGACGGAGGCGCAGGTCGTCCCCGATCCCAAGGACTATCCAGGTGCGCTCAGCGAGATGCTCTACGCAGGCTCGCTGGTGTTCTCGCCGCTGCCGCGCATCACGGATCTTGCCGACTGGAGTCAGTGGTGGTCCTTCATGCGTGGCGCCAATTGGCGCCATCCCTACGGCCCCGGCAGCGATATCAAAGGGCTCGACGACCACCCGGTCGTGCACGTCTCCTACAATGATGCGGCCGCCTATGCGCGCTGGGCGGGCAAGGACCTGCCGACGGAGGCGGAGTGGGAGCTCGCTGCGCGCGGCGGGCTCGACGGTGAGGAGTTTGCCTGGGGTGATGCGCTGATGCCAGGCGGCAGGCACATGGCCAACATCTGGCAGGGAAACTTCCCTGTCCAGAACCTCGGCGAGGATGGGTTCAAGCGTACCTCGCCGGTCATGGCCTTCCCGCCGAATGGCTATGGTCTTTACGACATGATCGGCAATGTCTGGGAGTGGACCTCGGACTGGTGGTCGTCGCGACATCAGGCCGAAGCCGCCAAGCCCTGCTGCATTCCGAAGAACCCGCGCGGCGGCCGGGAGGATGCGAGCTTTGATCCATGTCAACCAAACATCCGCATCCCGCGCAAAGTCTTGAAGGGTGGCTCACACCTCTGCGCGCCGAATTACTGCCGCCGCTACCGTCCCGCAGCGCGGCACGCCGAGCCGATCGATACCTCGACCAGCCATGTCGGCTTCCGCTGCGTGGTGCGGTCGTCGCTTGGCGTTCACCACGAGCAAGAGGGAATAGCCGCAGCATAGCAGTGTCGGCAGCATAGGAGTGTCGGATGAGTACCGAATTGAAGAACAACAACAACCAGTCTCAGGCTGACCAACCGCTCAATCGCAGACATCTGCTTCTTGGAACGTCCTCGATCGTCGCCGCCGTGGCACTGACGTCCGAGGCAATGGCGCAGGCCCAGCAGGCCGCTCCCGCCACATCACCGGCACCGGCGGCGCCCGGCCGCAAGCCGAACATCCTCGTGATCTTCGGCGACGATATCGGCCAGACCAACATCTCCGCCTATTCCTTCGGCGTCATGGGCTATCGCACGCCGAACATCGATCGTATCGCCCGGGAAGGGATGATGTTCACCGACTACTACGCCGAGCAGAGCTGCACGGCGGGCCGTTCGTCTTTCATCACCGGCCAGTGCACGCTGCGGACGGGACTGTCGAAGGTCGGCATTCCCGGCGCGGCGGTTGGACTGCAGGCACGCGACGTCACCATCGCCGAACTGCTGAAGCCGCTCGGCTACGCGACCGGGCAGTTCGGCAAAAATCATCTCGGTGACCGCAACGAATATCTGCCAACCGTGCATGGCTTCGACGAATTCTTCGGTAACCTGTACCATCTCAACGCCGAGGAGGACCCCGAGAACCGGTTCTATCCACGCGATCCCGGCTTTCTGGAGAAGTTCGGCCCCCGCGGCGTTCTGCGCTGCAAGGCAAGCGATCGCGACGATCCTACCGAGCATCCGCGCTTCGGACGGGTCGGCAAGCAGACGATCGAGGACACCGGGCCGCTGAACAGGAAGCGAATGGAGACGATCGACGACGAGACTTCAGCCGCGGCGATCGATTTTATCAAGCGGCAGGCGCAGACCAACACTCCGTTCTTCTGCTGGTTCAATTCCACCCGCATGCACTTCCGCACGCATGTGCGGCCGGAGCATCGCGACAAGCCGGGGCTGACGTCCCGTACCGAATACGCGGATGGAATGATCGAGCACGATGCGACGATCGGGACGATCCTGAAGGCGCTCGACGATCTCGGCATCGCCAACGACACGATCCTGATCTATACGACCGACAACGGACCGCACCAGAATTCCTGGCCGGATGCGGGCACGACCCCGTTCCGCAGCGAGAAGAACACCAATTGGGAAGGCGCGTTCCGCGTTCCCTGCCTGATCCGCTGGCCGGGCCGCATCGCAGCCGGCTCGGTCTCAAATGAACTCGTCAGCGGTCTCGACTGGATGCCGACGTTGCTCGCGGCGGCAGGCGATGCCGATGTCAAGCAGAAGCTCCTGAGCGGCTATCAGATCGGCGGCAGGACCTTCAAGGTCCATCTCGACGGCTACAACCAGCTTGCCTATCTCACCGGCCAGCAGCCCAATAGCGCGCGCAAGGAGTTCGTCTATTTCAACGACGACGGCGACGTTGTCGCGGCACGGATCGAGAACTGGAAGATCGTGTTCGAGGAGCAGCGCGCAAACGGTACGCTCCGGATCTGGGCCGAGCCGTTCACGAAGCTTCGCGTCCCGAAATTCTTCAACCTGCGCTCGGACCCCTATGAGCGGGCCGACGTCACATCCAACGTCTACTACGACTGGCTCATGTCGGATGCGGCGGGCGTCATGATCGCCGGGCCAACGATTCTGTCGCAGTTCCTGCAGACATTCAAGACGTATCCGCCGAGCCAGCGGCCTTCGAGCTTCAGCATCGACCAGATGGTCGAGAAGATGCAGCAGAGCTTCGAAGCGGTGCAGAGTAACTGACGGTGGCGGCATGGCGGCGGCGACCACCAGATGCTGCAATGCATTGCGGCCGGGCCCGGTGCGCGTCTCATTGGCATCGTCCATCACACCGATGCAGCCCGCGAATATGCCTACGACCGGCAGTCCAGAATCGGAAAGCTCGACAAGGCGTGGGACGAGGCGCTGCAGCGCGGTTGGACTGTGGTCGGCATGGCCAGGGACTGGAAGACGGTGTTCGCGTTCGAACGCAGCAACACGGGTGCCTCGCAATGATGAGGACACGCGGAGCGGTCGCATGCATCAACGAGACACGAAGAGCGGGAGGCATCGGGATGTTCGGTCATATGCGCAACGTTCGATTGACGGGCTGCTTGCTGGCGCTTGCCACCAGTGTGTCTGTTCCCGGCGGAACGGCGACGGCGGCGCCGCTCCAGCCGGCGGCAATCCAGCAAAGTGCGATCGGATCATCCGATCTCATCGAAGTCCGCGCAGCCGCCCGCCGTGGCGGTGCGGTGGTCGGTCCGCGTGGTGGCGCTGTGGTTCATCGTGGAGGCGCCGCGGTCGGACCTCGCGGCGACGCCTATCGCGGCCGGACCGCGGTCGTTGGTCCGCGCGGCAACGTCGCCGTCCGCAGCACGACGGCGGTCGCCGGACGCGGCGGCTGGGCTCGGCCCGGCTGGTACGGCTGGCCGCGAGGCGGCGCAATCGCCGCGGGTGCCGCGATCGGCGTCGTGACAGCAGCGACGGCTGCGGCTTGGGCCGGTGCGGCTCCCGCACCCGGCATGTGCTGGTACTACACCGATCCGTCCCGCACGCAGGGCTTCTGGGACTATTGCCAATGAGGGAGCGTCACTGATGCGCTGAGGCGTCCGTCATGAGCGGCTATGACATCTTTGCCTGGATCGTGCTGGTGATCCTGCTCGCCAGCGCCATCGGCGTGGCTTGCATCGCCGGCTGGCTGCCCGGGCACATCGCGAAATCGCGTGGTCATCCCTATGCGGACGCGGTCACGGTCGCCGGCTGGATCACGCTGGTCTTCGGTTTCGCGCTGTGGCCGATCGCCTTCATCTGGGCCTATGTCGATGTGCCATCACGCAAGGCAGGGGACGCGTGATGGCGGTTGCGATCCTCAATACCTATCTCTTGCTGCTATTCCTGTTGGTGCGTTTCAAGGTCGTGCCCTTCAACCTCTTCTGGAAGGCCTCGCCGATCATTGTTTTGGTACTTGTGATGTTCGGCCTCCTCGTCCCGATGGGATGGGGCGCGCCGCAGGGCGATGCCCTCGTGGTACGCAATGCTGTTTCGATCGTGCCTGATGTCGCTGGCGAGGTAGCGGATGTACCGGTCGTCGCCAATGCTCCACTCAAGTCCGGTGATGTTCTGTTCAAGATCGACCCGACGCCCTACGCGGCGCAAGTCAAGGCGATCGACGCCCAGTTCAAGCTCGCCAAGACGCGCCTCGGCCAGATGACGCAGCTTTATGAGCGCGATGCCGGCCGCGGCTTCGACGTCGAGCAGCGCCAGTCCGAGGCCGACCAGCTCGCCGGCCAGCTCGAGTCGGCACAATGGAATCTCGACAAGACAATCGTGCGCGCGCCGACCGACGGCTATGTCACCAACCTAGCGCTGCGCAAGGGGGCGCGGGTGGCGAACCTGCCCCTGTCGCCAGTGATGGCCTTCATCGACACCTCCAACACCATTATCGGGGTCGAGATCAACCAGATCGACGCGCGCTACGTCGCGCCCGGCCAGGAGGTCGAAGCCACGTTCAAATTCGCGCCCGGACAGATCTTTTCCGGCAAGGTCGAGAGCGTGCTCCAGGCCATCGCGCCGGGGCAGACGCAAACCTCGGGTACTGCCGTCATGCCGAAGGCGATCGAGGCCGCGCCCTTCATCGTCCGCGTCAGGCTCGACGATGCCGAGTTCGTCAAGCGGCTGCCCGCCGGCAGTGCCGGGACGGCGGCGATCTACACCGACCACGTCAAGCCAACCCATGTCGTGCGCCGCGTGATCCTGCGGCAGGTCGCGATCCTGAATTACGTCAATCCGTTCTAGGCGAGGGGACGCATGAAGAGAGTATTGCTGACGGCTTCGATGCTTGTTCTCACGGCGACCGCATATGCGCAGTCGCCCGTTCCGGTCACGGTCGATAATTTCGGGCGCGCGGAGTCCGACCTCTATTTCGGCAACGGCGTCAAGGACGCCGGCGGCATCGGCAAGGTGTTTCACCATCGCGAGCCGATGCAGATCGACAAGCAGGGTGTGATCCGGTCGAACCGGGACACGTTGTATTCGATGGCCGTGTTCGACCTCGATGCCGGTCCCGCGACGATCACGTTACCGGACGCCGGCAAGAGATTCCGGTCAATGCAGCTGATCAACGAGGATCACTATGTCGTCGGCAAGGTCGAATACGGTGCCGGCAGCTACACGGTCGACAAGAACAAGGTCGGAACGCGCTATGTGCTCGTTGGGCTGCGGACACTGGTCGATCCGAGCGATCCCAAGGACGTCGAGAAGGTCCACGCGCTTCAGGATGCCGTCAGGATCAGCCAGAAGGCTGCGGGGAAGTTCGAAATCCCGAACTGGGATCCGGCAAGCCAGAAGAAGGTGCGCGATGCTCTGCTCGTGCTGGCCTCAACGACGGGCGGATTCAAGAATGCGTTCGGCCCCAGGGAGCAGGTCGATCCGATCAAGCACCTGATCGGAACCGCCGCGGGGTGGGGCGGCAATCCCGACAAGGAAGCCACCTATCTCAGCTTCAATCCCGAGAAGAACGACGGCAGCACGGTCTACAAGCTAGTCGTTCCCGGCAATGTGCCGGTCGACGGCTTCTGGTCGATCAGCCTCTACAACGCCGAGGGCTATTTCGAGAAGAACCCGTACAACGCCTACTCCGTCAACAATCTGACGGCGGTGAAATCGGCTGATGGCTCGACGGCGATCCAGTTCGGCGGCTGCGACGGCAAGATCCCGAACTGCCTGCCGATCATGAAAGGATGGAACTACACCGTGCGGCTCTACCGGCCGCGCCCCGAAATCCTGAACGGCAAGTGGAAATTCCCGGAGCCGAAGCCCGTGAGCTGAACACGGAGAAGGAGAGGCTTCCATGAAGATGCTGCTTTCTGGAGTTGCTGCCATGATGTGGATTGCTACGGGAGCAGCCGCGCAGACCAACAATCCGGATGAGCTTGCCGCGCGCCAGTTTCAGCGCCGCGCCGTCGAGGCCGTCATCTGGGGAATGCCGATCGTCAATTACGATCTCATGCTCCAGGAGATGCTGACCAAGACGCCGGGCAAGGTGAATCAGGTGATTTACTGGGGCAAGCCGCTTGACTGGAAGAACCAGACGCTGACGCCAAACCCGGACACGCTCTACCTGATGGCGTTCCTCAACACGAAGGACGTCGGCCCCATCGCCATCGAAATTCCGCCAGCGGGTCCCGGCGGCTCTCTCAACGCCAACATCGTCAATGCCTGGCAGCAGCCGCTGGAGGACGCGGGTCTGCTCGGCGTGGACAAGGGAGCCGGCGTCAAGCTCGTGATGCTGCCACCCGGCTACACGGGCCAGGTGCCCGCGGGGTTCGAGCCGCTGCAGCCCAACACATTCGGAAGTTACGTCCTGTTCCGCTCCAACATGAAGAGCCACGGCGAGGCTGACGTCGCCAGCTCCATCGCTTACGGCAGGCAGATCAGGGTCTATCCGATGTCACAGGCATCGAATCCGCCGGCAACTGTCTTTACCGACGTCAAGGACGTCACCTTCGACTCGACGATCCGCTACGATGACAGTTTCTTCGTCAACCTCGACCGCGCCGTGCAGACCGAGCCGTGGCTCACGCGCGATCGCGCGATGATCGATCAGCTGCGCACGATCGGCATCGAGAAGGGCAAGGCGTTCGCACCGGATGCGAAGCTGAAGCAGGCGCTGAAGGACGGAATTCGCGAGGCCCACGCGCTGATGGCAGAAAGATACGACGCCGGCCTGCCCACATTCTTCGACGGCACGCACTGGACGCTGCCCGCGCATCCGGAGGTGCTGAGCGCAGCCGCAGCCAATTTCGACGAACCGAATGCCTATCCGGTGGACTGGCGCGGCCTTGCCTATACTTATGCGTATGTCGGCATCAAGCGGCTCGGCGCCGGCCAGTTCTACCTGATCAACATCAAAGATAAGGACGGCCAGAGCTACGACGGTGCGAAGACCTATCGTCTCCACGTTCCGCCGAACGTGCCAGTCGAGCAATATTGGTCGCTGACGGCCTATGACCGCGAAACGCACGCGCTTATCAAGAACGTCGATCGTGCCAGCCGCGCCTCGAACAATGCGGATGTCAAAAAGAATGCCGACGGCTCAGTCGATCTCTACCTCGGGCCCAGGCCGCCCGCCGGGCAGGAGGCTAACTGGATCCCGACCGACCCCGCTCGCAAGTTCGAAATGATGTTCCGCCTCTATGGGCCGAAGCAGGAACTGTTCGCAAAGAGCTGGAAGCTGCCTGATGTCGAACTCCTCGCCACGACGGTCGGAGGCGCCACGAAGTAGCGGGGGCGCGGCCTGTGAAAGGCTAGTTGGTCGGGGCAGCGACAAGAACGAGGACACGACATGACGGGACATCTTCGAAAGGCCACGCTCGCTGCCGCACTGACATTCACCAGCCTCTCCGCCCAGCCGGCGCTGGCCGCCGCCGGCGGCGTGAGCTTCTGGCTGCCGGGCATCTTCGGCAGCCTGGCCGCCGTTCCGGTGACGCCGGGATGGGCCTATTCGACCATTTACATCCATCTTCAGGAGAAGGCAGGAGGAGGGCAGAACTTCGTCACCAGCGGCGGCATACCCGGCTCGGTGACCGCCGGCCTCAATGCGCATGCCGACGTGCTCGTCATGGGCATTACCTACACCTCGTCGATGCCGGTGCTCGGCGGCCAGGCCGGCGTCACCGTGCTGACCGCGCCGGGAAACATCGGCGTCGGCATCGACGCGACGCTGACGGGTCCGAGAGGCAACACCATCTCCGGCAGTGCGACCGACAACCGCACCACGCTGACCGACGTGTTCTACCAGGGCACGCTGAAATGGAACCAGGGCGTGCACAACGAGATGGTCTACATCACCGGCAACATCCCGAGCGGCACTTACGATTCCAGCCGGCTCGCGAACCTGAGCTTTGGTTTCCCCGCGATCGATGTGGGAGCCGGCTACACCTATCTCGACCTCAAGACCGGGCATGAATTCTCGGTCGTCGGCGGGCTCACCTACAATTTCACGAATCCGTTCCTCCAGTACCAGAACGGGATCGATTTCCACGTCGATTGGGCCGCGTCCCAGTTCGTCAGCAAGAATGTCCATATCGGCGTCGCCGGCTATTTCTTCCAGCAGCTCACCGACGACAGCGGTCCCGGCGCCAGGCTCGGCGGCTTCAGGGGCCAAGCGGTCGGCATCGGGCCGCAGATCGGTTTCATGATCCCGATGTCCGACGGCTACCAGGGCTACCTCAATGTCCGTGGCTACAAGGACCTGGAGGTCGAGAACCGGCCGAAGAGCTGGTCGACCTGGGTCACCTTCTCGGTCTCGCCGGCCGCGCCTGCGCCGGCGGCGACGAAGCCCATCGTTCGAAAGTACTGAGGGAGGCGCTGACGTCGCTCGATGGCGGGAGATCAAACCACAAAGCGCGCATTCAGCATCGGCTTTCAGACATCGATCATCACGGTGTTCGTTGCCGTCGTGCTGATCGTGGGCTTGGCGCTGGTCTATCTCAGCTTCGAACGCGTGACGGTGATCACGCAGAAGGCAGCCAGCAGCTTCATCGAGAAGGTGGCCCAACTGGGGGCGGACCACGTCGACGAGCAGTTCAAGAACGTTCGCGACAATCTCGACATCCTGTCCGGCCTGCCGTCGATCCAGGAGGCTGACATCGCCGATAACGCGCGGCTCTACAGCCTGATGGCGGCGATGCTGCGCAACAATCCGCAGCTCTTCAATCTCTATGTGGGCTATGAGGATGGTTCATTCATCGAGATGGACGTGATCGATCGCGCCAGGCCCGCTTTCCGGACGAGCCTGAACGTGGATCAGGATGCGGCCTTCCGGCTTGTGGTGATCTCGCGCACGGCGGGAGCCGCACCGGTGACCCAATATCTGTCCGAGAACCTCATCCAGGTCGCCGAGGTCGCCGGACCGACGGGCTACGACCCTCGGCAGCGGCCCTGGTATGTCGAGGCATTCAGGAATGACAAGACGCTGCTGACCGGCCCCTACGTCTTCTTTGCCACGGGCGAACCCGGCTACACCCTGCGGACGCCGCTGAGGGAGGGACGGCGCGGCGTCGTCGCCGGCGACGTGCTGCTGAACCGCTTCGAGGACATGCTGGCGGAGCAGAAGCTCGGGCAGTCGGGACAGGCCTTCTTGTTCAACGACAGCGAGCAGATCGTCGGCCATCCCGAGATGAACCGCCTGATGGCCGAGATCCCGGAGCGGCAGGACGACCTGCCGCAGGTCGGCGCGCTCAAGCTGCCGGGCCTCGTGCCGATCATCCGCTCCTGGCGCGAGGGCGGGCCGGCTCAGCAATTCTTCACAGGCGCATCGGGGCGCACCTATGTGGCCGCGGTCCATAAGCTTGAAACGACGGGCTCCGCCAATGTTCGCCTCGCGATGATCGCGCCGCTCGACGAATTCTACGCGCAGATCATCCGCGAGCGCCGCACCCTGTTCGCGCTGGCGCTCGCCTTCGTCGGCGCCACGCTGCCGTTCGCGTTCTGGCTGGGATCGCTGATGGCGCGGCCGCTGCGCAAGCTTGCGGAGGAAACCGACGCGATCCAGCGGTTCGAGATCGCGGAACGGCCGCGCATTCATTCGGTCGTCGCCGAGATCGAGGAACTCGGCCGCTCGGTGTTCACCATGCGCAGCGTGGTCCGCAGTTTTGCCAACTTCATCCCGCGCCAGATCGTGCGGCAACTGATCGAGACCGGCTCTGCGCTCAGGCTGGGCGGAGCCAGGCGCGAGGTGACGGTGCTGTTCACCGACGTCGCCGATTTCACCGCCAAGACGGAACGGGCCGACCCGTCGCAGGTGATGATCCACACCTCGCGCTATTTCGCTGTGCTGTCGGACGAGATCATGCACCACCGGGGCACGATCGACAAATATATCGGCGATGCCGTGATGGCGTTCTGGAATGCGCCCGCTGATGACCCTGATCACACCGTCAATGCCTGCCGCGCCGTCCTGGCATGCGTCGTGGCGAATGAAGCGCTCAACAGGGAATTTCGGCGCGAAGGCTGGCCGCCCTACGACACGCGCTTCGGCCTTCACGTCGGCGATGCCGTGGTCGGCAATATCGGCTCGAGCGACCGGATGAACTACACCGCGCTCGGCGCCACCATCAATCTGGCCTCGCGGCTGGAAGGACTGAACAAGAACTACGGCACGCGCGTGCTGGTCAGCGCGGCCGTTCGCGCCCGTGCGGAGCAGGCGTTCCTGTTCCGGGGCGTCGACAGCATCAGGCCGAAGGGATTTGCCGAGGCGATCGAGGTCAGCGAGTTGCGCGGCGAGCTTGCGAAGGCGGATGAAGCCGAGATCGCGATGTGCCGGCGCTGGGACGAGATTTTCGCGCTGATTGCAAAGGGCGGTGCGGTCGAGACGACTCTGGTTCGGCTCGCCGGCTTCCTGCTCGATTATCCCGCGGACCCCGTCGCGCAGTTTCACACCCGGCGACTCCGCGCGGCGGCCCAGAATTCGGGGGAGGCGGCGTGAGCGCAGGCGACATCAGCCGCAGACGGTTACTGCATCGTGGCGCGGGCCTAGCCACCATGTCGGCGCTGTGCGCACCGGCTCTTGCGCAGGCCCGCAGCAGAGTGCGGCTCGGCTATCTCCACGTGGTCGCCGTGGACGGGCACATCTGGACCGGCCTCGATCGCGGTTCGTTCGACCGCGAGGGAATTGATTTCGAGCTGCACGAATTCAGCACCGGACCGGAGGTCTTCGAGGCGATGGGGAAGAGCCAGGTTGACGTCGTCTCGGCCGGCGGCGTGATCTCGAACTATCTGGCGCTCGGCCACGGCCGGGGCTTTCTCATCAATGACATCGAGGTGGCGACCGCGCAGCTTTGGGTCCGGCCGACGCTGGGCGTAAAGACCTTTGCCGACCTCCGGGGCAGACGGATCGCGACGACGGCGAAGACGACCGCGCACATCTTTCTCGACCGCGCGCTGCGCGCCAACAACATCAATCCATCCGAGGTCGAGATCGTCAATCGCAGCATGCCCGCCGCGGTCCAGGCGTTCATCGCCGGCGACGTTCCCGCCGTGGCGCTCTGGGTGCCGTTCAATATCGCCGTGCGCCAGGCGCTGCCCGAAGCGATCAAGCTGGTCGATGCGTCCGCCTTCTATCCGCAATCGGCCGTGCTGGGCGGTTGGGCCGCGAGGAGCGACTACTATGCCGAGAACAGGCAGGTGCTCAGCCGGATCATCCGCGCCTGGACGGATGCCAACGACCACATGGTCCGCAATCCGGCGGCGGCCGCGGAGGCGTTACAGCGGTCGCACTATCAGCAGTCGGGGCGGGACGACCTCGCCGAGGCCTTCAAGGCGCAGAAGCTTTATTCCTCGCGCGAATGGCGACGTCTCTATTCGGACGGCACTGTCGTGAAATGGCTCCAGCAGGTCAGCGACTTCTTCATGGCAGATGCCGGAGTCACGAACCCGCTCCGCGCATCGGACTATTTCGACACGCAGCTCTATCTTTCGACCGTGGCGTAACCCCATACCGTCCGGAGCGGCCGCGGGCGCCCTGTGGATAATTCCGCCGGCGGCCCTGGCGCAGGGCAGGGGGCGCATGTCGCAGCCCAGCCTGCTATATATCCGCCCGAATCGCGCCCCAGCGGGGGAGAATTGGCCAGGTTTTTGGGGAGTTGCCCGAGGCCCAGCCGGAAGTCTTTGAAAGTAAAGGCCTAATGGGCAAACGAATAGTTCCGCCGGAAGAGCCGGCCGAAATCCATGAGGTGCCGCTGCGGGAAGCGCTGGAAGAGCGCTATCTCGCCTATGCGCTGTCCACCATCATGCACCGCGCGCTGCCGGACGCGCGCGACGGCCTGAAGCCGGTGCACAGGCGCATCCTCTACGGCATGCGCCTGCTCAGGCTCGATCCCGGCACGGCCTTCAAGAAATCCGCCAAGATCGTCGGCGACGTGATGGGCTCGTTCCATCCGCATGGCGACCAGGCGATCTACGACGCCATGGTCCGCCTCGCGCAGGATTTCTCCTCGCGCTATCCGCTGGTCGACGGCCAGGGCAATTTCGGCAATATCGACGGCGATAATCCGGCCGCCTACCGCTACACCGAAGCGCGCATGACCGACGTCGCGCGGCTTCTGCTCGAAGGCATCGACGAGGACGGCGTCGAATTCCGCGCCAATTACGACGGCCAGTCGAAAGAGCCGGTCGTGCTGCCCGGCGGCTTTCCGAACCTGCTCGCCAACGGCGCGCAAGGCATCGCGGTCGGCATGGCGACCTCGATCCCGCCGCACAATGCCGCCGAGCTCTGCGACGCCGCGCTGCATCTGATCGAGAAGCCCGACGCGAAGTCCAAGGCGCTCTTGAAGTGGGTCAAGGGCCCGGATTTCCCGACCGGCGGCATCTGCGTCGATTCCAAGCAGGCCATCGCTGAGGCCTACACCACGGGCCGCGGCTCGTTCCGTGTCCGCGCCAGATGGCAGCAGGAAGAGGGCGCGCGCGGCACCTGGGTCGTCGTCGTCACCGAGATCCCCTTCCTGGTGCAGAAGTCGCGCCTGATCGAGAAGATCGCCGAGCTGCAGGACCAGAAGAAACTGCCGCTGGTCGGCGACGTCAGGGACGAGTCGGCCGAAGACGTCCGCATCGTGATCGAGCCGAAGTCGAAGAACGTCGATCCCGCGCTGATGATGGAATCGCTGTTCCGGCTGACCGAGCTCGAGAACAAGATTCCGCTGAACCTCAACGTGCTGATCAAGGGTCGCATCCCGAAGGTGGTGGGGCTCGCGGAGTGCCTGCGCGAATGGTTGGACCATCTGCGCGACGTACTGATCCGCCGCAGCAACTTCCGCAAGGCGCAGATCGAGCACCGGCTGGAAGTCCTCGGCGGTCATCTGGTCGCCTATCTGAACCTCGACAAGGTGATCAAGATCATCCGCACCGAGGACGAGCCGAAGCCGGCCCTGATCAAGGCGTTCAAGCTCACCGAGATCCAGGCGGAGGCCATCCTCAATATGCGTTTGCGCAATCTGCGCAGACTCGAGGAAATGGAGATCCGCAACGAGGACAGGGATCTCCGCAAGGAGCTGAAGGGCATCGAGGGCGTGCTCGCCTCGGAAGCCGAGCAGTGGAAGAAGGTCGGCGAGCAGGTCGGCAAGGTCCGCGACATGTTCGGGCCGAAGACGCCGCTCGGCAAGCGCCGCACCACTTTTGCGGATGCGCCCGAGCACGATCTCGCGGCGATGGAGGAGGCCCTCGTCGAGCGCGAGCCGGTGACGGTCGTCGTCTCCGACAAGGGCTGGATTCGCACCATGAAGGGCCATGTCGAGGATCTCTCGGGGCTGGCCTTCAAGCAGGACGACAACCTCGGCTTCGCTTTCTTCGCGGAGACGACCTCGAAGCTCTTGCTGTTCGCGACCAACGGCAAGTTCTACTCGCTCGACGTTGCCAAGCTTCCGGGCGGCCGCGGTCACGGCGAGCCGATCCGCCTGTTTATCGACCTCGAGCAGGAGGCGGCGCCCGTCGCGCTCTTCGTCAACAAGGGCGGGCGCAAGTTCCTGGTCGCGAGCCACGAGGGCCAGGGCTTCGTCGTCAATGAGGACGATTGCGTCGGCACCACCAAGAAGGGCAAGCAGGTCCTCAACGTCGACATGCCGAACGAGGCGCGCGCGATCACCGAGGTGCTCGGCGACACCGTTGCCGTCATCGGCGAGAACCGCAAGATGCTGGTGTTCCCGCTCGACCAGGTGCCGGAAATGGCGCGCGGCCGCGGCGTGCGGCTGCAGAAGTACAAGGATGGCGGCCTCTCTGACATCGCCGTGTTCGACGCCAAGGCCGGCCTGACCTGGAAGGACTCCGCGGGGCGCGAATTCTCGGCGACCATGAAGGAGCTCGCGGAGTGGCAGGGCACCCGCGCCGATGCCGGCCGCCTGCCGCCGAAGGGCTTCCCGAAGTCGAACAAGTTCGGCCGGGTGATCGGGTAGAGCAGTCTCTTGTCCCGGACGCGCTGCAACGCTCTTGCGTTGCTGCGCAGAGCCGGGATCCACGCCACACGGATTGCTGGGAGACATGGGCCCCGGCTCAGCAGCGCACCGCTACGCGCTGCGCTGCGTCCGGGGCACGAGGGAGTGTGCGTGGCTCTCTCCCCACCGTCATTGCGAGCGTAGCGAAGCAATCCAGATTGCCACCGCGGAAAGATTCTGGATCGCTTCGCTGCGCGCAATGACGAGAGGCGATAGCGCTGCTCTCCAACTGACATTGAGTACCCCGCAAACGCGTGGCAGATAGCCACGAGAGCATACGTGCGGGCACGAACATTGCTTTTTCCTGGCGACTGCAAACGGCTGGTCAAAAGGCAAAAACACCCCAATGTTCAAACTGAAGGCTTTCATTCCGGCGCTGTTCGGCCTCGCGCTGGGGGCGGCGCCCGCGCATGCGGCGGGCAATCTGGTCGCGGTGCTCGAGGCGGAAATCGTCACGCTCGATCCGCATTTTTCCACGGCCTATATTTCGCGCACGTTCGGCTACATGGTGTTCGACACGCTGTTCGCGAAGGATTCCAAGGGCGAGATCAAGCCGCAGATGGTGCAGGACTGGAAAGTCTCTGCCGACGGGTTGACCTATACGTTCACGCTGCGCGACGGCCTGAAATGGCATGACGGCCAGCCGGTCACGGCGGCCGATTGCGTGGCCTCGCTGCGCCGCTGGGGCACCCGTAGCGCGCTCGGCCGCCGCATTTTTGCGATCACGACTTCGCTCGAGCCGACGGATGCGAAGACCTTCGTGCTGACGCTGAAGGAGCCGTCCGGTCTCGTCATCGACGCGCTCGGCAATCCCGTCAGCCCCGTTGCCTTCATGATGCCCGAGCGCATCGCGAAAACGCCCGGCGACCAGCGCATCACGGAGATCATCGGCTCCGGCCCGTTCGTCTACAGCAAGACCGATCACCGTACCGGCGACCGAATGATCCTGAAGAAGTTCGCCGACTATGTGCCGCGCCCCGAGCCTGCCGACTTCCTCGCCGGCGGCAAGCGCGTCAATGTCGACACGCTGGAGGTCCGCGTCATTCCCGATGGTGCGACGGCGGCCTCCGCGTTGCAGGCCGGCGAAGTCGACTTCATGCAATACGCGCCGTTCGATCTGCTGCCGCAGCTGGAGAAGAACTCGCGCGTGAAGCTCGTCAACTTCACCGGCGGCAACATGTTCGCGGGCGCCTATCGCCTCAACGCTGCGTCGAAACCGTTCGACGATCCCGAGATCAGGCGCGTGCTGTGGAAGCTGGTCGATCAGCGCGAAGTGCTGGACGCGCTCGGCTTAGACGCCAAATACGCCACCCCCTGCGCGACCTACTTCACCTGCGGCACGACTTATGAGAGCAAGGCCGGCACGGAAGCTGCCGCCAAGCCCTCAATCGAAGCGGCGAAGGCTGCGCTGAAGGCGACCAAATATGCCGGCGAGCCCGTAATCGTCATGGAGGCCAACGATCTCGAAGCGCCGCGCGTCTCGGCGCAGGTGCTGGCCGAGCGGCTGAAGGCCGCCGGCTTCAATGTCGATCTGCAGGTGATGGACTGGGCGAGCGTGCTGGCGCGCCGTGCCAAGAAGGAGGGCTGGAGCGTCTATGGCGTTCACGCCGGCGGTTTCGATCTCGGCTCGCCGCTGACCAACGTCATGGTCGCCTTCAACTGCGCCGACTTCACCGGCTGGCAGTGCGATGCGCGCATCACGCCTTTGATGGAAGCCTTCGCCAAGGCGCCGGCGGAGGAGGACCGCAAGAAGATCGCGGGCGAGATCCAGAGCGTGATGTACGATCAGGCACCCGCGATCCCGTGGGGCCAGTTCGCGCAGCCGGCCGCCTATCGCGCCACTCTGCGCGGTCTGATACCGTCCGCCATCCCGGTGTTCTGGAACGTTGAGAAGTAACGCGATGTACGATGTCATTGTTGTCGGCGGCGGTTCCGCCGGCGCCGCTGTGGCCGCAAGGCTCTCCGAAGATCCCGCACGCCGCGTGCTGCTGTTAGAGGCCGGTCTCGACTGGCGCGCTGATGAAGCGCCCTGGGAGGTGAGAACGCCGAACCCCATCCCGATCATCCACAAGCGCGAGTATCAGGAGAAATGGCAGTGGCCTGATCTCTTGACGCGCCGGGTGGCGGGCCAGGAGCCGCGCTTCTACTGGCGCGGCAAGGGGCTCGGCGGCTCATCGATGATGAACGGCCAGATCGCCATCCGCGGCGTTGCCGATGCCTTCGACGAATGGGCGGCCAATGGCTGCACCGGCTGGTCGGCCAAAGAGGTGATGCCGCTATTCTCGGTGATCGAGGATGATCTGGAGTTCGGCGACGCCGCGGGACATGGACGCGGCGGACCGCTGCCGGTCTATCGCGCGCCACCCGAGACGTGGGGCCCGATCGACCGGGGCTTGCGCGACGCCGCGCTGGCGGGCGGCTATCCCTGGTGCGCCGACCTCAACGGTCCTGACGGCGAGGGCGTCGCCTGTTATCCCATCAACAGCCGCGATAGCCGCCGCATCACCACCAATGAGGGCTATCTCGAGCCCGCGCGCGGCCGCGCCAATCTGGAGATCCGCGGCCATGCGCTGGTCGATCGCGTGCTGATCAGCGACGGAAGGGCGACCGGCCTCCGCGTCCACATCGAGGGGCAGGGCATCCACGAGATCAGCGCGCGTCAGATCGTGCTGTGTGCCGGCGCGATCCACAGCCCGGCGATCCTGCTGCGCTCGGGCATCGGCCCGGCCGAGGAGCTGAAGGCGATGGGGATCGCGGTCGAGCGCGACCTGCCGGTCGGTCGCCACTTCTTCGACCACCCGCTGTTTCGCGCCACGATCCAGCTCCGCGAGGACCTGCGGCCGACCGATCCCGATACCCGCCACACCAATTGCTGCGTGACCTATTCCTCGGGCCTCGCCAATGGCGGCAAGCGCGACATGATCCTGATCGCGTTCAACCATCGCGGCATTGGCGTGCCCGGCGCGATCGGCGCCGGGCTGTTCAACGCCTATTCGCGTGGCACGCTCAAGCTGGCCTCGACCGATCCTGCTATCGATCCTGTCGTCGAGGAGAACATGCTGGCCGATCCCCGCGACATGCAGCGAATGATGGATGCGGTGAAGCGCCTTGCCGTGATCACCTCGCAGCCGGCGCTATCAGGCATCGCCGACTGGATCAGGCTGACCGACACTGATTTGACGCTGCCGCAGGCAGCTAGCCTGCCCGATCACGAGCTCGATGCGCTGCTGCGCCGGGAGACCGGCGACATCCAGCACGCCGCCGGCAGCTGCCGCATGAGCGGCGTCAACGACGGCGATGGCGTGGTCAATCCCGATGGCGCCGTGAAGGGGATCAGCGGCCTGCGCGTCGCCGACGCCTCGATCATGCCGTCCGACTGCCGCGCCAACACGCATTTCACGACGGTGGTGATCGGGGAAGCGATTGCGCGGATGATGATGCGGTAGCGGGACAACGATGGTGTCATGCCCCGACTCGACCGCGGAGCGGGGCTTGACAGGCGGCGTGGCCGGCGTGCCGCGGCTGTTTTGTCCGACGGATATCGGTCGACGGGGGCCACGCCCAAGGATCCTCAGATTTCGCAACCGGTCAGATTCAGCGCCTTGAGCAAGCCACCGAACGCCTTGAGCCGACAGGGCTCTGTATTGTTTGCGGCCTTTGGACTTTGGAAATTGGAGGTTTGCTTGATGACGATTGCTCTTGGCTTCGGCTTGGGACGTTCAGCGGTCGCGATCTTCTTCGAATTGTGCCGATGACGGGCAATCGGCTTCGGCTCGGACGAACCAATATGGATGTCTTCCGGGGGAGCAACACGGTCTTCAACCACAGCAGCCTGTGTCGGCGTCTCGCTGCTCACAGCAACAATTTCAAGGCGGTCAGCCTTCGCCAGCGCACTATGTGAAGCGGAAATGTCTGTATTTTGCTGGGCGATCGCGGCTGCGCGACGCGGTGGAGCTCTCAGCTCCATGGCCGACAGCATTCCTACAGTCAGCAGGATCAGGAGGCCCAACAACGCCATTCTCAGCATAATGCGCCTCTAACCTGCGTTAGTGCTGCTGAAAATTCTCCGCTCCAATAAGGCAACTTGTCGGCGGGCCGCCGACCCACGACGGATCATTTACCGACAGGGTTAACGTCGGTGATGCTCCCCCACATGCCGAGAATGCTGCCGCTCACGTCCTTCCGGCGGCGAAAATGGAGGCGACTACACGCTCTAAATGACCCCTGCCAGCCGTAACGCCACGCCCGCCGCGCAACTGGCGGCGAGCACCGTCAGCATCCCCAGCTTGAACCGGAAGATCGCTGTCGCAGCCGCAATCGCCAGCAGCAGTGCGGGGATGTCGACGCTGGTCAAGACCGGCCGGTCGAAGGCGAAGGGGAAAGCGTGCACCGGCACGGTCTCGCGGAACAGCGTGTGCAGCGCGAACCAGATCGAGAGATTGAGGATCACGCCGACCACGGCGGCGGTGATCGCACTGAGCGCGCCGGCAAGGCCGGTGTTGCCGCGCAGGCGCTCGATGTAGGGGGCACCGACGAAGATCCAGAGGAAGCAGGGCGTGAAGGTGACCCAGGTTGCGAGCAGGCCGCCGAAGGTTGCCGCGACCATCGGCGACAGGCCGCCGGGGTCGCGATAGGCCGCCATGAAGCCCACGAACTGCAGCACCATGATCAGCGGGCCTGGCGTGGTCTCGGCCATGCCGAGGCCGTCGAGCATCTCGTGCGGCTTCAGCCAGTGATAATGCTCGACCGCCTGCTGGGCGACATAGGCCAGCACGGCGTAAGCGCCGCCGAAGGTGACCAGCGCCATCTTCGAGAAGAACAGCGCGATCTGGCTGAAGACGTTGGCCTGTCCGAACGCGGCGAGCAGGGCGATCACCGGCACCAGCCAGAGCGCCAGCCAGATCGCACCGATGCGGATCGCGCGGCCGGTGTCGGGTTTGACGTGGTCCGGCACGGCGTCGCCGAGCATGCTGTCGATCACGGCGCTGCTGTCGCCATGACCGTGACCGGCCGGGGCAAATTCCGGACGGCCTTGTCTGGCGCCGACATATCCGATCACGCCGGCGGCGATGATGATGATCGGGAAGGGGACGGCGAAGAAGAAGATCGCGACGAAGGCGAGGGCGGCGAGCGCGATCATGATGCGGTTCTTCAGCGCGCGCTTGCCGACGCGCACCACGGCCTCGACGACGATGGCGAGCACGGCGGCCTTCAGGCCGAAGAACAGCGCCTCGACGAAGCTGACATTGCCATAGGCGGCGTAGATATAGCTCAAGGCCATGATGGCGATGATGCCGGGCAGGATGAACAGCCCGCCCGCCATCAGGCCGCCGGCGGTGCGATGCATCAGCCAGCCGACATAGGTTGCAAGCTGCTGCGCCTCCGGTCCTGGCAGCAACATGCAATAGTTCAGCGCATGCAGGAAACGGCCCTCGGAGATCCACTTCTTCTCCTCGACCAGGATGCGGTGCATCACCGCGATCTGGCCCGCGGGCCCGCCGAAGCTCAGGCAGGCGACGCGAAGCCAGACGCGGAAGGCTTCGTTGAAGCTGATGCCGTGACCGGCATCAGCTCCCATTTGATTGGCGCGAGTATCCATTACGCCTTCACCTTGTTGGTCGGCCAGTTGTGGGTCTCGGTGGTGGCGTCGCGGCACCAGCGGTAGAAGGCGTCGTAGATCGTCATCCCGGCCTCGAGCTGCTCGAGATCGTCGTCATACATCCGCGACAGCCCGAGCGAGGCCGCGAGCAGGCCCGGTGCCTCCGGCGCCAGATCCGGCCGCGCGGTGTCGGCGCCGCGCACCAGCATCGCGAGGCGAAGCAGGGGCGGCGTCGCAATGCCGAACTCCTCGATCATGACGTCGAAGGTGCAGAGCTCGCCGCGGTGGCTCCAGAACACGTTCTCGATGTCGAAGGGCGCTGCGCCAAAGCGCTCGCCGACGGCGACCACCTCGGACGGCGCCACATAGAGGAACACCGCGCTGGGATCGACGAAGCGGCGGATCAGCCAGGGGCAGGCGATGCGGTCGACCTTCGGCCGCGCCCGGGTCACCCAGACGGTGCGACCCTGTGCGTCGCGCGGCGGCAGCTTGCGGGTGTCGAGCAGCGGCAGTTTTGCTGCTTTCCAGCCCTCGAAGCCGCCATCGAGCGCCTCGGCCTGCACACCGAGCTGCCTCAGCCAGGCGGCGGTGCCCTGCGCCAGCTTGGCACCGCGCAGGCAGGAGACGATGGCGGAGCGGCCGGCAAATTCGCCGCCCCATTCCGCAACGGTCTCGTGGCTGCGCCTGATGGAGCCGGGGATCAGCCGCCGGTCGGCGGCAAAATCCTCCTCGGTGCGGACGTCGATCAGGACAGGTGCATTGGCCGTGCCGATCAGGCGCGCCAATTTGTCGGATGATATGGTCGTGAAAGTAGACATGTTGTTGCGTCCTCGCAAAAACCGAACGGGACGCGATACTTGGGCATGTCGCCTCGTGGGGAGATCGCTCAAATCCCCATGGGCTGATTACAGCTAAACTAAGCGGAACTGTCAATCCGCAGGACGATTGGGTCTTAGAAAATTGGCCTGCACCGGTCTATAGTGCGCGCCAACACACCTGAATCTTCTGGAGAATTCGATGCATTCCCACTCCATTGAACAGTGGACCCATGACCACGCGTTCCTCGGCGAGAAGCACGACGAGAACGAGCGGCGCACTTGGCTCGTGGTCGTGCTGACGCTGGTCATGATGGTCGGCGAGATCGTGGCCGGTTCGCTGTTCGGCTCGATGGCGCTGCTCGCCGACGGCTGGCACATGGGAACGCATGCGGCCGCGCTCGGCATTGCCGCCTTCGCCTACCGCTTCGCGCGGAGGCACCTCGGCAATGCGCATTTCACCTTCGGCACCGGCAAGTTCGGCGATCTCGCCGCCTTCTCCAGCGCGATCATCCTCGGCCTGATTGCCGTCGAGATCGCCTATGAGAGCGTGCTGCGGCTGATCACGCCGGTGCCGATCGTCTATGGCGAGGCCATCGCGGTCGCCTCGCTGGGACTGTGCGTCAATCTCGCCAGCGCGTGGCTCTTGCGCGACAGCCACGACCATCACCACCACGGTCATGATCATGGCCACGGCCATGCGCATCATGATCACGATCATCATGACCACGACCATGATCACCACCACCATCGTCACGACAACAACCTTCGCGCAGCTTACGTCCACGTCATGGCGGACGCCGCGACCTCGGTGCTGGCGATCGGCGCCCTTGTGGTCGCAATGTATTCGGGCTGGGTCTGGGCCGACCCGGCTGTGGGCCTGATCGGCAGCGTCGTGATCGCGAGCTGGGCGTACGGCCTGATCAAGTCGTCGGGCGCGGTGCTGCTCGACGTGCGCGCCGACGAGAAGCTGGAGCGCGTGATCCGCGCGCGCATGGAGGTCGGCGAGGACCGCGTCACCGACCTGCATCTCTGGCAGGTCGGCCCCGGCCATTGTGCCGTGCTGGTGTCGGTGGTGTCGGACAAGCCGAAGCAGCCGGCGGTCTACAAGAAGCGGCTCGCCGGGCTGAAGGGTCTCAGCCACGTCACGGTCGAGGTCGAGACCTGCCCGCATTGACGTGATCGGCGGGCGCGGAATTCTGCGGCGCGGCCGGGGTTGATCCTCGGTCGCAGTCTGCATGGCGTTGAGGAGAAGCAACAATGATGCCCAGGATCACGCTCGCACTCGCCTTCGTTTCGCTAGCCTTGTCCGGCCATGCAGCGATGGCGCAGTCGGAGAAGGGCGGCGTCGAACGGCTCTACGTCCTCAATTGCGGTGAGGGCACTGCCGGCGACATCTCGCGCTGGACGCCCGGCATCAACGAAGGCAAGACGATGAACTTCGTCGATAGCTGCTACCTCGTCAAGCACGCCAAGGGCTGGTTCCTGTGGGACACCGGCGTCGCCGATGCAGTCGCAGCCATGCCCAACGGCCTGGCACCGGCCGACCCCAAGGCTGTGACCTGGCGCCGGCCGAAGACGCTGGCGGCCCAGCTCGAGCAGCTCGGCGTCAAGCCCGACGACATCAAGGCCATGGCCGTCTCGCACACGCACCCGGACCATTCCGGCAATGTCGAGCTGTTCCCGCAGGCCACGCTCTACGTGCAGAAGGACGAATATGACTGGCCCGGCGCCAATAACGAGCCGCGCTTCAAGCCTTCGCATCCGGTCGAGCAGCTCGCAGGAGACAAGGACGTGTTCGGCGACGGCAGCGTGACCATTCTGTCGACACCCGGCCACACGCCGGGGCACCAGTCGCTGCTGGTGAAATTGCCGAAGACCGGCGCGGTGGTGCTGTCCGGCGATGCCGTGCACTTCAAAGACAATTGGGACAACCGCCGCGTGCCCAGCATGAACCTCAACAAGGATCAGAGCGCGGCCTCGATGCAGAAGATCGCCGACACCCTCGCCAAGGAGAAGGCGCAGCTCTGGATCAACCACGACAAGGCCCAGCGCGACAGCCAGAAAATGGCGCCGGAGTTTTACGACTAGCGCTCGTCAACACCCCTGTTGCCACACCGGTGGCAGTAGGGCTGTGCTAGCGGTCCGCAAAAGCTCCGGCACAGGAGACGGTCGTGGGGGAGTGGCTCGGCGTTGCGATCGCGCTTGTCTCGAGCAGCTTAGGGGGCACCGCGGCGGCGATCACCCGCTATCTCGTCACCGGCGCCGATCCGGTCCTGCTGGCGATCCTGCGCTGGGGGATCGGTTTCCTCTGTCTCCTGCCATGCGCGCTGCTGCTTGGTGTACGCTGGCCGCAGCGCTCCGACTGGCCGGCGGTGGCGCTGCTCGGCATCTGCTTCTTCGGCCTGTTCTTCATCCTCTACAACATCGCGGTATCCTACACGACCGCGGCGCGCGCCAGCCTCGCGCTGGCGACGTTGCCGCTGCACACCATGGTGGTCGGCGCGATCCTCGGCGCGGAGCGACTGACCGCGCGCAAGATCATGGGGGTGGGCATCGCCGTGCTCGGCGTGACGGCGGCGCTCGCCGCGGGGCTCGCACAAAGCCCGCCGGGAGCCTGGCGCGGCGAACTGATCATGACCGCGGCCGTGTTCTGCATGGCGTTCTACAACGTCTTGTCGCGTCCGCTGATGCAGCGTTCGAGCGCGCTCGGCTTTCTCACGGTCGGCATGGGCGCGGGCGCCGTGGTGCTGGTCGTGGCGGGTTTGTTGAAGGGCAGTTTTGCGGCGCTCGACCAGTTCACGACGGGGCAGTGGATTGCCGGCATCTATCTCGGCGCTGGCGGCGGCGCGCTCGCCTTCATCCTCTGGGTCATGGCGCTGGCGCGGGCGACGCCGACCCGTGTCGCCAATACCATGACGGTCAATCCGATTGCCGCGACGCTTCTGGCCGCGCTGCTAATCGGCGAGCCGATCACGGCAAATCTGTTGATCGGGTTGGTGGCGGTGTTCGCCGGGATCTGGATTGCGACCAGCGAAGCGAAGCCGGCCTAGCTCTTCGGCGCCGTGGCCGCGGGCGGGCTCGCTTCGGGCGTCTTCTTCGGCTTTAGCGAGCCGGCATAGAACGAGACCAGCCACACCAGCAGGAGGGCGAGGAGATAAACGCCCCAGGCCTGCGGCGGCGTGGTCGCCCAGCGCAAAAGGCCCTTGAATGTGCGCGGCGGATTGTTGTCGTCGGTCATGGCCCGCTTGTGCGCGAAAGCGGCGGTGCGGTCAATCCGGCCGCCGCTCGGCGCGGATCAGGAACAGCGCCGCCAGCGCCGAGAGGCTGAGCGCGGAGGAGACGATCAACACCTTGGCGCCCATGACGTCGATGAGCAGGCCGAACACCAGCGGCGCCACCGCCTGCGCCATCCGCGCCGGCGCGCCGATGATACCGAGGCGGTAGCCGAAATCCTTGGGGCCGAAGATCGACAGCGGCAGCGTGCCGCGGGCGATCGTCAGGATGCCGTTGCCCGAGCCGTGGAACAGC
The DNA here is from genome assembly GCF_028128625.1 of Bradyrhizobium sp. CCBAU 45389. Classification (NCBI taxonomy): domain Bacteria; kingdom Pseudomonadati; phylum Pseudomonadota; class Alphaproteobacteria; order Hyphomicrobiales; family Nitrobacteraceae; genus Bradyrhizobium; species Bradyrhizobium sp. CCBAU 45389. The sequence continues at coordinate 216,769 of NZ_LBIY01000093.1, read as the reverse complement.
GCAAAGGCGCTCGCTGCGGCACCGCCAAAGATGGCGACGACGGCAGCGCCGATCGGATGGGTCAGGCAGGCGAGCCGCGTCGACCACAAGGGATGAAAGCGGCTCAGAACGCTGGCTTCGAGGATGCGCGCCACCACCTGCGCCGGGCCGATCAGCGCGCCGGCCGCGATCGCCTCGACATGCGTCGCGCCGGTGGCCTCGACGATCCGCGGAAAATGCACGGCCATCGCGCCGGTGACGGTCCAGACCGCGGCAAAGACGAAGGCGAGCAGCACCATGGTGCGGTCGAGCGGCAGATGCGGCTTCTCGGCGGTCGCCGCCGCCTGCCTCGCGCCCTTGATCGTGGGCAGCATGAAGAAATTGAGGGGCAGGCCGATCAGGATGTTGGCGGCGGCCCAGGCAAAGCAGGTCTCGCGCCAGCCGATATGGGCAAGGCCCCAGGCGGTGAGCGGCCAGCCGACGGTCGAGGCAAAGCCCGCCATCAGCGTGATCCCGGTGATGGGCCTGCGCGCCTCGGTGCCGTAGATGCGCCCCAGTGCGGCGAAGGCGGCATCATAGAGACCCATCGCCATGCCGATGCCGAGCACGAGCCAGGCGATCGCCATCACTGCGACGGATTGCGAGACGCCGAGCAGGACGAGGCCGGCGGCGATGGTCAGGTTGGAGACCGACAGCACCTGCCGCCCGCCGACGAGATCGATCTGGCGCCCGATCCGCGGGCCGAGCATCGCCGAGATCACCAGCGAGGCCGAGAACGCGCCAAAAATCCAGTTGGAGGAGATGCCGAGGTCGCGCGCCATGGGATCGGCAAGCAGCGCCGGCAGATAGTAGCTGGAAGCCCAGGCCAAGGTCTGTGTGGTGCCGAGCGCCAGGATGATCGGAAGCTGGCGCTGGCTCATCTGCGCGTGCTTTCGATTCTGGCCGGCAATGTCATCATCGCCGGCATTTGCCGCCCGCGTGGCGAGCGCGTCAACCGCGGCTGCGGCATATTCGACCTGCGCGGGACGGGGAACCTTGCACACGGCCCCGCGCGAGGCTTGCGCCTTTCGCTCGTCACGAATGCACGCCATAATGGCGTATGCAATTGACCTCGCGCCTAGCGCTGATGAACTGGCTGACCGGCCAGGGGCTCACGGGCCTGCCCGAAAACGAACTGCTCAGAGGGTTCTGCGAGCGCTGCCGCGCCGAGGGCCTGGAGCTGTCGCGCGCCCTCGTTGTCATCGACACGCTGCATCCGATCTATGAGGGCCGCGGCTTCCTCTGGAGCGACCGCCCCAGCAACGAGAGCGACGTGTTCGAATACGGCTCGACCGCCGAGGGCGATGCCAACAAGAAGTGGCGCCGCTCGGTGTTCTTCCACATGCTCGAGCACGGCCATGACGAGATGGTGATCGATCTCGCCGATGCGCCCTCGATGGACTTCTCGCAGATCGGCGAACTCGCGGAGAAGGGCCACAAGCACTATCTCGCCTTCGTGCACCGCTTCGGCGAGAACGGCGCGCTCGGCCTGATGGACTGCCTGTACTCCTGCTGGACCACGCGCCGCGAGAGCGGCTTCAGCGAAGCCGAGCTGGAGTCCCTGCGCGATCTGGTGCCGGTACTGGGGCTTGCGATCAAGTCGGCGCAGCAGGTCGACATCGCGCGCACGCTGGGACGGGTCTATCTCGGCCGCGGTGCCTCCGAGCAGGTGCTGGGCGGGCGCATCTCGCGCGGCGTCACCGAGCGCATCAACGCCGTGCTGTGGTATTCGGATTTACGCGGCTCGACCGGGATCAGCGAGAGCATCGGCCCCGACGAGATCATCCCGTTCCTCAACGACTATGCGCAGGCGGTGATCGACGCGATCCACGACGCCGGCGGCGACGTCCTGAAGCTGATCGGCGACGGTGTGCTCGCGATGTTCACCGGCGAGGACATGGCGGCCGCGCGCCGTGCCGCGCTGCGCGCCGAGCACCTGTTCCGCCAGAACGTCGTGGCGCTGAACGCGCGCCGGGCCGCGGACGGCCGTCCCACCACGTCGGCCTATATCGGCCTGCATGTCGGCGAGGTCTTCTACGGCAATATCGGTAGCGAGGACCGGCTCGATTTCACGGTGGTGGGTCCGACGGTGAACGAGGTCAGCCGCATCGCCTCGATGAGCCGCTCGGTCGATCGCGAGCTCTTGGCATCAGCGGAATTCTACAAGGGCCTGGACGCCGCCGGCCGCCGCTATCTCGTCTCCACCGGCCGCTACGCGCTGCGCGGCATCGGCCGCGCGCAGGACCTCTACACGCTCGATCCCGATGTCGATGCCAGCGAGCCGGTGACGGGCAGCTACGAGCGATATCTGGCGGGTTAGGCACGACTGCTTCTCCAACGTCGTCCTGGCGAAAGCCAGGACCCATAACCACCGGCCTCGGTTTTGCGAAGACTAGTGGTTACCGGCTCGCCTCAAATTTCTCCCTGGGGTAATGGGTCCTGGCTTTCGCCAGGACGACGATGGAGATGTTGCGTCATTTTCCCCAATCGCGACGCGGCTAACACCGCACCGCCACCTCATCCCCCACCATGTCCGGCTGTCGGTCGAGCGTCGCGGCCGGAGACAGCAGGATCACCAGCGCCTGCGCGCCGAACACGGCGGCGGCGAGATAGAGGCACGCTTCGGCGCTCCAGAAGCCGCCGACGATTGCGCCAAGTGCCGAGCCGAGCGGGCGGGCGCCATAGCTCATGATGTTGATGGCGGAGACGCGGCCGAGCAGCCGCGGCGGCGTCACCGACTGGCGCAGCGTCGTGGTCGAGATCACCCACAGGATTGGCCCGACGCCGAGCAGGAAGAAGCTCAAGCCAGCGAGCCAGGGCGAGGGGACCAGCACCGTGAGCGCCATCACCACGGAGGCGACGAACCCCGTGACCGGGCCGAGGCCGACGACGGTGCCGAAGGCGATGCGCTGCATCACGCGCGTGGCGAGGAGCGCGCCGATCACCATGCCGACGCCGTACATCGTCAGCACCGTGCCGACGCCGGCGGCGGTCAGGCCGAGATGGCGCACCGCATAGGGCACGAACACCGCGATCTGCAGGAACCAGCCGGTGTTGAAGATGAACTGGGTGATGAACACCGGCCGCAGCAGCGGATGGTGGAACACGAAGGCCGCGCCTTCGCGGATTTCTTGGAACGGATGGCGCCGTGGCATCGGCGCGCGGGCGGGCTCGTAGATGCCGGAGAGCAGCACCACGGCGATGGCCGAGAGCGCCGCGGCGAAGCCGAAGGCGAGGCTCGCGCCCCACCAGCCGACCAGTGCGCCGCCGAGCGCAGGACCGCTTGCAAAGGCAATGGTGCGCGCAAGCTCGATCCGGGCATTCGCTGCGGGCAACAGATCCGCGCTGACCAGCGAGGGCACCAGCGCCGGCGCGGCGACGCTGTAGACGACGGTGCCGCATACCGCGGCAAAGCCGAGCAGCGACAGCAGCGAAAGATTGAGCGCGCCGAGCACGAGCAGCAGCACGATGGCCGCGAGCGCCGCCGCCCGCAGCGCCTCGGCCCCTGCCATCAGCGCGCGGCGCGAGATGCGGTCGGCGAGCAGGCCGGCCGGAATGGCGAACAGCACGAAGGGCAGGGTCAGCGCTGTCTGCAGCACCCCGGTCTGGCCCTCGGCGACCCCCAGCGTCAGCACGGCGACGATCGGAGCGGCGGCCAGCGCGATCTGCTCGGCGGACTGCGCGGCGAGATTGGACCAGGCGAGGCGGCTGAAGGTGTCAGGGAGGCGCGGCGAATTTGACATGGCTCATTTCCTGCAAAGTCGGATTGGCGCCAGTATTCGCGCCCGACGCCGGCCAAACCCACCCGCTTTCCGACTGGGCGGGGCAAAACGCGGCCGCACCGGGAACTGATGCGGCTAGATGCAGTTGCAAATGAGTTGCAATAAGCCCCGACTTCGGTATTCTGACCGCATGGATGCCCGATCGCCTGATTTGACCCCCAATGCCGCCGGCTGGCGCGCTGACGCGCCAGCCACCAAAAGCCTCGCCGAAGTGAACGCCACGGTCGCCATTCCGGTTGCGGCCCAGTGGTGGCGGCGGCTGCTCGCCTTTGTCGGTCCGGGCTATCTCGTCTCGGTCGGCTACATGGACCCCGGCAACTGGGCGACCGACCTCGCCGGCGGCTCGAAGTTCGGCTACACGCTGCTCTCGGTCATCCTGCTTTCGAACTTGATGGCGATCCTGCTGCAGTCGCTGGCGGCGCGGCTCGGCATCGTCACCGACCGCGATCTGGCGCAGGCCTGCCGCGCCACCTATTCGCCGGCGGTGAACTTTTTGCTTTGGCTTGCCTGCGAGGCGGCGATCATCGCCTGTGATCTCGCCGAGGTGATCGGCACCGCGATCGCGCTGAAACTCCTGTTCGGCATTCCCCTGATTGGCGGCGCATTGCTCGCAGCGCTCGACGCGTTCCTGCTGCTCATCCTGATGAACCGCGGCTTCCGCTTCCTCGAGGCCTTCGTCATCGCGCTGCTGGCGGTGATCGCGGCCTGCTTCGTGGTCCAGATCGCGGCGGCGGCCCCGCCGGTCGCTGAGGTCCTGCACGGCTTCGTGCCGAAGAGCGAGATCTTCACCAATCCGGAGATGCTCTACATCGCGATCGGCATCATCGGTGCCACCGTGATGCCGCACAATCTCTATCTGCACTCCTCGATCGTGCAGACGCGTGCCTATGAGCGCAACGACGAGGGCCGCCGCGAGGCGATCAAATGGGCGACGACGGACTCCACCATCGCCCTGATGCTGGCGCTGTTCATCAACGCCGCGATCCTCGTCGTGGCGGCCGCGACCTTCCACAAGAGCGGCCATGCCGACGTCGCCGAGATCGGCCAGGCCTTCGAGCTGCTGTCGCCGCTGCTCGGCCTCGGCATCGCCTCGACGCTGTTCGCGGTAGCGCTGCTCGCCTCGGGTCTCAACTCGACCGTCACTGCGACGCTCGCCGGCCAGATCGTGATGGAGGGCTTTCTCGACCTGCGCCTGCCGAGCTGGGCACGCCGACTCTTGACGCGCGGCATCGCGATCATTCCGGTGATCATCGTCACCGCGATCTATGGCGAGCGCGGCACGGCCGATTTGCTGGTGTTCAGCCAGGTCGTGCTGTCGATGCAGCTGCCCTTCGCCGTCATCCCGCTGGTCCGCTTCGTCTCCGACCGGCGCAAGATGGGCCAGTTCGCGATCCCGGTGTCCGTCGCCGCGATCGCGTGGATCGTCGCGGGCGTGATCGTGGTTTTGAATCTGAAGTTGCTGGCGGATACGCTGTTCGGGTGATGTTGTCACGACGCAGCTGTCATCGCCCGGTTCAACCGGGCGATCCAGTATTCCAGAGACGGTTGTGATTGAGCCGAGAAGCCGCGGCGTACTGGATGCCCCGGTCAAGCCGGGGCATGACAGAAAGCTAATCCTGCGGCTCGGACGCCGTATCTCCCTGCGCGTCGATGCGCAGCCAGCCCGAGGGAGCGAGCCGCTGCTGCGGCAGGAAGCGGGCCTTGTAGTCCATCTTCTTGGAGCCTTCGATCCAGTAGCCGAGATAGACGTAAGGCAGGCCCTGACGTCGCGCGCGGGCGATGTGGTCGAGGATCATGAAGGTGCCCATCGAGCGGCTGACCTGGCTCGGCTCGAAGAAGGAATAGACCATCGACAGGCCGTCGCTGAGCACGTCGGTGAGCGCGACTGCGATCAGCTCATCGCCGCGGCCGGTGATGCCGCTGTCGGGGCCGCGTTTGCGGTACTCGATGATGCGGGTCTCGACATGGCTGTCCTCGACCATCATGGCGTAGTCGAGCACGGTCATGTCGGCCATGCCGCCGTGGCGGTGGCGGGCGTCGAGATAGGCGCGGAACACCGAATATTGCTCGGAGGTCGGCACTGCGCTGCGCTGCTCGCCGATGATGTCGGCGTTGCGCGCCATCACCTTGCGGAAGTTGCGCGAGGGCCGGAACTCGTTGGCGATGACCCGGACCGAGACGCAGGCGCGGCACTGGTCGCAGGCCGGCCGGTAGGCGATCGACTGGCTGCGGCGGAAGCCGCCATGGGTCAGGAGGTCGTTGAGGTCGCCGGCGCGCTCCCCCACGAGGTGCGTAAACACCTTGCGCTCATGCCGGCCCGGCAGATACGGGCAGGGGGATGGCGCCGTAAGGTAAAATTGGGGGGTGTCGCGCGAGTGCTGGGTCAAGGGACGTCGTGGGCCTCCGAAATGAGTATCAGCATCGCGCTACGGAAGCTCTCGGTCAATCGGTCTGCTCGGCAGGTCAGATCAGTCAGCTTAGTGGGTCCTGGTTGACAGGCCGTTGATCAATACGGTCTGGCCGCTTGGGGCACGGGCGCGCGGACGGAGTTGTTGATCACGACCGTTCCCAGCACGAAATCGTGCAGCAGGCGCCGGCGGCCGTTGAACGGGCCGACCAGAACCACGAAGGGCGACAGGAACGAGACCGTCACCCAGAACAGCACGGCGTGGGTGGCGCCGAGCACCAAATAACCCGGCGCGCCGTACCAGGTGCGCAGCTCCAGATCCATCACCCGCATGCCAATCGTTGCCGACGACGGACCGCCGATGCAGGCGCCGTAATAGACGATGGCCCAGATCACGGAGGCCGGCCAGGCCAGCCAGAACAGCGCCCAGCCGATGCCGAGCGTGACCACGCCGAACAGCGCGATGAAGATGTAGCCGAGGATGACGGGAACGGAGATCACGACCATGTCGATCAGGAACGCGAAAACGCGCCGCGTCGCGACACCCCGGAACAGTTCCGGGTGGAGATAGGGATCGTAGGCGTGCGGTTGCATGGCGCCGTCGTTGCGCCAGGCGCCTGAATTTCCCGAGTCCGACATAGTCCGTTCTCCAGCGAAGCCCCCGTCGCAGGACATGGGAACAGGCCATCCCCGTGCCAAGGGCGCGCGTGTGCCAACAAGCCGAAATATTCCGGCGATTCGGGGGCGGATGGGGCCGCTGGCGCGGAAGCCGTAGGGTGGGCAAAGGCGCGTTAGCGCCGTGCCCACCATTGCCTGCTGTCGTGCACGATGGATGGATTGATGGGCACGCTTGCGCTTTGCCCACCCTACGGCACCTTATCCCTGGCTGCGCAGCTTCTCCGCCACCCGCGGCGCAAAATAGCTGAGCACGCCGTCGGCGCCGGCGCGCTTGAAGGCGACGAGGCTCTCCATCATCGCGCGCTCGCCGTCGAGCCAGCCATTGTTCGCCGCGGCGGCGATCATCGCGTATTCGCCGGAGACCTGATAGGCGAAGGTCGGCATCGCAAAGGTGTCCTTCACGCGGCGGACGACGTCGAGATAGGGCATGCCGGGCTTCACCATCACCATGTCGGCGCCCTCGGCGATGTCGAGCTCGACCTCGCGCAACGCTTCATCGGTGTTCGCGCTGTCCATCTGGTAGGTGCGCTTGTCGCCGGTGAGCGTCTTGGCCGAGCCGATCGCGTCGCGGAACGGGCCGTAGAAGGCGGAGGCGTATTTGGCCGCATAGGCCATGATCTGCACGTCGAGCAGGCCAGCGCGATCCAGCCCCTCGCGGATCGCGGCGACGCGGCCGTCCATCATGTCGGAGGGGGCGATGATGTCGCAACCGGCTTCGGCCTGCACGAGCGCCTGACGCACGAGCACGGCCACCGTCTCGTCGTTCAGGATCTTGCCGTCGGAGATCAGGCCGTCATGGCCGTGGCTGGTGAAGGGATCGAGCGCGACGTCGCAGAGGATGCCGATCTCCGGAAACTCCTTCTTGATCGCGCGCACCGCCTGGCAGACCAGGTTGTTCGGATTGGTGGCTTCCGAGCCTTCCTCGTCGCGCAAGGAGGGGTCGGTGTAGGGAAACAGCGCGAGGCAGGGGATGGTGAGCTTCATCGCGCGCTCGGCCTCGCGTACGGCCTGGTCGACGCTGAGGCGCTCGACGCCCGGCATTGAGGCGACCTGCTCACGCTTGTTGTTGCCGTCGATCAGGAACAGCGGCCAGATCAGATCGTCGGTGGTGAGGACGTTCTCGCGCACCATCCGCCGGGCCCATTCGGCCTTGCGGTTGCGGCGCGGGCGGACGGTCAGATCGAGGGCAGGGGAGGCTGCTCCGCCATCCCGGCGCGACACCTCGCGCAATTCGATCGGACGTCCGTATTTGATCGCCATCATTCTTCCTCCGGCTGGAATTATTCTTATACCAGCTCGCATGGTTCCCGTCACCGCGGCTTGACCTGCCGCAACGTGATGGCAGCCGATTGATTTTGCGGGCCGAAGCAGCCAGAAGGGGCCCATGTCCGAGATCTCCACCCGCGATGCGGCCCGTGACAGTGCCAGGGACGCTGCCCGAGACAATGCCAGAGAGAGCGCGCTCTCGGTGGCGGCGATCTCGTCGGAGCGGCCCGAGTCCGACGACAATGTCTGGACGCGTCGGCTCGTGCTGTTCCTGCGGGTGATGGCGCTGCTCTCGATCCTCAAGGGCCTCTATCACTGGGCGCAGGTGACCGGCTTCGTCGGCGGCGAGGACGAGGCGTTCGAGAACCAGTCGATGGCCTGGCAGGCCGCGACCGTCTATTTCGCCGTGATCGAGCTTGTCGCCGCCGTCGGCCTCTGGCTCGCCACGCCCTGGGGCGCGGTGGTGTGGCTGACCACCGTGGTGTCGATGGCGGTGATCGAGCTGATGTTCCCGGGAATCTACGGCGGCAGCCTGGTCGTGGTCGGTGTCGAGGTCTTCATGCTCGCCGCATATCTGGCGCTCGCCTGGATGGCCGCGCGCGAACGGCCGCCGTAGGCGACGTCGTCGCTCGAAAATACTCTTGTGCCCCGGACGCGACGCAGCACGCCGCTACTTGCGGCGTGATGCGTTGCAGAGCCGGGGCCCATCTATCGCAATCTCGCTTTGATACATCTGGGTCCCGGCTCTGCGCTCCGCTTCGCTGCGCTTGTCCGGGACACGAGTGTTGCGATTGGTTGACCGCTGGTTGCCTCGAATTTGCGGTAAGTTTTCACTAACCAGCGTGTTCCGCCACAGCCGTTACGCGCCCGTTTCGAAACGGGGCGGGGCTGTTCTGGAATGCGACAGCTGCGGCGGACGGAGGGTGAACAGGACCTTGCGAAGGTCAACAGAGGGTTGCGAAAAGTCCTTGTGGCACAGGCTTAATCAGCAATTCACTGTCTTAAATTCATGATCTCTTTATTCTCTTATTTAAGCCGATCTTCAAACGAGCCCCTTAAGTTGCACCTATCGGACGGGACACAAGTTTCGTCGAATAAGTGTCGATAAAAACGACAACAGGGGAAGTGTCATGATGAAAGCCGTCGCAACTGCGGCAGATACCGCAGAGCGCGTCTCCGGCCAGCAGGGTTCGGTGCAGTCGCTCTATCTGGAAGCTTTGACTCTGGTGGAGCGGCTGCATCGCCGGCTCCTCGACGTCATCAAGGACGAGTTCGATCGCCGCGGTCGCGCCGACATCAACTCGGTGCAGGCGCTCTTGCTTTACAACATCGGCGACAAGGAGCTGACTGCGGGCGAGCTGCGCACGCGCGGCTACTATCTCGGCTCCAACGTCTCCTACAATCTGAAGAAGCTCGTCGAGCTCGGCTTCCTCGATCATCAGCGCTCGCGCGTTGATCGCCGCTCGGTGCGCATCCGCCTGACCCCGCAGGGCCAGGAAGTCCGCCGCATCGTCGACGCGCTCTACCAGAAGCACGTCAAGACGGTCGAGCAGGTCGGCGGCATCTCGGGCGAGGAATTCTCGACCCTCAACAAGTCGCTGCACCGTCTCGAGCGGTTCTGGACCGACCAGATCCTGTACCGCCTCTGAGTTCCAAGGGATCAAGGCCAAGCCGGCCCGATAACAAGACCGGCAAGCCTCCCGAACGTGCCTGACCTCCCCAAGCGCATCGGCCCGGCTTCGCCCGGACCGGTGCGTTTTGCCATTTTGCAGTTGCGAAAAAATCGCCGTTCGGCCGGAACCAGATCCCGGCATCGCGGTTAGTCCTCTGGATCGGAGGATGCGATGCTGGGCGGGCGCGGGTTGCAGGCAATGAATGTCGAGCTCGTGAGCGAAGCTTATGCGATCGCCGCCAATTATCTACGCCGCTCCGGCGCGATCCCCGACACGCTCGTCACCAACGAGCGCCTGCTCGAGATCATCATCAAGTTGATCCAGCACGGTGAATTCAACAAGATCAGGCTCGCCAACAAGGCGATCACGTGGTTCGAGACGCAATCCGAGGCCCGCGCGGTTGCCTGATCAAGACTCCCAAGATTTGAGAGAACCAGAGGGTGCAATGGAAGCTGCCATCGACCGCATCATGCAGACCTATGACCTGCTCGCCAACCGCACCGCGGCGGCCAGCGAGGAGGCACGGGAGAAGGTGACGACCTACATCAATACGTTGATGGAAGCGGGCGAGAAGGACCCGCACAGGTTGACGGTCTGCGGCCTGACCTATTTGCGCCAGCTCGACGGCAGCGTGGACCCGGTCAAGGCGGGGTATACGGGGCTTTAGGGGCAGGCGGGGCGTCTCGGGGCTGGCCTTGGAGAGGTTTAAGGGGCCGAAACGGACCTTTAAGGATATTCGGCACGCGGGCGGCTCCCTCAAAGCCGCTCGTGCGCTCCAATCCTCCAATCCCACCATATCTTGCATAAATATCGGGCCTGACCCGCAAATGCTTGGCCGGGGGCGGGCGATGTGGTAGATCGCGCGTGCTTCCGATCGCCACACCAGACCCGCCCGTAGCCCGCCAAAAGGCTGCGGCGGTGGAGATATTCGCAAGATGACCCTCGCAAAAACCGCCTCCGCGCCCGATTCGTTTTTCACCGCCTCGCTCGAGCAGGCCGACCCGGAAATCGCCGCCGCCATCAAGGGCGAGCTCGGCCGGCAGCGCCATGAGGTCGAGCTGATCGCCTCCGAGAACATCGTCAGCCGGGCCGTGCTGGAAGCGCAGGGTTCGGTGATGACCAACAAGTACGCAGAGGGTTATCCGGGCGCGCGGTATTACGGCGGTTGTGAGTGGGTCGACGTCGCCGAGAACCTCGCGATCGATCGCGCCAAGAAGCTGTTCGGCGCCAACTTCGCCAACGTGCAGCCGAATTCCGGCAGCCAGATGAACCAGGCGGTGTTCCTGGCGCTGCTCCAGCCCGGCGACACCTTCATGGGCCTCGACCTCGCGGCCGGCGGCCATCTCACCCACGGCTCGCCCGTCAACATGAGCGGCAAGTGGTTCAAGGCCGCGCACTACACCGTGCGCCGCGAAGACCAGATCATCGACATGGATGCGGTCGCCAAGCAGGCCGAAGAGGTCAAGCCGAAGCTGATCGTCGCCGGCGGCTCCGCCTATTCGCGCGCCTGGGACTTCAAGCGTTTCCGCGAGATCGCGGACAGTGTCGGCGCCTATCTTCTGGTCGACATGGCGCACTTCGCCGGCCTCGTCGCCGGCGGCGTGCATGCCTCGCCGGTGCCGTATGCGCACGTCACCACGACCACGACGCACAAGTCGCTGCGCGGTCCGCGCGGTGGTCTGATCCTCAGCAATGACGAGACGCTCGCCAAGAAGCTCAACTCGGCGATCTTCCCGGGTCTGCAGGGCGGCCCCCTGATGCATGTGATCGCGGCGAAGGCCGTTGCCTTCGGCGAGGCGCTGCGTCCGGACTTCAAGGTCTATGCCAAGAACGTCGTCGAGAACGCCAAGGCGCTCGCCGAGGCGATGAAGAGCCACGGGTTCGATATCGTCTCCGGCGGCACCGACAACCATTTGATGTTGGTCGATCTCCGGCCGAAGGGCCTGAAGGGCAACGTCTCGGAGAAGGCGCTGGTCCGCGCCGCCATCACCTGCAACAAGAACGGCATCCCGTTCGACCCCGAGAAGCCGTTCGTCACGTCAGGCCTGCGTCTCGGCACGCCCGCTGCGACCACCCGCGGTTTCGGCGTTGCTGAATTCCAGCAGGTCGGCGGCATGATCGCCGAGGTCCTCAACGCGATCGCGCAGTCCGACGACGGCAAGGCGCCGCTGGTGGAAGCCGCGATCAAGGAACGGGTCAAGGCGCTCACCGACCGGTTTCCGATCTACCAGTAAGGTCAGGCCAAGCGGATGCGGTGCCCGAACTGCAACAGTCTCGATACGCAGGTAAAGGACTCGCGTCCGACCGAGGACTCGTCCGTGATCCGCAGGCGGCGCGTGTGCGTCGCCTGCAATTTCCGCTTCACCACCTTCGAACGCGTGCAGCTGCGCGAGCTCACGGTGATCAAGCGCAACGGCCGCCGCGTGCCATTCGACCGCGACAAGCTGATGCGCTCGGTGCAGATCTCGCTGCGCAAGCGGCAGGTCGAACCCGAGCGGGTGGAGAAGATGGTCTCCACCATCGTGCGCGAGCTCGAGACCGGGGGCGAGGCCGAGATCTCCTCCGAGGTGATCGGCGAGACCGTGATGGAGCATCTGCGCACGCTCGACGACGTCGCCTATGTGCGCTTCGCCTCGGTCTATCGCAATTTCCGCGAGGCCAAGGATTTCGCCGATGTGCTCGGCGAGCTCTCCGGTGAGGAGGAAGCGCGGCTCGCCGCGATCCGCAAATGATCTTCCGCATCCTGGAGGATCAATTCGCGCAGAAGGCCCGCGAGGCCAAGGACGCGGATCGCCGCTTCATGGAGCTGGCACTCTCGCTGGGTAGGCGCGGGCAGGGACGCACCTGGCCCAATCCGGCCGTGGGCGCGGTCATCGTGAAGGACGGCGTCATCGTCGGCCGCGGCTGGACGCAGCCCGGTGGGCGCCCGCACGGCGAGCCCGAGGCGCTGCGGCGCGCGGGCGAAGCGGCGCGGGGCGCCACGCTCTACGTTACGCTCGAGCCGTGCTCGCATTTCGGCAAGTCGCCGCCCTGCGCCGATGCGGTGATTGCCGCCGGCATCAAGCGCGTCGTGGCGGCGATCGAGGATCCCAATCCGGAAGTGGCGGGCCAGGGCCATGCGCGCTTGCGCGCCGCCGGCATCACGGTGGATGTCGGTCTTTGCGCGGCAGAGGCCGCGTTCGATCACGCCGGCCATTTCCGACGCATCCGGGACAAGCGCCCGCATGTGATCCTGAAGCTCGCGGTCTCGCCCGACGGCAAGATCGGCGCGGCCGGCGGCAAGCCAGTCGCGATCACGGGGGAGGCCGTGCGCAATCGCGTGCATCTGCTCCGGGCGCAGAGCGACGCCATCCTGGTCGGCATCGGTACGGTGCTGGCCGATGATCCGCAGCTCAACTGCCGCCTGCCAGGCATGGAAGCGCGCTCGCCGGTGCGCGTGGTGCTCGACCGGAGCCTGCGCATACCCGCATCGAGCCAGCTGGTGCGCTCCGCGCGCGAGACGCCGCTTTGGGTGATCGCTTCCGAGCTTGCGGAAGCGGCCGCCGCGACCCGCCTTGGCGCTGCCGGTGCGCAAATCATGCGCATGCCTACGGGCGTGGCATCCGGGCTCGATCTTTCGGCCGTGCTGCATGCGCTGGCGGAGAAGGGCATCACGCGGCTGATGGTCGAAGGCGGCAGTCGCGTTGCGGCTTCGTTCGTCGCGGCCGATCTCGTCGACGAAATCTGGCTGTTCCGCGGGACGGAAGCGGTCGGCGAGGGCGGCGTCGATGCGCTCGACGCATTGCCCCTGTCGAAAATCACGCAGTCGCAGGCCTACAAGGTTCATGCTAGCGAGACATTCGACAGGGATACTCTCACCATCTACGAGCGCGCCTAGCATGTTCACCGGCATTGTCACCGATATCGGCGAGATCGTCAGCTTCACGCCGACGGCGCAGGGCCAGCTGCACCGGCTGCGCATCGCCTGCCGCTACGATCAGACCACCATAGCCGACGGCGCCTCGATCGCCTGCAACGGCGTCTGCCTGACGGTGGTTGCCTCGGGCGTTGCGGACGGCAGGGATTCTACTCAAAAGACCTGGTTCGACGTCGATGCTGCCGCAGAGACACTGGCGCTGACGACGGCAAAGCACTGGAAGATGGGCACGAAGCTCAATCTCGAGCGCGCGCTGAAGATCGGCGACGAGCTCGGCGGCCATATCGTCGCCGGCCATGCCGATGGCATCGCCACCATCGTCAGTCGCGAGGACCTGCCCGACATGGCGCGGTTCGAGCTCTCGACGACGCGGGAGCTGGCGCGATTCATCGCCACCAAGGGCTCGATCACGCTCGATGGTGTCTCCCTGACGATCAATACGGTTGCAGACGTGACCTTTTCGGTGCTGATCATCCCGCACACGCTGACGGTCACGACGATCGGCGGCTGGAAGGCGGGGGCCGAGGTCAATATCGAGGTCGACCTGATGGCCCGCTACGCAGCGCGGCTGACGGAAATGAAGTGACGGCAGAGCCGTCATCCGGGGCGGCTCGAAGAGCCGAACTACGGTGCGCAATTGCGCACCTGAGAATCTCGAGATTCCGGGTTCGATGCTTCGCATCGCCCCGGAATGACAGTTTAAAACTTGGCTTAGCCTCTGGCGGCGACTACATAGGCCGACCCCTTTCGAAACGGATTGAACGATGGCAGACGCGCGGCGCGCACCCCTGAAGGACCAGACCGACATTTCCGGCGCACGGGCGCTGATTGTCGAGGCCCGGTTCTATGACGATCTCCAGGACGCGCTTCTCGACGGCGCGGTGACCGAGCTGAAGGCGGCCGGTCTGACGCACGACGTGATCACGGTTCCCGGCGCGCTTGAGATCCCGGCGGCTGTGGCGATCGCGGTCGATGCCGCGGCGGCAAACGGCAAGCCCTATGACGCGGTGGTCGCGCTCGGTTGCGTGATCCGCGGCGACACCATCCATTTCGAGATCGTCTCGCAGGAATCCTCGCGCGCGCTGATGGACCTCGCCGTGGCGCGCAAGCTGCCGCTCGGCAACGGCATCCTCACCGTCAACACCGAGGCGCAGGCCTGGGCGCGGGCGCGCGCCAGCGAGCTCAACAAGGGCGGCGATGCCGCGCGCGCGGCGCTGGCGATGCTGCGCATCAAACGCCGCCTGGCGCGGGCCTGAAGCCATGGCCGACAACACCAAGAAACCGGCGGGGCTCAGCGAGAAGAAGGCGAACCGCCGCGGTGCGGCGCGGCTCGCGGCCGTGCAGGCGCTGTACCAGATGGATATCGCCGGCGCCGGCATCAACGACATCTTCGCCGAGTTCGAGAGCCACTGGCTCGGCAACGAGGTCGAGGGCGACACCTATCTGCCGGCCGAAGCCGCCTTCTTCCGCGACGTCGTCTCGGGCGTCGTGCGCGACCAGAAGAAGCTGGATCCCCTGATCGACGAAGCGCTGTCGAAGGGCTGGCCGCTCAAGCGCATCGAGGCGATCCTGCGCGCGGTGCTACGGGCCGGGGCCTATGAGCTCCAGCACCGCAAGGACGTGCCGGGCCGCGTCGTCGTCTCCGAATATGTCGACGTCGCCAATGCCTTTGTCGACCGCGAGGAGACCGGCATGGTCAACGCGGTGCTCGACCAGATCGGCCGCCAGTTTCGCGGCGACGAGTTCGGGCGGGGGTAATTGAGACAACGACTTCCGCCGTAGCCGTCACCCTGAGGTGCCGGAGCGAAGCGGAGGCCTCGAAGGGCGGCGGCGTGCCATTAAAGGTGCACCTCGGCCGTGCATCCTTCGAGGCTCGCAAGAGCTCGCACCTCAGGATGACGGGTTTACTGTCGTGACACAAGACAGAACACAGCCCTCCGCCGAAGACTCCCTCATCGCGCGCTATTTCAAGCCGCTGGCGACCGATCCCGGTGCGTTCGGGCTGGTCGACGACGCCGCGATCCTGTCCTCATCCGGCGACGACATCGTCGTCACCACCGATGCCGTGGTCGAGGGCGTGCATTATCTTGCCACCGATCCCCCTGACACCATCGCGCGCAAGGCGCTGCGGGTGAATCTGTCCGATCTTGCCGCCAAGGGCGCAGCGCCCGCCGGCTTCGTGCTGACGCTGGCGCTGCGCAGCAAGGAAGACTCCTGGCTCCGGCCGTTTGCGGACGCGCTCGGCGAGGACGCGAAAGCCTTCGCCTGTCCGCTGCTGGGCGGCGACACGGTGTCGACGCCGGGACCGCAGATGATCTCGATCACCGCTTTCGGCCGTGTGCCGAAGGGACGCATGGTCGGCCGCACCGGCGCCAGGGCCGGCGACCGCATCTTGGTGACAGGCACGATCGGTGATGCCGCGCTCGGTCTAGGCGTGCTCACCGGCGGCGCAGCGGCTGAGGCGCTGGCGTCCGATCCCGCTGGAAGAGAAGCCTTGATCTCGCGCTATCGTATCCCGCAGCCGCGCAACGCGCTGGCGCTGGCCGTGCGCGACCATGCATCGGCCGCGATGGACGTCTCCGATGGCCTTGCCGGCGATCTGACCAAACTCTGTGCGGCGTCCGGCGTCTCGGCCACGGTCGACGTGGCGAGCGTGCCGCTTTCGGCGACCGCAGCAAGCCTCGTCGCCCGCAACGTTGTTTGTGTTGAGACGCTGCTGGCCGGGGGCGACGATTACGAGGTCCTGTGCACTGTTCCGCCGGCGCAAAGCGATGCGTTGATCGCAGCCGGTCGGGCCGCGGGCCTTTCCGTTGCCGCGATCGGCACGATCGTCGCGGGCCAGGAGCGGCCACGCTTCCTCGACGGGCAGGGGCGAGAACTGACCTTGAAGCGGCTGTCCTACAGTCACTTCTAGGAATTGCTCCAAACCGGCATCCTGGTTCTCGGGACTTGGCCTAAATACCTGCCGAGATCGGCCTTTTCGGCTCTATCCGGCGTTGCACCCTCAATTTGATTTTGGCAAGCTTGTGACCGACTGGAGCCGCCCCTTCGGGAAAGGGGCGGCTTTGTTCAAAATCAAGGCGCCGCACCGCACGACGGACAACAAAAGGCGCCGGGGGTACATCAAGGATCTGAGGCAAAAATCACATGACAGCATTATGGTTGATAGTGCTCTGCGGAGTGCTTTCCGTCGTCTACGCGATTTGGGCGACGTCTTCGGTGTTAGGCGCGGATGCGGGGTCGCCGCGCATGCAGGAGATCGCGGGGGCGGTGCGCGAAGGCGCACAGGCCTATCTCCGGCGCCAGTACACCACGATCGGTATCGTCGGCATCGTCATCTTCGTGCTGCTTGCCTATTTCCTTGGCCTCTATGTCGCGATCGGTTTTGCCATCGGCGCCATCCTGTCGGGGGCGGCCGGCTTCATCGGCATGAACGTCTCGGTCCGCGCCAATGTGCGCACCGCCCAGGCGGCGACGACGTCGCTGGCCGGCGGCCTTGAACTCGCCTTCAAGGCGGGTGCCATCACCGGGCTCCTGGTGGCGGGTCTCGCGCTGCTCGGTGTGACCCTCTATTTCGGCTTCCTGGTCCATTCGCTGAAGCTCGCGCCCGATAGCCGCACCGTGGTCGACGCGATGGTGGCGCTCGGCTTCGGCGCCTCGCTGATCTCGATCTTCGCCCGTCTCGGCGGCGGCATCTTCACCAAGGGTGCGGACGTCGGCGGCGACCTCGTCGGCAAGGTCGAGGCCGGCATTCCCGAGGACGACCCGCGCAACCCCGCGACCATCGCCGACAACGTCGGCGACAACGTGGGCGACTGCGCCGGCATGGCCGCCGACCTGTTCGAGACCTACGCGGTGACCGCGGTCGCCACCATGGTGCTCGCGGCGATCTTCTTCGCCAAGACGCCGATCCTCGCCAACATGATGACGCTGCCGCTCGCCATCGGCGGCATCTGCATCATCACCTCGATCATCGGCACCTTCTTCGTCAAGCTCGGGCCGAGCCAGTCGATCATGGGGGCACTCTACAAGGGCCTGATCGCAACCGGCGTCCTGTCGCTGATCGGCATCGGCGGCGTGATCTACGCCCTGATCGGCTTCGGCAAGCTCGACGGCGTCGACTACACCGGCATGGCGCTGTTCGAATGCGGCGTGGTCGGTCTCATCGTCACCGCGCTGATCATCTGGATCACCGAATACTACACCGGAACCGACTATCGTCCGGTGAAGTCGATTGCCCAGGCGTCGGTGACCGGTCACGGCACCAACGTGATCCAGGGCCTTGCCGTCTCGATGGAGGCGACCGCGCTGCCCGCGATCGTCATCATCGCCGGCATCCTCGTCACCTACAGCCTGGCCGGCCTGTTCGGCATCGCGATCGCGACCGCCACCATGCTGGCGCTGGCCGGCATGGTCGTCGCGCTCGACGCCTTCGGCCCCGTCACCGACAACGCCGGCGGCATCGCCGAGATGGCGGGCCTGCCCAAGGAGGTGCGCAAGTCGACCGACGCGCTCGACGCGGTCGGCAACACCACCAAGGCGGTGACCAAGGGCTACGCGATCGGCTCGGCCGGTCTCGGCGCGCTGGTGCTGTTTGCGGCCTATAACGAAGACCTCAAGTTCTTCGTCGCGAGCAAGACCCCGTACTTCGTCGGCGTCGCTCCGGACTTCTCGCTCAACAACCCCTACGTCGTCGTCGGCCTGCTGTTCGGCGGCCTGCTGCCGTACCTGTTCGGCGCGATGGGCATGACCGCGGTGGGCCGTGCGGCCGGCGCGATCGTCGAGGAAGTGCGGCGTCAGTTCCGCGAAAAACCCGGCATCATGCAGGGCACCGACAAGCCGGACTATGGCAAGGCGGTCGACCTGCTGACCAAGGCGGCGATCAAGGAAATGATCATCCCGTCGCTGCTGCCGGTGCTGTCGCCGATCTTCGTCTATTTCGTGATCTACGCGATCGCGGGTGGGGGCGCGGCCGGCAAGTCGGCGGCGTTCTCCGCCGTCGGCGCGATGCTGCTCGGCGTCATCGTGACGGGCCTGTTCGTCGCGATCTCCATGACCTCGGGCGGCGGTGCCTGGGACAACGCCAAGAAGTACATCGAGGACGGCCATTTCGGCGGCAAGGGCAGCGATGCCCACAAGTCCGCCGTCACCGGCGACACCGTCGGCGATCCCTACAAGGACACGGCGGGTCCCGCGGTGAACCCGATGATCAAGATCACCAACATCGTGGCGCTCCTGCTGCTGGCGATCCTGGCGCACTGAGCGGCGATAACGAGACAAGACGAAACCCCGCGGCGCGAGCCGCGGGGTTTTTGTTTGGTGGGTGGGCTGCGCAGGGTGGATTAGCCCTGCGGGTTGTTGGTCTGCGCCTGGCTGAGAAGCCATATCTCCAAGCGCCTTATCGTATCGGCACGTGATTTATGCCCGCCTTTTGTGACAAGGTAATAGCCCTCGGGAAGAGGGACTGTTGCGTCGAGAGCGCGAAGGCGACCGCTCGCAAGATGGGGCGCAGCATAGGCGAGATCCATCGCTGCTATGCCCGCACCAGCTAGCGCGGCATCCATGGCCTGGGCTCGGGTCTCTACCACGACGCTCCGACCGGGTGGATCACCGACCTTACCTGATAAGCGCCACCAACGATTCCAATCGCGAAAGCGGGAGCGCGCGCGGATGACGGTACTATTGCTCGAAAGCTCAGAGATATGCGGGTGAGCGACGGGGAGCAAAGTTTCGTTGAACAGGCGAGTTGCCGTGAGGCCTTTCCAATCGCCGAGGCCATGTCGAATAGCGCAGTCGAAGTCTTCGTTCGTAAGATCGATCGTCCGGGTCGTCGTCGAGATCGCCAACTCCACATCGGGGTTCAGGTGTTGCCAATCCGGAAGGCGCGGGATCAACCAGTGTGAAGCGAAAGTCGCAACGGTGCTGATCCTCAGTTGCCCACGTCGGCGCCGAAGGGGTGTCACTGCTGCTTCGATGCGGTCGAGCGCGTCACCCATAACCATCAGAAGGGATTCGGCGTCTTCTGTCAGTTTGCCGCATCGACCGACTTGGCGGACGAGCGTGACGCCAAGCTGACGCTCCAATTCTGCAATCCTGTGCGACAGTGCCGATCGCGTCACGCCAAGCGTTTCGGCCGCCTTGGATAGGCTTGGCGCCTTCTTCAGCGCCGCAAGTGCCTGCAAGCCCCTTGTCGAAGGCAGATCCATACTAATGTTCCCCGACACAACGTGTGAATATATCTCACGCAATATCCCCTGCGAAGCCGCTACATTCCCGAGCGGAGGCTTGGATGATGACAGCCCTTTTCAGTCAGTTCGCTGCGTATAACCGATGGGCCAATGCTCGCCTTTACGCTGCTGCGCTAGCTCTGCCAGACGAAGCGTATCGGCGTCCGATCGGCGTTTTCTTCGGGAGCCTTCACGGGACGCTCAATCACCTGCTCGTCACAGATCGAATCTGGCTCCGTCGTCTGACTGGCGAGGGTGAACACCCCGATCGGCTCAATGCCATCATCCATGACGACCGGAACGAACTGGCACGTGCTCGTTTTGGGGAAGACGAGCGCCTGATTTCCGTGGTCGAAGCCTATAGCGATAGCGACTTGGATCGGGCGCATGGCTATCGGACGACCAGCGGTCAGCCACACGAGCAGCGGATCGCAGATATCCTCCAGCACCTCTTCAACCACCAGACGCATCATCGCGGTCAAGCACATGCTTGTTGCTCTATTCTAACCGGAAAGGAGCCGCCCTCCCTGGATCTCCTAGCGTTCCAACGAGGGGTCCCGGCGCCTTCAATATCGATCGACTAAGAAAGCGGTCGCTTCGGTTTACCCCGTCAGTGTCGCGCGGGCGAGGAATCGCAAGGCTCAGGGATGCAGTCGAGCAGCGCGAGCTGGTCGATCGACATCCAGTGGCACGTGGCTCTGTCCCAACTGCAACTCCCACCTCAAAGGTGCCAAATTTTCAGACATTGAGAAGAGCAGACGAAAATTGTTGCATGACGTCGGAGTGTACGAATGAGCCCTTCCGGAGCTTTGATCGCGATCCTGCCGTGTAACGACCTTGATGCGTCGGAGCGGTTCTACAATCGGCTGGGCTTTGCGCGCCCGGACAGTGAAAGGCCTGCTCCGGGAGAGCCTGACACCTATCGCATGCTGTCGAACGGGAAGGGCGGATATCTACATCTGACGGACGCGGTCGAGGGATGGCTAACGCCGGGCAGAAACCCTTTTGGGCTTTATCTTTACCTCGAGAGTGTTGATGCTGCGGCGCGCGAATTTCAGCAATCACCCGAAGACAAGCCGTGGGGGATGTACGAATTTGCGATCTCTGACCCGGATGAAACGTTGGTCCGTGTCGGTTGGCCAACCCCTCTCCGCGCCGGAGCGCAATAGAGGCGTTGTCGCTCAGTTTCGGAAAGCGTGGTTGGAGTAACTGCCAGCAATTCCGCTAGCAGCTCATCCACAGCTGCGGTTAGAGCTATAGGGATTCCTCTCGGATTGTTGCCTTCCGGTTCATGCTGGCCCGACGGCAACTCACTGCACGTCCATCTGCAGGCCTTCCTTCTGGATGATGCCGGCGAACTTCTTCGTCTCGGCGTCCACGAAGTCGGCGAATTGTTGCGGGGTGCCGTAATCGGCGCGGGCGCCCATGGCGGCGATCTGCTTCTTGATGTCGTCGCGCTCCAGCATCGCCTTGACCTGGAGATTGAGCGCGTTGAGCACCTCGGGTGAGACCCCCTTCGGCAGGAACACCGAGAACCAGGACGATATGTCGAAATTCGCCAGCTCCGGCGCGCTCTCGCGCATGGTCGGCAGGTTAGGCGCGAGGTCGCTGCGGTCCGTCGTCGTGACGCAGAGACCGTTGAGCGTGCCGTTCTGCACCTGCGGCAGGCTCGGATAGAGATTGTCGAACAGGATCTGGATGTCGCCGGCGAGTGCGGCCTGGAGCGCGGGCCCTGCGCCGCGGAACGGGATGTGCGTCATCTTCAGCCCGGTGAGCTGGAGGAACCAGGCGCCGGTGAGGTGAGGGCTCTGGCCGACGCCGGAGGAGGCGTAGCTGAGCTTGTCCGGATTGGCCTTCAGGTACGCGATCAGCTCGGCGACCGACTTGATGCCGGTCTTCGGATGCGCCGACACGATGTTCGGGATCCGGATCATGTTGGAGACCGGCTGGAGCTGGTCCGGCTTGTAGGTCAGGTTCTTGAAGATGCTGTAGGCGATCGCGTTCGGGCCGGGGTTGCCGATCAGGATGGTGTGACCGTCGGGCTTGGCGCGGACCACCTCGGCGGTGCCGATCGTGCCGCCGCCGCCGGAGCGGTTCTCCACGACGGCCGACTGGCCCCAGGCGGTTTGCAGATGAGCGGCCAGCAGCCGGCCCATGACATCGGTCGAGCCGCCGGCCGCGGCCGGTACGACGAGGCGGACGTTCTCGGTGGGTTTCCAGTCCGCCAGGCTCGATCGCGGCAGGATCGCTGCGGCCGAAAGGCCGGCAGCGCCGGCAAGCACACGACGGCGGGACAACAAAGTGTTCTGAAGTTTCTTGGACACGAATCCACTCCCAGCTTCTTGTTTTGCTGGGAGCGTAGGGAACCCGCTGCGCAACGGCAAGTCGCGAGCGACGGCGAGTGCCGCGCGGATCGCGGCACGACGCCGCAGGCTGAAGGCTTAGTTAAAGCTGAGCAGCTTGAAGATCGGCGCGAGGTAGCTCATCTCCTGGCCCGAGGTCGGCGTGGTCCGGCTGATGAAGTCGAAGATCTTGCCGTCCTGCAGGCCGTAATTCGCCAGCCGGCGCACGCGCCGGTTCTTGTCGAAATAGATCGCGATCACGCGCTGGTCGACCACCTTCTGGTTCATGAAGGCAACCATTCGCTCCGAGCGCTGCGAGATGTAGTAGAACACCTCGCCGTCGAGCGTCGCGACGGTGGAAGGGGTGCCCATCACGATGAGCACCTGGTCCTGGCTTGCGCCGATCGGAATCTGCTCCAATGCGCCGGGCGGCAGGATGTAGCCCTTCTGAAATTGCTCGCCGGTGCAGCCCGCAAGCGCGACGCCGACCAAGGCCGCAGCGGCCGCCAGGCGCAGGCCGCGCCAACGTGCATGAAGGCCGCGCCGCGGATTTGCGCGCAGGCCGGTCTGGTTCGTTATTGTCATAGCGGAACTGATTCCGTCCCCTTGCGTCGCGCGAGGCGCTGAAGTACCGGGCGGAGGCTCTGAATGCAACTCGCGCGCGCCCGCTTGCGGAAACCACAATGCTTTGGCCGTTCAATCACTTCAGGAAACCCCGGCTAACCCCGCCGGGCACCATTGAAGCCATCTATGGCATGATCGTGACGCAGGCGCGAGAACCCATATTTTACCGCGACTTGGGCGTGCCGGATACGGTTAACGGCCGTTTCGACCTGTTGCTGCTGCATCTGTGGCTGTTGCTTCGGCGTCTGCGCACGGTCCAGAGCGCCACGGAGCTGTCTCAGGCGCTGTTCGATCGCTTCTGCGAGGACATGGACGACAATCTGCGCGAGATGGGTGTGGGCGACCAGACCGTGCCGAAGCGGATGCGGGCCTTCGGCGAGGCCTTCTACGGCCGCGTCCAGGCTTATGACCAGGCCATGGAGGACGACGGCGAGGCGCTGGCGGCGGCGATCTGCAAGAATATCTTGAATGGCACCGGCATGGACCAGGCTCGGCAGCTCGCGGCCTATGCCAGGGCCGCCGAGGCCGACCTCGGCCGGGCCAGCGAGGCCGCGCTGCTCGATGCGTCCTTCAATTTTCCCCCGGCGTTCAGGGAGGGTGCCAAGCCATGAGCCGACCCAACATCACATCCTCGCCCGATCCCTGGCGGGCGCCCGTCATCGTGGCGCACATCCCCGACACCGGTTTGCATCGCAAGCTCGAGGCATCGGCCGCCGAGCGGCAGGCCATGGCGGAGCTCGCTGGCCTGAGGGAGGTCCTGTCCGCGCACGCCAGCTTCGACGTCGTGCCGAAGAGTGGCGGCCGGATCCAGGTCACGGGGCAGGTCCGCGCCCGGATCGGCCAGACCTGTGTGGTCACGCTCGATCCGATCGAGAGCGAGATCGACGAGGAGGTGGACCTGACGTTCGCCCCCGAGGCCGAGGCGCGGCGCTTGGCCGACCTGATCGAGGAGGGGCAGGACGACGAGGAGCCGCCGGAGGTCGTCGATCCGCCGGAGGCCATCATCAATGGCGTCATCGACCTCGGCCGGCTCGCCACGGATGCCCTGTTCCTGGCGATCGACCCCTATCCGCGCAAGGAGGGGGCCGTATTCGAGGCGGAGGTGGTCGCCCCTGACCCGGAGGACCATCCGTTCGCGGCGCTGAAGGCGCTCCAGGACAACAAAAAGAACCGGTAGCTGCCGATTCCCCGTAAGACCGCTTGCCAAGGCACGGGAGGTGTCTGTGGCAGTGGTTTGAAAGTCCGATTTATCTATTTGATTTCTATATATTTCCGGCGGATTTTACCGATCCGCCGCCTGGTCGTCCTGAATGCAAAAGGCTGGGGGCAAGAGGTTGTTTCGGGATAACAAAACGCTATTGTCGCGCCCCGGTCCGGGTGCGGCGTGGCGCTTGGCCGGCCGCCATGTCATGGCGAACCCATTTGCGGCCCCGCTCGTTCAAGACCGCACCAGACCAGGTTTCCAGGACTTTCATGCCCAGCAAGGTTCGCATCGCGCTTGACGCCATGGGGGGCGACGACGGCGCCGCCGTGGTCATTCCAGGCGCCGCCATCTCGCTTGGCAGGCATCGCGACACCGAGTTCCTGCTGGTCGGGGACCGGGCCAAGATCGAGCCCGAACTCGAGAAGCATCCCCAGCTCAAGGCCGCCTCGAAGATCATCCATACCGACGTCGCCGTCAGCATGCACGACAAGCCGAGCCAGGCGCTGCGGCGCGGCCGCAAGACCTCCTCGATGTGGCTGGCCATCGACGCGGTAAAGAAGGGCGAGGCGGATGTCGCGGTCTCCGCCGGCAATACCGGCGCGTTGATGGCGATGTCGCGCTTCCATCTGCGCACGCTGCCGGGCATCGACCGCCCGGCGATCACGGGGATATGGCCGACCAGGCGCAGCGAATCCGTCGTGCTCGACCTCGGCGCCACCATCGGCGGCGATGCGCACCATCTGGTGTCGCTGGCGCTCATGGGCGCAGCGATGGCGAGCGTGCTGTTCGACAAGAAACGCCCCACGGTTGGCCTCCTCAATATCGGAACCGAGGAGATCAAGGGGCACGAGGAGATCCGTGAGGCCGGGGAAATCCTGCGTGCCAGAAATCTGCCGGAGCTCGACTATATCGGCTTCGTCGAGGGCGACGGCATCGGCAAGGGGCTGGCCGACGTCATCGTGACCGAAGGTTTCAGCGGCAATATTGCCCTGAAAGCTGCCGAGGGAACCGCGCGGCAGATGGCGGAATTACTCCGCAACGAGATGCAGCGGAGCTGGCTGTCCAAGCTCGGCTATCTCTTTGCGCGCAGCGCCTTCCAGGCCCTGCGGGACAAGATGGACCCCAACAAGTCCAATGGTGGCGTGTTCCTGGGGCTCAACGGACTGGTGGTTAAAAGCCATGGCGGAACCAGCGCCGAAGGCTTTGCCTATGCGATCGATGTTGGCTATGAGATGGCTCACTACGATCTCCTGAACAAGATCAATCAGATGCTCAACCGCGAGGGTGGTGCACTCAGTTCCGTGCAGGCCGCGCAGGAGGCTGTTTCGTGACGAAAATCCGTTCGGTCGTGCTCGGCTGCGGCTCCTACCTGCCGGAGCAGGTGGTGACCAACGCCCAATTGGCAGCGCGTATCGACACCTCCGACGAGTGGATCGTCCAGCGCACCGGCATTCGCGAGCGGCACATCGCGGCCGAGGGCGAGTTCACCTCGCACCTCGCCATCAAGGCGGCGCAGGCCGCGCTCAGCGACGCCGGCGTGGACGCGCAGTCGATCGAGCTGATCGTGCTGGCGACCTCGACGCCCGACAACACGTTCCCTGCATCGGCGGTCGCCGTGCAGCACGGCCTCGGCATCAACCATGGCGCGGCCTTCGATCTTCAGGCGGTGTGCTCCGGCTTCGTGTTCGCGCTCGCGACGGCGGACAATTTCCTGCGCACCGGCGCCTACAAGCGCGCGCTGGTGATCGGCGCGGAGACCTTCTCGCGCATCCTCGACTGGAACGACCGCGGCACCTGCGTGCTGTTCGGCGACGGCGCCGGCGCTGTGGTGCTGGAGGCGCAGGAGCAGCCGGGCAATGCCGCGACCGACCGCGGCATCGTCACCACGCATCTGCGTTCCGACGGCCGCCACAAGGCAAAGCTGTTCGTCGACGGCGGACCGTCCTCGACCCAGACCGTCGGGCACTTACGCATGGAAGGCCGCGAGGTCTTCAAGCATGCAGTCGGCATGATCACCGACGTGATCGTCGATGCCTTCGAGGCGACCGGGCTCAACGCCGACAGCATCAACTGGTTCGTGCCGCACCAGGCCAACAAGCGAATCATCGACGCGTCCGCCCACAAGCTGCATATCGCGCCGGAGAAGGTGGTGCTGACGGTGGACCGTCACGGCAACACCTCGGCCGCCTCGATTCCGCTGGCGCTGGCGGTGGCGCGCAAGGATGGCCGCATCAAGAAGGGCGACCTCGTTCTGCTGGAAGCGATGGGCGGCGGCTTTACCTGGGGTTCAGCGCTGGTGCGCTGGTAGCGCCACAGTTGATAAAATTTTGCCAGAATCAGCCGCGATTATCGATGCGTCTGCATTGATGAGCGCTGTTGACCGCCGTATCGTAACCTCATAATTTCAGACAACAATTGTTCGCCGTGATGTGGGGCAGGGCGATGACCGATCAAAGTAAAACCGTAACGCGTGTCGATCTCTGCGAAGCCGTCTACCAGAAGGTGGGCCTGTCGCGGACGGAGTCGTCCGCGTTCGTGGAACTCGTGCTGAAGGAGATCACCGACTGCCTTGAGAAGGGCGAGACGGTGAAGCTGTCCTCGTTCGGTTCCTTCATGGTGCGCAAGAAGGGCCAGCGTATCGGCCGCAATCCGAAGACCGGCACCGAGGTGCCGATCTCGCCGCGCCGCGTCATGGTGTTCAAGCCGTCCGCGATCCTGAAGCAGCGCATCAACGCGCAGCACCGCACCAACGGCGACGGCAGCAAGGTTCAACCCGAGGCGTAACCGCCTTTCGGAAAGGATGGGCATTTGGACAAGGCGCCGGATGCGTTCCGAACCATCAGCGAAGTAGCGCAGGAACTCGACATTCCGCAGCACGTGCTGCGGTTCTGGGAGACCCGATTCTCCCAGATCAAGCCGATGAAGCGCAGCGGCGGCCGCCGCTATTACCGTCCCGACGACGTCGACCTGCTCAAGGGCATCCGCCGGCTGCTCTACGGAGAGGGCTACACCATCCGCGGGGTGCAGCGGATCCTCAAAGAGCACGGCGTCAAGTCGGTGCAGGGCCTCGCCGACGGCGCGGCCGCGGTCTCGTTCGGAGCCATCGAGGACGCCATCGGCGCGAGCCTGATGGAGCCGGACGACGAGGGCCCCATCAAGGGCATCGCCGATGCCGACGATGACGACTACCAGGGCGATGAGGAGGAAGGCATCGACTTCCGCTTCACGGAGGTCGATGACGAGGAGATCCTCACCACGTTCCGCAAGGGCGGTGCCGCCGCGCCGGCAGGTCCCAGCGCGCTCGACCGGGAGCGCCTCGGGCGGGCACTCGCCGACCTCGTCGCCTGCCGGGAGATGCTGGATCAGGCGCTGAAGGACGGGTAGGGCAGGTCCGCCGGCGGCTTTTTCGGCCAGTTCCGGGAGATCTGGCCGGGGGCACACCAAAATGGTGTGACCTCGCCTTGCGCAAAGCGGCGATCCTAGCTAATGGAACGGCGTTCGGAGCGTGGCGCAGCCCGGTTAGCGCACTAGTCTGGGAGACTAGGGGTCGGAGGTTCAAATCCTCTCGCTCCGACCATCACTTAGCCGGATTTTAGGGCGTCCGGATTTCACTCAGGGTAACGGATAGGGTAACGTCTCCCCGGCGGGCGAATGGTGTCGAACGTCATCAATTTCTACATGGATGATTCGGGAACGCGGCACCCCGACCACAAGGTCGGGAAGCGGGCAGGACACGGCTACGATTGGTTTGCGCTCGGCGGCGTGCTTGTCGCCGATTCTGACGAAGCGCTTGCACGTGAAATGCACGAGACTTTCTGTCGACGGTGGGGGCTCACTGAGCCCATCCATTCGGTCGAGGTCCGGTCGCGGACCAAAGGTTTTCTTTGGCTGGAGCGACGGCCGCAGCGCGACAGGGATATCTTCTACGAGGAGCTGTACCAGCTCATGATGGGCTCGCCTGTCGTGGGCCTGGCGTGTGTGATCGACAGGCCTGGATACAACGCCCGCTATCGGGAAAAGTATGGCCGAGAGCGCTGGTCGTTGTGCAAGAGCGCCTTCACCATCAGCGTTGAGCGTGCCGCAAAGTACGCGAGAGAGCGAAGGTGCAGGCTCCGGGTGATGCCTGAGCGCTGTAACAAGGCCGAAGATCGTGTGCTCAAGGGCTACTATGAGAATCTCAAAAAAGACGGCCCGCCGTTCGATCCGAATACATCGGAAAAGTATCGGCCGCTTTCCCCACAAGAGTTCAGCGAAACTCTGCTGGAGTTTGCGCCGAAGATGAAGTCTTCACCTATGGCTCAAATGGCCGACCTCTATCTCTGGCCGATTTGCATGGGCGGGTACAATCCGGACTGCCGGCCCTACGAGAGATTGAAATCCGACGGGAAGCTCATCGAGTACCACCTGTCGCGAGAGGACTGGCCAAATCTCGGAAGCAAGTACTACTGCTTCGACGGTCCCGAGAAGCCTATGCCAGAAAGTAAAAACCCCGCCGAAGCGGGGTCGGCCACACACGGTGACCTCGGGGCAGAGCCCGCCTGAACAATGCCGATTCGGGGTTAAAGTTTCAATATCGCTATCGGTAACTTTATTTCGTTGTACAGGCGTGTACGGACGGGCCGAGCGCCCGCGACATCCGCTGCCTTACCCTAAGCATATCCATATTTTCCAATTTCTGGAAGATTGACGTCGGGGATTTCTTCTATATATTGGAAGATACCCGGGGCACAATCGGGTAAGGGGAACCGAAGCATCAGAGGCACAAAGGCTCATCATGGACACCACCCTCAAGCAGACGGAGCAAGTCGTAATGCTCGCAATCATGCGAAAGCAGCCCGACGCGTATGGCGTCTCCATCTACGAGGAACTCGAAAAGCGTCTGAACAAAGCAGTTCCGATGGCGACGATCTACGCGACTCTCGAAACCCTCGAAAAGAAGGGGTTTGTTCAAAGCAAACAAGGTCAGGCAACCGCAGAACGCGGTGGCCGAGCGAAAATGTTCTTCCAGATCACCGGTAAGGGGCAGATGGCCCTGAATGCATCCCTCTCTGCGCTCGACCGGTTGCGCGCAGGGACCAAACTGGCAGGAGCCATGGCGTGACCGAAAAGAGCGGGGACGACGATAAGAATTCCAAGCCTGACGTGGGGAAGTTTACCTATTTGTCAGGCTCGTACGAGATTTCGCACATCATTCAACGTGTGGCGATCAAAGCCGATTTGGATATAGAGTATCGGATTAAGCTCGCTACTGGCGAACGCAAGATACTTAAAGCAAAACTCCGGAAACTTCAGAAGGGGCTGGAGAGCGAGGCGGAGCAAGATTCGTCGGCTCCGCCCAAGCGCTCGACCCCGCCGGCAGCGGCCGCCTTCCTATTAGCATTCATCGCGCCGAAGAACTCGGCGCAAGCTCTGCTCGGCGATCTTGAGGAGATATTCCAGAGGAATGCCATCCGGCTCGGCGAGCCACAAGCACGTCGTATGTACTGGTTTGAGGTCGCGCGTTCATTTGGGCCGTTATTGTGGCAATGGATCAAGCGAATGGGTTTCGTAACGCTGGTGGTCGACTACGTCCGTTCGAAATTCGGCCTTTAGATCCGCAACTCGCTGCAGATCGTCACCGGTCCCTGCGTTGCCATCCACAGCGTTATGGCGACCGACAGGACCAAGTCGTCATGAGCGCCGACTCTGGCTGCATAGGTCGTGCGGCCGGCCTCCGATATCTTCCGCTTGAAGTCTTTCAATTCTTCCTTGAGCGCCGCAGCATCGTTCGCAGCCGCCGCGATGCGCAGTTCTCCGCTGTGCGAATGGGCTTCGAGGTTCGAAATCAGCAAGCCTTTGGGCACGTGCCAGGTCTTGGCGCCGTGCTGCGTCGCCTCTAATCCCGCCGTGATGGTGATCCTGTTCGGGTGCAGGCCGGCAGCATCGAACATGTCGCCGACCGGACGGCCGACGCCCGTTTCGTCAATGACCAGCTTGGGCTTTAGCGCGTCGAGCGGCGGGCGAGCCAACAGGTTGACCACACGCTGGATCTGCTGCGGGTAGGACATGCCGAGCGGCAAGCGCTCCAAATGGCGCACGTCGAAGTGCTCAGTACGATCCTGGCGCCAGTAGCCGGCTTTGATGTTCTCTTTCCACGTGTCGAGCGGGACGACGCGGTGGTTCAAAACGCAGATTGCGGTAGGGTCGGTGCTCTGCCCAAGGTCGACGCCGACGAACCATCGGTCGATTGCGCGCGCCGGGTACTGAGGCCAATCGAAAGATCTACGAGCTAAATCCATAGCGGTCGAACCTCATTGGTGAACATAGCGTCGATGATCGTTGTCGAGAATGCTGCGTCCTCTGTGTCGAGGAATTCGCAGAGGTATTCCTGTCGAAATTTCGTCTCGCCGAGGTTCTTGCGTTCGCGGGCGAGAAACTCCGGCGTGATGCGGGAGCATGATCCGAGTTCAACGCGTATGCGGTGCCAGTCCGGATCGTTTGCGAACCATGTTTCGTAGAATGCGCCTCGTTTGCCGGCGGGCGTCGACAGGTAAACGAGCTGCGCGCGCGGGTGCGTGGCAAGCATGGGGCGAATGGCGGTGATCAGTTCATCCGAGCAGCGCGAAGCTTCGTCGATGATCGCGAGGCGAACGCGAGCCAGGCCGCGGAGCGTGTCGCCGTCATTGTCACCCGGAAGCGCGAGGATGCGGCTCCCATTCTCGAATTCGATACGGCGCGCGGCATCCCCGACAAGTCCTGGCGCGTCCGGCAGTCGACCATAGGTCTTACGCGATCGCCGGACAAACTCGTCTGAAAGCCGCTGTGCTGGCGAGGCGATCAGAATTAGGCTGTCCGGCTCGGTGGTGGCGACGGAGAGCGACTTGATCGTCGCGGCCTCCGTCTTCCCATGCTGCCGCGGGATGAGCATGGCCGTCTGCGGCGCGTCAGATCGAACGAAATCGGCCTGCCAGTCGTCCAGCTCGATATCCGCGTCGACAGCGAGCAAGGCCGGATCCAGTGCGCGCGCTATGTCGCGTGCCATCAGCATGGCGGTGGCACCGGGCAGGGCGGTACGGCGGGCTTGGTCTCGATGACCAGGGGCGGCTTGCCGGCGCGCTGGGTGATCTCGGCGGCCGCATCAGTCTCCAGCCGGTGCAGGACCGCCCCCACGGCGCGCGCCGCCTCAGGGAAGGGGCGCAGCGCGCTTACGAGAGCGTGGCGCATGGCCAGGTAATCCGCGCTGATCAGGAGCGACGTCGAGCGGACGTCGTGACGCTGCACGATCATCCCCAGCAGCTTGCCAACGAGCGCCAGGTTGGCGGTAATGGCGCCTTCCGCGCTGATCGCCGCTTTGATGTCGCCGAAATCGATCGCAGTAGCCACGTGCTGTTGCAGGCGCGCGCGCTGGTGCACGAGCTGAGACAGCAAACCTTCCTGTTCGCTCGCTTGCAACGCGTCTAGATCGATCTCAGTGGGCTTCTGTGCGGTCAGGATCGCCGCGCGCATGGCGGGGCTGACGTGGTTGGCGGCGTGCCGGCCGACGGCATCAGCGCTGACGTTGAACCGGCGGGCGAGGGCGTTGTGCGCAATGCCGTGCGCGAGTCCAATCTCGATCTGGTGCCGGTGCTTGGAATTGCAAACGCTACACTTGGGGCCGGTCTTGCCCATTACTCAACTCACTTGCGATTTGGCCACGCGAGTTCGCGTTTCGATACCCCGTTGTTTACCCCATCGTACCAAAGAATTCGTGAATCAGCAAAAGTGCTGCGAGTATAGTAACGATACGTAACGGAGCACTAGTCAGTAGAACTAGAGCGCATCGAATTAAGCGAGCGATGCGGCGCGGACGAGTGGCGATGAGCGTGCGGATTTATGCAGCGCTGCGATGCGCCATTGAAACGCGCCCTGCCGCTCGTTGGTTGGAGGGTAATCGAAACTGCTCTCGGAGATCCCCCATGAGCGATAAGGATATGCTCGTCCTGTCCGGATTGGCCGGATTGGCCTGGTGGACATACATCTTTCTGCCTCTGGTCTATTTCCATGCCTGAGGGTTGATAGGTGGAATCGGTGGAGTCGGTGATCCGCTATTGCACTCCTTTTCCCAAACCAAACCACTCTGCTTTAGTAGCTCTTGTTCAATTACGTGTAGACAGGAGGGGAGGGCGAAAAGGATGAAGCTATAAACGATAATAGCGGATCACCGACTCCACCGATTCCACCTATCGGTTTGGCAGTGGCGGCATTGGTAAACCTGCCGAGGATAGCCGTTCGGCCGCTGCAATTTGATCCCGTGGCGACAGTTCACGCTTGGCATAAACCGGTGCACGCTTTCCATTCACGACCCAATAGCCGTCTCCGGCAGAAGGGTTGCGCACCGGCACATAGCCGCATTCCTCGAACCGGTGAGGGATCTTGCGACGGTTGCGGCGGTCTTGCAGCCACTCGCCGAAGTTAGGGGCAGCCCGCGTCAAGACGCTTGCCAGGGTCGCCGCGTCGGGCTTGCCGAGCGCATCCAAAGCGTCGGCCATCTCGGCATCTTCCGGAGCCCGGGAACTGTCCACCATCTCCCAAAAGGCTTGCGTCTTGGGCGGCGGTGCTTTCGGATCGAAGCCATTGAGGTCGAGCTTCGCGAGATGATGTGCCACGATCTCAGATCCTCCGCGCGCAAACCATCCGTAGAGCTTGTTCCAGTAATCCGGATGGAAGTCGTCCTTGCTCCGAGCGGACCAAGCCACGAAATGCCGGCGATCGTCAGCGGGCAGGTGCATGGAGTCTTTGTTGTTGGTCGTGACGATCACACCGCACACATTCAATACAGCATGCTCCCGCAGGTGCTTCTCGTCGACCCGGAGAACGTCCGGCGGCGCCGCGGTCAACGTTTTCATGTGCTCGTAAAAGCCATAGCGATCCACGTCCCCGAGGTCGCGAGCTTCGCTGATGCGCAGGATGACGGACTTAACGAAGCCGTTGAAGCGACCTAGCATCTGCACGGGTGATACTTCGGTGAAATTCCAAGGCCCGATTGCCTGCTTGACCGGTTCGAGCATCGTATCCTTGCCGATACCCTGCGGACCGCCGAGCACCAGGGCGTGATTGATCTTTTGGTCGGGTCGCTGCACCCGCTGTGCGAGCCAATGGATGATGTGGTCTGCCTCGCTTTCGAAGATGTAGCGGACGTGTTCGATCCATGGCGCTGCGTCGCCCATCGCCGGCTTGATCACGGGCGCACGATACAGATTGAATACGCTACAACCTAGCCGATCGATCCAACCACCGTCGGCGATCAGCTTGTCGGCGATGACCATTGGCCGACCAGGCGCCCAGGTCATCTGCTCGACGGCGCGGTGCGTGGCGAGCCAGGTAGATGCTTGGATCGGTTTCTCCCGCATGGGGACGGCGACTGGCCCAATCTTCGAATTAACGGACGTCGCTGGCCACATCTCGCGTGTCGGGGTGAAGATAAAGGCGCCGGCCGGCAGGCACGCATAGAAATCTTCGAGCGCTACCGCTTGCTGCGCGGTGAGATTGGGGTGATCGGGGAGGGGCATTGGCAACGGGACAGGGCAAGGCGTCACGGGTCGCGCGTCGTGACGAGCCATCAAGATTTCATTCTCGACGCGCAGTCGATCGCGAAACGAGAGTTCCGCAAGGTCGGCTTCGGTCAGCGTCAGGGGTCCCTTGGCAAGCAACGCAGCCACCGCGCCCGGGTTGGTGATGCCAGCCGCTATTTCCAATCGATCAAACTCGGCAGAGTCGAGTTCGTTGAATAGGCGGTGCAGATTTTTGATTGCCTCTTCCTCTTCAGGATAGATCTCGTCCGGCGTGAGCGCGAATAGGCCGCCTTCGTTCGCCTCATCGTGATACAGCGACGCCAGCGCGCGAAGCACCAGGACATCTTCGCCGTCGATGTACGGCCGATCTGCCGCGGTCCACAGTGACGGAAGGCGTTCTGGATCGTCCCATTCCTCAAAAACCGGAAGCAGCCATTCTTCAGCGAGTTTGTAGTCGCCACCGAGCAAGCGTCGGACATCCCAGACAAAATGATGAATGGGGAAAATGGGAGAATTCTTCTGGGCGTGAAACAGCCAAAGATTCACAATCTCGCGTGGGATCGCGACCGCCAGAGCATCCTGTACAGTGGGGGGCATGGCATAGGCGCTGCCGTTGCTGAATTGAAAAAGGCGTTCGTTCGCTTGCGCCCATTCCTCAACGTTAGTGACTCTCATAGCTTGCGGACTCCATTTGTTTGGAGCCCCGAGCCAAGTTCTGATTGCAAAAATCGCGGAATGTGATAGGTAAAGGCCGCCAAGCAATTTACCGAACCATCCCGCGGCCCTGCGATCAATCCTGATCCGGGGCCGTTTCGCTATTCAACAGTCATCGGCTCCATCGCCTTCGCGAGTTCTTCAAGAGCGAACAGATCCAGCTCTGCGATCTGGTTGAGACAAGGCCCGCCAAAATCGCCATGCTCGTTGCGAAAAACTAGCACCGACATCGGGTCGCCAAGCCGTTGCAGATTGATAAAGATCCGGCCCCCATGGTCGTAAAATCTGATAACGGCATGAGGATATGACTCCCCCTTCCAAGCGGCATAGGTACCGCTGCGCATGTCCGCGACTAGCGCTTCAATCGCGTCGCCGAAGGTGCTTGCGTGCGCGACTGAGAGGTCTCTAATCGCTTCATTGTTGATGTGAGGAGCGTAGTCGGTCACACGAACTGCCGCACGGGCGGTTCGGACCACGTCCAACGGATGAGGTGCTGTGCGACCGGTTGACGGTGTCGCGCATAGGGCAATGAGAAGGTTGGCAACTTCGCTGGCCGTCGGCTCAACTGAACCCATTCCGCGCTTTCCGCGGCGAAAGATCTTCTCGTCCTCGCGCAAGCGCTGAACGTACGTCGTTATCGTTGGGACCGGAATCCCTAAGAGCCGGTTCTGAATCTCGACGTATCTGGTGGTTGACGCCATGCCGACCAGATTATATGAATATCATATAATGTCAAGGCCTCGGCCTATTCGCGGTCCTTAGCCCGCGGCGCCTTCAATCCGATCTCGATTAATTGCCGGATCGCGTCCGAAACATTGGGGATTGGCTTCTGCTTCGCGCGCCATTTGTCGATCGCCTCCAACATGCTCTCGGTGAGGCCGACTAGCTTCTTGATCCGCGCCAACTCGTCGATGTGGAAACCTGTGTTTGAGTTTTGTCCCGATATGCGGCCAGACACCGCATCAACGCATAAAGTCGTAACGGAGCCCGCTAAAGGTCAGGCCGAGCGGACCCAACCCTCAAGGCGACGGCCTGCAAGCGGCATAGTGCGCGGCGGCGGCGCTAGCAGACTTTCAGAATTCGCGGTTCATCGCCGGATGGGTCCGGTTCTTCACCTTGACCCATTCCTTGGTACGGCCGACGATGTAACGCCGATCGCGGCGCTTGGAGACGATGCCCTCGAGGCGGAGGTCGCAGGCGGCGCGAAACAGCTCCGGCCCGATCGCACCGCTCTCGAACGGCGCGATGAACATGCCGTCGGGCCGGCCACGCAAAAGCCGCGCGAGGTTGGTCTTGCGCATCTCCAGCGGCAGCTGGCGCAGATCCTCGCCGCCGAGCGCGAGGAGATCGAAGGCATAGAGCTGCACCTCGTCGTCGTGCCGGCGCGAGTGCAGCGCATCGAAGTCGGAGACGCCGTCGACGCCGAGCACCACGGCCTCGCCGTCGATGACGAATTGCTGCTCGCGGTTGCGCAGCGCCGCCTGCACGATCCAGGGGAAGCGGTCGGTCCAGTTGTGCCCATTCCTGGTGATCAGGCGCACGGTGCGGCCGTTGCGCTCGACGCGCAGGCGATAGCCGTCATACTTGATTTCGTGGAACCAGTCGGGGCCATCGGGGACGGCCTTGGCCGCGGTCGGCAGGCAAAACTCGAATGTGCTGGGCATGAAAACGAGATAGTCACGCGGCTGCGAATATGCGAATCTTGCGTTCGATTTGAGCGTCGGGATTTCGTCAGTGAGGGACCGATGACAATTGCATTGCCATACGTTGGAATTGCGGTCTGCTGCTCGCTCACGGTCTGGTTGGTGAGCCTGGTGCTTTAGGACCGGAGCGGAAGCGCTAGCTGCACGCCGCCGATCGAGCGGCCAAGTCGGCTCTCGACAAAATCCTTCGAGGCGTCCGAGCTCCCATGACCTTCGGCGCAAATCTACTGGCTGGAGTCCTGCCGCCGTTCCCGGATCTCGATAGCTTTCCGATAATACTCGGCCACCTTAAGCAGGCCCTCCCGCTCAAGGTCAAAGGAAGCGATGGCGGCGTGTTCTCTGCAAGCCCTTTCGAGCCTGCGGAATTCCTTTAATTCCCGCTTCAACGACAGCTCCCCCGGCCAGAGGCGACACGTCTAGGATTAAAGTGACAATGTAACCAATTGCCGAAAATTCCCGCAACAACAAACATCAACCACTGCGCGAAATTTCGAACCGCCAGTTCCGGTATGGGAACAGAGCTAGTTCTGTGCACCCTGGACTGCCGAAAAAAGGCCCCAGCTTCACCAAAAGGATAAGTAGCTGGGGCACAAGTCACCTTCTGACCCAAGATCACGAACCTGGGGCTATCAGCGGTCAAGCTTTCGAATGAAGTCATCATAGTTGTCGCTCAACTGCATCGCCAAACGAGCAGCGGCCCCACCAACGCTGGCATGACGTGGCGAGGCCGCCTGCGCTCCGGATCACCAGGGCTGGATATTGCCCGGAGGTTTGCCAATCTTACCACCGCCACCAAGAATAACGATCGCCCGAAAGGGGCACTCATTAGGAGTGCAAAAAAGCCCCAGCTCACGCAGGGGCGCATTTGAGCCGGGGCCGACTTAGGGTCACCCTTTGGGGAAGGGTATCGGAACAACTTGGAAATCGCTCGAACGTTCCTGTCCTTTTCAAAGGAGCGTGTTTTCCGGGATAACCTGGCACAAACTGCATAACCGGCCTGACTTAACTCAGGTTAAGATAGGGCATGGGCAGAGAACTACTAGTGCGTGTGCTTGTCGTTGGCGCTGGTGTTTTCACGGTGGCCGCAGCAACGGCGCTAATCTTTAGTCTTTGATTTATCTCAAGCAGCGCACGCGAGCCGCCCCGCATCTTCCCATCCTGTGGGAGGCGACAATGACAATGCGGCCTTGGATGTTGCATGCGCTGGCGTGGGGTGCAGCCGCCCTGGGCTTGGCAGCCATCATCTCCATGAGCATGTAGGCGTCGGCTTCCGCATCTTCATCCGTCCGAACGGACATCGTTCCAGGCCAGAACGATGTTCGCTATTGCGTAGAGTGACCTTCCACGGTCGGCATCTCAGTCGACCTGACGCCAGGTATCTGAATTGTTGCCCCGAGAACGCTACGGTAGGACGTGATGCCGGTGAAAAGTCCTCTTACCGAGACAACGTCTCCCTCCAAAATCCTTCCCCTTTCGGATGGGCCACGCCTATATTCTACGTACACAGTGTCGCTGAAGCCCCGATAATCCTCCGAGGGAGTGACGTTGACCCGAAGCATACCGCCACTGCCGTTATCGATAACCTGGATGACCTTGCCTTTCAGAATGAGCGAGGCCCCTGTGAATTCCTCCGGTCTCCGCGAGATGTCATCATAACTCACGTCGTTCACCCGGATAACGTTGCTGGGCCAAGACCTCAGGTAAAAAACTCGTTCCGACGGGGTAGCGGATGGCTCCGGGTCTGCTTGGGGAGGTGCCGGTGGTGGCGGCGGGTGAGACTTAGAGTACGGACGAAAGAGTCCATTCTCGTCGTAGTAGCCCCGCTGAGCATAACTGTCGGTTGCGCAGCCGAAAACGATCAGCACGAACGCATTCGCGAAAGCGATTAGCCCGCTCCTCATGGCCCCTCCAACCGTGCGACTTTATCGCATTAGCTGCGACCAGCAACCGGGACTTAAGCTGCATGCTGGCGCCTTTGACCCGCCCCGACTCAGGCGTGCCTCCTTCCGCAGCGCAATTCTGCGCTTTGTGGAGGCGAGCATGGCGGCGACCTGTACAGGCGATGTCAGGCTGGCAAGGAGCGCGATTGGTCTGCCACCGACGCCTACGGCATAGCCGGCAGTGCAAATCAAGGCTCCTTCTGAGCGTGCTCGGCCTCGACAGCGCTGAGCAGGGCGGCAAGGCTGGGATATTCCACGCCGTTGCGAGCGTAGCGGTTGACGCGCTCGACATAGCGGGCCGATCCGTCGGGCTTGCCGCGCCAGCTGAACAGCAACACGGCGCTGTTGTGCTCGCGCAGGACGTGGCCGGCGCCACGACCGAAATACTTGCTCATGGCGTGGGGCTTCATGGCCGCGCCTCCAGTTTCGCCAGCTCCGACCCGTCCATTCCCGGATAAGCATCCGGAACGGAGACGTTCCTATTGTAGGCGAGGAGAGATTCGGCGAGGGTGACCAGCTTCACACTTCTTGGTTTTCAGGCGGACCGGCCAGCATGCCAGGCCGCCCCGGCGTCGGGTGAAGAAGGCCGGCGAGGATCTGCTGGCGCGGCGTCTTATTTGAGCAGATCTTGGCCGGGCTTCAGCAGTCTCACATAGGTGCCGCTTTCATGCAGCTCGAGCCAGCCGCGCTCGATCGCAAACCTGAGGCCGGCGCCGAATTCGGCGCCTGTTGCCTTGCAGCCGTTCTTCGAAAGGAATGGCGCGTTGATCTTCTCAATGTGAATGCGACCGTCCTGGACCGCTTCGATGCTCGCGGCGAGATCCAACAGCTTGCGTGCCGCGGCTTCAGGGTTGGAGTAGGGCCGTTCGTTAGTTAGGTTCATCGATTACCCATAGCCAATGGCGGCTTGCCGCTCTTGAAATCCGGTCTGACATCGGCGCCGCGTCTGCCGCAAACTCGGCATATGAACCGCGACTCAATATCCGATAGCCGTACATCATCAGCCCATCGATCGGCGCTCAATGCAACGCTGTGGCCGCAACGATAATCGGCGCAGAAGACGATGACGCTGCGGACGCCCATCTCGCGCATTTCGCCGAACGTGATCTTGAGCGGGCGACCATCGGCGTGAGTATGCTTGTGGCGGGCGGTGGATCGAGACATGCCGCGATCAAAGCGGCAACCTAAGTACATCGCAAATTGTCGATTCCTCGTAGCTCAAGGCGACAGGGAACTACTATGTCTCGTGGGTGTGGAAAAGAGGCCGCCAAAACACACGGCCTGATTTCCTGAATGCAAGCTTCTCTTCGTTATCGGCCAAGCCGTCGTAAGAGGCCCCGATCCTCTTGTTGCCGTCAACCCGACTTCGCTCCGATCTCTTCGGCTTGGCGATACCGCCGCAATGAGCAGCGTGGTCATGCGCGGGGTCAGTCTGGCGTGAACGCTGAAATTTGCGCGTTTGACGCTGCCAGGATCTGATCCTGCCAATCCTGCGCCTGGTCCGGCGCGAATTGGCCATGGCTCAACATCCGAACGGTATCGTTGAGGGCGGCGTGGTCGAGCGGAAAGCCCTGCACGGTAGCGGCGCTGACGTTCGTATTGCGAAGTGTCCGGTCCAGCGCCGCCAACGCAATGTATGCCGATTTCAACGACGCGAGCGCCGTAGCGTACGTCGCTCCGGCCGTAGCACGGGAGGATTGGAGTTGAGACAATGTAGCCATATCAGTTCGCCTCTTCGATGAGCTTGGAAAATTCGTGGGATTGCCAGCCGCCAGTGCGCGCAGCCTCGTTCGCAACGGTGCTGCTGACGGCGTCGAGCAGCGCGATTGCCTCCTGTTGCTGAGCGATAAGTTGCATATCTCCGGCGTGAAACTGGCTTCGGTAATTGTCGAGAAGCTTGCCGCGCTGATCTTCGCTAATGCCGGACAGCATGGCCGGACCCGACAACAGCGCTGAATACACCTCGACGGGATGGTCGAGCTTTGCCAGGAACTGCACTTGCTGCGGGACCGTCATTCCGCGGAACATCGCGCGAATGTCACTGCGGATCACAGCCAGATCCAGATCGCCTTTGTCACCGGGTGCGGGGACCAAACGCTTGGTCCAAGTGGCCAGATCATCGCGGCATTGCTTGGCCTGCGATCGCGCCTTCCGGAGATAGGCGCACGTACCGTCATGGATGTGAGTACGGACGAACGCACGCTGGCCTTCGGCCGTGCGGGTTCGATCTGCGGCCGCATTCTTCGCGACCGTTCGACACGCATCCAGCGCATCCGCCAGGTCACGGGCCGTCCTGACGACGGCTCGCTCCCGCTCGACCGCCTCGTGATGTGCGCCCCGCTGTTCGATCAATCTGTGCAGTTCGTTCATATTTGATGGTCCTTGATTGGCTGTCACGCGGCGATGGGCTGACGACGCGCGGCGACACTGCGTTCCCACGCGGCTAATTCACCGAGGCGCCAGAAACGGCGCTTGGCGATGTAGAGCGGGCGAGGGAAGGCGGGATCGTCTTTTAGACGGCGCTCGACCCACATATGACTCACGCCGCCGTAGCGGGCGCGGACCTGTGATGTGGGGATGAGTGCGTTAGGATCGTCGGCGGACATCGTGACCTCATGTGTTGATCACAGAGTCTCACGCTGCGCCTCATTCGGCCATCAATCGGGACAAAAGTGCACTTTCGTGTTGAAAGGACCTTCTTCCGCGTTAGCTATTAATTAAGAATTGGTCACATCGCGCCGAATCGTCTTCACGGTGACTCCAAGCTTCGCTGCGGTTCGCTTGTAGGCTTCGGCGTCTGAAAAACAGCGTTTGCGTTCGGCTTCAAAGACCGCGCGCCGTTCGTTGGTCCTTTCGCGCTTGCGACGCCGCCAACGACCGCGTTCGTCTCCCTCTCTTTCCGGTCGGCGCGCAATTTCTCCGAGGTGCCGGATCTCGGCGAGACGTTCGCCGAGTTGGCATGCGGCCCATGCTGCAGCGGAAGCGTCCCCGGCCATCAGCGCGTCGCGGATTTCGTCACAGCGTTTATCCGCCCAATCTGCTAAATCGTCGTCATCGAGCGTCGGAACAATAGACTCGACTTCGATCAGCAATTCGACGATCGGGGCGGTGCTCATGCCTGCTCCCTCTGGAACGGGAAAACATTGCTAGCGGTCCGGCCATTCACCAGATCGTCGACATATCGCGCCCAAGCGGTGAAGGCTTGAGTCTTTTCACGCAGGTATTTATGACGAGCATAGACCCTGGCGACGCCGCGGATAGAGCCCGAGGAATGGTTGACGCACGCTTCTGCGATCTCGATGGAGAACCCAAGCGCTTGCAGGCCAGAATAGAAGGTCCGGCGCAAGTCGTGCAGCGTCCACTTCTCCCACTTGTATTCGGGATCCGCTTTGCGCAACTCGGCACGCATCGCTTCATCGAACCGCTTCTTAGCCTTCGACAATCCGCTGATGGGCGTTTCGCCCGTCGTGGTGAACAGCCATCCCTTGCCCTTGATGGTGGGAAGCGACTTCAACAACGCCACGGCCTGCGGGCTGAGCGGCACTAAGTGCTCGCGCCCATTCTTCGTTCGCTCTTTCGGGATTGTCCACAGAGGCTCATTCCAGCGGCTGCCATCGTCGAGAACTATTGAGGTGCCGTTCAAGTCAAGTTCGGTTCGCGGCAGTTCGCGCAGTTCATCGCGTCGCTGCCCGAGCAGGATCAAGGATTGCACGAGACGGCCAAAAGGGTAGCCCTCGCGATCGGCGACTTTCCAAGCTGCCACCAGTTCAGCAGCGGTTAGCTTGCGCTCACGCTCGGTTTCGTGCGCGAAGGCGTCGAGGGATGCGACCGGAGAGGATTCCCGCATATCGCGATCGACGCACCAGTCGAAAAACGTCTTCAACGTGGTCAAGGTGCGATTCGCCGTTACTCCGCGCCCAGCGTCGACCAGGCCGTCGAGCAGCACAATTGCATCATGCTTGGTAATGGATGCGAGGGGGCGACCTGACCATTTGCCGAGCACACCTTTCCCGCTCTTTTTCCATTCGCCCGGTTTCTCCGGATCTGGTTTCAGGCCGAAATAGTGGGCAGTGAGCAGGCGGGTCGATTCGCGCAAACCTTGGCGCTTGCGGCCCTTGTACCGCTTCAGGAACTCGATCACAGCCGCATCGATGGTGTTGTCGCGGACAGCCTCCCGCTTGGCCTCAGCCTTCTCCTGCCGGCGCACAAACGTAGGGTCGATGCCCCTCTGCACGTCTAGCATCGCGGCGGCAGCCAAGGCGCGGGCTTGGGTCGGATTGAGGGGATGACCGAGCTGTGGCTCGGCTTTCGATGGCGCCAGGGAAACGGTGCCGAGTGTCAGTTTTTTGGGCTTTCCTTTGTCCTCCGGCGAGCGAAAGCGGAACACCCACGACATATTGCCCTTGGGATGGACTGCTATTCCAAGGCCACGTGCGCCCGGATCCGGCATCTCCCACCGCACCGCGCGCGGTTTAAGTTGTTCGATCGCCTGGTTGGATAGCGCCCTAGTCTTGCCCATGCCGTTACCCCAAGGTGCTGTGGGGTAACGTTTCTAGCCTGTTAGTGGCCGTTACCCCATGTTCGTAACATGCCACAAAAAACCGGAAATATCTAGTTCAATAAAGTGTTTACACCCTGTCCGATCGTTCAGTCTCGTTACGCTTTG
This sequence comes from Bradyrhizobium sp. CCBAU 45389, assembly GCF_028128625.1. Taxonomy (NCBI): domain Bacteria; kingdom Pseudomonadati; phylum Pseudomonadota; class Alphaproteobacteria; order Hyphomicrobiales; family Nitrobacteraceae; genus Bradyrhizobium; species Bradyrhizobium sp. CCBAU 45389. Next base: position 174,079 of record NZ_LBIY01000093.1, on the reverse strand, counting down.
TTACGGTATCGCCATCGTCTGGGAGACTAGGGGTCGGAGGTTCAAATCCTCTCGCTCCGACCATTTAATCCCATTGATCTTGCTGTCTTTTTCGTGCTCCCCGGCGCCTGCCGGGGAGGACGATTTAGCGAACGAAAAGCGGCAAAACGCCCGAAATCGTAACATGGACCACCGGAGAATCTACCGGAGCGTTACTGTTCCTTCGGTGACCGTTCTCCCGCGACTCTCGCCGCTTGCAAGAAGCCATCCACATCCAAGGGGCCGCACCCGCACGCAGTACGACAATTCTGACAAACGAAAGCCCCGCTGGCGGCAACCAGCGGGGCTTTCTGAATTTCAACATCAACACGATGGGGGCAACCACCGTGATCGACGACGACAATATACATCCTGCTCGGACTCCACACAAGAGTCGTCACCTTCCAGCTCGCGCGAAAGCCACGATCGCCGCAGAGCGAAGTCTACCACGCATGCACTGGCAATGGCGTCGTAGGACTCGGGAGATCTTTGCCTTACTAGACTTGCGATCGGTCATAGTCCTGCCGGACAACGACTCGGGTTTGCAGGCCGCCAAGCTGAAGGGGGCGCGAAAGCGCCACTTCTTCGCAACACGTTAGCGTTTCTATACTGCGATGTATCCGATCAACGAGATGGCGCTTTGGGATCAAGCCAACTGACTCTCAAACAGCAGGTCCCAGGTTCGAGCCCTGGTGCGCCCACCATTTCAAGGCCTTAGTCGGCAAAACCGTTTGAGCAGTGGATTTTTCAAACGGTCTTTTTTGAACCAATGGCCAACAGCGCCCGATAAAGAGGGGCGTCGCGCGACACCTCGGCAGTTCGTTGTGTAGTGAGGCCTGACTGGCTGTCGGCGAATAGCAAGCCACGCGCGCGGCGGCTTGTCCAATGATGGGCTGGACCGAAAATTCAAGTTTTCAATCGATTTGCTGGCGGGGTGTGCACGACGTGTGCACCGGGAGATCAAGAAAAATCCTGCGTCGGCCAATCTGGGCAGGCCCCGGAAGTGGGGCCGCATCCGAACTGCGAACGTACGAGCAAGCTTCAAGGACGTGGGACTAGGCGGTGCGGGCGCAAGACGGATCCGCGCATCCGCTGCGTTGAGATGGCGGAAAGTTAAACGAAGGCGCAACGTAGCGCGGCGCGGCAGTTGGGTTGCCGTTCGGGCCAGCCTCTGTCGTAAGATATCGGTTCCGCTCAAGCCCTAAAGCGTCGGCTCGAACTGGCAGTGCACGAGCATCTCGGAGACCGAGGCGTTGTTCGGCAGCATGAGTGCAGTTTCCACCAGGCGGGCGATGTCGCCGGGCTGGCTCATCTCGTGGCGCGGAATCTCGTCGTCGTTCAGCGTCATGTCGGTGGCAACATAGCCCGGGCAGATCACCGTCGCCCGAATGCCGGCCGCACGTCCTTCCCGGCGAATGCCGTGGGTGAGTGCGACCACGGCGAACTTGGTCATGGCGTAGCCGACATTGCTTCCAACGCGCTTGCCGGCGAGGGATCCCAGATTGACGACCCGGCCATGACCGCAGACGGCCAAATGAGGGAGGGTGGCTCTGACGAGGCGCAGGGGACCCTTGACGTTCACGCGCCACATTTCATCCAGCTCGTTCTCGCCCTCGTCGGAGACACGGACCTTCGGATTGATGCCGGCCGCATTGACGATGGCGTCGACGCCGCCCCACCGCGCGACCGTTGCGTTGACCCAGGCGATCGGGCTCTTGGCGTCTTCGGCATCATAGCGGTGGGTCATGAGCCTCTCGCTCTCGGCGAGACGGCTCGGATCGCGAAGCCCCGCCGATACGCGGAAGCCCGAGGCCAGCAGCCGGTCGACGACGGCGCGTCCGATGCCGCGCGAAGCCCCGGAGACCATGACGATCCGATTGCCGACTTCCAACATCCCTAGTCCGTCTCCCATGGCTGAGCGAAGCGCATCGCGAAATCTAAGGGGATGCGCGCGGCGACGAGTAAGAGAAATTCACTCTGCCTGCATCGGGTGTGCTTATGGCTCGCGCGCCCGGCGAGTTTCGGCGGGATATTGGATGTCCTTATGAGGGCAGAACGAATCCGCTGTATGCGCGTGCCAATCTCCGCACGTAACTTTCCGCCGCTCTGGCTGACTGCAAGAGAGCCTTGCGGATGGGATTTTCGGACTACCGAACGGCGTTGGTGACGGGCGCGTCCTCAGGTATTGGGGCTGCGACGGTTCGGCGCCTCCGCGCCGAGGGGCTCGAGGTTCATGCGTTGGCGCGCGACGTTCGCCGGCTGGCCAGCCTGTCGGCCGAGACGGGATGTCACGCTTGTGCGGTCGATGTGAACGATCGCGACGCCTTGGAGCGCCTTGCGAGCTCGGCCGAATTCGATGTTCTCGTCAACAATGCCGGCCAGTCGCGGCGCGGCGATATCCTGGATACAGCGCCCGACGATGTCGACACGCTGGTCGACGTCAATCTGCGGGCGGTCCTGCACCTGACGCGGCTGATCGCACCAGGCATGGCGCGACGCAACCGCGGCCACGTGGTCAATGTCTCGTCGATCGCCGGCCACTATGCCTTCGGCGAGAACGCCACGACATTCAATTCATCCGTGGCCTATCACGCGACGAAGGCCGGCGTTCATTCGTTGTCGCAGCAATTGCGCGTCGATCTCTACGGCACCTGCGTTCGCGTTACCGAAGTCTCGCCCGGGCGCGTGGCGACGAGCATCTTCCAGAACCAGAACGCCGCCGACAATCCGGATGCCCGCTTCGTCGGCGGCTTCGAGACGCTCCAGTCCGGAGACGTCGCGGATGCCATTGCGTTCGCGGTGGGATCGCCGGCGCGGATGAATGTCGCGATGATCGAGGTCGTACCCACGTTCCAGGTCGTCGGCGAACTGCGATTTGCGAGCCGATCCGAGGCTGCGCGCTTGAAAGACATGAGAAGTGGAGCTGACAATGCCTGAACTCGCAAACCGCCTCAAGACCGTGAAGGTGTCGGCCTCGGCGGCGATGACGGACAAGGCGCGCGAGTTGCGGGATGCGGGCGTCAAGATCGTGGGCCTGTCGTCCGGCGAGCCCGATTTTCCGACGCCGCCGCATGCGATCGAGGCCGCACATCGGGCTGCCCTCGCAGGCGATACCAAGTATCCGGCGCAGCCGGGGACTGTTGCGCTGCGGACCGCGGTCCAGCGCAAGTTCAAGCGCGAGAACAATCTCGACTACGCCCTCGACGAGATCCTGATCGCCAATGGCGGCAAGCAGATCATCTTCAACGCGCTGTTCGCGACCTGCAATCCCGGCGACGAGGTCGTCATTCCGGCGCCGGGCTGGATCACCTATGCGGACATCGTTCTTCTGGCGGAGGCGACGCCCATCGCGGTGCCTTGCCCGGAGAACAACCAGTTCAAGCTTCGTCCGGCGGACCTGGATGCGGCGATCACGTCCCGGACGAAGTGGCTGATCCTGAATTTTCCCAACAATCCGACGGGCGCTGCCTGTACGCGCGAGGAGATGCGCGCGATCGCCGACGTCATGCTGAAGCACCCCGACGTCTGGATTCTCACCGACGACATCTATGAACATCTCACCTATGACGGTTTCGAGTTCTGCACCATCGCGGAGGTCGAGCCGAAGCTGAAGGATCGCGTCGTGACCGTGAACGGCGCGTCCAAGGCCTACGCCATGACCGGGTGGCGGGTCGGCTATTGTGGCGGTCCCAAGGACCTGATTGCGGCGATGAACAATGTCCACGGTCAGGCGACCGGCGGAATCTGCACGGTGAGCCAGGCAGCGGCCGTCGCGGTGCTGGATGGACCGCAGGACTACCTGAAGGAGCGCGCCGACATCTATCGCGATCGGCGCGATCTGGTGGTCAAGCTCCTCAATCAGATTCCGGGCATCACCTGCCACAAGCCCCAAGGGGCCTTCTACGTGTTTCCGAACATCGCCGGCTGCATCGGCAAGATCACGAAGGGCGGTCGGCGGCTGGAAACCGATGCCGACTTCATCTCGGCTCTGCTGGAAGAACAGCACGTCGCAGCCGTACCGGGCGGCGCCTACGGCATGAGCCCGTACTTCCGGATCTCCTACGCGACCGATACCGAATCGCTGAAGGAAGGCTGTCGGCGTATCGCGAGCTTCTGCGAAAGCCTGCGCTGACCGGACGTCGATATGTCAGGAGGCTTGGCCCTCGGCGGAGAACGAAAGATGCAGCCAGCGGCATTCGTCGACCAAGATCGGAGCAGGATGCCGAACCAATTGTCATAATCCTTCCTGATGCCCCTAAACGAAGATGTTCTTGGTCCTGTAGGATGTCGACGCATAAGCTTTGTGCAAAGAGGGGTGTTGCCTTGGTATCGAGCAGTCGAGGACGGCCAGCGATGACCACCAGCGACGATGCGGTGGCAGTCTTAGCTGTTCAAACTCCACCGGCAACCCGGCGGGCATCGCGGTGGCGCTTGGCTCTGCCGGTCGGGCTCTTGGCCATCCCGATGCTGGCGTTCTTGACGTACTTCTTCTTCTATCCGGCGCTCGGGCTGCTGCTCTCGAGCATCCAGACCCAGGACAGCCGCGGCATCATCGGCCGTCCGTTCACGCTGGCGCACTACGCCCGTCTGGTCAACGTCGAGCTCTACGCGCGCGTGCTCTGGACCACGCTGCGGATCAGCATCGTCACCTCGGTGCTTGCGACAGTGCTCGCCTATCCGGTCGCCCTGGTGATGGTCAAAAGCCGTCCGATGGTCACGCGCATCATTACCCTGATCGTCATCGCGCCCCTGATCGTCAGCGTCGTCGTTCGCGGATACGGCTGGCAATTGGTGCTTCAGAACGGTCCGAAAGGAATGCTGAACTGGATCCTGATGTCGCTGCACATCGTCGACGCGCCGATATCGGTCCTCTACACCGAGGCCGCCGTCGTCATCGGATCGCTGCACGTGTTCTTCCCGATGATGGTTCTGCCGCTGGCCTCGGCGCTCGGCAAGATCGATCCCAACCTCGAAGATGCAGCCCGGATGCTAGGCGCGCCATGGTGGAAGGTGTTCCTTCGGGTGACGCTGCCGCTGAGCATGCCCGGCTTCGTCGCGGGCTTTACCCTGGTCTTTTCGCTCACCGCCGGCTCCTTCGTCATTCCGGCGATCCTGGGCGGTGCCTCGGCGGTGATGCTCGGCAATCTGATCGAGCAGCAGATCTTCGTCGTCTACGACTGGCCGTTCGGCGCCGCGATCGCCGTCGTTCTCGTCGGCCTCGTCCTTGCGGTGAACGGCGTCTCGATGTGGCTTCTGGAAGGCCGGCGGCTCAGGAGGCCCGAGTGATGGACGAGCGGTTTTCCGGCTTCGGCGCCTTCATCCTCTACAGCATCACGGCCGGCATGATGCTGTTCATCCTGGCGCCGCTGCTTCTCGTCATGGCGGTGTCGGTCTCCGATTCCTATTTCGTGACGTTCCCGCCGCAGGGCTTCACGTTGAAATGGTACGCCAAAGTTCTGCAGGACCGCGACTTCCTCGAGGCGATGCGGCTGAGCATCCTGCTCGCGCTCGGCACCACGGCGGGCTCGCTCCTGCTCGGCGTGCCTGCGGCCTTCGCGCTGGTGCGCGGCCATTTCTTCGGTCTGGCGGCGATCAAGGGATTCCTGCTGTCGCCGCTGATTTTTCCGGCGCTGGTCACGGGCCTGGCGCTGCTTCAGGTGCTGACCAAGCTCGGTTCGCAGGATGCGCGGCTCAACCTCCTGATCGGGCACGTGGTCGTGACGTCGCCTTATGTCATCCGAACCGTCGTCACCAGCCTTCAGCTCGTGGATGAGAACCTGGAGGATGCCGCGCGCACCCTCGGCGCAAACCGGCTGACGACCTTCTGGCGCGTGACGCTGCCGCAGATCGCCTCGGGCGTCGCCGCCGGCGGCCTGTTCGCCTTCATGGTGTCCTTCGACAATTACCCGGTCACGATGTGGCTGGCGAACTCGGAGTACTCGCCCGTGCCGCTCGTCCTGATGCGGCAACTGGTCAACGTCTTTGACCCTTCCGTGCCGGCGATGTCGACGATCATCATCCTGATGGCGATGGTCGGCGTGCTGCTGCTGGAGAAACTGGTCGGCCTTCGCCGCGCGCTGGCTGCCTGATGTGCATTGGTTAGATGGAGATTGGACCCATGAAGCTGACACGTAGGACTCTCATTAAGGCCGGTGCATCCGCGGTTGCTTTCCCGACGATCATCAGCCGGTCGTGGGCGCAGGACGCCAAGCAACTGCACGTCGGCGTCTACAACTCCGCGCTGGGCAAGCTGATCCAGAAGGAGGTCATTCCGAAGTTCGAGGCCGAGTTCAAGTGCCGCGTCTTCACGATCGAAGGCGCGACGCTCTCCAACATCGCCGCTCTGCGCGCGACCCGCGACACGCCGCGCTTCAGCATGATGATGATGGACGATGTCGGCATCCCCCAAGCCAAGCAGGAAGGGCTGATCGACAAGCTCGATGCCGGGAAAATTCCCAACCTCGAGAAGGTCTATAAGCGCTATCTGTTCGAGGATGGCTACGGCGTCGGCTTCTCGATCTCGAGCGCGGCCATGTTCATCAATCCGCAGGTGACGAAGCCGCTCGAGAGCTATGAGCAGATCTTCGATGCGAAATATCGCAAGCAGATCCTGCTGAACACGCCCAAGAACACCCAGAGCGTGCTGATGCTCATCGTGGCGACGGCGCTCACGACAGGCAAGCCGCTGCAGGAAGCGCAGTACCTGGTCGACAGCGGCTGGGACAAGCTCGCGGCTCTCAAGCCCAATGTCCTGACGATCTACGACAGCGAGGCGCAGGTGCTCCAGGTGGCCCAGGGCCAGGCGACCATCGGCGGCATCGAATATTCGAAGGCGATCTATCCGCACACGGCGAAGGGCATGCCGATCGACATGACCTTCCCCAAGGAGGGCGCCTTCACCGGCATCAACAGCATGACGCTGGTCAAGAATGCACCCGAGCCGGAGCTCGCCTGTGCCCTGATCAACCGCATTCTGGAGCCTTCGGTCGCCAAGATGCTGTCCGAGCAGACACTCAGCGCGCCCTCGGTCGGCGGCATCGACTTCAAGCCGGAGACGGCCAAGTTCCTGGCCTATCCCGACACCAAGGCAACCGATCTCGGACTGTTCACGCCGGACTGGAAGTTCATCGTTCCGCGCCGCGGTCCGTGGCTGGAGCGCTATAATCAGGTGTTCACGAGCTAGGACAGGCTGTCATGAGGTCTTCCGAAGTCAGGCTTGACCGCCTCAGCAAGGAATATAACCGCACCGTTGCGGTCGACGACGTCTCGCTCACGATCGAGCCCGGCCATATGGTGGCGCTGCTCGGTCCGAGCGGATGCGGCAAGACGACCTGCCTGCGCATGATCGCGGGGCTGATCCGCCCGACATCCGGCGACGTCTTCGTGAACGACAAGAGGATGACCGATGTTCCCGTGCATCGGCGCAATGTCGGGATGCTGTTCCAGAACTACGCGCTGTTTCCTCATCTGACCGTCGAGGAGAACATCGCCTTCGGCCTCGAGATGCGCGGGATATCCAAGGCCGATGCCGCAAGGAAGGTGGGCGAGGCGCTCAGCCTCGTGCAGCTCTCCAGCTTCGGCAAGCGCTATCCGGCGCAGCTCTCCGGCGGCCAGCAGCAGCGCGTCGCATTGGGGCGCGCCCTGGTGATCGAGCCGGCCATGCTGCTGCTCGACGAGCCGCTCGGGGCGCTCGACAAGGGGCTTCGCGAGAGCATGCAGGTCGAGCTGCGCGCGCTTCAGCGCAGGCTCGGCCTGACCACCGTCATGGTGACCCACGACCAGGACGAGGCCCTGACGATGGCCGACAAGATCGTGGTCATGCGCGACGGCAAGCTCGAGCAGGTCGGTTCGGCGACGGAAATCTACCAGCGTCCGGCCTCGAAATTCGTCGCGCAGTTCATCGGCGCGTCAAATCTGTTTCAGGGGCCCGTCGAGCAGCGCAACGGAAGCGGAGCGGTCATTCGTGTCTCGCCCGAATTGAGCCTTCAGGTCGATCAGATCCCGTCGTCGGCCAGCGACGTGATGGTTTCGATCAGGCCCGAGGCGATCGTGGTCGAGCGCGCTGGCCAAAGCCCGGCGTCGCAACGCGCCAACAGCGTGACGGCGCGCGTCGACCAGGCCATCTATCGCGGGTTCGTCAGTCACTACTATCTCAAGACGCCGAGTGGCGGCCAGATCATCGTGTTCGAGCAGAACCAGTCGCAGCAGGCCGGGCTCCGATACGCGGTGGGCGAAGAGGTCGTGGCTCGCTGGGAGTCGCCCAGCAATCACGTCATTGCGCGTCACTGACATCGGAGGCGAGTGCGACGTCCGGCCGGCAATCGACATCCCTTATACCCGCAGACGAACATCGTCTTGGATCGGCTTGTGCCGCTTGGCTAGATCTAAAGCATGATCCGGAAAAGTGCGAAGCGGTTTTCCGAAAAGATCATGCGTAACAACAACCTGGAGCGCGATGACGATTCATCCAAATCTCATCGCGCTTCAGGGGCGGCGGCGCCACGGGCGTTCGACCAGCGAGGCCCTTTTGTCGATTAATCAGCCCAACGCGCCTTTTGTCGGCACGATCGAGAAAAGCCCGAAGATCAGCCTGATCGGCACGCTTGCGATGCTGGTCGAGGCACCGGGTGATTTCGACCTGGTGCAGCAGGGCCGCATCTGGGCCCTTGCGGATGCGGTTTCCGCCTGGCCCAATGTCCAGGAGGCCGTCATTGGCGTCACCAATGTGATGCTCGTATTCGAGCAGCCGCCGGCGGATATCGGCATGCTCAGCGCCTCGATCGTCGAGCTGTGGCATCGTGTGCCCGGCCGCAAGGCCGACGGCAAGCTCATCGAGATTCCCGTGGTCTATGGCGGTGAGATCGGCTTCGATCTGCCGGCGGTTGCGAAGCGCGCCGGATTGTCCGAGCGCGACGTCATCAGGATTCACAGCGAAGGCGAATACACCGTCTGTGCCGTCGCGAGCTCGCCGGGGTTCGGCTATCTCCACGGCCTCGATCCGCGCATCACCACGCCGCGCAAATCCGTGCCCTCGCTCAACATGCGCGCAGGCTCGGTGACCATCGGCGGAATGCAGACAGGTGTTGCGGTGCTGACAAGTCCGAATGGATGGAATGCCATCGGCTGGGCCTCGATCGCCATGTTCGATCCGAAATCCGAGCAGCCCTCGCTCATGCTTCCGGGCGACCGTGTCAAATTCAGGATCGATCGGATCGAGCTATGATCGAGATCCTGACCAGCCCCGCCTTCAACACAATCCAGGACCTGGGCCGCCACGGCGCGCGCCGTTTCGGCGTGAGCACCTCGGGCGCCATGGATCCCGTCGCGCTCGCCGCCGGCAATGCGCTGCTCGGCAACGACGACAATTCGGCCGGCATCGAGATTCAGACCTTTCCGTTCCGCCTGCGCTTTTCGACCGAGACCGCCTTTGCGCTCACCGGCGCCGATCACGACGCGACGCTGGCGGGATCAACCGTCCGGCCATGGTGGTGCACGCGGGCGAAGGCGGGCGACGTTCTCGCGATCACCGCGCCGCGGCGTGGTGCGCGGGTCTACACGACGTTCGGCGGCGGTATCGACGTTCCGCGCGTGCTGGGTTCGCGCAGCACGCATGTACGCGGCGGCTTCGGCGGGCTCGAGGGCCGTACCTTGCGGGCGGGCGACGTCGTGCCGATCGGGAGTTCGTCGCACAGCGGCGAGGGCCGCTTCGACTTCGGCGTCGTGCCGCCGGATGTCGCGATCGAAGGTGCCGCTCCAGCGGATGACCGCGTGCTGCGGATACGCGTCATGCGGGCAGGCGAGTACGACCTGTTTTCCGAGGCGATGCAGGCGACGTTCTGGTCGACGCGATGGAAGATCAGCGCTCAGAGCGATCGAGGCGGCTACCGCCTCGCCGGCGGCAAGCTGACATTGGACGCGCCGGTCGAGATGCGCTCACACGGTGTGGTGGCCGGCGTCGTGCAGGTGCCGCCGGCCGGCGAGCCGATCATCCAGATGAGCGATGCCAATACGGCCGGTGGCTATCCGAAGATGGCGGCCGTGATCCAGGCCGACCTCTGGCGCCTCGGCCAGGCGGCACCGGGATCGGTCATCGCCTTCAGTGAGGTGAGCTATCAGGACGCGGTCGCGGCCATGGCTCCCGTCAGCGACTATCTTGCGAAGCTGCGCGCGACCGCGGATCTCTATCGAGCGCTTTGAGTGGACGTCAACAATAACAAGAGCAGGGTACGAACATGAAAATCGGCATCAATTCGGACATGGGCGAAGGTTTTGGCAACTATCGCATCTGCGACGACGAGGCGCTGATGGGTATCATCTCGTCGGCCAACGTCGCGTGCGGTTTCCACGCCGGCGATCCCATCATCATGGATCGCATGGTTCGCCTGGCAAAGCAGAAGGGGGTCGAGGTCGGCGCCCATCCGGGCCTGCCCGACCTGCTCGGATTTGGCCGCCGCGTGATCCAGATGGACGCCGCCGAGCTCGAGAAGCATATGGTCTATCAGATCGGCGCCTTGCAGGCGATCGCGGCCAATGCGGACTATCGCGTGACCCATGTCAGCTTCCACGCCGCGATGGGGAACATGGTCAATGCCGCCCCCGACATGGCCGATGTCGTTGCCCGTGCGATTGCTACCATCAATCGCGATTTCATCGTGTTCTCGCAGCCTGACGCCGAGATCGTGCGTGCCGCGCGCAAGGTGGGCCTGCGCATCCTCACGCTGTTCCTGGCTGACCGCGCCTATGACGAGCACGGCCACCTGGTGTCCCGCAAGCTTCCCAACTCGGTCATCACCTCCACCGAGGCGGTGGCCGAGCGGGTCAAGCGCTTCCTCGACAGCGGAACTGTGCAGACCATCGAGGGCAAGTCGATCAAGGTCGAGGCGCGCTCGATCCTGATCCACAGCGACACGCCCGGATCGGTCAACCTCGCCGGCACCGTACGCCGCGTGATCGAGCAGGGCGGCGGCGAAGTCACGCCCGCGACCGTCCTGCTCAACTGAGCGTGCGGATGCGCACGACCGGTGTGCCGTAGCCGATCGTAGCGCCAGGCTCCGCGATCACGGCGTCAACGGTGCCGGCGGCCGGCGCCACGATGGGCGCATACAAGAGCCCGATCTTGACGAGGCCGACGATCGCGCCGGCCTCGATGCGCTGGCCCTGTGCGACGAGCGGCTTGTCCCGCCAGGGATGAGCCGCAAGGAAATGCCCTGCGACTTCGGCTTTGGCGATGACGGAATGGTCTTTGGTAGGGACGGTCGGCGTCGGTGACACGGCCATTCGCGGTCCCGTGTCGACGACGAGCTTCAGGGACTGGCCGGGCTCCTCGATCTCGATCGTGTCCACCCCGGACCTTTCGAGGATCTGCGCCAGACGCGCGATATCGGTCAGCTCTATCGGCATGTTCTGCTCTCCTCGACAAGGCGCACATTGGTCCTGAGCCGGTCAAGATAGACCGACATCTCGGCTTCGGCTGCCAGCGCATCGGAATAAGCAGTTTGCTCGAACCGCAGCTTGCTGCCGAGCCGCGCTTGCCCGACGCGCCACAGATCGGCGCGGATTACGGTTGCGATCTTCGGGTAGCCGCCGGAGGTCTGCGCGTCGCGCATCTGGATGATCGGCTGTCCGTTCGGCGGAATCTGGATGACGCCGGGGACGATGCCGTGCGAGCGTTTCTCGATCGGTGCCTTCGGCTTCACGGCGGGGCCTTGCAGGCGGTAGCCGTAACGGTTGCTCTGCGGCGTGATCTTCCAGCTGCTGGACCAGAACAGCGCCTGCGTGGCGGCGTCGAACCCGTCATACTCGCCGGCAATCACGACCCTGACGATGGTCTCGTCCGCGCCGGTGTTCGGCCGCGCCAGCGTGATCTCGGCCGGCTCGACCCCGAGCTCGCCGATGGTCGAAGTCGACACGGCGCAGGGCAGGATGTCGCCTGGTTGGAGCGGCCGTCCGCGCCAGCCGCCGAACTCGCCGCGAAACTGCGTGCTGCGTGAGCCCAGCACCATGGGCACGTCGATGCCGCCGCCAACGGTCAGATAGAGCCGTGCGCCGCGGGGCATTGCCTTGATGGTCAAGATATCGCCGGCACGGGCGTGCGACCGCCACCATGGCGGGATCACGCGTCCTGCGATCTCGGCCTCGACATCGGCGCCCGTGAGCGCAAAGGCCATGCCCCGGCCGAAACGAAGCTTGAACGGCAGCATCGGGATTTCGATGCCGGCGGCGTTCTCGTCGTTGCCAACAAGAATGTTGCCGGCACGCAGCGCGACATCGTCCATCGCACCCGACGTGCCGACCCCGAAGCGATACTGGTCGAAGCGGCCGAGATCCTGGACGCTGGCGGGCCCCGTGACTGACAGGATCTCGATCACCGGATCACCCGTTCGATCTCGAAGCGGATCGTGTCGCCCGGTGCGAGCGCGGCTGGCGTCGGCCAGGACGGATCGAAGAACGTCCAGCTCGTGTGCCCGATGGCGTGCCAGCCGCTGGGGCCGGGCGATGCGGAGATACCTGTCTGCGATCCGCCGATGGAGACCGAGCCGCCCGCGGAGCGTTGCAGCGGCGTCTGTCGCCGCGGCATGGTGATGCGCGGGTCCATGCCGCCGAGATAGCAATAGCCGGGATGGCTGCCGAGCGCGAACACGGTGTAGAGCGGCGCGGCATGGATCGAGACCACGTCGTCGACGGACAGGCCGCAATGATCGGCGACGGACTGAAGCGACGATCCGATCTCGCCGCCATAGGTGACGGGCAGCCTGATCTCGCGGCCGCCGATCGCGAGGCTGTCCGCCGCGTCCCAGCCGTCGTTGAGCGCCCCGATCAGGGTGTCGAGCTCGCGCGGAGGGGTCTTGAAGGTCAGCATCATGTTGGTGATGCCGGGAATGGCCTCGCGGATATCAGGCCATTTCGACGCGGTGGCCGCCAGCGCCCAGATGCGCCGCTGATGCGGCAGGTCGAACGCGCCGGGCGCCTCGAACAGGAGCGCCGACGTCCCGAGCAGGCTGATCCGCGGCCGGTCCGGCGTGGTCATGGCGCGGCTACCTTCGCATTCATCCAGTGCTCGAGATGATGGATGTCGTAGCCGCCGCGGCAGAACGCGGGATCGGCGAGGATCGCCTGATGCAACGGCACATTGGTCCGGATGCCTTCGGCGCAGAGTTCGGACAAGGCGACGCGCGCGCGTGCCAGGGCCTCCTCGCGGGTGCCGCCGTGGGCGATCAGCTTACCGATCAGCGAGTCATAGTGTCGGGGAACGGTAGCGCCCGCGGTGATATGCGAATCGAAGCGGATGCCGATGCCGCCGGGAACATCCCAGCGCGTCACCGTGCCGGGCGAGGGCGCGAAACTGGTGGGGTCCTCGGCATTGATGCGGAATTCGACGGCATGGCCGACACAGGCGATGTCGCCCTGCGCGATGCCCAACGGCTCGCCTTGCGCGATCCGGATTTGCCCCTTGACGATGTCGATGCCCGTCGTCATCTCGGTGACGGGATGCTCGACTTGGACGCGCGTGTTCATCTCGATGAAGAAGAACTGCCCGTCCTCGTAAAGGAATTCGAAGGTGCCGGCGCTGCGATAGCCGATCCGCCGGCAGGCCTCGACGCAGCTTGCGCCCACCCGCTCGATCAGCGCGCGGTCGATGCCGGGCGCGGGAGCTTCCTCGACCACCTTCTGGTTCCTGCGCTGCAGCGAGCAGTCGCGGTCGCCGAGCCAGAGATGGTTGTCGTGCTGGTCGCACAGCACCTGGATCTCGATATGGCGGGGTTTTTCGAGGAATTTCTCGATATAGACAGCAGCGTTCTTGAAGGCCTTGCTGGCTTCCGCGCGGGTCAGCGCCAGCGCCTCGTCCAGTGCGCCTTCGCTGCGCACGATCCGCATGCCGCGTCCGCCGCCGCCGCCGGCAGCCTTGATGATGACGGGATATCCGATGTCCTGCGCGATCGCGCGCACCTCGGCCGGATCATCGGGCAGGGCGCTGTCCGGCCCCGGCACGCAAGGCACGCCCGCCAGCCGCATCGCGCGCTTGGCTGCGACCTTGTCGCCCATGGTCCGGATACAGTCCGCAGGCGGGCCGATGAAGGTGAGACCGGCGCGCGCGACCCGATCGGCGAACTCCGCGCTCTCCGAGAGAAATCCGTAGCCGGGGTGAATTGCCTGGGCGCCGCTGACCTCGGCTGCGAGCAGGATCGCCGCAACGTTGAGATAGGTGCTGCTCGCCGGCGCCGGCCCGACGCAGAGTGCCTCATCGGCGAGTGCGACATAGCGTGCGTCGCGGTCCGCCTCCGAGTGAATGACGACTGTCTTGAGACCCATCGCCCGACAGGCGCGCTGGATGCGAAGCGCGATCTCGCCGCGATTGGCGATCAGGACCTTGTCGAACATCAGGATGAACCCGCAGGACCGATCCGGAACAGGGCTTGACCCGCTGCGATCTCCTCACCGTTCTCCGCGAGAACCGCGAGCACGACGCCGGGCGCCTCGGCGGCAATATCGATGAAGGTCTTCATCGCTTCGATGATGCAGATCTTCTGCCCGACCTCGATCCGTGCGCCGACCTCGACCAGCGGCGGCTCGTCCGGCGCCGCGGCCCGGTAGAAGATGCCATGCATCGGCGCGGGCACGACAATGTCGGCGGTGGCCTCGGGAGCAGCGCGTTCCTGGTGATCGAGCGTGGCGGCGGCCTCAACCGTGACCCGGTTTGCATGGTGCGCCGAGGCCGGGGGCGCTTCTGCAGACGCGCGCTTGAGGATGCGGATGCGGGTGCCGTCCTGCGCGAGGTCCAGCTCCGCGATGGAGGAGCGCGTAACGAGATCGACGAGTTGTTCGATTTTGGCGAGGTCCACAGTCACGTTCCGCGTTGCAGGCCTGTCGAGTTCGGGGCGTTCATGCGTCACTCCGCAGGCGGCCGGCTCTTCTGTGCAAAATTGAGGCCGCCGACGACCTGCTGGGTCGGCAGGACTTCCATGAAGGCGACATTCATGCGCGCCGGCGACCCAACCGCGAACGCGATCGAATTGGCGATGTCCTCGGGCTGAAGCGAATCATAGTCGTCGAAGAAGCGACGTTTGGCTTCGGCGAGGTCACCGAGCAGCCGGCCGAAAACCTCGGTCTCGACCCGCGCCGGCGAAATCTCGGTGACGCGAACCCTGGTCCCGTAGAGATCGACGCGCAGCTGCTGCGACAGCGAGTGAATGCCAGCCTTCGTGGCGTGATACACGGTGTTGCCGCCGCCGAATGCGTAGTGGCCGGCGATCGAGGAGATGTTGACGACATGGCCGCGGTCGCGTTGCGCCATGCCGGGCACGACCAGCCGCGTCAGATGCAGGACCGCGCGAAGATTGACGTCGATGAGGGCGTCGACATCCTCCGCCGTGGTGTCCAGGATATTGCCGCGCCGGGACTGGCCGGCATTGTTGACCAGGACGTCGAACTCGGCCGACTTCGCCAATGAGGCAAGCGCGTCGAGGTCGCTGATGTCGACGGCGCAGGTGCGGCATCCGGTCTCCGCCGACAGGGCGCTCAGGCGAGCGGCGTCGCGGGCGACGGCGTAGACTTCGAGCCCTTCCGCACTCAGGCGGCGAACCGTCGCAGCTCCTATTCCGGAGGATGCGCCCGTCACCAGGGCCGTCCGATAGTCCGAAAATCCCATCCGCGAGGGCTCCTCTGCTACCGTCCAACCCGCTGGTGGCGTCGGCTGCAACGCGAGCGGCGGACGAGTTCAGCACTAGCTATAGGCCCCTCAGGTTCCCAGTGGTAAGAACAATTCCTTCTGATCCCATAGCTTCAGCCTATCGCTGCTGCATTGCTCCCTGACGGGATATCCGGAGACGCCGTATTGGATACGAAACGCTTGGAGGCCTTCATCAAGGTCGTGGATCTCGGCAGCATGACGAGCGCGGCGAAGGTGCTGAATGTCGCGCAGCCGGCCCTGAGCCAGCACATTGCGAGCCTGGAGGTTGATTTCAAGTGCAAGCTGCTCGACCGCAGCGCCCGCGGGGTCAAGCCCACCGAGGCCGGACGAATCCTCTACCGCTATGCCAAGTCGATCCAGCGGCAGATCGAAGAGGCGAGGCGCACCATTCTGGACAACAAGCCGGAGCTGACCGGCAACGTCACGATCGGCCTGGCCCCGCTCAGCTCGGCGGCATTGCTGGCGACCCCGCTGCTGATGCAGGTACGCGAACGCTATCCCGGCATCGTGCCGCACATCTACGACAGCTCCGGGGTCATGCTCAGCGAGATGATGCTGAAGGGGAGCATGGATATGGCTGTCCTCTATGGCGAGCGCCCGGTGACCGGTCTCGATTACAAGCCGCTGATGCGCGAGTACTTTTATCTTGTCGTACCCCGCAGCATGTATCCGGTGCAGATGCCTCCGGAGGACGTTTCGGCGGCGGAGGTCGCGCAATTCGACCTGCTGCTGCCATATCGGGAATCCTTCCTGCGGCAGACGGTCGAGCGGGTCTGCGCCGAGGTCGGACTCCGCCCGCGCATCGTCGCCGAGATCCATTCCCAATCGACCCTCTCTTCGGCGATTGCGGCCGGCGTGGGGGCGGCAGTGCTGCCGATGTCGATCGCAAAGGAGTTGCCGAACCTCGACGAACTCTGCATTCGGAGGATCGACGCGCCGTCGGCCTCGCAACAGATGTCGCTCTGCATTTCCGATAACGCTGCTTTGTCCGATGCCGCATTCGCCGTCTACAAGATCCTGCTCGAGATCATCGTCAAGACCTGGGGACCGCTCGGTATCCATCTCGGCTCGACCGCCATCGCCACGGGTGCCCCAACGTCGCCTCTGGATGGGCCGAAGGACGAGCCATAACGAAACACGATGCGGCAATCCTAAAATCTGAATTTGCCGCCCCAAGGCGGTTGGTTATGGAGGTGTAACGGAGATCGCGACTGCAAGGAGGTTATCATGGTGCATGTGATCAGGACATTCGACCGGCCCGCCGCCGAGCTTGTCGAGCGCATCAAGAAGTTTCCTCCGTCCACCCTGCACGAGGCGCAGGGGCGCTCGGGCGCGCTGACCTCCCGCATCAAGCCAATCTATTCCGGCATGCGCGCCTGCGGACCGGCGCTGACGGTGAGCTGCCATCCGGCCGACAACATCATGCTGATCACGGCGATTTCGCTGGCCAAGCCCGGCGACGTGCTCGTGGTGAGCGCGGGCGATCATCCCGAGCAGGGCGGCTTCGGCGAGGTGCTGGCGACGGCCTGCGTCGCCAAGGGCATCGTCGGGCTGGTCACGGATGCCGGCGTTCGCGACGGTCTTGCGGTGCGTGACACCGGCTTCAACGTCTTCTCCTACGGCCTCTGCATGAAAGGCACCGTCAAGGAGACCCTCGGCACCATCAATCAGCCGATCGTCATCGGCGGCATTGCCGTCCGCCCCGGCGACATCGTCAGCGCCGATGACGACGGCGTCGTGATCGTGCCGAAGGAGAACATCGCCGATGTCTGCGCCAAGTCGGCGGCGCGCGAGGACAAGGAAGCCGGCGTGATGAAGGCGCTCAAGGCCGGCGGCGACATTCTCGAGCTCTCCGGCATCGGCAAGGTGCTCGAATCCAAGGGCTGCACTTTCGCCTGAGGGGACAAGCGCCGCACGGACGCAGTGATGGGAGATCAGGTGTCAGCCATTCTCGGCTCTGGAGAGCATCGCTACCGCGTCGTCGATAACTGGGCGAAGTTGCCGGATGGCTGGCAGCTCACCGACGTCGCCTCCGTCGCCGTCGACAGCAAGGATCGCATCTACGTCTTCAACCGCGGCGCCCATCCGATGGTGGTGTTCGACCGCGACGGCAATTTCCTGCGCAGCTGGGGCGAGGGGCTGTTCTCCCGCGCCCACGGCCTGCACATCGATGCCGACGACAATCTCTACTGCACCGATGACGGCGACCACACCGTGCGAAAATGCACGACGGACGGCAAGGTGCTGCTGACGATCGGCGTCCCCGAAAGGCCCGCACCGTTCATGAGCGGCGACCCCTTCCATCGCTGCACCCACACGGCCTTGTCGCCGAAGGGCGAGATCTATGTCTCCGACGGCTACGGCAACGCCCGCATCCACAAATTCACGCCGGACGGCGAGCTGATCAGGAGCTGGGGCGCGCCCGGCACTGATCCCGGCCAGTTCAATATCGTGCACAATATCGTCGCCGATGCCGATGGCTGGGTCTATGTCGCCGATCGCGAGAACCATCGCGTGCAGGTGTTCGACGGCAACGGCAAGTACGAGACGCAGTGGAACAATCTGCACCGGCCGTGTGCGCTGTGCTGCTGCGGCGGGGCTAAGAACCCCACCTTCGTCATCGGCGAGCTCGGTCCCGCCATGCCGGTCAACCGCAAGGTGCCCAATCTCGGCCCGCGGCTGTCGATCGTGGACGCCAAGGGCAACCGCATCGCGCGGCTCGGCGGCGAGGACGGCCCCGGTCTTGCGAGCGGCAAGTTCCTCGCGCCGCATGGGATCGCGCTGGACTCCAGAGGCGACATGTATGTTGGCGAGGTCGGTGTCACCGACTGGAAGACGAACTTCCCGGACGAGGACATGCCGGAATTGGTCCGCACCTCGCGTTGCCTGCAGAAGCTGGAGCGGGTGGCTGAGAGGCGAGCCTAAACGACTGGTCGGACTTCTCGACGCCGGCGCGCGTCCGGCTGCCGGGTTGTGCTGTGGGTATACTGACGCTCGGGGGCAGAGGCTCTTGGCGCAAAACGAGCCGGTTTGCCTTGATCTTCTCCACCGTAGATAGTCCCTCTGCCGATGGCGGAACCCGCAAAGTTGTCGGCTGATACCGACGCTAACCCTCACCGCGCACTCTAGTCCAACCAGAAACGCGAGGATTCGCAGCGCCGTCGATTAGGAAAGCGTTGGTGCGCTATCGGCGAATTTGTCCGGTGATTTTGGCCCCCAACCCGCACGCCTTGATCCCGTCCATGATGTGTGCACTGAAAATCCGAAGATGTGATTTTCGCTTCCAATTCAGGCATATATGGCCCTAGAAGGGCCTGGCGGCAGAAGCGCTGTCAAACCGGATTTCTCCATCGGTCCAATTGCGCATAGGATTGATCGGAAGCGAAATATCTCTGTAGAATGAATAATTTAGATCGCAGATTTTCCACGGCCCTCATGATGGATCGGAGCGAGAGTTCAAGCTTTTCAAATGGTTAGAGGGCGGCATGTGCACGACGTGTGCACCGGGAGATCAAGAAAAATCGCATCAAGGCCAGTGCGGGCAAGCATCCAAAAAGTGGATCGAGGCGCCCTTCGAGCAAGTCACAGGACACACGATGTCTGAGAGCAGGGGACACATGGCGTGGCGACAGGCGATAGCAACTGTCCGCTGATAGAGGTGTCACCCCTTACGAAGCACCCTAGTCTAATCAGAGGCGAAGTGTTTTGCGGCGTCACTTGGGGATGCTTCGGTACGCATCGGTGAATTTGTCGTGTGGTGTAGGCTCGCCGTAGCGTTTATTCCGCTGCAACGGGCGGAATCGGCAGCGCCGTGATCGACTTGATCTTCTCCATCGCGAAGCGCGAGGTGACGTTTTTCAGCGGCACGGCGTGGATCAGTTTCTTGTAGAACACGTCGTAGCTCTGCATGTCCGGGATCACGACTCGCAGCATGTAGTCGACGTCGCCGGCCATTCGGTAGAATTCCATCACTTCGGGCATGGCGCTGACGGCTTCGGCAAAGCGTTTCAGCCAGGCATCCGAGGTCGGAGCTCTCCACGGAGACGAACACCGAAAGGCCAAGCCCGATCCTGTTCTGATCGACCAGGGCAACCCGTCTCAGGATCACGCCATCGGCTTCCAGCCGCTGGACGCGTTTCCAGCACGGCGTCGAGGACAAGCCGACGCGGTCGCCGATTTCCGCAACCGAGAGTGAGGCGTCCTCCTGGAGGACCGCCAGCATCTGCACACGTGCTCGAGGGCTTGTGGACCGAGTTGGCCGATCACGCAGACACAGGGACAATCGCCTCGCGCGAGACGGCGGCTCTATTGGCGACAGCGCGCTGGTCCGTCGCCACGGCGGCAACACGTAAGGAGAGCAGGGGCCTTCATCGCCGCGAGGATTTCCCTTCACGGGATTCCGGGCTTGCAGTCCGTCTGCTGAGTGGCGGTCTGGACCAGGTCTGGGTCGCGGTCGATGGTGCTCCTGCGGACGCCAAGACCGGTCAGCTCGAGGCGGCATCATGATCGAACTCATCGTCGCGGACCGCTGTACGGATTGCGGGGCATGCATCGAGGTTTGCCCAGCTGATGTGCTCGACGCCGGGCAAGGCGGCCTGCCGATCCTCGCGCGTGTCGAGGATTGCCAGACCTGCTTCATGTGCGAGCTCTATTGTCAGGCCGACGCCATCTACGTCGCACCCGATTGCGACCGCCGTGTCGCCGTCGACGAGACCGAGGTGGTGGCCTCCGGCCGCCTCGGTCAATACCGCAAGCATTCCGGCTGGGACGAATGGTCCGATCGCTTCCCTAACGAGCAATGGCTGATGGAAACCGTATTCCGTCGCGCCGGCGGGGCCACGGCGAAGCCGACGTCGGCTGACGTTATCCGCACGAAGTGAGTCCAGAGAGACGAACTCTTATGTCGTGCCGAGATGCGTCGCCCTGTTGTTGCAGGACAGCGGCGATCTTTGAAAAGACTATCTTGGTCTGAGCGCCTAGCATGTCCTCGCTATTGCCATCGTAAAGCTGCAAGACATGAACTCTCCCCGAATTGAAAGCAAGAACGCCACCACCAGCGTGCGATCGCCGATCATCGTCAATCAGCTTGGGCCGGACGTTCGCGCCGTCCTGGCCGATCACTGGTCGCGTCCGCTGATCATCGATCACCCCGCCGATCGCGCGCCATGGGAGATCGCTCCGGAGGCGGACGTTCTGCTGACGCGGCCGCTGGCGGGCTGGCACAAGGCGCCCGCGCCGGCTGGCCGTTTGGCCTGCGCTGGATCCAGACTGCCTCGACCGGCGTCGATTTCTTTCCGGCCTGGCTGCTCGACGGTCCCGTGGTTACGGTCGGCCGTGGCATCTCGGCTGATCCGATCGCGGAATATGTCCTTGCGGCGATCCTCGGCTTCGAAAAGCGCATCCACGACATCCGTCCGCGCAACCGCGAACAATGGAAGATTGCTCCGCTCGGTTCGCTCAGCGGCAAGACCATCGGGATCGCGGGCCTCGGTGCGATCGGCCGTGCCGTTGTCGAGCGTATCAAGCCGTTCGGTGTCAACATCAGGGTTTTGCGGCGCTCAGGCTGGCCATATGTCCTCCCGAGCATTCAGCCTGTCGACAGCATCGAGCAGCTGGTCGAGGTTTCCGATCATCTCGTTCTCGCCCTGCCGGCGACGACGAAGACGGCGCGTCTGATCAACGCCGACGTGCTGGCACGCGCCAAGCCATCGCTGCACCTGATCAACGTCGCGCGCGGACGGATCGTCGATCAGGGCGCCCTATTGCAGGCGCTCGATGAGGGACGGATTGCCGGCGCGACGCTCGATGTGACCGATCCCGAGCCACCGCCGGAGGACGATCCGATCTATAGCCATCCCAAGGTCGTCCTGACCCCGCACGTGTCATGGACGGGTGGCGAGGATGCCAAGCGGCTGGCCGACAAGACCCTGGTCAACCTCGACGCCTATGCGCATGGCGTGGCGCTGGCCGACGTCTTCGACAAGAACCTCGAATACTAGAAAAGGAGTCGCATCCATGAACAAGGTCGTCGAGAGGCCCAAGAAATACTCCCTGGTCGAGCGCACGCCGGCCGCGACATTCGAGGAAGAGCGGCTGCACCGCAAACAGCGGCTTGCCGCAACATTTCGCTTGTTCTCGCGCTATGGTTACGATCAGGGCCTCGCGGGCCATGTCACCGTGCGCGATCCGGAGTTTCCCGAACGGTTCTGGATCAACCCGCTGTCAAAGCATTTCAGCCAGATCAAGGTGTCCGACCTTCAGCTGGTCGATCACGAGGGCAACATCCTGATCGGCGACAAGCCGATCAACCAGGCCGGCTTCGTGATCCACTCGGCGATCCACGCCGCGCATCCGGAGGTGATCGCGGCCGCCCACACCCACTCGACCTACGGCAAGGCTTGGTCGGCCCTCGGCCGTCTGCTCGATCCGCTGACACACATGAAGATAAGGGAGACAACGTGCCTCAGGCCGCCCATATTCCGTACCTCACTTCAAATCAACACAGAAAGGCAATCTATGGTTGCTGCGACTTGCGGGTCGACCTCTTGGTGCAGCAACTGATTCACTCGCGCACGAGAGCTCGCTCAGCGGAAATTATCCTCGCGATCTAGATTGAGGACACCGCGGTCACGACTCATGTGCTGGAGAGACAGCGCTCGGGATGTCACGGACCTCGGAACTAAGGCGAACAGTGGATATGTCGCGGCCGCGGGCCGTGTCTACTATCTTGACGTCTTAAACCACCAGCATTCAACTGACTTTTGCTTTGTCCTGTTTTCATCGGGCGCTCGGGCGTTCTGTCCGGATTATCATCTTAAAATGCGCTGACTAGCGCAAGAACATAAAGCCCACGAGCTAATCACGCATTCCAAAAGAAACTTTCTCCGTCAGAGATAAGCAGAAAACAACGGCCCGTGCTTATCCCGAAGGGACAGAAACTCGAGATTCATGCCATCGAAGGTCTATCTAGGAGCGCGTCGCTGATGACGGCCATCGCAGCGAGGTGGTGTCCGGTGCCCTCGTCGTAAGCTTCGTAGCGCCGATCGCAAGCGATCGTCCACCTACCTCAAATACCCCACCACCATCCTCGTCGTCTCGTCCACCAGCACCTTCACAATCTTCTCCGTCAGCATCTCGGCATGGTTCAACACCGTGTTGTGCGCGACTGACTCGATCGCGCTGACGCAGATGAAGGTTGCGACATCGACGTCCACCTTGCGCATCTCCCTGCGGCGGCTTTCGAGATAGGTGCGCACCAAAGTGTGGACCTCGCGGTTGAAGGCTTCGACGTCCTTGAGCTGGCCGGTGCGGGGGATCTGCTCGGCGAGCACGCGGTGCAGTTTCGGGTTGATGCGGTGGGCGTCGATCGCGACGGTGACGAGCTTTCGCACGGCTTTGTCGATCGGGAGGTCGGCGACTTCAAGGAGCGCCGTGCGGACGAGGCCCATGATCTCCTCGTTGTGGCGATCGATCACGGCGGCGACCAGCGCTTCCTTGCTCGGAAAATATTGGTAGAGCGAGCCGACGCTGACGCCGGCGATTTCGGCGATGCGGTTGGTGCTGGCCTTTTCAAAACCTTCCTTGACCAGAATGCGAGCAGTTGCCTCGACCAATGCGTCGACGGTGGCGCGGGATCACTGCTGCAGGGCATTTTTCCGGGGTTTTGTGTACGGTTTGCGGGCCACGGCCTTGTGATCTGAATGCGAGTAGGAAAAGCGAGTGAATGCTCGCATTATATCGGAAAGTGGCGGCGGGTCGGCAAGTCTCTTCGTCGCCGTTTCGAAAGAGACAGATGGGGATGTGGCCATGAGCGTTGCCAGGATCGTGTCGGCCTTGCAGTTTTGCCCGGGCGGTTGCGCGTTCAGTCCACCGGCCCGGCGCGATCCCGCGCCAAGCCTGCAAAGCCGCGCCTTCAACCTGCTGCTGCGGCAGCTTCCCTACAAGCAGCAG
This sequence comes from Bradyrhizobium sp. CCBAU 45389, assembly GCF_028128625.1. Taxonomy (NCBI): domain Bacteria; kingdom Pseudomonadati; phylum Pseudomonadota; class Alphaproteobacteria; order Hyphomicrobiales; family Nitrobacteraceae; genus Bradyrhizobium; species Bradyrhizobium sp. CCBAU 45389. The sequence goes on along the minus strand of NZ_LBIY01000093.1, from coordinate 150,423 downwards.
CTCGCATCAGCCGAAGCCGTGCAGGCGCACGTGCAGAGGCTCGCATTGGAGCCTGTAACGTTCGAGCCGACGGGACTTGGCCGCGGCGTCGAGGCGACGCTGACGAAGATGGGCGGCTGGCCGGTCTATTACACCGCGCCGTCGTCGGGACACGAAGGCTGCAACTACGTCATGTTCCTGCATGGCGGCGGCTACATCAACGAGATCGTGCCGGCGCATTGGCGCTTCGTCGGACAGATGACGCGGCAGGCGCGCGTGTGCTGCGTCGTGCCGATCTATCCACTTGCGCCGCGCGCGACCGCGAAGGATGTCGTGCCGGCGACGGCGGAGCTGTTACGCATGTTGTTGGAGGACGCCGGGCCGGCAAAGGTCACGGTGGTCGGCAATTCCGCTGGCGCAGGGCTCGCGCTCGCGGCCTGCCAGTGGCTGCGCGATCGCGGCCATCGGCAGCCAAGCAGGCTGGTGCTGATCTCGCCCGCAGCCGATGCGTCGGTCAGCCGTCCGGAGCAGGTTGCGATCGCGGCGCGCGATCCGATCCAGGACATTCCGGGGATCGTCGAGGCGGGACGGCTCTATGCCGGCGAGCTCGATGTCGGCCATCCCTTCGTCAGTCCGCTCAACGGCGCGTTTCGTGCGCTGGCGCCGATGACGATCTTCGCTGGCACGCGCGATCTGCTCTATCCCGATAGCGTCGATCTCGCGGAGCGGGCGAGGGCGGTGGGCGTGTCGGTCGAGCTGCATCTGTTGCGGGACCAGCCGCACAATTATGCGCTGATGCCGACGCCGGAGGGACGGCGGGCGCGTGCAATCATCGTGCGCGAGATTGGCTAGGAATGTGGCGTGATCATCGTCACAGAGCGCGCCGCCGCGATCGGTCCGGCGCTGGCGGTGCCCGCACGGAGGGATAAGGCGACCCCCGGGGCGTTTCCTCCTAGATCAGTCGTCCTGGTATCCGTCGACCCGGTACCAGTAATTTTGCGGGGCCCTCAGGCGTGGCCCTTGATCTCGTAGTGACCCGGCACGCATTTGTAGCGCTCGAGGCGCCAGTTAGCGTGATAGATCGGATGCTCGCCCATCCATTTTGCCAGCGGTGCCTGTGCACCGATCGCACACTGCATCATCGACATTTCGGGCGTCATGTTGCTGTCGGTCACGATTTCCTCGACGCAAGCGCCCGAGGCAGATGCACCTAGCCGGCAGAGCACGGCAACGACGGTCACGAACATTCCAGTCACCTCATCGGTAGTTTCAGACCACGAAGAGGATGCAAGCGGAGTGCCAGAGCCTGTGACACAAACAACACGCTGACCCGGACGACTCGACCTAGCGTCCACCTTCCTTTGACGATTCGGATTGTAAAAAATTGCCATTAACCCGAATCCGGACAAATACGGGGAACCCGCAGCAAAACACCCAGGAATGATCGATTGTCAGGGCAGCGCCGCGTATGAGCCACTTCACAAGGCCCGCACGGCCGATACGATTCGTGAAGTTGCGGGCACTCGCCAAAAGAGCGGGGCTGCCGCAGCACCACAGGAAACGCGAGGGCGGACCATGAAGGTACGACCGACCGGCGTGATCCCGCCGATGACAACGCCGTTCCGGAAAGACGGCGAGATCGACTTTGAGCTCGTGGCGCCCCAGGTCGACTGGATGATCGGTGCCGGCGTGCACGGCGTTGCGGCCGGCGGTTCCACCGGCGAGGGCCACACGCTCGACCATGAGGAATATCGCGACCTCGTGGCTGCGACGGTGGCGGCGGTGAAGAGACGCATTCCCGTGATCGCCGGCATCATCGTCGATTCCACGCGCGATGCGATCCGCCGCGGCAAGCTCGTCCGCGACATGGATGTCGCAGCGCTCCAGGTCACGCCGGTGCATTACCTGTTCAAGCCGGACGACGAGGCGATGGTCGCGCATTTCCGCGCCATGGCGGACGAGACCGGCATGCCCATCATCATCTACAACGTGGTGCCGTGGTCGTATTTGTCGCCGGCGCTGTTGACGCGGATCATGACCGAGGTGCCGCTGGTCGTGGGCGTCAAGCAGAGCGCGGGCGATCTAAAGCTGTTCGCGGACCTCATGATGATGGCGCCCGACAAGCTGATCTACAGTGCCGTCGATGCCCTGATGTATCCGTCCTACACGCTCGGGGCCCATGGCTCGATCGCCGCGATCCTGACCGCGGCACCGCATGCCTCCGTCGTGCTGTGGGATGCGGTGAAGGCGGGCGACCATCCGCGCGTGCTCGATCTGCACAAGAAGCTGCTGACGCTGTGGAATGCGGTCATTGCCGACAATCTTCCGGCCTGCACGCGCTACGCATAGACGCTCCAGGGCCTGCCGAAAACGTATCCGCGCGCGCCGATGCCGGAGGCATCGCCCACGCAGCAGGCCGCAATCCGCAAGGCGCTGGAGGGCCTCGGCGCGCTGAACGGGGCGCGTAGTGAGGCGGCCGAATAATCCGCCGGCCGAAATAACCGACGTCGAACGGCAGCGCCGATCCGCTTTTACCTGCGGATGCGGCGCTGCTACATTTTGCCCGCGCGTCAGCGCGTAGCGATGAAGAAACATACCGACAAGGGGAGGGGCCGAAAGTCCCATGAAGGATTTTGCTGGAAAGATCGCGGTCATCACCGGCGGCGGCACGGGAATGGGGCGCGAGCTCGCGCGGCAGCTCGTTGCCGAGGGCTGCAATGTCGCGATGTGCGACGTCTCGGAGGCCGCGATGGCCGAGACCAAACGGCTGTGTGAGGTCGAGAAGCTGCCGCAGGGCCTGCGCGTCACGACGCATGTCGCCGACGTCGCCATCGAGGATCATCTCAAGCGCTTCCGCGACGAGCTCGCCGAGCAGCAGGAGACGGACAGGATCCATCTCCTGTTCAACAATGCCGGCATCGGCGGTGGCGGCAGCCTGTTCACCAACACGCGCGAGCAGTGGGAGCGCACCTTCAGCATCTGCTGGGGCGGGGTCTATCTCGGCGTGCGCACCTTCCTGCCGATGCTGGTCGCGGCCGACGAGGCCCACATCGTCAACACCGCCAGCGTCAACGGCTTCTGGGCCTCGATCGGCATGAACCAGGCGCACACCGCCTACAGCTCGGCCAAGTTCGCGGTGAAGGGATTTACCGAAGCGCTGATCAACGACCTGCGCCTGCACGCCCCGCACGTCAAATGCTCGGTGGTGATGCCCGGCCATATCGGCACCTCGATCGTCTCCAATTCGCGCAAGGTGCAAAGCGCCGACGGCTCGGAGCGGCTCAACGCCGACGAGGTCGCCCTGACCCGCAAGCGCATGGTTGCCGCCGGTGTGCCGGATGCCGACAAGATGTCGGACGAGGACATCCAGGCGGCGTTCGCCGAGCGCGCCCGCAGCTTCCTGGAGGACGCGCCGACAACGGCCGCGCAGGCCGCGAAGATCATCCTCGACGGGGTCAAGGCGGAGCGCTGGCGCATCCTCGTGGGTGAGGATGCCAGGCGCCTCGACGAGCGTGTCCGCGCCACGCCGGAGCAGGCCTATGACCGCGCCTTCTACGAAAGCTTTACCCAGGAGGTCGGCTGGCGACTCGGTTGAGTCTGCCTGGCTGCGCCGGTCAATGAAGGCGCCCGAATATGGGTATGATGATCGTCATGGCAAGAGGTGCGCAGGTTCATTTGACGTGCCACCTCCTGCCATTGTTCACAGCCTCATGACGAATTGGAATGTCACGCATGCGACGTGGCCCGTCGTTCAAGCATCGTTCAAGCGATGGTGATGTCCAACGGCTCTCATTCGGCGCACGGCAGCTTGGTTGGGGAACCGAAATAGTTTAGTCAATCAGGGGTAACGCGATGACAGAGCGTAGCTCCCGATGACGCCCGCATGCCTCTCCGACGACTGGATCCTTTGCCCGGAGAGAGAGGACATCTCCGCTGAGTTCACGCGGCTCCTCACCGCGGCCCAGGAAGGCGGCGCCACGATCGCGGAATGCCTGATGATCGCGCGGCAGCTCAAGCGGGGTGACGAGCAATCCTGGCATCGCGAGTGGAAGAGGCTCGCGCGGACCAATCGCCACCGTGCCGAGGCCGCCTTCGCGGAAGGCCACATGGCCACCGCTCAGCGCAACTGGCTGCGGGCGCTCAACTACTACGGTGCTGCGGCGATGCCGCTCGATCCGGCCGACGAGCGCCGCTGGGTTGCGGTGCTGGCGATGCAGGAGTGCGCCCGCCGCTATCTCACGGCGCGCGCGCCGGCCGGCGAGGTCGTGACCATTCCCTGGGTCGAGGATCATGCGTTGCAGGGCTACTTGCTGCCCGCGCCGTCGGCGCGGGGACGGGCGCCGACCGTGATCTGCATCGGCGAGCCCGGGCACCGCAAGGAGGAATTCCTGTTCAAGCTCGCGCCGCATGCGCGCGAGCGCGGACTGTCGATGCTGGCGCTCGACCTGCTCGGCGACCAGCGCGACGACTACACCGACACGCTTCTGCAGCGCCGCGACCTCGAGAGCTCGATTGCGAGCGTCATGGATTATCTGGAAACGCGCGGCGACGTCGATTTCGACCGCGTCGCCATCGTGGCGGACGGGTGGGGCTCCTCCTTCGTGGCGCGCGCGGTGCTGCAGGAGCCGCGGCTGGCTGCGGCAGTCTGCGACGGCGGCCTGTGGGATCTGCACGAACGATCCTTCTTCGCCAGCCGATTCGCGGTGAGCGACCTCAGCATCGTCCCGGTGCCGCATTCGCCGCTGATGGCTTCCAGCGCGGATTGTCCGGTGCTGATCACGCTCGGCGAGGATGGCTGGCTCAAGGCCGACCGGGCGCGTCAGATCGTCCAGAAATCCCGCCTCGGCAGCTCCGACGTCGCGCTGAAGGTGTTCACCGCGGCGGAGACCGGCGCGGCGCAGGCGCATGCGGACAATCCGAGCCTTGCCAACGAATACATCTTCGACTGGCTGGAAACGCGGCTCGAGGCCGGGCGGGGCGCCTGAGCGCCTCGCGCGCTTTAGGTTGTTATTTGAGCATGATCTTTTCGGAAAACCGCTGCACACTTTTCCGGATCATGCTCAGAAATCGAGCGAGATCCTGACGCAGGCCTTTTCCAACCGCGTCTTCAGCGTCGCGAGCTTGGTGGTGAATTCCGTCAGCTCGTTCTCGTCGAATTCCTGGAACACGAATTCGCGAATCGTCTTGTACTGCTCGTTGAGGCTCGCAATGTGCTTCTGGGTCTTGTCGACCAGGGACAGCCGCACGACGCGGGCGTCGGTCGGCGAGGGACGCCGGCGCAGCAGGCCCTTCTTCTCCAGCAGCTTGGACTGGGTGGTGACGAAGGAGGGATCGACGTGGAGCAGCTTGGAGACCACGTTGACCGGAACGCCGTCGTCCTTGTCGAGGTCGGAGATCGCCATCAGGATCAACCATTGCGGGCCGCTGATGCCGAGCGTCCTCGCCCAGAACTGACGCAGCTCCTCCAGATACATGTTGATCGAGGAGATCTCCCAGGTGAAGCGCCTGATGATATCCAGGTTGCCGACGGAGCGCAGGCGCGCTCCTTCTTTCCTCGTCGCGGACACAGCATCACTCCCGTGAAATGATTCTTCAGGCCGGTGTTCGTGCGGGGGGCATAGTCCACGCAAGCCTGCCCTGACGCAAGTGCAGAGCAGGGTAATTTTGTCACTAAAATTACAAAGATGAGCTGGTCAGCATATTCGTCCGGCCCGGGTGTTGCGCCCGGGGCACAGGCTTAGTGAAACCAGAAAGCTGACCAAATAAACTATTTTGATTACGGAACGGCGCAGGCATATTGGCACGCGACGGTGGGGGGTACTCGATCGTCCCGTTGCAGGTGGTTCGCTCACGTCCCTCGCGTCGAAAGCGGGTGTGTCCGAAAGCGCGAAGCGGCCGGGCGGATTTGAAGAGACGGGGATCTGGGGGGCCTCACGGTCCAGTCTCCGTAAAATGAGCAACTTGGAGGTTTTAAATGAAAATGGTGAAGAGCCTTTTGCTCGGCACTGCGGCGGGTCTGATCGCCGTCGGCGGAGCTCAGGCAGCCGATCTTCCGGTCAAGGCCAAGGCGGTCGAGTACGTGAAGATCTGCTCGCTGTACGGCGCCGGCTTCTACTACATCCCGGGCACCGACACCTGCATCAAGCTCGGCGGCTATCTGCGTGCCGAAGTGGCGCTCAATGCCGGCGGCAACTACAGCGCCCAGTACAACGGCGTGTTCGCGGCCAACAACCGCCTGACCAACTACTACTCGATGCGTGCTCGTGAAGATCTCAACATCGACACGCGCACCGCGACCGAGTACGGCGTGGTCCGCACCTATTTCGACGCGGTCTTCACCTGGACGACCGGCAACTATGGCGGCACCGGTTCGGCCACGGGCGGCACCCAGTACAGCGGCACCATCGGCCTCAACGCCGCGGGGACCGGCCTCACGGGCTCGAGCGGCGGTGCCGTCAACGCCACCGACGGCGGCATCTCCGGCGGCGCGCTCGGCGTCTACTACGCCTTCATCCAGTTCGCCGGCTTCACCCTGGGTAAGGCGGTCTCGCAGTTCGACGCGCCCTGGATCAACTATCCCGGCAACAACTTCGACCAGCTCGTCGGCGGCAGCGGCTCCACCAACGGCGTCGTTCAGGCCACCTACACGGCCGATTTCGGCCAGGGCGTGACGGCCGCGTTCTCGGTGCAGGACCAGACTCAGTTCTTCACGAGCAACCTCTGGAACACCGCGGGCATGAGCACCACCGGCGTGCTCGGCGGCGCCTACGGCTCCAACGCCATCGGCGGCACCAGGTCTCCCGACATCGTCGGCATGGTTCGTGTCGACCAGGCCTGGGGCCTGTTCCAGGCGTCGGTCGCCGCGCACGACAACCATGTCGGCTATTACGGCGCAACCGAAGTCACCGGTCATCCCGAAGACAAGTGGGGCTGGGCCGTCCAGCTCGCCCTGCAGATCAAGAACATCCCGACCGGCGCCGGCGACACGATCAACGTCTCGGGCGTCTACACCGAAGGCGCGAGCCGCTATAACTTCCAGTCGCTGGCCGCGACCAGCTACTCGATGTTCGGCAGCTCGAACGCGGCCTATCAGAGCATCGGCTTTGCCGGCGTGTCTGACGCGGTGTACGCTCCGGGCGGCGGCCTCGAGCTGACCAAGACCTACGGCTTCCGTGGTGCTTACACCCACAACTGGAGCCCGTACTGGAACACGGCGCTCTACGGCGCGTGGGCTGCGGTCAACTACAGCGGCACGGTCAAGGGCCTGATCTGCGGCAGCGCCGCGTTCGCCACCCTGACCGGTGCCTGCAACCCGGACTTCAACATCGGCCAGGTGGGCGTCATCACCCGCTGGACGCCGGTGAAGAACCTGACCTTCTCGGCTGACTTCACCTACAGCCATCTCGACCAGAAGTATTCGGGCGTGATCACGACCGGAGCGCTGACGGGCGTCGCCAAGCCGGCGGCCACCTACGAGCTGAAGGACCAGGACACCTACAGCCTGCTGCTGCGCGCCCAGCGCAACTGGTAAGGTCGGTCTATCGGACCTGATGAAGCCCCGGCGGGAAACCGCCGGGGCTTTTTCTCGAAGGGAGGGGCTTTCGGAAAATCCGGCGGGCCTCTGCCGGGGACGAAGACGAGCTATGCGAGTCGATCGTCTTCAAACTTATTTACTTACCTGAGTTAATCAGCTATATAGTTCTCAGCCAAATACGAAAGTTGCGGCTCTTAGCTTCACGCTAAGCCTCCAGGAACCTCCGGTGATGCCCCGCCGGAGGTTTTTCTTTTTGGAGAACAGCGCTCAACCGCGCATCACGCGGGCGCGCGAGTTGGGCCGGTAGGCGAGGCGGCTGTGGCCGGCGCAATAGGGCTGGCCGTCGGGCGAAGTATTGCCGCAGAAGCAGAAATCGTCTTCGCCCGGGCTGGAGATCGGCCAGCGGCAGCGGTTCTCGGACAATTCGAGCAGCGAGCAGCGATTGGCATCGTCGATGGGACCTGCGGCCGCGGGCGCGTCGGTCTCGCCGTAGATCGTGGCGAGCATCTCGTATTGCAGCCGCGGTACGGCGCGGGTCGCGCGCGCCGGCGGCGCGAGGCTTCGCTCGAGCCTGCGGTCTTCGACCGCGCGGCTGCGGGTCAGATTGAGCCGGGACAGCTTGCCGATGACCGCGTTGCGGCTGACGCCGATGTCGGCGGCGATCTCGCGGCAGGAGAGGCCGGCCTCGAAGTGCTGCTTCAGAAGTTCAATTCGTTCGTCGGTCCAGGTCGGTGAGAGAACAGGCATTGGTAACGGTCCCAGGTTGCAGATGCCGGCCATCCGCTTTCTCGAGATCCGTCCGCCTCACGTCCGGCGCGCGCTCACGTCCTGCCATTGTCGCGAATCGACAGGAGCCCGTCCTTGATGGCGAGACGGATGCCTTCCTCGATCAAGGTTCGTGCGACGCCGGGAACGCTGGTGCCGTGGGTGCCCTGTCTCACCAGTTTCTCCAGATAGGTGATGGTCGAGAGCGCCAAGGTTACGGGAATGCGGTCAGTCTCGGCTTTTTCGGTGGCCATGGCCCGAACGCTAGCCTCTTACTCGGGTACATAAAAGTAACGATTAAGACTCTATTTAGGTTCGGGGGTGGAAGTCAAATGCGGTCTCGGGCCGTAGCTCAGCGCATTGGAATCACTGGAGAAATCTGGCGCGCGGCGGCGCACCGCGCGGAAACCCGCGCGGCGGCGTGGCGTCGACAGGGCAGAAGGTGCGGGCCGGCTCAGCCGTGCACGATGGCCTTTTCGATCATGCAATGGATGCCCTTGGAGCCGTTGACGGTCTGGGTCACCCGCAGATCGGCCGCCAGGCTGCACAGGGTGTAGGCGTCCTCGCGCGACAGGTTTCGGGTCTCGCCGAGCAGGGCGATCATGTCGCGGAGCGCGCGCACCGCGCACTGGTCGAGGTCGGGGTCCATCGCCATGGTCATGTAGTGCGTCGCCGTTTCGGCGCGGGGATAGTCGAGCTTCAGGTCCTTGCGCAGCGTCAGGCGGAAGCGGCCCTGCAGCGCGGTCTCGATCGCGGTGACGCAGACCTCGCCGTCACCCTGCACGCCATGGCCGTCGCCGCAGGAGAACATCGCGCCCGGAACGAACACCGGCAGATAGAGCGTCGCCCCAGTGCCGAGCTCCTTGTTGTCGAGATTGCCGCCCATGGCGCGCGGGACCAGCGAGGAGATGCGGCCCCAGCTAGGTGGCGGCGACACGCCCATCACGCCGAAGAACGGTTTGAGCGGCAGATCCAGCCCCCACGGCATACGGCCGACCATCCGCGTCCGGTCGAGCGGGATGTTGAGGATGCGTGTCTCGTGGAAATCGTCGGGCAGGGTGCCGGACAGCGGCTTGATCATGTTCCAGCCCCAGTCCTGCCGGAGCTGGACGTCGAGGATCTCGACCGCGAGCACGTCGCCGGGCTCGGCGCCCTCGACCGCGATCGGGCCGGTGAGGATGTGACCGGGCAGCATGCGCTCGCTTTTGGCATGGACCTCGTACATCTCCGGCGGAATGTGAAACTTGTCGCGGTCGGGCAGCATGTCGGGGCCGCCGCTGATGGTGTCGACGGTCACCTCGTCACCGCTTTTGATCGTCAGCACCGGCTTGAGCTTGGCTTCGAAGAAGCCCCAATGACAGGTCTCGGGGCTGGAATGCAGGTGGTGATGGGTCATTTGCGGCCGTCCAATCGGTTTGCTTGTCATGCCCGGGCTTGACCCGGCGAGCGATCCTCTTTCAAGAAGATTTCCGATCATGGGCGGGGCGGTCAAGCCCGCGCGTGGCACGGTCATTCGAGCGAGGCTCCCCTGTATTTCGTTCTTTCCAAGACGCTCGGCACGGCGCTGCTGCCGATCAACCTCCTGGTCGAGCTCGGCATCCTGTCGCTGGTGCTGATGCTGACGCGCTTTGCCGCGCTCGGCCGCAAGCTTGCGGTGACCACGCTGATCCTGCTGGCGCTGGCTGCGTTCTCGCCGCTCGGCAATCTCCTGCTTTATCCGCTGGAGTCGCGCTTTCCGAAATGGGACCCGTCGCGGGGCGCGCCCGACGGCATCATCGTGCTCGGCGGCTCCGTCGACACCGATCTGTCGGCGGCGCATCGCACGCCGGTGGTCTCGGCCGCAGCCGATCGCATGCTGGCACCGGCCGAGCTCGCGCGCCGCTATCCGAATGCGCGCATCGTTTTCACCGGCGGCTCGGCGAACCTGGTCTCCACCGATGCCAGGGAAGCCGACTACTCCGCGCCGATCCTGGAAAACCTCGGCATCCCGAAGGAACGCCTGATCGTCGAACGGGACTCGCGCAACACCTGGGAGAATGCGGTCTTCACCCGGCAATTGGTGGCGCCGAAGCCGGGTGAGCGCTGGCTGCTGGTGACGTCGGCCTTCCACATGCCGCGCGCGATGGGGATCTTTCGCAAGGCCGGATTTGACGTCGAGGCCTATCCGGTCGACTGGCGCATGGGCGGGCGTGACGATCTCTTCGCGTTCACCCATCTCGGCAAGGAGGGTCTCGGCAGGACCGACGTCGCCATGCGCGAATGGATCGGTCTTTTGGCGTACCGCGTGATGGGCCGGACCGGCAAGTTGCTACCGGGGCCGGCCAAGGACTAGAACGGGGGTCGCAAAACAAGAACACAGCACCGGCGCGCGACCGCCGGTCGGGAGGACGCGATGCAGCAACAGAGTGCAGAGAGGATCGACCTTGCCGGCCTCGTCGCCGATCTCAACAGCCTGTTGCGGCTGAAGACGACGGTGATCGGCATGAAGCTGTTCGCGCACGCTGCTGAGATGGAAGCGATCCCGAAAATACGGCGGCCGAATGCGATCCACACCACCGACCAGATCGTCAGCATGGCGGCGCGTCTGGGCTGGACCGTCGGCATCACCGCCGACGATCTGGTAGGCAGCCAGTGCCGCGCGGTGATTGGGCTCAGCCCCCAGGACGACAAATGGCTCGCCGGCGAGAACTATGTCGGGGTCTGGCACGGCACCGCGGAGGACGCGCGCAAGCGTCAGGAGGCGCTGGACGTGGTTCCGTTCGGGCACTATCAGGCGCTCGCGGTCAGCCCGCTCGCCAGCGGCCGGCTCGATCCGCCCGACATCTGCCTCGTCTACGCGACGCCGGGGCAAATGATCATCCTGATCAACGGGCTGCAATATACCGGCTACAGGAAATTCGAATGGGGCGTGGTCGGCGAGACCGCTTGCGCGGATTCCTGGGGCCGGGCGCTCAAGACCGGGGAGCCCAGCCTGTCCTTGCCATGTTATGCCGAACGGCGCTATGGCGGCGTGCCGGACGAGGAGATGCTGATGGCCCTGAAACCTTCGCATCTCGCCAAGGCAATCGAGGGCATGAAGGCGCTGGCGAAGAACGGCCTGCGCTATCCGATCCCGCCCTATGGTATTCAAAGCGACGTCCGTGCCGGCATGGGCGTGAGCTACGCGAAGAAGTAAAGGCCAGTCATGAGCTCTGCGAAATTCGACATCGTCGTCTACGGCGCGACCGGTTTCACCGGCCAGCTCGTCGCCGAATATCTGGCGGCGCATTACAAGGACGACAAGGCGCTCAAATGGGCGATGGCGGGCCGCAGCCTCGACAAGCTGAAAGCGGTGCGTGATGCCATCGGCGCACCCGCCGATACGCCGCTGATCGTGGCGGACGCGTCGGACGCGGCCTCGCTGAAGGCGATGGTGGCGCAGACGAAGTCGGTGATCACGACGGTCGGCCCGTATCAATTCTATGGCGAGGACCTGTTAGCTGCCTGCGTCGCTGCGGGTGCGGATTATTTCGATCTCTGCGGCGAGCCGGTCTGGATGCGGCAGATGATCGACAAGTACGGTGCGGCGGCCAAGGCGAGCGGCGCGCGCATCGTGTTCTCCTGCGGCTACGATTCCGTGCCGTTCGAGCTCGGCACGTTCTTCGTGCAGGAAGAGGCGAAGCGTGTGTTCGGCGCGCCGGCGGCCCGCGTGAAGGGACGCGTGCGCGACATGCGCGGCACGCTGTCGGGCGGCACCGCAGCCAGTGCGAAAGCGACTTTCGACGCCGTCGCCAAGGACCTCAGCCTCGTCGCCATCCTCAACGATCACTTCGCGCTGACGCCCGGCTTCACCGGCCCGAAGCAGCCCAAGGGCAACAGAGCCGTTTACGAAGAGGACCTGCAGTCCTGGGCCGCACCGTTCATGATGGCGCTGATCAACACCCGCAACGTCCATCGTTCCAACATGCTGATGGGCTTTCCCTACGGCCAGGACTTCGTCTACGACGAGATGGTCCTGACCGGTCCCGGCGAGAAGGGCGAGGCCAACGCCAAGCGCGTGATGGCGGCCAATGCCGAGAAGACCGGCCCGAATGCACCGAAGCCGGGCGAGGGGCCGTCGAAGGAGGAGCGTGAGAACGGCCTCTTCAACCTGCTCTATGTCGCGATCGCGCCCGACGGCCGCATGGTCCGCGCCGGCGTCACCGGTGACCGCGATCCCGGCTACGGCTCGACCTCCAAGATGATCTCCGAATGCGCGATCTGCCTGCTGCGTGACGCGAGCGATGTTGCCGCCGGATTCTGGACGCCGGGCGCAGCGATGCAGCACAAGCTGATCAAGCGGCTGCAGGACAATGCGGGGCTGACGTTTGGGGTGGAGAGCTAGCTCGGTATCGTAGGGTGGGCAAAGGCGCAACGCGCCGTGCCCACGATCTCTCAGTGGTGGGCACGCTGCGCTTTGCCCACCCTACGGCAGTTGAGATTGCCGCTACGCCGCCCGCGCGTCGTACGCGTACATGAACTCCATGCTCTTCGAGCCCAGCGGCAATAGCCATTTCAGCATCTGATTGCGCATCCACGCGCCGGTAGCGCTGAACTCGCGCTTGCTGTTGCCGTTGCGGCGGGCCATCGCGACGATCTTCTCGGTGCGCGGACGCCGTTCGGCCTCGAAGGCCTGGAAGGTGGCGCCGAGCTCCTGTCCCTCCTGCATCAGGCGGGCGAGCCGCATCGCATCCTCCAACGCGAGCGAGGCGCCCTGACCGGCATGGGGGCTGGTGGCATGCGCGGCATCGCCGATCAGCAGCGAGCGCTTGCGCGACCAGGTCGGCAGCGTCGCGACGTCGAGCGTGTCGGTGACCACGATGTTCTCGGCCGCCGCGATGATATCAGGGATCGGATCGTGCCAGCCGCGGTGGAAGCCGCGCAGATGCTGCTTCAGCGTCGCGTGGTCGAGCGCGCGGAACATCGCCGCGTCCATGCCGTGCGCGGGCTGCGTGCTCCACCACATCACGCCGTCGTTCGGGTCCGGGCTGCAATGGCCGTAGCCGAAGAAGCCGCTCTGGCCGAAGGTGGTCTCGACATGACGGCCGATCGGCCTGCCGTCGAGGACGGCGTGCGGCACGAAGCCGCCGAAGCCGATCAGGCCGGTGTCGAAGGGTTGCGGTCCGTCCGGCACGACCTGGCGGCGCACCACCGAGTGCACGCCGTCGGCGCCGATCAGGAAATCGCCTTCGGCGGTGGTGCCGTCGGAGAAGTAGGCGATGATCGGCTGGTCGCCGCGATCCTCGATCTTGATCAGGCGCTTTTCGAAATAGAGCGACACGCAGGCGCACCAGGCCTTGTCGATCAGGATCTCGTTCAGCGTCGCGCGGGAGATATTGACGGCCGGCTGGCCGAACCGCCGCGCCATGTCGCGGTTGATCGAGCCGAGCTTCTCGCCGCCCTGCGAATAGAAGTCGAAGGCCTCCGCGACCGAGCCGCGGCTGATCAGCTCGTTCGCAAGGCCGATCTCGTCCATCACATGCATGCCGTTCGGCGCGATCTGGAGGCCGCCGCCGATGCCCTTCGAATAGGGCCACGCCTCGTAGATCGCGGACTCGATCCCGGCGCGGCGCAGCAGGATCGCGGCGACGGGGCCGGCGATACCGGCGCCGATGATCAGGGCCTTGCGGGGACGATAGGACATGACTTGCTCCCGACGTTTCCGTGGTGCTAGGAGAAATTACGGTCGCTAAATCTCTTAGCGGCTAAGATATATATCGAGTAAGATAAGAGGCCGACCTTGTCAAGGACGAAGGCGCGGGTTGCGCTGTTGCAGGAGCTCGAGGCGGCGATGCGCAGGTCGTCCGCGCAGGGCGTGCTCTATGGCCAGACCGTTGCGAACGTTGCCGGAATCGCCAATTCCGACCTCGAATGCATGGACATCCTCTATCTCGAGGGCCGCGTCACCGCCGGCCGGCTCGCCGAAGTCACCGGATTGACTACGGGCGCGATCACCGGCGTGATCGACCGGCTCGAGAAGGCCGGCCTCGTGCGCCGCGAGCGGGACGAGAAGGACCGCCGCAAGGTCTTCATTTCGGTCGTGCCGGAGACGGCCATGAAGATCGGCCAGCTCTACGTGCCGATGCAGCAGGCGATGGAGAAAGTGTTCGGCGCCTATTCCGACGAGGAGCTGCGCCTGCTGCTGCGTTTCGCCAATGAGGGCTACAAGGGCGTGCTCGCGGCAACCGAAGCGCTGAAGAGCCTTCTCGACACGCCGCCGGAGAAGCGTCCCGATCTCAAGCTGAAGAAGCTTCGTCGCTAACCTTATAGGCCTGCGCGGCGGCGATCATGCCCCACATCGCGCCCAGCATCATCCAGAAGTGGCGCCAGTGGTCGGTGTCGATCACGAAGCTTTCGCCGACGGTCCCGACGAAAGCGGAGAAGATCGCGAGATAAGCGCGCTGCCAGGGCACGCGGACGAAGATGTGCCTGAAGCCCATGATGACGGTGGTGAAGACCAGCGCGGGATAGCACACGCCAGAGAGCCAGCCGCCCGACATGAAGGCGTTGAGGTAGGAGTTGTGGGTATCCTCGGGGAAGTAGCGGTGGAATTGCAGCGGGCCGATGCCGAACGGCAGCTCGAGCGCCATCTCCGCACCCAGGATGTGCCGGCCGAAGCGTCCGAAGCGGCCTTCGTCATAGCTCTGGTCGAAGCTGGCGCGCTGCTTGAACATCTCGGCGGTGGCATCGAATGACAGCAGCACCGCGATCAGCGCAAGGCCCAGCACCGCGGCGACGATCGCCATGATGACGATGCGCGAGCGCTGCGCGTTGGTGCGGCTGGTCAGCACCATCAGCGCCAGCATGAAGGCGGAGGTCAGCACGAGGCCGCCCCAGGCGGCGCGCGAGAACGCGAGCAGGATCGCCAGCGACATGATGCCGAAGGCGATGACGTTGCGGATCGCCTTGCCGAGCTTGTCCGAGACCACGCTCTGGAGCGCGAACAGCGCCGGCAGGATCAGAAAGGCGCCGAGCACGTTCGGATCCTTGAACGTGCCGCGCGCACGGCCGTACAGCGTCAGCAGGTCGTTGCTGCCCGGCACCAGGTGGAAGTAGCCGGCGACCGCCAGGAGTGAGGCGACCATCGCACCGACCACGAGACCGCGGCGGAGCATGTCGAGCCGGGCCTCGGTGTCCTCGGAGATGACCATGGCGAAGAACACCACGGTCACAGCCATGTACCAGGAGGTCGCGATCCAGCTCACCACCTCGGACTGCTCGAACAGCGGGATCGCGCTGATGGTGTAGCCGACATTGAGCAGGACCAGCATCAGCACCAGCGGCATCAGCACGAGCCGCAGGCGCAGGCCGGTGGCGAAGAAGGTGACGGTCGCGAGCAGCGTCACGATCTCGTAGGGGCTCGGCTCGATGAAGACGATGGCGCCGGAGGCGCCGACCAGCCACACCAGCGCGCGCTGGAGCGCCAGCACGCCGGGCGCAGCCGGTGCGGCCAATTTCACTCCACCGGCTGTCGCCGCATACGCCATCACACGCTCATACGCTTACGCAACTCGCACGCCACAAACACCGCTGTCATCGCCTGGCTTGACCGGGCGATCAGTTCAATACGCGTTCTCGTTCTTGGTCAGCAGCGAGATCGGCGTTTTCAGGAGAATGACGAGGTCGAACAGCACCGACCAGTTCTCGATGTAATAGAGGTCGAACTCGACGCGCTTCTGGATCTTCTCTTCGTTGTCGATCTCGCCGCGCCAGCCGTTGATCTGGGCCCAGCCGCTGATGCCGGGCTTGACGCGATGGCGAGCGAAATAGCCGTCGACGGCTTCGTCGAACAGCCGGCTCTGGAGCTTGCCCTGCACCGCATGCGGGCGCGGGCCGACCAAAGAGAGATTGCCGGAGAATACCACGTTGAAGAGCTGCGGCAGCTCGTCCAGGCTGGTCTTGCGGATGAAGCGGCCGACGCGGGTGACGCGCGGATCGTTCTTGGTCACCACTTTCGATGCCGTCGGGTCGGCCTGGTGGTGGTACATCGAGCGGAACTTGTAGACGTCGATGCGCTCGTTGTTGAAGCCGAAGCGCTTCTGGCGGAACAGCACCGGACCGGGGCTGTCGAGCTTTACGGCCAACGCCACCAGTCCCATGATCGGCAGCGCTGCGAGCAGCGCGAGGCCGCCGACGATGCGGTCGAACAGCCATTTCATCACCAGATCCCAGTCGGTGATCGGCGCCTCGAACACGTCGAGCGTCGGCACCTCGCCGAGATAGGAATAGGAGCGGGGACGGAAGCGCAGCTTGTTGGTGTGCGCGGAGAGACGGATGTCGACCGGCAGCACCCAGAGCTTCTTCAGCATCTCCAGGATGCGCGTCTCGGCGGAGATCGGCAGCGCGAACAGCACCAGGTCGACGCGGGTGCGGCGGGCAAACTCGACGATGTCGTCGACCTTGCCGAGCTTGCGCGCGCCGGCGCAGGTGTCGAGCGCGCGGCTGTCGTTGCGGTCGTCGAACACGCCGAGCACGTGGATGTCGGAATCCTCCTGCGCGTTCAGTGCCTCGACAAGCTCTTCGCCGTTGCGGTCGGCGCCGACGATGATGGTGCGGCGGTCGAGCCGGCCCTGCCGCGCCCAGGCGCGCACCAGCGAGCGCAGCACCAGGCGCTCCGCGATCAGTGCGGCGAGCCCGAGGAAGTAGAAGGCGGCGAGCCACAGCCGCGACATTTCGCTGCCGAACTTGGCAAAGAAGGAGACGCCGATGAACAGCAGGAAGACGAACGACCAGGACGAGATCATTCGCGTCATCTGCCGGAGCTGTCCGCGGAACAGCTGCACCTGGTAGATGTCGGCGGCCTGGAAGCAGACCACGGCGGCGATCGCGACGGCCACGATCTCCGCAGGATAGGTCCAGCTGAAGCCGCCGGCGAGCGGCATGACATAACCGACATAGACCCCGAGGCCGACGAGGCTCAGCAGCGCGAAGTCAATGAGGCGGACGAAGCCGGCGATCACGATCGGCGAATAGGCGCGGGCGACCTTCTGGTTGACGACCTCGAGCGCGGCGGGCGAGAGCCGGCGGCGGCGTTCCACAAAGGGCTGATCAGCGGGCCTCGCCGCAGCGCTGGCCGCGGCATCGAGCATCGAGCGTGCGTTGAGCGGTTCCACGGGCGTCCACGTCCATTCCAAGAACCCGTGGGTCGCGACTTTGCGGCCCCGGGCAAGCATCCCCTGGCACTCGATTACCGGACAAATCGGAAGATTTTCTAAAGCGGCCTTAAGGATGGTTAATGATTGGCAAATGCGTCGCGATAGCCCGCGAGCACGCCGTCGACCATGGCCTGCTGGGAGAAATGCGCGGAGATGCGCTCGCGCAAGGAGGTCGCGCGTTGCGCGGTCGCTTGCGGATCGTCCAGCGCCGCTGCGATCGCCTCGGCCATGGCCTCGGGGTTGCTCGGCGCGAACAAAGCGGGGCTGTTGGTGCCGAAGATTTCGGGGATGCCGCCGATCTTCGAGGCGATCATGGGAATGCCGGCGGCTCCCGCCTCGATTACGACATAGGGCATGGAATCGCCGCGCGAGGGAACGACCAGCAGTCGCCCCTTGGAGAAGCCGTAGCGCGCCTTGACGTGGCCGATGAAACGGATGGTGCTGGTGAGGCCGAGCTTCTCGACCTGCGCCTTCAGCGCCGCCGTCTCCTCGCCGTCGCCGCCGAGGGTGAGCGTGACGTTCTTGCCGCCTTCGCGCAGCCGCGCCACGGCATCGACCAGCAGGTCTGCACCCTTAATGTGCCTGAACTCGCCGACATAGCAGAGGTCGGTGGCATCCTCGGCGGTGATGACTGGTTCGAATTCTTCCGGCGTCACGCCATTGAAGACGCAATGCACCACGCCCTTGGGCGTGCCGACGATGCGCTGATAGGTGTCGCGGGCAAAGGCGCTCTCGAACAGGAACAGGTCGGTCGCGCCCATCAAGGAGCGTTCGAGCCGCGCGTAGAACTCGCCCTTCAAGGTGTTGAGCGGATAGTGCAGCGAGCCGCCATGCGGCGTGTAGATGCGGATGGTGTCGTCGGTGCGCCGTCGCATGCGGATGAAGGCGCCGGCCTTGGCGCC
The DNA here is from genome assembly GCF_028128625.1 of Bradyrhizobium sp. CCBAU 45389. Classification (NCBI taxonomy): domain Bacteria; kingdom Pseudomonadati; phylum Pseudomonadota; class Alphaproteobacteria; order Hyphomicrobiales; family Nitrobacteraceae; genus Bradyrhizobium; species Bradyrhizobium sp. CCBAU 45389. Next base: position 132,070 of record NZ_LBIY01000093.1, on the reverse strand, counting down.
GTGGCCGTGCATGACGTGAGGCTTGAGCTTCGCGATCAGGCGCCGCATCCGCATCCACACCATGACATCGTCGGGCGACGGCTCGCGGCGAATCGCCATGCGGTACACGCCGAGCCTCAAGCGCGGCGCGAGCTCCGTCAGCGCCTTGTCGGCGCGTTCGCCGCCGGTGAGGCTGTCGGCAAGGATCCCGACGTGGTGGCCGCGGTCGACCTGGCCGTTGGCGACGTCGAGGATGTGGCGAAAGATGCCGCCGACCGGAGCGCGCACGGCGTGCAGGATTCGAAGCGGCTGGTCGGGTGAGGGGGGCATGATCAAAACCAGCGCTCGACGGCGAGTACCGAACGATTCCAGGAAATATCGAGAGGGATTAAGAGCCTTCGTGGTTAACAAACGGTGAGGAGCGCGCGGACACGAGGCGCTGGATGCCGCGATTAACCCAGCGGCAACCTTAATGGAGTGTAATCGCTGCGGTTGAGGTAGCTTGGTGGCGTTGCCCCTGCGGGAGTGTTCGATGCGTTTAGCGTTCTGGCGTGCCGGCAAGGACAAGGCGGTGATCGAGCGGGCTGTTTCGAGGTCCAAGTCCGAAGCCAAGGCGTCCGAAGCCAGGATGGTCGAAGCCGCGCCCAAGGTCGAAGCCGCCAAGGTCGAAGCAAAGCCTGCGCCGGTCATCGCGAAGCAGGCCGCGGTCGAATCCGGTGACATCGATCTGCACGCGCTCGGCGCAGCACTGGCGCGCAAGCGCGGCTGGATCATCGTGCCTACGGTGCTGGCGCTCGTCGCGTCGATTGCCGCCGTGAACCTGGTTACGCCGCGCTACAAGTCGGAAACCCGCATCCTGATCGACGGCCGCGAGAACGTGTTCCTGCGCCCGAACAGCGACCGCACCGAGGAGCGGCAGGCGCTCGATGCCGAGGCCGTCACCAGCCAGGTGCAGCTCGTGCTGTCGCGCGATCTCGCGCGCGAGATCATCAAGAAGAACAAGCTCGCCGAGCGGCCCGAATTCGATCCGGTGCTGCAAGGCATCTCGCCGCTGAAGTCGCTGGCGGCCCTCGTCGGCATCGGCCGCGATCCGTTCTCGATGACGCCGGAAGAGCGCGTGCTGGATGCCTATTACGAGCGCTTGCAGGCCTACGCCGTCGACAAGTCGCGCGTCATCGTGGTCGAATTCCAGTCCGCCGACCCGGACCTTGCCGCACGCGTCGCCAACTCGATCGCCGACGGCTACCTCGTGCTGCAGCAGAATGCCCGCCAGGACCAGGCCAAGAACGCGAGCCAGTGGCTCGCGGGCGAGATCGAGAATCTGCGCAAGAAGGTGTCCGACGCCGAGGCCAGGGTCGAGGATTTCCGCTCGAAGTCGAGCCTGTTCGTCGGCACCAACAACACCACGCTGTCGAACCAGCAGATGGGCGAGGTCAACACCCAGCTCAACAATGCGCGCTCGATGAAGGCGGATGCGGAATCCAAGGCGCGGCTGATCAAGGAGATGCTCCAGAGCGGCAAGCCGATCGAGGCATCCGAAGTGGTGAACTCCGAGCTGATGCGTCGATTGTCGGAGCAGCGGGTGACATTGCGGGCGCAGCTCGCCGAACAATCGTCCACGCTGCTCGGCAACCACCCGCGCATCAAGGAGCTGAAGGCCCAGCTCGGCGACCTCGACAACCAGATCCGGGACGAGGCGGCCAAGATCTCCCGCTCGCTCGAAAACGACGCCCGCATCGCCAGTGGCCGGGTCGACGGCCTGACGGCGAGCCTCGAGCAGCTCAAGAAGCAGGCGACCTCGACCAACGGGCAGGACGTGCAACTGCGCGCGCTCGAGCGCGAGGCCAAGGCGCAGCGCGACCTGCTCGAGACCTATCTCGCGAAGTATCGCGAGGCCAATACCCGCGAGACCATCGACACCGCGCCGACCGATGGCCGCATCATCTCGCGCGCCATCGTCTCCAATACGCCGGCCTATCCGAAGAAGCTGCCGATCGTGCTGATCGCGACGATCGCGACGCTGCTGCTCTCGTCAGGCGTCGTCGTCACCAGCGAGCTGCTCCGCCAGACCGCGCCGCGCGCGGTGGCCGCCTTCACGCCGGCGCCGGCGCAACCGCAGGCGGCGGTCCGCCGGGAACCAGTCGTCCAGCCGCCCGTCGAGCCGTTCGTCGAGCCGGTCATCGAAGAGCCGGCGCCGCTTCAGCCGGAGATGACGGCCGGTGCCGGTGTCGCCGAATTCGCCGAGATCGAGCATCTGGCGGGCAGCCTGCGCGCTGCAGGCGCCGCGGCGAAGAAGGTCACGGTGCTCGGCACCGCGTCCGGCGAAGCCGTGACGCTATCGGCCTTGACGCTGGCCCGGCATCTGGCGCGCGACGCGCGCGTCGTCGTGGTCGATCTCGCCGCGTCCTCGCCGACGACCGCCGCCGTGTCGGTCGACGCCTCCGCGCCCGGCCTTGCCGAGCTGATGCAGGGCGAAGCCTCGTTCGCCCAGGTCATCACCCGCGACAAGCTCTCGCGGCTGCATCTGGTCATGGCCGGCCGTCCCGGCTTCGACCGCAGCCTGCTGCAATCACCGCGCGTGGGCCTCGCGATCGACGCGTTGCTGCGCGCCTATGACCATGTGCTGCTCGATGCCGGCGGTGCTTCCGACCTTCCGGCCGAGCTGCTGACGACCAGCGCCCGCGCCGTCGTGGTGCCCGATGCCTCGATGGCACAGGACGCGCGCACGCTGATGTGCGAGCAGCTGAAGGCCGTCGGCTTCAGCGAGGTGACGATGCTGAGCAAGCCCGTGCAGCCGTCGGATGCCGTGGAGACGCCGCGCGTGGTCGCGGCGTAGTAGATATTACCCTCTCCCATTGTGGAAGAGGGTGGCCTCGCGAAAGCGAAGCCGGGTGAGGGGTCTCTCTCCGCGAGTCCGGAATCGTAGGGTGGGCAAAGGCGCACTTGCGCCGTGCCTACCACCTTTCAACGATTGCGGCAGACGTGGGCACGCTTCGCTTTGCCCACCCTACGACACTGCGAAGTTTACCCGAACGCCTGGCGCAGTCGTCGGGCCAGGTCGAACAGCACCTGGTTCTGCTTCACCAGCCGCTTGCCGTGGCTGAGTGATGACATCGCCATCGCCGCGAGCTTGCCGCGCGAAGTCAGCGGAACAAAACTGTCGAAGATGTCCTCGTCGTCCTTGCAGAACATCCGCTTGTACTCGTCCGAGCCGATGCCGAGGTCGAGCGAGCGGTAGCCGCGCTCGCCGTAGCGGTCGATGATGTAGCGCATCAGGATCAGGCCCGGGCTGTAGCGGGCGTTCTCCGACATCGTGTAGGTGTTGAACATCATCGAGAAGCGCTGGCCGTCGGCGACGCCGGCGAAGATCGCGATCACCTCGTCGTCGCATTCGAGCGCGTGGATGTCGATGACGCGTCCTTCGCCACGTGGCGACAGGCAGGCGCTGCGGACGAACTGCTCGACACCGGGCTCGGCGAAAACGTTCGGCAGTTTCTGTTCGGCCATCCGCGCCGGCTTGACGCGGAAGAACCAGTCGAGCAGGCGGGTGACGTCCGCGTCCGTCGTGGCAAGGTGATAGCGGTAGCCGGCGAGCGACTGGAGCTTCTTCTCCTTGCTCTTGAGGCGGCGGCGGAAGGAGTTGCTGATCCGCGATGCGGGCGGGCCGCCCGGCTCCATCGTCAGCAGCGGACAGCCGTTGATCGCGCTCTGTCGCGGCAAGGCCGCGAACGGGTTGTGCTGGTCGCACCAGCGCAGCGGCTGCTGCGTCAGCGCGAGCACGTCGACATGCGCGCGCAGCGGTGCAAGCAGCGCGTGGAGATCGGCGGTGCCGGCTTCGCCTGCGAACTCGGCGTTCCACAATCCCATGTTGAAGGTCGTGTGCTTGCCGCCCATGAAGCAGGCCGTGCGCACGCCGTGGCTTTGGCGCAGCGCGAGCGGCAGCAGCAGGAGGGGCTGGCGATCGGCGTTGCGGGCGATGACGATGAAGGGACGGGCGCCTTCGTGAGCGCCGACCTGTCGCTGCCAAGGGCCGAGCAGGTCAAAGCGCTGATAGGGCGTGAAGAGATGGCCGGGCTCCTCGAAGGCGCGCCAGATCGCTTCGGCCTCGCCGAGGTCGCCGAGGATATCGACATGCGCGATACGGCTCGCTTTCGACCGCGCTGGCGCTTCTGCCGTCCGGCTTTGCATCGCCGCAGCCATGGTCATTCGCGAAACCTGTCGAGAAAACGAAAAATGCGTAATTCGGCCTGTGGCCGACCTTTGCAAACAAATGTCAACAAAGGGTAATGAGGAGGGGCCAGGACCTGAGCAAGCGAACGGGCCGCCGGCGAGCGCGAAGGTGGGATATTGGCATCCGACGACAGATGGCTGCAACGGTTGCGCCTCGAGCTGACCTGGTTCACCGGTCAGGCTGCGCTGCGCAGTCGTGGTGCCGGCGCCATCCTGCGCTTTGCGCATGTGCGGCCGCGGCGGCGCGGCGGGTTTCAGCCGCTGCGCCAGCACGAGATCACGCCGCATTTCCTCGACCGCGCCATTCGCGCGCTGAAGCGGTGGAAGTACGATTTCCTCGGCATGGACGAGGTCTGCCGGCGTGCGGTGACGCTGCCGGAGAAGCGTCGCTTCGTGGCGCTCACCTTCGACGGCGCGCCGAAGGATCTTATCAAGTTTGCCTATCCGGTGCTGGCGCGCCACGGCGTGCCTTTCACGATCTATGTGCCCACCGCGTTTCCCGATGGCGTCGGTGAAGCCTGGTGGCTCGGGCTGGAGCAGGTGATCGCGCGCGAGAGCCGCATCAGCCTGATGATGGGCGACAGGGAGCAGCGCTTCACGGTCACAGGCAATGCCGAGAAGCAGGCGTTGTTCGCTTATCTCGAAGGCTGGCTGCGCTCGCTGCCGCCGGTGGAGCTGTCGGCTGCAATCGCCGATCTCTGCACGCGCTACCGGGTCGACCTCGCCGCCCTATCGCGCGAAGCGTCGATGGATTGGGAGGATCTGGCGAAGCTCGCTGCCGACCCGCTGGTCACGATCGGCAGCGCAACCGTGAACTATCCTGTCCTGGCCAACATGAAGGACACGGCGGCGCTGCGCGAGATGACGATGGGCAAGGCCGTGGCGGAATCCGCGTTCGATCGCGAGATCAGGCATCTGGCGTTTCCGTTCGGCGACCGCGCCGCGTTCCGGCGCAGCCACGTCGTGATGGCGGAGGAGGCCGGGTTTGCCAGCGCGGTCTCGACGATCCCGGGCATCGTGGAGGCGGAGGGGCGCACCAATCTGCGGGCGCTGCCGCGGATCTCATGGGACGGGCGCGTGCGCTCGCTGCGGATGCTGCGCGTGCTGGTATCAGGTGTCGCCTTTGCGCCGGTGAGGCCGACCGGCAGCGCTACGGGCCAGACTTGACGCGATCGGGCCGCTGCATCCAGCTCACGATCGGCATCGCCGGCAGCACCCAGCCCATGCCGACCACGACGTAATAGATCGCCTGCCGCCAGCCGGATTCGGCGATCCACGGCATCTGCGCCGCCGCCATGCCGAGAAGGGCCCAGACGGTGGCCAGCACCAGGAGCAGGATGGCGCCGAGGAACTTGCGGGTGCGGATCGTCATGGCGGACTGTTGCGGCTTTCGCGTAACTTGCGCTGCGGGAGCGGGGGACTATAAGGGGCACGCAGTCCGGTTCAAGTCTCTTAGGCACAGGCTTGGTTTTGTCCTTGAAATGACGATGATTTCCACCCCGTCCGAGCCGCACCGCGCCGTGCGCTGGTGGCTGATCTCCGTGGCCGCTCTGATCGCGCTGATGGTGCTGGTCGGCGGGGCGACGCGGCTGACGGAATCCGGCCTGTCGATCGTCGAATGGAAACCGGTCACGGGCAGCGTTCCGCCGCTTTCGGAGACGCAGTGGACCGAGGCGTTCGAGGCCTACAAGAAGATCCCGCAATATCGTGAGCTCAACGTGGGCATGAGCCTGTCCGAGTTCAAGGAGATCTTCTGGTGGGAATGGAGCCACCGGCTGCTCGGCCGCTTCATCGGCGTCGCCTATCTGCTGCCGTTCCTGTTCTTCCTCTGGCGCGGCGGCCTGTCGGGTGAGCTGAAGCGGCGCCTGTGGCTGCTGTTCGCGCTCGGCGGGCTGCAGGGTGCGGTCGGCTGGTGGATGGTGGCCTCGGGCCTGACGGAGCGGGTCGAGGTCTCGCAATACCGGCTGGCGACGCATCTGGTGCTGGCGCTGCTGATCTTCGCCGGCATCGTCTGGACGGTGCGGCGGCTCAAGGCGCGGCCGCAGATCGCCGCGCCCGCGCGGCTGCGGTTCACCAGCGCGCTGCTCCTCGTCGTGACGTTCGTGCAGATCTATTTCGGTGCGCTGGTCGCGGGCCTGCGCGCCGGGCGCGCCTACAACACCTGGCCGCAGATCGACGGTGCGTTCATTCCCTCGGCCGAGCGGCTGTGGTTCGAGACGCCGTGGTGGCGCAACATGTTCGACAACGTGCTGACCGTGCAGTTCGAGCACCGCATGACGGCCTATTTGCTGTTCGTGCTGGCGGCGTTGCATGCGTTCGACGCGGTGCGTTCGCGCGCGGGTGCCGCGGCCGGCGGCGCGCTCTGGCTGTTCGCGGCGGTCAGCGTGCAGGCCGTGCTCGGCATCCTCACGCTGCTCAACCAGGTGCCGATCGACCTTGCGCTTTCGCACCAGGCGATGGCGATCGTGGTGCTCACGCTCGCGGTGATGCAGGTGGAGCGGCTGGCCTCGCGACACTCCGCGCAAGCGCAGCCGCGCGCGGTTCCTGTCAGCCAGCCCGGCTGATCAGCAATAGCCGTAGACCCCGCACGCGTAGGGCAGGCGCCAGAAATAATCGACCTGCTTCCCGCCGTAATACGGGCCCTGATAATCGTAGCTCCAGGGGCGGCCGTAATAGCCCGGCAAGGTGTTGGAGCCGGGCAGGAGCGGCGTGCCCGGCAGGTTGCGGACATAGCTGCCGATGCCATAGGCCGGCGAGATCAGCGCATCCGGATCGGTCTCGACATAGACCTGTGGCGGGTCCTGCGGCGGCACGGCAGCGCGCCGCATTGCCGTCGCCGGCAGATCGGCGGCGAGCGCGCTTGAAACCGTCAACATCGCCGCAAGGGCAGGCACCATCCAGCGCAGCATCGTCGGCTCCGAATCAAAGGGGCGATCCAAGGACGATGTATGCGATAGATATGGTTAATGACTGTTAACTGACGGCGGCCGAAACGGCCGCCGTTATTCCGGGGCGGTGCGCAGCACCGAACCCGGAATCTAGAGATGACCAGACAATCTCGAGGTTCCGGATTCGCGCTTTGCGCGCACCGGAACGACCGGAAGCTAAGCCCCCAGCGCTTGCTCCAGGTCCGCGATCAGATCTTCCTTGTCCTCGATGCCGATCGAGAGCCGCACCACGTCGGGGCCCGCGCCGGACTTCACCTTCGCGGCGTCGTCGAGCTGGCTGTGCGTGGTCGAGGCTGGGTGGATCACCAGCGAGCGGGTGTCGCCGACATTGGCGAGGTGCGAGAACAGCTGCAGCTTCGACACCAGGCTGACGCCGGCGTCATAGCCGCCCTTCAGGCTGAAGGTGAACACCGCGCCCGCGCCCTTCGGCGCGTATTTGCGCGCGAGCTGGTTGTACTTGTCGCTCGGCAGGCCGGCATAGCTCACCGAGGCCACCGCCGGATGGCCGGCGAGGAATTCGGCGACCGCCTTGGCGTTGTCGCAGTGCTTCTGCATGCGCAGCGGCAGCGTCTCGATGCCGGTCAGGATCATGAAAGCGTTGAAGGGCGAGAGCGCCGGTCCAAGGTCGCGCAGGCCGAGCACGCGGCAGGCGATCGCGAAGGCGAAATTGCCAAAAGTCTCCTGCAGACGGATGCCGTGATATTCCGGTCGCGGCTCGGAGAGCATCGGATATTTGCCGCCGGTGGACCAGTCGAAGGTACCGGCATCGACGATGATGCCGCCGAGCGAGTTGCCGTGGCCGCCCAAAAATTTCGTCAGCGAGTGCACGACGATGTCGGCGCCGTGGTCGATCGGACGGATCAGATAGGGCGAGGCCAGCGTGTTGTCGACGATCAGCGGCACGCCCGCCTTGCGCGCGACCGTCGAGATCGCCTCGATGTCGGTGATGCTGCCGGCGGGGTTGGCGATGGACTCGATGAAGATCGCCTTGGTGCGCGGCGTCACCGCGCGCTCGAAGCTTGCGATGTCATCGGGGTCGGCCCACACCACGTTCCAGCCAAAGCTCTTGAACGCATGCGTGAACTGGTTGATCGAGCCGCCATAGAGCTTTCGCGCGGCGATGAACTCGTCGCCGGGCTGCAGCAATTGCTGCAACACCACGACCTGCGCGGCATGGCCCGAGGCAACCGCCAGCGCAGCGGTGCCGCCTTCGAGCGCGGCGACGCGCTCTTCCAGCACGGCGTTGGTCGGGTTGCCGATGCGGGTGTAGATGTTGCCGAACGCCTGCAGGCCGAACAGCGAGGCGGCGTGATCGGCGTCGTTGAAGACAAATGATGTCGTTTGATAAATCGGAGTCGCGCGCGCGCCGGTGGTCGGATCGGGCTGTGCACCGGCATGCACGGCGAGGGTTGAAAATCCCGGAAGGCGATCGCTCATTGAGGGCGTCCTGTTCTTGTGGTCTGAAATCGCGCGGCATGCTGATCGGCGCCGCGGCTGTCGTCAAGCCGCCGCTTCACAGCTCGACGCTACGCATTGTCACGTTCGCAGAGGCGGAAATTTAGTGCGTCAGCTTTGCTCGGTCTTGTTTTTCGCCGCGCGATCGGATGCTGCGGTATCGCCGCCGCCGACGCTCATCCGATTGAGGGATAGCCGCATGCCCTGTGTCGGTGCCGGCGCACGCTTGGAGCTGAGCGTGCGCGAATTCACGCCCATCCAGGATATTTCGGAGGACAGGCGGCCATATTCGATCTTGGGGCAGCGGTTCATGACCACCTTGATGCCGACCGATTCCGCTTTCGCTGCCGCGGCATCATCGCGTGCGCCGAGCTGCATCCAGATCACCTTCGGCAGCGGATCGAGCGTGAGCGCCTCTTCGACGACAGGCATGATGTGGCTGGAGTTGCGAAAAATGTCGATCATGTCGACGGGGCGGCCGATGTCGGAGAGCGAGGCGACGAACGGCTTTCCGAGCAGATCCTTGCCGACATGACCGGGATTGACCGGGATCATGTCGTAGCCGCGCTGCGCCAGATATTTGAACGCGAAATAGCTTGGCCGCACGTTGACCGGCGATGCGCCGACCATCGCGATCGACTTCACGCTGTTGAGGATGCCGCGGATGTAATTGTCGGGATAGGCGTCGTGGTTCATCTTTTTCTTTCTCTGGCCCTCATGGTGAGGAGCGCGGCACACGCGTCTCGAACCATGAAGCCGCAGTCGGGCCTCTATCCTTCGAGACGCCGCGTTCCGCGGCTCCTCAGGATGAGGAGTTGACTACTCATCCCGCCATGTCGGGGTGCGCTTCTCGATGAAGGCGCCGATGCCTTCCTCGGCGTCGCGCGCCATCATGTTCTCGGTCATCACCTCTGCGGCATAGCGATAGGCGTCCGCAAGGCTCATTTCGACCTGGCGGTAGAAGGCCTCCTTGCCGAGCTTGACGGTATAGGCGGATTTCAGCGCGACCTGTTGCGCGAGCTCGATCGCGGCGCCGAGTTCGGTGCCGGCAGGCACGACGCGATTGACGAGCCCGATCTCGCGGGCGCGGTCGGCCGTGACAGGCTCGCCCGTCAGCAGCATCTCCATCGCCTGCTTGCGCGGCACGTTGCGCGACAGCGCCACCATCGGCGTCGAGCAGAACAGGCCGATATCGACACCGGGCGTCGCGAACTTCGCGTCCTCCGATGCGATCGCGAGATCGCAGCTCGCAACCAGCTGGCAGCCGGCCGCGGTCGCGATGCCCTGGACGGCGGCGACCACGGGCTTGGGCAGATGCACGACCGCCTGCATCATCGCGCTACAGGCATTCATCATCTCGGCGAAGAAGGCGCGGCCACGGTCCGGGTCAGTGCGGCGCGCGGTCAGTTCCTTCATGTCGTGGCCGGCGGAGAAGGCGGGACCGTTGGCCGCGATCACCACGCCGCGGACGGCCTTGTCGTCGCGGATCTCGTTGAGCTCGGCATGCAGGGCCGCGATCATCGCCGCCGACAGGCTGTTGCGCGCAGCCGGGCGGTTGAGCGTCAGGACCGCGATGGAGCCAATGGTCTCACGCAGCAGGATCTGCGGTTGCGGGGAGGGGGCGCGGGCGGCCTGGACGGACATTGACGCGACTTCCGTGGAATGATTGCAATTGGATGACACCAATAACTTAATGTACCAGGGCAAGCGAAGCGAGGGTGGGGAACGGCATGGCGTTAGCGAAAATGAGCGTGGCGGAGCTCGAGCAGTTTCTCCGTGACGAGTTTCCCCAGGCCTTCAGCGGCGACGACATCACGATCGAGAGCGCGGACGGCCAGACCAGCCTTTTGCGCCAGCGCTACAGCGAAAGGATGCTGCGGCCGGGTGGAACCGTGTCGGGCCCGACGCTGATGGCGCTGGCCGATTTCGCGATGTACGTGGTGCTGCTGTCCGCGATCGGGCCGATCGGGCTCGCGGTCACCACCAATCTCAACATCAATTTCCTGCGCAAGGGCCAGCCCGGGCAGGATGTGCTGGCCGAGGCCCGGCTGCTCAAGCTCGGCAAGCGCCTGGCGGTCGGGGAGGTGAACCTGTTGTCCGGGACCTCACCCGATCCGATCGCCCATGTCACCTCGACCTATTCCATTCCAAATGTTTGAGCTTTTTGCAGGTAATATAGCACCATATTTTTAAATTATTGATTTTGCTTAAGTAATTTCCGTCGTGTAGCATTGACCGTTGCGCGTCTCTTCTCTAGAAACCCGCGCAGTCCGGCGCGGTGTTCGCGCCGATGCTCCCCGTCCACGGAAACTCTGACATGAAAACCTTTTCGGCAAAGCCGGCCGAGGTGACGAAGAAGTGGGTGCTGATCGACGCCAAGGGTCTGGTCGTCGGCCGTCTCGCCACCATCGTCGCCATGCGCCTGCGCGGCAAGCACCTCCCGACCTACACCCCGCACGTTGATTGCGGCGACAACGTCATCATCATCAACGCGCAGCATGCGGTCCTCACCGGTCGCAAGCGCGAGCAGAAGACCTACTACAAGCACACCGGCTATGTCGGCCACGTCAAGGAGCGCACCGCGCGCCAGATCCTCGAGGGTCGTCATCCCGAGCGCGTGCTCGAGAAGGCCGTCGAGCGCATGATCCCGCGTGGTCCGCTCGGTCGCGTGCAGATGGGCAACCTCCGTGTCTACGGCGGCGCCGATCATCCGCACGAGGCGCAGCAGCCCGAGAAGATCGATATCGCCAAGTTGAACCGCAAGAACACGAGGGCCGCATAACATGGCCGAATCCATCCAGTCGCTCGACCAGCTCTCGCAGCTCAAGACGGCGGCGGCGCCCGAGGCGCCCAAGCACGAGAAGAAGGTCGACAAGTTCAACCGCGCCTATGCCACCGGCAAGCGCAAGGACGCGGTCGCTCGCGTGTGGATCAAGCCGGGCGCCGGCAAGGTCACCGTCAACTCGCGCGAGGTCGAGGTCTATTTCGCCCGTCCCGTGCTGCGCATGATGATCGAGCAGCCGTTCTCGGTGGCCCAGCGTTCGGGCCAGTACGACGTGATCTGCACCGTCGCCGGCGGCGGTCTGTCCGGCCAGGCCGGCGCGGTCCGTCACGGCATCTCCAAGGCGCTCACCTATTTCGAGCCGGAGCTGCGCTCCGTGCTCAAGAAGGGTGGCTTCCTCACCCGCGACTCGCGCGTGGTCGAGCGTAAGAAGTACGGCAAGGCCAAGGCCCGCCGGTCCTTCCAGTTCTCGAAGCGTTAATCGCTTCGGTCGCATTCGCCGCGAAAGCGGCTTCAATGAGATGCAAAAGGGCGCTGATTTTCAGCGCCCTTTTTATTGTTCGTTTGTATGCAAATTGACGACGAGTTTCCGGAAAACTTGCGGACGCGCGAAAACCTGAATGGAACCCGCGGGCCATAGCGTCGCATTCGGAAGGGCGCGCAAATCGGATGTGCCGATCGCGTAACTGCTATGTTTTCAAGGGGGCCGACATGATGTCGCTCGATAGCATCACGCTCTATTTGGTTGCCACCATGGTTGCCGCACTGCTCGGCGCCATGATGGTGTTCTTCGGCAAACAGGAGAACAGTCCTGCGCTGAAATGGTGGGGCACCGCCTATCTGCTCGGCGCCGCCTCCGTCGCACTGTGGACGGCGGCCGGCGAGAGGCTGGGGCCGCATCTCTATCTGGCGTTAAATGCCGTCGGCTTCGTGGCCTGCGGCATGGTGTGGAATGCTGCGCGCGTCTTCCACGGGCGCAAGCCGAACTGGCCCGGCCTCGTGCTCGGCGCGCTCGCCTGGGTCGCCGCCGTGACGCTGCTCGATCCCACGGCGTCCATGCTGCGCATGATCATCGGCGCCGGCATCGTCTCGGTGTACGCGGCGGTGACGGCGAGCGAGCTCTGGGTCGAGCGGCGCAAGAGCCTGCAGCGGCGCTGGCCGGCCTTCGTCGTGCCTGTCATGCACGGCTGCGTGCTGATGCTGCCGATCCTGATCGGCAGCTTCCTGCGGCCGCATGATGCCGGCTTCTCCTCGAGCATCTGGGTCACCGTGTTCGCGGTCGAGCTCGTGCTCTACGCCGTCGGCACCGTCTTCGTGATCTTCATGCTGGTCTCGGAGCGCACCGTCACCGCGCACCGGACCGCGGCGTCGACCGATCCGCTCACCGGCATGCTCAATCGCCGCGGCTTCTCCGAAGCCTGCGGCCGCGTGATCGATCGGGAGGCCAAGGCCGGACGGCCCGTCACCGTGATGATCTTCGACATCGACCACTTCAAGTCGATCAACGACCGCTTCGGCCATCCCGCAGGCGACGAGATGCTGAGACTGTTCTCGACCGTCGTCGTCAGCAATCTGCGCATCTCCGACCTTTCGGGGCGCATCGGCGGCGAGGAGTTCGCAGCGCTCCTGCCGTGTGCGCTGGAGGAGGGCGTGCTCGTGGCCGAGCGCGTGCGCGAGGCGTTCGAGACCTCCGGCGTCGTGGTCGACGAAGGCCCGGTCGACACCACCGTCAGCATCGGCGTTGCCGGCGGTCCGGCCGGCACCGAGCTCGAGGTGCTCTTGGCCTCGGCCGACACCGCGCTCTACCAGGCCAAGCGCGGCGGCCGTAACCGCGTCGAGGCGGCGGAGGAACTGCCGCTGTCGCTGGAGAACTGGCGCCGCCAGAGCGCGGCGCGGGTCGGTGCGCCGCAGGCGCGTCCGGTCACGGCGTGAACGCGAGGGCGGCCCTGCGGTAATCCGCTGTTTACCAATCGATCCCTACCATTGCGGTCATGGAATCGATCCGTCGACAGAACCCGCAGGCCGCCCTGATGTCGCTCGAAGCGCAAGCAGCCTCGGCACGCGGCGGCTTCGCCTGCCTGTTCTCGACTGCGGACGAATACGAGACGGCGCTGATCACCGAGCGCCGTGCGCAGGGGCGCTATACGCAAGGCCGCAGCTACTGGCCGCTTGCGCTGTTCCTCGGTTGCGCGCTGATCGTGGCGGGAACGGTCCTGCTGTTCGCCTGAGAGCGCCCGCATTTTTGCTCCACCAGGGCGCCGTTTCGGCGCCTTTTTCTTTGCTGCGGTCTGCGGTAGACACGGCCATCAAACAAAAGGGTGGAAACCGATGATCACCGAGATCGCGCAAATCGACGTCAAGCCGGGCAGCGAGAAGGATTTTGAGGCCGCCGTCGCCAAGGCCAAGGCCGCCTTCGGCCGTTCCAAGGGCTTTCACGGCTTCGAACTGCACAAGTCGATCGAGAAGCCGCAGCGTTACCGGCTGATGGTGAAGTGGGCGACGCTGGAAAACCACACCGTCGATTTCCGCGGCTCGGAGAATTTCACCGAATGGCGCGGCCTCGTCGGCCAGTATTTTGCAGCGCCGCCGGAGGTCGAGCACACCGAGACCGTGCTGACCACGTAAGGCAGGCTCTATTTCTGGAGCATGATCTTTTCGGAAAACCGCTGCGCACTTTTCCGGACCATGCTCTACGCCGCCTCCGCCAGAGGAGGCGCCTCATACGTCTTGAAATGGTCGATCATGACCTTGGCGATGGCGACCAGCGGGAGCGCCAGCGCGAGGCCCCAGATTCCGAACACGACGCCGAGCAGGATCTGGAACGCGAACAGCGTGGCTGGCGGGATGTCGAGCGCCTGCCGCTGCAGCAGCGGCGTCAGCACGTAACTCTCCATGGCGTGCACGCCCATGAAGAGCAGAAAGGCCGACAGCGCCGGGATCCAGCCCGAGGCGAGGCTCGCCAGCACCACGACGACGCCGGCGATGATGGCGCCGACGGTCGGGATGAAAGCGAGCAGGCCGGCCTGAATCCCCAGGATGAACGAGCCGGGAATGCCGATGATGGCGAGCCCGATCCAGGTCACGACGCCAACCGCGATCATGACGATGATCTGTGCGATCAGCCAGCGCTCAAGCGTCTCCGCCGTCCGATCGATGATGAGCGCGACGCGGGTGCGATACTTCGCAGGCGCGAGGAACAGCAGGCCGTCGTGATAGACGGCGGGCTGGGCGGCGAAGGCGAGCCCCAGAAACAGCACGATGAAGATGTTGCCGACGGCGCTGATCGCGCCGAACAGCAGCTTGAAGGTCTGGCTCACGATCGCCCCGCCGCTGGAGGCAAGCGCGCCCGCGCCCGGTAGGCCGCCGTGGGAACTGGGGCTCGGGGCGGGCGCCGACGTCTCGTCGGTTGAGGCCGCAGGCGCGGCATTGCCGAGATCGAACACGCTGGTGTCGATGCCGTGGTTCTCCAGGAAGGACCGGACGTTGGTGATCTGCGACTTGATGGTCTTGCTGAGCAGCGAGGCCTGCTCTGCGATGGTGGCGCCGCCGAGATAGGCAACGCCGGCGAGCAGCACTGCAAGGACGAGGCAGACGATCGCGAGCCGCATCGTATGTGGCAGGTGAACGCGCCGTCCGAGCGCATTGGTCAGCGCGTTGAGGCCGACGCCGAGCAGCATGCCGGTGAAGATCAGCAGCAGGGTGGCCGCAAAGTGCCAGGTGAAGACCAAGAGCGCGGTGAACAGCACGACGCCGATGCCGCCGACCGAGATCGCCCAGGCCTGATCCCAAGCCTGATCTCGAGGCTGATCTCGAGCCAGGTCGGTGCGGGTCCGGGGCCGTTCATCTCTGGAAAGGGTCACATCGGGTCCTTTTCGGAACGCTGCAGGCGGCCACTCTTTCGCGAAATTCCAGCGGGGATCAAGCCGGGCCCGGTGCCGGCCTGGTGCCGATTTGACGCGTCCGGCCTGAAAGCATCAACGTCCCGGGCGCCAAAAGGGGCCATACCTGCGCGCTGGCCCGGCATTTGCGCGAAAATAGCATTGCCGTCCCGCGATCCCTTCGGTTGAATTTGTTCCATCCCAGGGGCATGTTTGGAGAATCTTCTTAACGCGGGAGGTCGGAAGGACAGATGAGAAAGCCGGTCGTCGGCGTGATCGGGAATGCCCATCGCGTCGAGAATCGATTTCAGGTCCAGATGGTCGGCGAGCGCAATTTGCGCGCCGTGGCCGAGGTCTCCGGCGGCTTGCCGGTGATGTTCGCGGGTGCGCCAGATATCACCGATATCGGCGCGCTGCTCGACGTGGTCGACGGGATCGTGCTCACCGGCGCCCGCGCCAACGTCCATCCGACCCGCTTCAATGTCGATCCGTGCGAGCGGCACGAGCCCTACGACATCCACCGCGACGAGGTCGCCCTGGCGCTCTCGGTCGCGTGCGTTGCCCGTGGCATTCCGCTGTTCGGTATCTGCCGCGGCCTTCAGGAGATGAATGTCGCCTTCGGCGGCTCGCTGCATCCGGAGATCCGCGAGATCCCCGGCCGCATGAACCATCGCATGCCCCGGCTCGAGAACGGCGAGATCCATCCCGATCCGACCGTGGTGTTCGCCGACCGCCACGACGTCGACCTGACGCCGGGCGGGGCGTTCGCAACGCTGCTCGGCTGCGAGAGGATCAGGGTCAATTCGCTGCACGGGCAGGGCATCCTGGACCCCGGCAAGCGGGTGCTGATCGAGGGCATCGCCGAGGACGGCACCATCGAGGCGATCCGCATCGCGGAGGCCCCGACCTTTGCGCTCGGCGTGCAATGGCATGCCGAGTACGACCCGCAGCACAATCCCATCAACCGCAAGCTGTTCGAGGCCTTCGGCGAAGCGCTGGTGGCGCGGCAGAAGGCGGCGGCGTAGGGCGAGCTCTCATCCCGTCGTCATTGCGAGCCGGAGCGAAGCAATCGCGCGCTCGAAATTCGGACGAGATAAACCAATCAGTAGGAATTGGTCTGCGCTGATTTTTGCGGCTCTGATTTGTTCTTTGAGAACGAAGTGGAGTCAGATGCAGAACGAATGCTGACGGCGCGAAGGCGAATACTAACTCGGCGTCGCCGGCATCCGCCGCGCCCGATACGCCTGCGGCGACATCAAGGTCAGCTTGCGGAACGCCTTGCGGAAGCTGCTTTCGTCCTCGTAGCCGGCGGTGCGGGCGATGGTCTTGACCGGCTGCGTCGTCGTCTCCAGCAGCGTGCGCGCATGCTCGACGCGGCGGCGCATGATGAAGGCCTGCGGCGGCTCGTGCGTCAGCTCCTGAAACTTGCGGTTCAGCGTGCGCTCGCTGAGGCCGAGCGCATTCGCGAGGCGCTTGACCGTCATCGGGCTTTTGCCGGTGCGGCGAACCAGAAGGTCGGCCCGGGTCAGCAGCGGGTCCTGCGACAGCAGATAGCCGACGGGCATGAAGATCGACTGGGTGCGCTGCGCGGTGTCGATCACGACATAGTCCGCGCAGAGTTTGGCAATTTCTTTCCCATCCACCATCTCGATCAGCCTGAGCAGCAGATCGACCCACGACATTGGTCCGGCCGCACAGACGATGCGGTCGGTCGCGGTGATGACGGCGTCGGCAGCGAGGTCGATCGAGGGATGCCGCTGCCGCAGTTCGCCTTGCAGCCACCAGGTGATGGTGGCGCGGCGGTTATCGAGCAGGCCGGCGCCTGCGAGCAGGAAGACGCCGCTGCAAAATGCCCCGATCAGCCGGCCGTTCGCATGCTGCTGCCGCAGCCAGGCGCCGGCACGGGCATATTGCGGTTGCAGCCGCGCGGCCGTGACGTGATCGACGAGGTTGCCGGGGACGAGGATCGCATCGAAGCTGCCGCGTTTGCCGATCGCGCCGTCGACCGCGACCATCTGGCCGCCGCCGGCGCGCACGGCCCGGCCGTCGAGCGACAGCGTCTGCCAGGTGAAGCGCGATTTTGCGCCGCCTTGCTGCATCACATGATTGGCGAGCGACAGCACGTCGGCGACGCCGGCGATCGCCGAATGCATGCAACCTTCCAGCGCGAGAATTGCGAGCTTCATGGGACCTCCAGCAGGATGCGGCGATCCTAGCCGATCGCCGCGCCCGCGCGTGGCGGAAATTGCCCGATCTCTGGCTTATCCGCCACTGCCTTGCCGGGCCTGCCGGATCCAAATTCGCCGCGTCGTCACCCGACATGATTGGAGAGAGACATGCCTTACATCACCATTTCCACCGTCCGCGGCATCCTGGACGCCGCACAGAAGAAGACGCTGCTCGAGCGGATCACCGACCTGATGGTCGAGGTCGAAGGGCAGGGCAGTGCGGATTTCCGCCGCAACGTCTGGGTCCGGATCGAGGAGCAGGAGCCCTCGCACTGGTCGCTCGGCGGCATGCAGCCGACGAGCGAGATCATCGCAAGCACGTTCGGCGCGATCGGAGCCGATGGCGTGAGGGTGGCACGGTAGCAGCGCTTGGCGCGGGGCGGATCAGCCGGAGTCATGGTCCGCCACTGCCTCCGCTCAACGGATCACGCCATCCTGCATGGCCTTCCCATTGCGTTGCACAATCGCAACGTTGGTCTCCGCGCGCAGCATTGAGGTTCTCAAGAGGAACACCATATCCTCTGCAAGGGAGCCCTTGCCGTGCAGACCATGAAGGCGGCCCTCGTTGCGGCGATCACCGTCGTGGCTTTGACCTGCTGCCTCCTTCCCAGCTCAGCGGAGGAGAGCGGGCGTGTTGCACTGATCGTTTCGATCGACGGGGCCATTGGTCCGGCGTCGGCCAGCTACGTGAAGGAGGCTTTGGCCAAGGCGAGTGAACGGCGCGCCGAGGTCGTGCTTCTGAGAATGAACACGCCCGGCGGCCTCAATTCCAGCATGCGCGAGATCATCGCGGATGTGCTCGCCTCGCCCATCCCTGTTATCGGCTATGTCGCTCCTTCCGGCGCCCACGCGGCGAGTGCGGGGACCTATATCCTTTATGCGACCCACATCGCGGCGATGGCGCCAGGCACCAATATTGGTGCGGCGACGCCGGTGCAGATTGGCGGGCCGCTGCCGGGGCTGCCGAGCGGTGCGCCGGACAAGGGCGGAAAGGACAAGAAGGACGGTGACCAGCAGAGCGAGCCCAAGGATCATTCCAAGGATCAGCTCAAGGATCCTATGACGGCGAAGGCGACCAATGATGCGGTTGCTTTCATCCGCAGCCTTGCGGAGCTGCGCGGCCGCAATGCGGACTGGGGGGAGAAGGCGGTCCGAGAGGCTGCCACACTCTCTGCCAACGGCGCGCTGGAAGCTCATGCCATCGATCTCGTCGCGCGCGATCAGGCTGAATTGCTGAGGCAGCTCGACGGCCGTGTGGTGGAGGTTGCAGGCGGCAAGACGCAACGCCTCGCGACCAGGGATGCCGTCGTTGAAGCCGTCGACCCCGGACGGATATCGCGCTTCCTGGCGGTCATCACCGATCCGAACGTGGCGTTCATTCTCCTGATGATCGGCATCTACGGCCTGATCTTCGAATTCATGTCTCCCGGTGCCGTCGCCCCGGGAGTCGTCGGCGCGATCTGTCTGTTGATCGGCCTCTATGCGCTTAATCTGCTGCCGGTCAACTATGCCGGCTTCGCGCTGATGCTGGTCGGGCTCGTGCTTCTCACGATCGAAGCCTTCAACCCGACCGTGGTCGTCGGTCTCGGAGGAATCATCGCTTTCGTGCTGGGAGCCTTGATGCTTTTCAGGGGCGAGGCGCCCGGCTACCAGCTGTCGTGGTGGGTGATCGGCATCACTGCGGCCGTGTTCACCGGCTTCGCGCTCGTCGTGCTCGGTTCACTTCGGCGCGTCCGCTCGGCTCCTGCACTGGTCGGCGCGAAGGCCATGCGAGGCTTGCCTGCGGAGGTTCTCGACTGGAACGGGAACGAGGGTCATGTGTTCGCCCATGGTGAGCGCTGGCAGGCGCGCGGTGCCGAAACGTTCAAACCCGGAGAGATGGCCGAAGTCGCGAGCGTCATCGACCTGACGCTGCTGATACGGCGCGCACCAGCCCGAACCGGCGAGGGAGGTCCATCATGATGCTGGAATATCTGACTTATGCGGCGCTTGCGCTGCTTGTCATCATGTTTCTATCCCAGGCCATTCGAATCCTGCGCGAATACGAGCGTGGCGTCATCTTTACACTCGGCCGCTTCACCGGCGTGAAAGGACCGGGCCTCATCCTCCTCATTCCGGTCGTGCAGCAACTCGTCAAGGTCGATCTCCGGGTGATGGTGCAGGTCGTGCCGCCGCAGGACGTGATTTCCCGGGACAACGTCTCCGTCAAGGTCAACGCCGTTCTGTACTTCCGCATCGTCGACCCCGAACGTGCCATCATCAAGGTCGGCGACTACATGGCCGCCACCAGCCAGCTCGCCCAGACCACGTTGCGCTCGGTCCTCGGCAAGCACGAGCTCGACGAGATGCTTGCTGAGCGCGACAGGTTGAACGCCGACATCCAGGAGATCCTCGACAAGCAGACCGACGTCTGGGGCATCAAGGTCACCGGCATAGAGATCAAGGACGTCGATATCAACGAAACCATGGTTCGCGCCATTGCCAAACAGGCCGAGGCGGAGCGCTTGCGGCGAGCCAAGGTGATCAATGCGATGGGCGAGCAGCAGGCTGCTGAAAAATTGGTCGAAGCCGGCCGGATTCTTGCGCAGGAGCCCCAGGCGATGCAGCTGCGCTATTTTGCGGCTCTGCACGACATCGCGGGCGAACGGTCCTCGACCGTCGTCTTTCCTCTGCCGACAGGGCTGCTCGACCATTTCATGCCGCGGCGGGACAACCCGTAGCAATTGGCAACGAGCTGACCCATCTTCGGCCTTAATGGGCGTATCGAATGTCGATCCCTACTTAAACGGGAGGACAATTCGATGACGAAGCCTACCGCCGGCCGAGCCAGCCGTCGCCAACGTCGAACATTCATGCTCGCCATTCCGCTGATCTCATTCGCGCTCTGGTCCGGCGGTATCGGCGCAGCGGCGCAAGCTGCGGAGCCGGGCAAGGACGCTGCGGCCGGTAGCCTGCCGCGCATTCTCGTGCTTGCGACGGGAGGCACCATCGCGGGCCAGGCCGACCCGCGTGCGACGGGCGCGTACAAATCCGGCCAGATCACCGGCGAGCAGCTGATGGCGTCGGTGCCGGGGCTGGACAAGCTGGCGAAGCTGAGCGCCGAACAGATTTCGTCGATCGGGTCCCAGGACATGAACGACAAGGTCTGGTTTGCGCTGGCCCGTCGCATCCAGGAGGCCTTCGACAAGAATGAAGCCGACGGCGTTCTCATTACCCACGGCACCGATACGCTCGAGGAGACCGCGTTCTTTCTCGACAATGTTGTGCGCGGCGACAAGCCGGTGGTGATCGTCGGCTCGATGCGGCCGGCGACGGCCGTCAGCGCGGACGGCCCCGGCAATCTCTACGAGGCGGTGCAGGTGGCGGCCGATCCGCGCTCGCGCGGCCGCGGCGTGATGGCCGTGCTGAACGACAAGATTCAGGGCGCGCGCTCGGTCACCAAGACCAATACGACGAGCATCGAGACCTTCAGCTCCCCCAATGACGGCCCGATCGGCTATGTCGACACCGCCGGCGGCATCCGTTTCATGACCCAGGCCGGCGGCTTCAAGCGCGCGACCTATCAGCTTCCCGCGGGCGAGCAGTTGCCGCGCGTCGAGATCGTCTACTCGCATGCCAACATGGATGCCGTTCCGATCGAGGACGCGATTTCCCACGGTGCCAAGGGCATCGTGCTGGCCGGCGTTGGCGACGGCAACACGTCCAAGTCCGCCCTCGATGCGCTCGAAGCGGCCGCCAAGAAGGGCATCATCGTCGTCCGCTCGACGCGGGTTCGCTCCGGCTTCGTCACCCGGAACGTCGAGGTCGACGACGACAAGAACGGGTTCGTCGTGTCGGAGGATCTCAATCCCCAGAAGGCGCGCGTGCTCACGCAATTGCTGATCGCGAGCGGCGTGACGGCGCCGGCCGACCTGCAGAAGGCCTTTACGGCGACGTGGTGATATATCTTGTAGGGTGGGTTAGCCGTGCGGATTGTGCGAAGCGCAATCCGTACGGCGTAACCCACCTCTTCTGCTCGCTCGGATAGAGACAGTGGTGGGTTACGCATTGCAAATGCACTTCGCACATCTGCAATGCTAACCCACCCTACGGACCCAACCTCCCAAACGAAAAGGCGCCCCTTTCGGAGCGCCTTTTGCTTGTTGCAGAGAGTTCGGGCCGATTAGCCCGAATAGTACATGTCGAACTCGACCGGGTGCGGGGTCATCTCGAAGCGTTCGACCTCGGTCATCTTCAGCTCGATATAAGCGTCGATGAAGTCGTCGTCGAACACGCCGCCGTTCTTGAGGAAGCCGCGGTCCTTGTCGAGGTTTTCCAGCGCCTCGCGCAAGCTGCCGCAGACGGTCGGGATCTGCTTCAGCTCTTCCTTCGGCAGGTCGTAGAGGTCCTTGTCCATCGCCGGACCCGGATCGATCTTGTTCTTGATGCCGTCGAGGCCGGCCATCAGCATCGCGGCGAAGCCGAGATAGGGATTGGCAAGCGGATCGGGGAAGCGCACCTCGACACGCTTGGCCTTCGGCGAAGCGGTGTAGGGGATGCGGCAGGAGGCCGAGCGGTTGCGCGCGGAGTAGGCGAGCAGCACGGGAGCCTCATAGCCCGGGACCAGACGCTTGTAGGAGTTGGTCGACGGGTTGGTGAAGGCGTTGATCGCCTTGGCGTGCTTGATGATGCCGCCGATGTAGTGGAGGCAGGTCTCCGACAGGTCGGCATATTTGTTGCCGGCGAACACCGGCTTGCCGTCCTTCCAGATCGACTGGTGCACGTGCATGCCCGAGCCGTTGTCGCCGTAGACCGGCTTCGGCATGAAGGTGGCGGTCTTGCCGTAGATATGCGCGACCTGGTGGATACAGTATTTGTAGATCTGCAGGTGGTCGGCCATCAGCGTCAGCGTGTCGAACTTCATGCCGAGCTCGTGCTGGGCGGAAGCGACCTCGTGGTGATGCTTCTCGACCTTGACGCCCATCTTGGCCATGGCGCCGAGCATCTCGGAGCGCATGTCCTGCACCGAGTCCTGCGGCGGCACCGGGAAGTAGCCGGCCTTGGTGCGGATGCGGTGGCCGAGGTTGCCGCCCTCATATTCCGTGTCGGTGTTGGTCGGCAGCTCCGAGGAGTCGAGGCGGAAACCGGTGTTGTAGGGGCTGGAGGAGAAGCGCACGTCGTCGAACACGAAGAACTCGGCTTCGGGGCCGACGAACACGCTGTCGCCTACGCCCATCGACTTCACCATGGCTTCGGCCTTCTTGGCGATGCCGCGGGGGTCGCGATTGTAGGGCTCGCCGGTGGTCGGCTCGAGCACGTCGCAGGTGATGACCATCGTGGTCTCGGCGAAGAACGGATCGATCGTCGCGGTCACCGGATCGGGCATCAGGCACATGTCGGACTCGTTGATCGCCTTCCAGCCGGCGATCGAGGAGCCGTCGAACATCGTTCCTTCGGCGAAAATGTCCTCATCGATCATGCTGACGTCGAACGTGACGTGCTGCCACTTGCCGCGCGGATCGGTGAAGCGCAGGTCGACGTATTTGACGTCGTTGTCCTTGATCGATTTCAGGACGTCTTTGGCGGTCTTCATGCATACCCCTTTTGGCTCTGCGGGTCGGTTTCCAGATGAGCAAAATTATTCTCGCTTGGGCGAGTTTTGCGCGACCGCACAAACGAAATCAGGCCGCCGAAGCAGCCTTATTTCTTGTCAGAGTGTCGCAAAATGCGGGATAGCACCCGGCTCAGATAGCGTCCAGCCCGGATTCGCCGGTCCGGATGCGGATCGCCTCTTCGATGTTGGAGACGAAGATCTTGCCGTCGCCGATGCGCCCGGTTTGCGCCGCGCGGCGGATCGCGTCGATGGCGCGCTCGACCAGATCGTCGCCGATCACGATCTCGATCTTCACCTTGGGCAGGAAATCGACGATGTATTCTGCGCCGCGGTAAAGCTCGGCGTGACCCTTCTGCCGGCCGAAGCCCTTGGCTTCGGTGACGGTGATGCCCTGAAGGCCGACTTCCTGAAGCGCTTCCTTCACCTCGTCGAGCTTGAACGGCTTGATGATGGCTTCGATTTTCTTCACTGCGCGCCTCCCGGCCTTTCGATCAAATAGCAACGTCTTCGTCAGGATGCGCTTTTCTTAAAGCACGATGTTGTCTTCGCTATGCCGGGATCCCTGACCAGTCCGGCAACAACGGCCGGCCACACCGTGATAAATGCCAGTGAGCACGACGAACCGAAGCAGCTTCCTCGAAAGCAGGGTCTATGCCAAGTTGCAAATGCCCTGATTATTGGAGCGTTATCAGCCTTTTAACGAGCATCTCTGATAGGTGGTGCCGACGGGCCAAAATACCGAAGACTACGAAATAGGCAAACAGTTCAGTATCTGTGCAAATCTGTGTTCCGGGCGCCGGATCGGCACAAAAGATGCCTGTTGAAGAGGCGTTTGTACCAGGGAAGTGGCATGGAAGTTCTGACCAACGCCGAAATGCAGCGCGCCGACCAGCTCGCGATCGCGGCCGGGACACCCGGCTTCAAGCTGATGCTGAGCGCCGGCCAGGCGGTTGCGGCGGCCGCCAACGTACTGGTGGAGGAGGGGCCGATCCTGATCGTGGCCGGCCCCGGCAACAATGGCGGTGACGGTTTTGTCGCAGCCGCCGAGCTCGCCGCGCAAGGCCGCGAGGTCTCGGTGATCCTGATGTGCGAGCGCGACCAGCTCCAGGGCGATGCGGCCTCCGCCGCGCGCGGCTGGAAGCACCCGGTGCTCCCGTTCAATCCGCAGGCGATCGGAAGGCCCGCGCTGATTATCGACGCGCTGTTCGGCGCCGGCCTCAGCCGCTCCGTCGAGGGCGAGGCGCGGGAGATGATCGAGGCGATCAATGCCAACGGCGCGCCAGTGCTGGCGGTCGACCTGCCGAGCGGCATCAACGGCACCAGCGCGGCGGTGCTGGGCGTGGCGGTGAACGCCACCGAGACCGTCACCTTCTTCCGCAAGAAGCCGGCGCACCTGCTGCTGCCGGGACGGATGCATTGCGGCCGGGTGCGGGTTGCCGACATCGGTATCGACGCACAGGTGCTGGACGAGATCGGCCCGCAGATTTTCGAGAACGACCCGGATTTCTGGGGCGCGGCGTTTCCGGTGCCGCGCATCGACGGCCACAAATATGCGCGAGGCCACGTGCTCGCGGTCTCCGGCGACGCGGCCGCGACCGGCGCCGCGCGGCTCGCCGCGCGCGGGGCGTTACGCGCCGGCGCCGGGCTCGTGACGCTCGCCACACCGCGCGATGCGCTCGCGATCAATGCGGCCGCGCTCACGGCGGTGATGGTGCGGCCCGTCGATACCGTGGTCGAGTTCGGCGAGCTGCTGGGCGACAAGCGCTACAACACCTGCATCATCGGTCCCGGCACCGGCATCGGTGAGCGCACCTGCGACATGGTGCATACCGCGCTCACCGCGCAACGGCATCTGGTGCTGGACGCGGATGCGCTGACGAGCTTTGCCGCAAACCCCGAGCGCCTGTTTGAATCGATCAAGTCCTCGCACGACAGTGCGGTGGTGCTGACGCCGCACGAGGGCGAGTTTCCGCGCCTGTTCTCCGACCTCAGCAACAAGCATCCGGGCCGCTCCAAGCTCGAGCGCGTCCGGGCCGCCGCCGAGCGCTCCGGCGCGGTGGTGCTGCTGAAGGGGCCCGATACCACCATCGCCGCGCCCGACGGCCGCGCCACCATCGCCGCCAACGCGCCGCCCTGGCTCGCCACCGCCGGCGCCGGTGACGTGCTCTCCGGCATCATCGCAGGGCTCCTGGCGCAGGGCGTGCCCGCCTTCGAAGCCGCGAGCATCGGCGTCTGGATGCATGGCGAGGCGGCAAGCGAGGCCGGGCCGGGACTGATCGCGGAGGACCTGACCGAGACGCTGCCGGCCGTGCACCGGCGCATCTATGATGCGCTGGGAGTGGAGTACTAGTGCTGAGGCAGCTCGCGCTCGCCGACATGGGCGCGGCGGCGCAGATCCACCGGATCGCGTTCGACCAGGCGATGCCGTGGCTCGCCGGGTTGCACAGGCCGGAGGAGGACCGCTGGTTCTATTGCGAGCGCATCTTTCCAACGTGCCGCGTGTGGGGACGCTTCGACGATGACGTCCTGAGCGGGATCATCGCCCACCGAGACGGCTGGGTCGAACAGCTCTATGTGCTTCCGGTCGCGCAGGGGCGCGGCGTCGGCAGCGAGCTCCTCGACATCGCGAAAGGCGCCGGCGATCGGCTGGAGCTTTGGACCTTCCAGCGCAACGCACCGGCGCGACGCTTTTATGAGGCGCGCGGGTTCAGGCTGGTCGAGCAGACCGACGGGACGCGGAACGAGGAGAGGGAGCCGGACGCGCGGTACATCTGGACGCGCTAACGCCGATGGGGCGGGCAGGATGGGTAGAGCGCAGCGAAACCCATCATCTCAAACCTCGGCGCGATGGCGATGGGTTTCGCTGCGCTCTACCCATCCTACAAGGCCTCACTCCACCCCATACCAGCGCACCAGGCGTGGCGCGGCCCAGTCCGTCACAACCGACTCGATCAGCCATCGTCCGGGTGAGGTCGCCGCGAACGCGATGCGCTGGGTCTGGCCGGGCTCGATCGCGAGCGTGTCGAGCCAGTAGGGCTTCCAGCCGTCGTCGAGCTTGTCGAGCAGGCGGAACGGGTGGCCGTGCAGGTGGAAGACGGTGGTGGCGGGGGCGGGGTTCTTCAGGGCCAGAACGACGGTGCGGCCGGTCTTGGCGCGGAAGGCGGGGGCGGACGCCGTGGAGAAGCTTGCGGGCCGTGCCCAGCCGGCATCGGCCGCGCCGAGCGCGACATCGAACCGCAGGGCGCCTTTCAGATCGAGCTTCTCGGGGAGATCATTCGACGGCAGCGGCTGTGACGGCAACAGCGGCACGCGCCGCTCCGATTGGCCCGATACTTTGAGGCTGCCCACCCGGCGCGCCTCCTTGCCGTCATGCAGCAGGAATGCGGCCGATGTGGCCGTATCCACAAACGCGTCGGCTCGTCCGCCGGGCGCCAGCACCAGGGCGCCGTTGCGGGCCGGGAATGGCTCGGCGGGCTGCCCGTCCATGGCCATCACGCGAACCTCGTGGCTTTCCAATTTGATCGCAAGAACAGTGCGTTGGGAGCCATTGATAAAGCGCAGCCGCAGCCGTTCATTGGCCGCGGCTGAGAGTTCGAATGAGGTCTGTCCGTTGACCGTGTAGAGCGGTGTCGTGTCCTTCGGGTCCTGGCCCGGGAGAAGCGCGCTTCCGTCCGGCCGCAGGCGCCATTCCTCGATCAGCAGGATCTCGTCGCGATCGACGGCAACCGGGCTGGTCTCGACCGCGACGATCGGAAGCGGCCGCGCGGGTTGCTTCAGGCCGTCCTCGAAGAGACGGAAGTCGGCCAACAGGGTTCCCGCGTTAGCTATTGAAATAATTGACGTTTCTGTCGTGCTCGGAGCCGTCGGCGCGCGTCCGCGGAGCGGATCGCCCGCGGCCGGGGCATTGAGGCCGTACCAAACTGGTGCAAGCGGCACAGGCAGGTCGTTCCGGAACACCACCTCGCAGCGGTCAAAGCGCTTGAGACGGACGTCCCTGAGGTGGCTTACGGCGGCCAGCTCCCAGATCGGTGTAGCCGGCTGATCTGGCCTCAGAGCCAGCGTTGAGGGCCTTGCCTGAAGCGCGAGCTGGGCGGTCACGGAGGGGCCGGCGCCGCCGGCGATCAACCCGGCCGCCGAGGCTCCGAGGCCTGCCAAAACCTGGCGTCTGTTCAGGTCAAAGATCCGCGGTTTCATGGCGCGATCCGGACCACGCCGCGCTGGATAAGTCCAGTCGTCATGCCTACTTGAAGCCTGCCGCCATCGGACCATTTTTTTGCTGCGAACAGTCAGGCACATGTTATAAGCCCGGCCGCCCGCGGCATCGCGGCCGGTTTGGATGCAAATTCACGCGGGCGTGGCGGAACTGGTAGACGCGCCGGATTTAGGTTCCGGTGACGAAAGTTGTGGGGGTTCGAGTCCCTCCGCCCGCACCAAGCGCTTATCGCGTTTGCACGGATTACGGGGCCTGCTGCCGGCGGATGTTGTCCGCCTGAAGCCGGTCCGATGAACCACCGGCGGTGAGGCGTTTGCCTCGCGCCGGATCGATTAATGACAGCGTCCCGACGCATGCGCGCCGGGGCCGAACGAAAAGAAGATTGGACGCCATGCAGGTCACAGAGACCCTCTCGGAAGGTTTGAAGCACGAGTTCAAGATCAGCGTTCCGGCGTCTGATCTCGACGCCAAGGCCGGCGCCAAGCTCGTCGATCTCAAGGACAAGGTCCGCATCAACGGCTTCCGTCCCGGCAAGGTGCCGGTGACGCACCTGAAGAAGGTCTATGGCCGCTCGGTGATGGCCGAGACGATCGACCAGACCATCCGCGATACCAACACGCAGCTGTTTTCCGAGCGCGGCTTCCGTCTCGCGACCGAGCCGAAGATCACGATGCCGACCGAGCAGGCCGAGGTCGAGGAGCTGCTGAACGGCAAGACCGATCTGACCTACACGGTCGCGATCGAGGTGGTGCCGTCGATTGCGCTCGCCGATTTCAAGACCTTCCAGGTCGAGAAGCCCGTTGCCGAAGTGACCGACTCCGACGTCGACGAGGCGATCAAGCGCATTGCGGACAGCAACCGCGGTTATGCCGCGAAGGGCGAGGGCGAGAAGGCCGCCTCCGGCGACCGCGTCACCATCAACTTCAAGGGCAGCATCAACGGCGAGGCCTTCGAGGGCGGTGCCGGCGAAGGCATCCAGGTCGTGATCGGCTCCAACACCTTCATCCCGGGCTTCGAGGAGCAGCTCATCGGCATCGGTGCGAACGAGACGCGCACGCTGAAGGTGACGTTCCCCAAGAACTACATGAGCGAGAAGCTCGCCGGCCAGCCGGCCGAGTTCGAGACCACCGCGACGACGATCGAGGCGCCGCAGGACGTCGCGATCGACGACGAGTTCGCCAAGACGCTCGGCCTGGAATCGCTGGACAAGCTGAAGGAAGCCGCGCGCGAGCGTCTGGTCGCCGAATTCGCCACCGCGACGCGCCAGCGCGTCAAGCGCGCGCTGCTCGACCGTCTCGACGAAGCGCATCGCTTCGAGGCGCCGCCCTCGCTGGTCGACGAGGAGTTCAATCTGATGTGGAACTCGGTCAAGGCCGAGATGGACTCCGCCGGCAAGACCTTTGCCGACGAGGACACCACTGAGGACAAGGCGAAGGAAGAGTACCGCAAGATCGCCGACCGCCGCGTGCGGCTCGGCCTCGTGCTCTCCGAGATCGGCGAGAAGAACAAGATCACCGTGACCGACGACGAGGTCGGCCGCGCCGTGATCGAGCGCGCCCGGCAGATGCCCGGCCGCGAGAAGGAGGTCTGGGACTATTACCGCAGCAACGCCCAGGCGCTGGCCCAGCTTCGTGCACCGATCTACGAGGACAAGGTCGTCGACTTCATCCTCGAGCTCGCCAACGTGACCGAGAAGAAGGTCTCGCGCGAGGATCTCTACAAGGACGACGAGGCGGAAAAGACCGCCGCCTGAAGGCTCTAGAGCGTATTCGAGCGAAGTGGATACCGGTTCGCGCGAAGAAGACGCGTCAAAAATAGAAGCTGGCGCCCCTTTCCGATTCCATCGGAGCGGGGCTCTGGGACAGTCTTCTATTAAGGATGATCAGCGAAGGGGCCCAGCTAGCCAGATGGCCTGCTGGGCCTCTTTGTGCGAATCAGCTTCAACTGCCCGGCGGATTAAGCCTTAATGCGCTCCGCACTTGTCAGGCGCGAATTGGGCTATATCTGTCGCTACATCCTACAAGTCCTGCATCACGGGACGTCCATCGGCCTTCCGGCACATCCAGCCCAACTGGCAGCCAAGACTGGCGATGTTCGCCTCTCAAAACCCTAGGTGACTCATGCGCGATCCGGTTGAAACCTACATGAACCTCGTGCCCATGGTGGTCGAGCAGACCAACCGTGGCGAGCGCGCCTACGACATTTTCTCGCGCCTCCTGAAGGAGCGCATCATCTTCGTGACCGGTCCGGTCGAGGACGGCATGTCGACGCTGATCGTCGCACAGCTCTTGTTCCTCGAGGCGGAAAATCCGAAGAAGGAAATCTCGATGTATATCAACTCGCCGGGCGGCGTGGTGACGTCGGGCCTTGCGATCTACGACACCATGCAGTTCATCCGCCCGCCGGTCTCGACGCTCTGCACCGGCCAGGCCGCCTCGATGGGCTCGCTGCTGCTCGCCGCCGGCGAGAAGGACATGCGCTTCTCGCTGCCGAACGCGCGCATCATGGTCCACCAGCCCTCCGGCGGCTTCCAGGGTCAGGCCACCGACATCATGCTGCACGCCCAGGAAATCCTGAACCTGAAGAAGCGGCTCAACGAGATCTACGTGAAGCACACCGGCCAGACCTACAAGACGATCGAGGACGCGTTGGAACGCGATAAGTTCCTGACCGCCAACGACGCCAAGGAGTTCGGCCTGGTCGACAAGGTCATCGACAAGCGCGCCGAGGAGCCGGCGCCGGCGAAGGCCCAGTAGCACTACCGGACCGTAACGGCGATCCCTGGGATCGCCGGGGTCCCATCAGGGTGGCGTTCACGCTAGGTGCGCGTGAGCGCATTGCAAAACGTCGTTTTGCGCCCTGCGACAGGCAGAAAGTTCCGCTTTCGTGCTTGTTATTTCGTGGTAATCCAGCAACGCCGGGGTGATTTCGGTCACTTCGCCCGTGCCAAGACCGGAAATCACGGTATTGTCACGGGTAGCGCGCGACCCCCGATTAGCGAATTCTTGATAGTCGGGTGACAGCATGGTTGGCTACGATTGATCGGCTATGATCGCGGGAGAATCGAGTGACCGTGATTCGCACGGGATGTAGTAACGCGTAGGTCTTTTTTGGTACGGAATTTGCTCTATTTGAACTTCATCCCGGCCATCGTGTCGGAATGGAGCGATCGAGCGGAACGGGATCGAACCGCGGACGGAGACATGAATGAGTA
The DNA here is from genome assembly GCF_028128625.1 of Bradyrhizobium sp. CCBAU 45389. Lineage (NCBI taxonomy): Bacteria > Pseudomonadati > Pseudomonadota > Alphaproteobacteria > Hyphomicrobiales > Nitrobacteraceae > Bradyrhizobium > Bradyrhizobium sp. CCBAU 45389. The sequence continues at coordinate 101,550 of NZ_LBIY01000093.1, read as the reverse complement.
AGGTCGGCACGAGCGACTCCAAGAACACGCTGTATTGCTCGTTCTGCGGCAAGAGCCAGCACGAAGTCCGCAAACTGATCGCGGGTCCCACGGTCTTCATCTGCGACGAGTGCGTCGAGCTCTGCATGGACATCATCCGTGAGGAGAACAAGTCCTCGCTGGTGAAGTCGCGCGACGGGATTCCGACGCCGAAGGAAATCTGCAAGGTGCTGGACGATTACGTGATCGGCCAGAGTCATGCGAAGAAGGTCCTGTCGGTCGCGGTGCACAACCACTACAAGCGCCTCAACCACCAGACCAAGCACAACGACGTCGAGCTCGCGAAGTCGAACATCCTGCTGATCGGTCCGACCGGCTCGGGCAAGACGCTGCTCGCGCAGACGCTCGCCCGCATTCTGGACGTGCCGTTCACGATGGCGGATGCGACCACGCTGACCGAAGCCGGCTATGTCGGCGAGGACGTCGAGAACATCATCCTGAAGCTGCTCCAGGCCGCCGACTACAATGTCGAGCGCGCCCAGCGCGGCATCGTCTACATCGACGAAATCGACAAGATCAGCCGTAAGTCCGACAATCCCTCGATCACGCGCGACGTGTCGGGTGAGGGCGTGCAGCAGGCGCTGCTCAAGATCATGGAAGGCACGGTGGCCTCGGTCCCGCCGCAGGGCGGCCGCAAGCATCCGCAGCAGGAATTCCTGCAGGTGGACACCACCAACATCCTGTTCATCTGCGGCGGTGCCTTCGCCGGCCTCGAGAAGATCATCTCGGCGCGCGGCCGGTCGACCTCGATCGGCTTCGGCGCCCAGGTGCTCGCGCCGGAAGATCGCCGGACCGGCGAGATCTTCCGTCACGTCGAGCCTGAGGACCTCCTGAAGTACGGCCTCATCCCCGAATTCGTCGGTCGTCTGCCGGTCGTGGCGACGCTCGAGGACCTCGACGAGACCTCGCTGAAGAAGATTCTCACCGAGCCGAAGAACGCGCTGGTGAAACAGTACCAGCGGCTGTTCGAGATGGAGAACATCGAGCTGACCTTCGCCGACGAGGCGCTTGGCGCGGTTGCCCGCAAGGCGATCGAGCGCAAGACCGGTGCGCGCGGGCTGCGTTCGATCCTCGAGGCGATCCTGCTCGAGACCATGTTCGACCTGCCGGGCCTGGAAGGTGTGGAAGAAGTCGTGATTTCCCGCGAAGTCGTGGAAGGTACGGCGCGTCCGCTCTACATCTACGCCGATCGGACCGATCGCGCCGTCGAGAATGCCAGCGCCTGATTTCCCGGCGCTGGGAACGCTCCAATCGTCTCATCGAGTTGGGCTGCGGAAGTGTATCTCCGCAGCCAATGTTGCGTCGCATATCTGCGTGCGTAAGCGCCTGATGGCGCGCGTATTTCAATGACTTGACACCCCCCGGGTCGATAGCCACCTAATGTCGGCGGCGAGCGAGAATTCTCTTCAAGATTCGCCTCAGTTCCGATCCGGCAAGCCCGGTCCAACCTGGAAATGGTAGACCGGTTTTGTGGATCACCTCGGCACCTTGTGGCGGTTGCGCATGAGCATGGCGGGCTGCGTGCAAGGGGGCAAAGCAAAAGGAAAAGGCCATGACTAATCCAAAACCCCGGCCAACCATCGTCCACGGCGAAGCGCACGCTTACCCCGTGCTGCCGCTGCGCGACATCGTCGTCTTCCCGCACATGATCGTTCCGCTCTTCGTCGGCCGCGAGAAGTCGATCCGCGCGCTTGAAGAGGTGATGAAGAACGACGCGCTGATCATGCTCGCGACGCAGAAGAACGCGTCCGACGACGATCCGGCGCCCGACGCCATTTACGAGACCGGTACGCTCGCCAGCGTGCTCCAGCTCTTGAAGCTTCCCGACGGCACCGTGAAGGTGCTGGTCGAAGGGCTCGAGCGTGCGCGCGTGCAGAAATACACCGATCGCGCCGACTACTACGAAGCCACCGCCGTGGCGCTCGCCGACACCGATGCGAAATCGGTCGAGGCGGAAGCCTTGGCGCGCTCGGTCGTGTCCGACTTCGAGAGCTATGTGAAGCTCAACAAGAAGATCTCGGCCGAGGTCGTCGGCGTCGTGCAGGCGATCACCGATTTCGCCAAGCTCGCCGACACGGTTGCCTCGCATCTCGCGGTCAAGATCGCCGACCGCCAGGGCATCCTGGAGACGCTGTCCGTCACCACGCGCCTGGAGAAGGTGCTGGGCCTGATGGAGAGCGAGATCTCGGTGCTGCAGGTCGAGAAGCGCATCCGCTCGCGCGTCAAGCGCCAGATGGAGAAGACCCAGCGCGAGTACTATCTCAACGAGCAGATGAAGGCGATCCAGAAGGAACTCGGCGACGACGACGGTCGCGACGAGCTCGCCGATCTCGAAGAGAAGATCGCCAAGACCAAGCTCTCCAAGGAAGCGCGCGAGAAGGCGCAGCATGAATTGAAGAAGCTGCGCCAGATGTCGCCGATGTCCGCGGAAGCGACCGTCGTGCGCAACTATCTGGATTGGCTGCTGTCGATTCCGTGGAACAAGAAGTCCAAGGTGAAGAAGGACCTGGAGGCCGCGCAGGCGGTTCTGGATGCCGATCACTACGGGCTGGAGAAGGTCAAGGACCGCATCGTCGAGTATCTCGCGGTGCAGTCGCGCGCCAACAAGCTGACGGGACCGATCCTGTGCCTCGTCGGGCCTCCCGGCGTCGGCAAGACCTCGCTCGGCAAGTCGATCGCGAAGGCCACGGGGCGCGAGTTCGTGCGCGTCTCCCTCGGCGGCGTGCGCGACGAGGCCGAGATCCGCGGTCACCGCCGCACCTATATCGGCTCGATGCCCGGCAAGATCATCCAGTCGATGCGGAAGGCGAAGTCGTCCAATCCGCTGTTCCTCTTGGACGAGATCGACAAGATGGGCGCCGATTTCCGCGGCGATCCGTCCTCGGCGCTGCTCGAGGTCCTCGACCCCGAGCAGAACGGGACCTTCAACGACCACTATCTCGAGGTCGACTACGATCTGTCGAACGTGATGTTCATCACGACCGCGAATACGCTGAATATTCCAGGTCCCCTGATGGACCGCATGGAGATCATCCGGATCGCGGGCTACACCGAGAACGAGAAGGTCGAGATCTCGCGCAAGCACCTGATCCCGAACGCGGTGTCCAAGCACGGCCTGGACTCCAAGGAGTTCTCGATCGACGACGACGCGCTGCTGCTTTTGATCCGCCGCTACACCCGCGAAGCGGGCGTGCGCAACCTGGAGCGTGAGCTCTCCACACTCGCCCGCAAGGCGGTGAAGGAGCTGATGATCTCCAAGAAGAAGTCGGTCAAGGTCACCGAGAAGACTCTGGAAGAGCTGCTCGGCGTTCCGAAGTACCGCTTCGGCGAGATCGAGAGCGAGCCGCAGGTCGGCATCGTCACCGGCCTTGCCTGGACCGATGTCGGCGGTGAGCTGCTGACGATCGAAGGCGTCATGATGCCCGGCAAGGGCAAGATGACGGTCACGGGCAATTTGCGCGACGTGATGAAGGAATCGATCTCGGCGGCGGCGTCCTATGTCCGCTCGCGGGCGATCAACTACGGCATCGAGCCGCCGATGTTCGACCGTCGCGACATCCACGTGCACGTGCCGGAAGGCGCGACGCCGAAGGATGGTCCGTCGGCGGGCGTGGCCATGGCCACCGCGATCATCTCGGTGATGACCGGCATCCCGGTCCGCCACGATGTCGCGATGACCGGCGAGATCACGCTGCGCGGCCGCGTGCTGCCGATCGGCGGCCTCAAGGAGAAGCTGCTGGCTGCGGCCCGCGGCGGCATCAAGACGGTGCTGATCCCCGAGGACAACGCCAAGGATCTCACGGAGATTTCCGATGCGATCAAGGGCGGCATGGAGATCATCCCGGTCTCCCGCCTCGACGACGTCGTCGCCAAGGCGCTGGTGAAGAAGCCGGTGCCGATCGTCTGGGAAGAAGACACCAAAGTGACGGTGAAGCCGGATGGCGATGAAGCCGCCGGCGGCCTGACCGCTCACTGACCTCAAGCGAAAGATGATAAAACGGCGCCTTCGGGCGCCGTTTTTGTTTCCTGACGGGAAGAGAGCCATGCAGGTCGACGGGCAATGCCATTGCGGCAAGATCACCTTCGAGGCCGAGATTGACCCCGAGGCGGTCTCGGTGTGCCACTGCACCGACTGCCAGACGCTGACCGGCTCGCCGTTCCGGGTGACTGCGATTTGCACAGGCGCCGACGTCAGGCTGACCGCCGGCACGCCCAAGGTCTACGGCAAGCGCGGCGACAACGGCCGCATGCGCTTCCAGCATTTCTGCGCCGACTGCGGTTCCCCGCTGTTCACCAGCGGGGAGGGCGACCAGGCCGACGATTGGGGCATCCGCTGGGGCAGCATCCGCCAGCGCGACGCCCTGCGGCCTGGCAGGCAGATCTGGTGCCAGTCGGCGGCCGTGTGGATCGACGCCGTGCCGCTGCTGCCGGGGCGGCCCGGGGATTGAAGCCCAGGAAATGAAGTTCCGCGCTTGCCCGTCCGGGGCCTGTGAGGCTAAAGAGGCGGCCAGGGGCGGTTAGCTCAGCTGGTTAGAGCATCTCGTTTACACCGAGAGGGTCCGCGGTTCGAATCCGTGACCGCCCACCAGATTCGCTCGCTGATGCGGTTTCCGATCCGGCCATCCGCGTCCGGTCACGTGAGAAAGACTCGCCAGGGGACGTCGGATGCTGCGCCAGATCATTGCGGAGGAAGTACCCGGCGACCACGACTTTTCCGCTCCGCTCTCGGATCTGCCGATCGACAGTTTCGGGCTGGTGGTGCTGCGGGGCAGGATCGAGGCCGCGCTCGAACGCCCCGTCAGTGACGCCGCGTGGGGGCGCGTGGAGACCTTGAACGATATTCTGGCTCTTTCGTCGGTGCAGGGGCCTGCAAGCGTCTCCACGGCGACGGCCATGGAGCGGCGCAGCCTGTCCGTGAACATGCCGCAGATGGCCATGGGAGGGCTGTCGGAGTCGTGGCTCCTGAAGGAGCTGGGCGACATGCACTGGACCATGATCACCTCGGGCCTCGGCAGCCCGAGCTCGGCATTGAAGGACGGCGGAGGCAATCGCCTATACGCGACGTTCACGCGCATTGGCTATTCGCTGCGCAAGCCGCTCAGCGTGATTGGCGAGGACAGCGGCCTCGATCTCACGGGGACGATTTCCAGGTTCGGAGCCGGCACGTTCATCTCGGACATCGCGCTGCGCCACGACCTTGCCGGGGGAGAGGCGCGTCTCATGTCGAATTTTTCCCGGCGTGGCGAAGCCAACAACACCTCGCTCCTGAAGGGGCAGCCGACGATTCCGCCGAATTGTCCGATTCCGGAAGTCCCGCTGCCGGCCTTCGTATCGGAATACCGTGAGGTGAGGGCAAGGACGCCGGCAGCGCCGCTGTTCGAGACCGAATACGACATCATCCCGTTTCACGACATCAACGGTGTCGGGCTGCTTTACTTCGCGTCCTATCCCATCATCAGCGACATCTGCGCGCTGCGCTATTCCCCGGATTTTTCCGAGCAGAGCACGGTTTCGCGCGACATCTACTACTTTGCCAACGCGGACATCAAAGACCGCATCGTGTTCCGTATCCACAAATGGGAGCAGTCCGAAACCTTGCTCGCCACGGAGATTTCCCTGTCGCGCAAGAGCGATGGTGTCATGATGGCCTATATGATGACGAAGAAATCACATGGCTAAGGCCTATATCTTCGGTGGGGGCGGTCATGCCCGCGTGATCGCTTCCTTCCTCGATGTCTCGCCCGTCTTTGTCGTTCGCAGCCTCGACGGCCAGGCGGCGCTGCCCGGAAGCGTGATGTCCGAGGACGACTATTTCCGTGAGCTTCCGCCCGGGGATGCCTATGTCGGAATAGGAGCCAACGCGGCGCGCGAACTCTGCGCCTCGCGCTTGCGGGAAGCCAAGGTCAATATGCCGCCGTGCATCGCGCCGACGGCCTTCGTCGCGCGGGACGCCGAGATCTACAGCGGCGCGGTGATCGGGGCCGGTGCTGTCATCGGCTCGAGAGCCCTGATCGGGCGTGACACGATCGTCAACACCCTGTCCAGCGTCGACCATGATTGTGTTCTCGGTGCGCTGTCCCAGGTGACGGCCGGCGTGACGTTCGGCGGAGGCGTCAGAGTTGGCGCCAATTGCTTCTTTGGCATCAAGAGCGGCGTCGTTCCGAACAGGACCATCGGAGACAATGTTCAGGTCATGGCGGGCAGCCTGATCACGGCCGACGTCGAGCCTGACGTCGTGATGGGCGGAAATCCGGCGCGGCTCGTCAAGCGCATCGGTTGAGGCCGCGCGATCGCGGCGGGTGGCCGTTTGGCAGATAAGCGTCTCTCGGGCGAGCCGTTTCGTTCGACTGGCCCCACGGTCGTCGCATCTTGTTACGGTAATAAGCCCGCCGCATAACAGCTCCGAACTCGCCCAACAAAGAGCTGCGCTGGGGGGCCTGACGTGATATCGCCGCTGTGCCGGTGCCGCGTGAGATTGGATCACGATGGCGGTAGGCGTTGCGTGCATGGGAACGACCGGGGATATGATGCAGCAACCCAGCGGACACGAGCAAAACGCCGACCAGATCGCCTATTGGAACGGCCCCAGCGGACAGCGCTGGGCTGACCGCCATGCCGTGCAGGAGAAGCTGCTCGGGCCGATCGCCGATGTGCTGATCGACCGCGCCGGACCCAGACCGGGCGAGCGCGTGATCGACGTCGGTTGCGGCTCGGGTGCAACGACGGTCGCGTTCGCGAAGGCTGTCGCGCCGGACGGCTTCGCGCTCGGCCTCGATGTTTCCGAGCCGATGCTGTCGCAGGCGCGGGCGCTGGCGCCAAAGGACCTGCCGCTCGATTTCGTGCTGGCGGACGCGACGGTGCATCCGTTCGAGCCGGCGAGCTTTGATCTCTTGGCCTCGCGCTTCGGCGTCATGTTCTTTGCTGATCCGATCGCGTCCTTTGCCAATCTCCGCCGTGCACTGAAGCCCACCGGGCGGCTCGCCTTCGTCTGTTGGCGCGAGCCGAAGGAAAATCCGTGGATGATGGCGCCGCTGATGGCGGTCTACAAGCACGTGCCGAAGATGCCGCCGGTCGGGCCTGAGGAGCCGGGCCCGTTCGCCTTTGCTTCAGAGGAGCGCGTGATGCGCATCCTGAAGGGCGCCGGCTTCGCGGATGTCGCAATGGAGCCGCACAATCTGGCGATGGATATCGCGATCGGCGGCGGCCTCGATGCCGCCGTCGACGGCTCGCTCCAGATCGGCCCGGCCAGCCGTGCGCTGCAGGGCCATCCGCCGGAAACCTATGAGGCCGCAAAAGCCTCGATCCGCGAGGCGCTCGCGCCGTTTTTGAAAGAGCAAAGCGTGGCGCTGCAGGGCGCGATCTGGATCGTGACGGCGAAGGCGGGGTAGGCTGCCGCTCTCACTACGCCGTCATTGCGAGCGCAGCGAAGCAGTCCAGAATCCCTCCGCGGAGACAGTCTGGATTGCTTCGCTGCGCTCGCAATGACGGCTGTGGCTCCCTCACACCACGTCATCCGGCGCCAGCGCGCAGCCATTGTCCGGATGCGTCTCGACCTGAAGCGTGGTGTGGCCGATGCGGAAGGATGCCTTCAGCAGCTGCGCGGTCTCCATCAGGAAGGCGTCGCCGGCCCCGTCGGGCATGACGAGATGGCAGGTCAGCGCCGTCTCGGTGGTCGAGATCGGCCAGACATGGAGATCGTGGATCGCGGACACGCCGGGGCGCGCGAGCATGAATGCCCTGATCGCAGCGAGGTCGGTGCCCTTGGGCGCGGCCGCCATCGACATGTCGATCGAGCCGCGCAAGAGGCTGGTCGTGCTCCAGAGGATGGTGGCGCAGATCACGAGGCTGGTGACGGGATCGAGCCAGAGCCAGCCGGTCCAGATGATCAGCGCGGCCGAGACGACGACGCCGAGCGAGACGGCGGCATCCGCCGCCATGTGCAGATACGCGCCTTCGATGTTGATGTCGTCCTTGCGTCCGCGCGCGAACAGCATGGCGGTGAAACCGTTGATGAGGATGCCGATGCCGGCAACCACCATCACGGTCACGCCCGCGATCGGTTCCGGCTGGCGCAGGCGCAAGATCGCTTCCCAGCCGATGGCGCCGGTCGCAACCAGCAGCAACACCGCGTTCGCCAGCGCCGCCAGGATGGTGGAGGCGCGCAAGCCGTAGGTGAAGCGGCCGCTCGGCGCGCGCTTTGCCGCGATCGATGCGCCCCAGGCCACGACCAGGCCCAGCACGTCGGACAGATTGTGGCCGGCATCCGCGAGTAGCGCAGTGGAGTTGCCGATATAGCCATAGACCACCTCGGCCACGACCAGCGCGGTGTTGAGGGTAATGCCGATCGCGAAGGCTCTGCCGAAATTGGCGGGCGCGTGGACGTGCCCGTGGCCAACCCCATGAGCGTGCCCGTGGTCGTGACCATGGCCATGATCATGCGCATGGCCGGCATGGTCATGATGGTGATGGCCGTGATGGTCGTGGCTGCCCAAATCTAGCGCTCCCCGGAAGCCGCCAAATCAGGGGCCATTCTAGGCGTTTCGTGCGCCCCGTCACGCCGGAACAGCACGTAGAGCGCCGGCAGCACCAGCAGCGTCAGCACGGTCGAGGAGATGATGCCGCCGATCACGACGGTTGCGAGCGGCCGCTGCACCTCGGCGCCGGCGCCGGTGGCGAGTGCCATCGGGACGAAGCCGAGCGAGGCGACGAGGGCCGTCATCAGCACCGGGCGCAGGCGCGTCAGCGCGCCCTCGCGCACCGCCTCCGCAATGGGCCGCCCCTCGCTGCGCAGCCGCTCGATGAAGGCGATGATGACGAGGCCGTTGAGCACGGCGACGCCCGACAGCGCAATGAAGCCGACGCCGGCGCTGATCGACAACGGAATCCCGCGCAGCAAGAGCGCGGCGACACCGCCGGTCAGCGCCAGCGGCACGCCGGAGAACACCAGTGCCGCATCGGCCGCCGATCCCATGCCCATGAACAGCAGCAAAAACACCAGCAGCAGCGCCACCGGCACCACGATGGTCAGCCGCTTGGTGGCGGAGACCAGCTGCTCGAACTGCCCGCCCCAGCCGATCCAGTAGCCCGGTGGCAGCTTGACCTTCTCGGCGACGGCGGCCTGCGTCTCGGCGACGAAGGAGCGCAGGTCGCGCCCGCGAACGTTGGCCATCACCACGACGCGGCGCTTGCCGTTCTCGCGGCTGATCTGGTTGGGGCCCGGCGCGATCTCGATCGCCGCGACCGAGGAGAGCGGCACGTAGCGCGGTGTCGTCGCTGGTGCCCCCGGCCAGGCGGTCTTCGTGACGGAAGCGACGTCCTCGCCCGGCGGCAGCGGGATCGGCAGCGACTTGATCGTATCCGGATTGGCCCGCAGGCTTTCCGGCAGCCGCACCACGATGTCGAAGCGCCGGTCGCCCTCGAACAGCTTGCCGACCGGCTTGCCGCCGATCGCGATCTCGACGAGATTCTGCACCTCGCTGAGGCTGAGGCCGTAGCGCGACAGCGCCTGGCGGTCGAGCTTGACGGTGAGGATCGGCAGGCCCGCGATCTGTTCGGTCTTGACGTCGGCGGCGCCCTCGATGCCGCGCACCACGCCGTTGACCTGCTGGGCGATGCCGGCGAGCACGTCGAGATCGTCGCCGAAGATCTTGACGCCGACGTCGCTGCGGATGCCTGCGATGAGCTCGTTGAAGCGCATCTGGATCGGCTGGGTCATGCCATAGGCGGTGCCGGGCAGGGTGTTGGCGGCGCGTTCGATCTCCTCGATCACCTCGCTCTTGGGCTTGGCGGGATCGGGCCATTCCTCGCGCGGCTTCAGCGTGACATAGGTGTCGGCGACGTTCGGCGGCATCGGGTCGTTGGCAATCTCGGCGGTGCCGATCTTGGAGAAGATGGTCGCGACCTCCGGCACCTGCTTCACCGCCTTCTCCAGCCGCAGCTGCATGTCGACGCTCTGGGTCAGGCTTGTGCCGGGAATCCGGATGGTCTCGATGGTGATGTCGCCTTCGTCGAGGCTGGGAATGAACTCGCCACCCATGCGCGTTGCGGCGAAGATGCTGCCGGCGACGATCAGCACGGCGCCGAACGCGACGCTGCCGCGATAGCGGATGGCGCGGTCGAGCAGCGGCACATAGAACCGCTTGGCCGCCCGCATGAACACGTTCTCCGTCTCCGAGACCTTGCCGGTGACGAAGATGGCAACCGCGGCCGGGACGAAGGTGACCGACAGCAGCGCCGCGCCGGCGAGCGCCATCAGCACCGTCAGCGCCATCGGCGTGAACATCTTGCCTTCGGTCCCGGTCAGGGTGAGGACCGGAAGATAGACGACGGCGATGATCAGCGTGCCGAACAGGCTCGGCTTGATCACCTCGCTGGCACCGGCGCGGATGGTCTGCAGGCGTTCATCCAGCGTCAGCAGCCGGCCGCGCCGGTGCTGTTCGGCGGCGAGCAGCCGCAGGCAGTTCTCGACGATGATGACCGCGCCATCGACGATGATGCCGAAATCGATGGCGCCGAGACTCATCAGATTGGCGCTGACCTTGCTCTCGACCATGCCCGTGATCGTGAACAGCATGGAGAGCGGGATGACGCAGGCCGTGATCAGCGCGGCGCGGAAATTGCCAAGGATCAGGAACAGCACCGCGATCACCAGCGCCGCACCCTCAATGAGGTTCTTCTCGACCGTCTGGATGGTGGCTTCCACCAGATGCGTGCGGTCGTAGACGGCGCGCGCGATGACGCCGTCGGGGAGCGATTTCGCGATCTCCGCGAGCCTGGCCTTCACGCGCTGAGCCACGGTTCGGCTGTTTTCGCCGATCAGCAGCATGGCGGTGCCGAGGACGGTCTCACCGCCGTTCGTGGTCGCAGCGCCACTGCGCAGGTCCTGGCCTTCCTGGACGTCGGCAACGTCGCGGATGCGCACCGGCACGCCGCCGCGCGAGCCGATCACGATGTCCCTGATGTCCTCGATATTGGCGACCTGGCCGGGCGCGCGTACGAGATATTGCTCGCCGTTGCGCTCGATATAGCCGGCGCCGACATTGGCATTGTTGGCGGCCAGCGCCGTCATGATGTCGCGGAATCCGAGCTTGTAGGCCATCAGCCGGCCCGGGATCGGCAGTACGTGGAATTGTCGCTCATAGCCGCCGATCGAGTTGACCTCGACCACGCCGGGAATGGTGCGCAGCTGCGGCTTGATGATCCAGTCCTGGATGGTTCGCAGCTCCGTCGGCGTGAACTCGTTGCCGGTTGATGATTTCGCGCCGGCCTTGGCTTCGACCGAGTAGACGTAGATCTCGCCGAGCCCGGTCGAGATCGGCCCCATCGCGACCTCGGTGCCTGCAGGCAGTTGCTCCTTCGCCTGCTGGATGCGCTCGTTGACGAGCTGCCGCGCGAAATAGATGTCGGTGCCGTCCTGGAATACGACCGTGACCTGGCTCAGGCCGTAACGCGAGAGCGAGCGGGTGTAGTCGAGCCTGGGCAGGCCGCCCATCGCGGTCTCGAGCGGGAAGGTGATGCGCTGCTCGGCTTCGAGCGGCGACAGGCCCGGCGCGCGCGTGTTGATCTGGACCTGGACGTTGGTGACGTCAGGCACCGCGTCGATCGGCAGGCGCGTGAAATTCCAGACGCCAAAGGCGCCGGCCGCGAGCGCAAGCAGGACCACCAGCCAGCGCTGGCGGACGGAAAAGGCGATGAGGGCGTCAATCATGGTCGGCGTCTCCCTTGCCCATCTCCGCCTTGACCACAAAACTGTTCTCGGCGACGTAGTGCTCGCCGGTCGAAAGGCCGGCGCGGATCTCGACGAATTTCGGGTCGGAATCGCCAAGCTCCACGGGGCGCGCCTCGATCTTGTCGCCATCCTCGCGGACGAACACGATGGTCCTGTTCTCCAGCGTCTGGATCGCACTTCGCCGCACGGCGACCGCGACATTGCGGGCGGCGAGGATCAGCCGCGCCGTGACGAACAGGCCGGGCCGAAGCCGGCCCTCGGGGTTGGGCAGCACCACGCGCGCGAGCGCGGTCTGCGTCTCGCTCGAGCCGATCGGCGCCATGTAGGAGATCGTGCCCTTGATCTCGCCACGGCCGTCGTCGGGATCGATCAGCACCTCGTCGTTGAGACGGACGCGCTTCAAATCCTGCCGGTAGATCGACAGATCGACCCAGATGGTCGAGAGGTCGGCGACGACGAAAGCCGGCTTCTGCTCGGAGGCGTATTCGCCGAGCGAGATCTGCCGCTCGATGATGGTGCCGGCGAGCGGCGCCTTCAGCTCGTAGACCGTGAGGCTCTGGTTGCTCTCGATCGCGGCGAGCAGGTCATCCTTGGCGACCTTGTCGCCGATGCGCTTCTGGATCGATTTTGCAATGCCGGGAAAGCGGGGCGTGACCTGGACGACCGCCTCCTGGTTGGCGCGCAGGATACCGTTGAAGGAGAGCGTGTCGGTCAGCGTCGCGCTCGCGGCTTCCGCCAGGGTCACGCCGGCGGCGGCCAGCTTGACGTCCGAGATGCGGATGCGGTCGGCGCCGTGCTCGTCCTGCTCGACATGGTCGTTCGGTTTCTTCGGTTCGGAATGCTCGGCATGTTCCGTCGAGGCGACCTTGGCCGGCACGAGCAGGGAATAACCGTAGGCGCCGAGGGCGGCGGAAATGACGGCCACGACGATGGTGGATGATGTCTTCATCGCGCGCTCTCCCGGGCCAGCGCAAAGGGATTGCCGACGAGGCCTTCGATGGTCGCAACGCCGGCATGGAAATTCTGCTGCGCTTCCTGCTCGCGCAGTCGCGCCTGGGTGACGCTCGCCTGCGCATCGAGCACTTCAAGCAGGGTGAAGCGGCCCTGGCCGTAGCCTTGCGAGATCGCCTCGGACGCTTCGACGGCCTTGGGGATGGCGGTCTCGCGCAGCACGGCGAGCTCGCGCAGCGAGCCCTGCAGCGAGTCATAGGCACGGCCGGCAATCACGATCAGCGTGTTGCGGTTGGCCTCGCGCTCGGCTTTGGTCTTGGCGAGGCTCTCCTGCGCCGAGAGGATATTGCCCTGGTTCTGGTCGAACACGGGGATCGGGACCGAGACGGTGAGGCGTACCGCGTCGTCATTGCTTTCGTTGAAGTGACGCCAGCCGGCGGCGATCCGCACGTCCGGATAGGGCTTGAGCCGCGCGATCAGCAGCTCGGCGTTGCGCTGGGCATAGACCGCCGTCCAGCGCACAAGTTGCGGATTGGCGTCGATGGCCGCGACCACCGACTGGAACGTCGGCGGACGCCCCGTGGTGTCGAGCCGGCCGGAGACTTCGCCGAATTTCGCCCCGGGATCGCCCATCAGCACCGCAAGCTCGCGCCTGGCGCTCGCCAGCGTCGCCTTGAGGCGCTCGCGGTCGGCCTTCACGAGGGCCGAGGCGACCTCGGCGCGGCCGGTCTCGGCCGGCGAGGAGGCGCCGGCCTCGACGCGGCGGCGGAGCAGCGGCGTCAGGCGGTCGATCGCGTCGATCTGCTCGTCGAGGATCTGGATCCGCCGCTGCGCGCCGAGCACGCTGAGGAAGGCGATCGCGGTCTCCGACAACACCTCCAGCCTGACCGCCTTGCGCTGGATCGCGGCGACCTCGATGCCGGCCTGTCCGGCGGCGATCCTGGCGTCGCGCTTGCCGAACAGCTCGAAGGCCTGGCTGATCTGGAGCGTCGTCTCGGCCGATCTGGTGCCGCGATAGATGCCGGAGCCGAACGAATTGTCCTGCTCGTACGACAGCTCCGGATTGAGCAGCGCGCCCGCCTGGATGCGCTGACCCGTGGCGATGCCGACATCGCGCTCCGCCGCCGTCAGGCGCGGGCTCGCGGCCAGCGCGCGCGAGAGTGCTGCGCGCATGGTCAGCGTCTGGGCGTGCGAGGTCAGCGCCAGGGGCGGGCTGATGAGAATAGCCAGCGCGCACGCGATGCGCGCGGCCGTTCGTCTGCGAAGCATGAAAAAGACCCGTGAAGGAGAACCGATGGGCGCGCGCAGCGCCCGGCTGATCCGTTCAGGTCAGGTGTTTTGGAGGCGGGGAATCGGTATCGGGCGCGATGCCGGCAAGCGCCGGCTGCCGCTGCTGGACCGGCGGGGCGATCACGTCGGTCGCGGCGTCCGACTGCACCGGCTGTATGACGGCGACCGAAAAGCAGCCGTGGCAGTGATGGCCGGCCAGCGCCTTGTGGTCGCCATGGCCGGCCGCGCCGTCGTCGAGGATCGAGGCGATCTCCGAGCCGCCGGAGGGGCTGGTCACATCGATGTCATGGGCGCCATGGAGTGCGCCCGAGAGCAGATACAGGACCGCGACCACCACAGCCACGAGCCCGCGCCAGTTGTGCGTCGAGCTCAGTCTGAAGGGCTTGCGGTTCGGGGCCACGAATTCACTCTTGCTGTCGGTCCGGCTGGCCTAGCATGGCAGCGGGAACAGTGTCGACCTGCAATAGTGTTACGTGTGGGGAACTCAACGTCGCAGCCGCACGTCTCCGTGCGACTGCGACCGGCTCGCAACATGTGCGAGCTCATTCGGCGGCCTCCCGGACTTGCTCAGATGCGACAACCCCGTCGCCCGCATGCAGCCCAAAACCCTTCACCAGAGCGAAGATGGCGGGGATCACGATCAGCGTCAGCAGCGTCGACGAGATCATGCCGCCGATCATGGGCACGGCGATGCGCTGCATGATCTCCGATCCCGTTCCGCTGCTCCACATGATCGGCAGCAGGCCGGCCATGATCGCAACCACCGTCATCATCTTCGGGCGGACGCGCTCGACCGCGCCTTCCATGATGGCCTCATTGAGATCGGCGCGGGTCAGGACGCGGCCGGCGCGCGCGCAGCGCGCTTCGGTTTCGGCAAGAGCGTGGTTGAGATAGATCAGCATCACCACGCCGGTTTCGGCGGCGACGCCCGCGAGCGCGATGAAGCCGACGGCGACCGCGACCGAGAGGTTGAATCCGAGCCACCACATCAGCCACAGCCCGCCGACGAGCGCGAAGGGCAGGGACAGCATCACGATCACGGTCTCGGTGATCGAGCGGAAGTTGAGATAGAGCAGCAGGAAGATGATCAGCAGCGTCACCGGCACGACGATCTTGAGCCGCGCGGTGGCACGTTCCAGATATTCGTATTGCCCGCTCCAGACCACGTAATAGCCTGGCGGGAACGCGACGCTCGCCTGCACCGCCGCGCGCGCGTCGGCGACATAGCCGCCGAGGTCGCGGTCGCGGATGTCGACATAGATGTAGGTGGCGAGCTGCCCGTTCTCGGTCCGGATCGAGGTCGGCCCGCGCGCCGGCGCGACGCTTGCGACCTCGCCGAGCGGGACGGCACCGCCTGATGGCATCGGCACCAGGATGTCGCTGGCGATCGCCTTCGGATTGTCGCGCAGGTCGCGGGGGTAGCGCATGTTGACGGTGAAGCGCTGGCGGCCCTCGACCGTCGTCGTCACCGCCTGGCCGCCGAGCGCGGTGGCGATCGTGTCCTGCACGTCCTGCACCATGATGCCGTAGCGCGACAGCGCCTCGCGGTCCGGCGCGATCTCGAGATAGTAGCCGCCGAGGCTGCGCTCGGCATAGGCCGAGGACGTGCCCGGCACCGCCTTGAGCACCTGCTCGATCTGCCGGGCGAGCTTGTCGATTCCGACCAGATCGGTGCCGATGACCTTGATGCCCACGGGTGTGCGGATGCCGGTCGAGAGCATGTCGATGCGCGCCTTGATCGGCATGGTCCAGGCGTTGGAGACGCCGGGAAACTGCAGCGCCTTGTCCATCTCGGCGATCAGGCTGTCGATGGTCACGCCGGGGCGCCATTGCTCCTTCGGCTTGAGGTCGACGATGGTCTCGAACATCTCCGACGGCGCCGGATCGGTCGCGGTCGCCGCGCGGCCGGCCTTGCCGTAGACCGAAGCGACTTCCGGAAACGAGCGGATGATCCGGTTCTGGGTCTGCATCAGCTCGGCGGCCTTGGTCACGGAGATGCCTGGAAGGGTCGTCGGCATGTAGAGCAGGGTGCCCTCGTTGAGGTTCGGCATGAACTCGGAGCCGAGCCGGCCGGCCGGCCAGACCGAGGCGGCGAGCACGCCGAGCGCGAGCAGGATCACCGGGATTCTGGCGCGCAGCACGCCTGATATCACCGGCCGGTAGATCCAGATCAGGAAGCGGTTGATCGGGTTCATGTGCTCCGGGATGATTTTGCCGCGGACGAAGATCACCATCAGCGCCGGCACCAGCGTCACCGACAGCAAGGCCGCCGCCGCCATCGCAAACGTCTTGGTGAAGGCGAGCGGGCTGAACAGCCGGCCCTCCTGCGATTCCAGCGTGAAGATCGGCATGAACGATACGGTGATGATCAGGAGGCTGAAGAACAGCGCCGGGCCGACCTCGGCGGCGGCCTCGATCAGGATCGCGACCCTGGATTGGCCGGGCTCGGCGCGCTCGAGATGCTTGTGCGCGTTTTCGATCATGACGATGGCGGCGTCGATCATGGCGCCGATCGCGATCGCGATGCCGCCGAGGCTCATGATGTTGGAGCCGATGCCCAGCAGCTTCATGGCCCCGAAAGCCATGAGGACACCGACGGGGAGCATCAGGATGGCGACCAGCGCGCTGCGGACATGCAGCAGGAACACGATGCAGACCAGTGCCACCACGACGCTCTCCTCGAGCAGCGTGTGCCGGAGCGTGTCGATCGCGGCCTTGATGAGGTTGGAGCGGTCGTAGACCGGGACGATCTCGACCGATTTCGGCAGGCTGGTCGCGATCTCCCTGAACCGCTTCTTGACGTTCTCGATCACGTCGAGCGCGTTCATGCCGAAGCGCTGCAGCACGATGCCGCTCGCCACCTCGCCTTCGCCGTTGAGCTCGGCAATGCCGCGCCGCTCATCCGGCCCAAGCTCGACGCGGGAGACGTCGCGCAGCTTGACCGGCGTTCCGTTGTCGGTCTTCAGCACGATGTTGCCGAGATCGTCGACGCTTTTCAGATAGCCCTTGCCGCGAATGACATATTCGAATTCGGACAGCTCGACGGTGCGGCCGCCGACGTCGGCGTTGCTGGCGCGGATGGCCTCGCGCATCTTCTGCATGGTGATGCCGAGGTCGCGCATGCGCTGCGGATCGAGGATGACGTTGTACTGCCGGACGAAGCCGCCGACGCCGGCAACCTCCGCCACGCCTTCCGCCCTGGCGAGCGCGAACTTCAGATTCCAGTCCTGGATCGTCCGGGTTTCCGCGAGGTTCAGTTCCTTGGACATCACGGCATACTGGTAGACCCAGCCGACACCGGTGGCGTCGGGGCCGATCGTCGGCGTGACCCCGGCCGGCAACCGGGAGGCTGCACCGTTGAGGAATTCGAGCACGCGCGAGCGGGCCCAGTAGATGTCGGTGCCGTCCTCGAAGATGACGTAGACGAAAGAGACGCCGAAGAAGGAGAAGCCGCGCACCACTTTCGACTTCGGCACCGTCAGCATCGCGGTGGTGAGGGGATAGGTGACCTGGTCCTCGATCACCTGGGGCGCCTGCCCCTGGTATTCGGTGTAGACGATGACCTGGGTGTCGGAGAGATCGGGGATGGCATCCAGCGGCAGATGCAGCAGGGCATAAAGGCCGGCAGCGGCGGCAAAGCCGGTGCCGAACAGCACCAGCAGCAGGTTGCGTGCCGACCAGGCGATGATGCGCGCGATCATGGCTTGCCTCCCATCGCGTTGCCGCCTTCGGCGAGCCCCTTGAGGGCCGCCTTGAGGTTGCTCTCGGCGTCGATCAGGAAGTTGGCGGAGGTGACGATGGCGTCGCCCTCGGCAAGGCCGTCGCGGATCTCGACATAACCATCGCCCCGCCGTCCGAGCTTGACTTCGCGCGGCTCGAAGCGGCCCTGTCCCTTGTCGACCAGGACGGCCTGGCGGCTGCCGGTGTCGAGCACCGCGCTTTCGGCGACGCTGAGCACCGGCGTCGGAGTGCCGGTATCGATCTCGGCATCGACATACATGTCGGGAAGCAGCGCGAGGTCGGCGTTGGCGAGCTCGATCCGCAAACGGGCCGTGCGCGTCTCCTTGTTCAGCTGCGGGTAGATGACGCTGATCCGGCCCTTGAAATCCCGGCCGGGATAGCTGCGTGCGCGCACCGTCACGGGCTGGCCGACGGCGATGCCGCCGAGGTCGCGCTCGGCGACGTCGATGGTGGCCCACACCAGCGAGATGTCGGCGATGCGGAACAGGATGTCGCCGGGTTGGGCGCGCATGCCGTCGATGGCGCTCCGCTGGAGCACGATGCCGTCACGCGGCGACGACCATGGGATGGTGATCGGGACCGAATGGCTCTTCTCCATCTCGGTGATGACGGGTTCGGGGACGTCGAGATTGACCAGCCGCTGCCGCGAGCCCCGGCCGTAAGGCTCGATGCCCGCGGTGGTCTTCGAGGTGATGGTCGCGAGGTATTCGGCCGCCGCGGACGACACCGCGGGGCTGTAGATCTCCATCAACGGCTGCCCCTTGCTCACGCGGCTTCCGGTGGTGACGTCGGCAACCTTCTGCACAAAGCTCTCGGCGCGCATGGCGATCACCGAGATCCGCCGTTCGTCGAGCTGGATCGTGCCGGGCGCGCGCACCAGCATCCGCAGCCGGCGCAGTTCGGCAGGCTCCGATTTGACGCCGCTGCGCTGGATCTTGCCGGGCGACAGTTTTACCGAGCCATCGTCGCTGTCGTCGCCGTCATAGACGGGGATGTAGTCCATCCCCATCGAATCCTTCTTCGGCACCGGCGAGGTGTCGGGCAGGCCCATCGGGTTGCGGTAATATTTGATCTTGCGATCGCGCTTGTGCTCGGCCGCGCTCATCGTCGCCGGCTGCTCGGAGGCATCGGACGGCGCCGGCACGGCGACGTAGTCCCGGCCGTCGTCGGTCTTCTTCGGCGTCGGCGAATAGAGCGGCTTGCCGTCCGGGTCCTGGTAATAGAGCGGGGCGGGCGCATCCGCCGCATTGGCGGCGGACAGGATCGGATCGTCGTTCGGCGGCATTAGGCTGCCGGCGAACAGCGCGAGGCCTGCCGCTGCGACAAGCGCAGCGGCAGTGCCGATGAGGCGGCTCGTAGTCATTGCTCGGCCGTGACGACGAGCTTGTTGTCGACCGTGCCGGTTTCGCCCTGAATCTTTGCGCCGAGCGAAAGCTGCCAGCGTCCGGCCATGCCGAAGGTCGCCTTGAAACGGTAGGTGCCGGGCTCGCTGCCCAGCACCGGCGTCACCTTGGTGGCCATCTCCTGCATGCCGTCAGGCGCCATGTCGAGCCGGCTGGCGAACACCACGGCATCGGGCACCGCCTTGCCGGTGGTCTTGTCGACCAGTCGCACCGCCACGACGCGATCGGCGCCGGCCTTGACGGTCGGCTGCACCAGCTGGAATTCGTAGTTCTTGATCTCGGCGCGCGCGGCAGTCGCGAACGCTGCGGTGATGAGCGCGGCCAGAGCGGCGCGCGCGAGGTTGGACGTTGTCATGATTTCAATTCCTCGATGGGTCTGATGGAGCCGCACGCAACGACGTGTTGCGAGACGGCAGGCAGCGATGCGCGCCGGTTCCGGCGCGCATGTTCACCAGGCGCTCGGGGCGCCTGTCAGACGATCGATCGAGGTGGGTGGTCCGGAGGCGGGCGGGCGAGGCCGTCGACGATGGCATCATCGAGCGGCCGAAGCAGAGCGAGGGCGCGCGCATAGCGGGTTGCCGTCATGACGGCGGGCCCCGCCTGCAACACCTTCAACATGCAGATCGCGAGGAGAGGGCAGTCCTGGCACTGCTTGCTGTTCGGCTCGTCGGGGCAGCAGGGCATGTCGGCCGACATGCCTTGCGCATCGGTCATCTGCATGTCGCTCGCCATCGCTGGCCCCGCCGCCGGCGTCACCAGCGGCGCAACCGTCAGCCCCGCGGTCACGAGGACCGCGAGCAGGAGCCTGAGGATGCGACGAGCAATCATGGTGCCACACTCTCACGCGGGGGAGACGCTGGAAAGTCCTCCGGTTCACAAATGCGCGAGCCAGGCGCCCTGTGGTTAACTTGTCTCAAACGGGTCAACCAATGGCTTCCTTGCCAACAAAACGCATGAACGGCGTCCGACCGGCCGGTCCAAACAGCACGATGGTATAAGGCTGGGGGTCCCCACCTTCCATTCCCGGCGACCCTATGGGCATGCCGGGCACAGCGAGCCCCGTAGCCTTCGGGCGTTCGGCCAGCAACCGCTGCACCGCCGACGCCGGGACGTGTCCCTCAATGATGTAGCCGCCCACCTCTGCCGTATGGCACGCCGCTAGATCGAGTGGGACGCCCAGGCGCCTCCGCACGCTCGGGAGGTCAGAAGCATCCTCCGCTTCGACGGTGAACCCTGCGTCGCGCAAGTGTTGTACCCAACCAGAGCAACAGCCGCAGTTCGGATCCTTGTGAACCTTGATCACCGGTTCAGCAGCTAAAGCAGGGCGCGTCACCACTCCGAGTGTTGCGGCAGCGATCAACCCCAGAAGGGATCGTCGCGCAAAACGGTGTGCGTCCTTTTTGGCGCTTCCTGCATGGTCGCTTGGAATCATCAGACGTGTCTCCGTTGCGGTGAATTCGAACGCGAGGGATCGCGGAGCACCATGCTATTGCGCGATCCCACGCCGGACAAAGCGAATATAGGCCGCTCAAAGAACTAGCGGGACTTGGGTCCCCCCTGATAGCGCCCGCCGGATGCGCCGACGGACGGTGGTCGCAGGCTGCGCGCGAGATCCGGCATCATAGGCGAACGCGGAGCTCAGGTCGCGTTGCGAGATACCTGCGCTGGATTGTGTGGCTTGCCTGGCCTCGCTCGGCCAGTAGCTCCTGTCGGAAATGGTAGAGCCCGCATGGGCGCTGGCCGACACGGCCACGAGAAGCGTGAGTGCGAGTAGGCTCTTCGTCAACATAGTTCCGGCTCCATCATTTTTGCGGAAGCGCCTCTGTTGCGCTTCTACTGAGGAGTTCGGAGCCGTCCGTCCGACGGTTACAAGCTCACGCCGACGTGAGATCTGTTACCAGCGCAGCAGCCGCGGCCCCAGTATCGCGCCTGCGAGCGTACACAGCACGATCGTGCCGCCATACCAGAGCGCGACAAAGGGCAGCGAGTCGTCGGTACAGTGAAGTGCATAGGCGATCGCACTGATCCCGCCTGCGACAAGCCCGCTGAAGGCGCCTGTGCGAACCAGACTGGTTGGGGCCGCCCTTCGCACTGCCCAAATAACGACGGCAAAGGGAACGACCGCAATGACCGGGATGGAAACGAGGCATTCGAGCCAGTCATTCCCCATCACCATCTTGTCCCAATGGGAGCTGGGCGCCTGTCCCAGGCTGATGCCGGCAAGCAGCAGGATCGCCAAAAATGGCAGCGCGGCGAGACCTGAGGATACTCTTCGCTCGCCTCCGGGACGTGCCAGCCGCGCCAGATAGACAGATGCCGCGCCCACCGTGCCGATCGCGAACAGGAGTTTCAGGAACAGGAAAATCACGGCGCGAGGTGTGGCCAGGTCCGCGCGGAGGCCGAGCGCAACGAGCGTCACACCTATCGCAACGGCGGTTCCTACCGCGAGCGCAATGCCTACGCCGCGGTTGACCAGCCGGCGGTTGACCGGTTCGACGTTCATGCTGAGTGCAGTGATCAGTTCGTCCGTCTTCATGATTGCGTCCTCTGTGCGATCAGCGCCGCCAACGCCTTCAACCCGCGATGAATGTTGACCTTCACCCCAGACTCCGAAATACGGCAGCGCAGTGCCGCTTCGGCTACGCTCAATCCGTCCAATTTCACGGCCTCGATGGCGCATCGCATCTTTTCGGGCAGGCGCATTAGCAGGCGCCTGACATCAAAGCTGCTCTCTGCGCCGAGGTGATCGTCATTCGCCGTGACTTCGTGCGCTTCATCGATCGGCACGTCGGCGACGGATGCCCGGTTCCGGCGCAAAAAATCGATCAGCTTGTAGCTGCGATCGCATATACCCAGGGCGTTAACGGCTCCTCCGGATCGTAGGTGTGTCGCTGGAGGTGGATCGCCAGCACGGCCTCCTGAACCAGATCCTCGGCTTCCGTTGTACCTCGGCCTATTCTTACGAGCTTGCCCTTGTAATAGGCGCGCAAATGGCGGCTTAACCGCTCCAACAGCACCCGATGCGCAGCCGCATCGCCGTCCTGGCTGGCAAGCATCAGTGCCTTCAGCTCTATTTCTGGAGACGTCATACCCACTTGGCTTTAGTTCGGTCGTATTGCCGACCCGGTTACAGTCAGTTCGAAAGATTCTCATTTTCCGGCTCCAAGGGAAACGGTGCGAAGGGGCCGATCGAGGAGGGCGCAACGCGGGTCGGATGGCTTCGTTCGAAGGGGCTAGAGGCCCAGGCAATTGTGAAACATGCCTAGAAGTCGCCATCGGTGCGGGTTGATGGTAAGATGGCACGCGGAGAGGAGCCTGGAATGCCCGAAGAGTCTTGCTGCTCGCACGACGCGTGCTGCGGGGAAGCCGTTAAACCCCGGGTGGAGGAGGTCGCCACGTCAGGCTGCGCCGACTGCTGCTCGGCAGGCGTTCCGGTCTTCGACGGGCTCGATCCACGATACAAGCGCGTGCTGTGGACCGTCATCGCCATCAATGCGACGATGTTCGTGAGCGAAATGGCGGCGGGCCACTTGGCCGGCTCGCAGGCTCTCAAGGCCGATGCCCTCGACTTCCTCGCCGATACCGTCACCTACGGCCTGAGCCTTTCGGTGATCGGTGCGAGCATCAGGACGCGCGCAACTGCCGCGCTGTTCAAGGGCCTGTCGCTCAGCGCCATGGCCGCCTGGGTGTTCGGGTCGACGGTCTATCAGACCCTCGTCCTGGGGCTGCCCCGCGCAGAGCTGATGGGGGCGATGAGCCTGGCCGCACTGGCGGCTAACTTGACCTCGGTTCTCCTGCTTGCGCGCTACAAGGACGGTGACGCCAACGTCCGATCGGTATGGCTCTGCTCGCGCAATGACGCCATCGGCAACGTCATCGTGATGGTTGCTGCCGTTGGCGTGTTCGGCACCGCGACGGCTTGGCCCGATCTGGCTGTCGCCGCGGTGATGGCAGGAATCTTCCTCACCTCATCGCTGCAAATTCTGCGGCAAGCGTGGGCGGAGTATCGCGGCGGGCAAGCTGCTGCGACGGCCTGAGGCCGGACGGACGAACAGGTGAGCCGCGACGGAATTTAAGCTCAGCGCAAGCTACGCCTTCTCCTCCCAGATCATGGCGAGATGGACGATTGTCTGCACCGCCTTCTCCATGTCCTGCCGGCTGACCCATTCGAGGCGCGAGTGGAAGGCGTGCTCGCCGGCGAAGATGTTGGGGCAGGGCAGGCCCATGAAGGACAGGCGGGAGCCGTCGGTGCCGCCGCGGATGGCGGTGCGCATCGGGCGCAGGCCGGCCCGGCGGATCGCCTCGATGGCGTATTCGAGCACGTGCGGGTGACGGTCGATCACCTGCTTCATGTTGCGGTACTGCTCCCTGACCTCGAAGCTATAGGTCGAGCGCGGATAGTCCTTCATCACGTCCTTGACGATGCCCTCGAGCAGCGCCTCCTTCTCCTTCAGCCCTTCCTCGGTGAAGTCGCGGACGATGAAGGAGAGCGTCGCCTGCTCCAGCGCGCCGTCGATGCCGATCGGATGCAGAAAGCCCTGCTTGCCTGAGGTGGTCTCGGGCGAGCAGCCTTCCTTCGGCAGCCGCTCGACGATGGCGGCCGCGATCTTGATCGCGTGCTCCATCTTGCCCTTGGCGTAGCCGGGATGGGCGCTGACGCCGTTGATGGTGATGGTGGCACCATCAGCCGAGAAGGTCTCGTCCTCGACTGAGCCCGCGCTCTCGCCGTCCATGGTGTAGCCGAAATCGGCACCGAGCTTGTTCAGATCGACATTGTCGACGCCGCGGCCGATCTCCTCGTCCGGCGTGAACAGGATCTTGATGGTGCCGTGCTTCACATCAGGGTTGTTGATGAAGAAATGCGCGGCATCCATGATCTCGGCGACGCCGGCCTTGTTGTCGGCGCCCAGCAGCGTGGTGCCGTCGGTGGTGATGATGTCGTTGCCGATCTGGTTCTTCAGCGCCGGATGCTCGGCGAAGCGGATCACCTGGCTGGTGTCGCCCGGCAGCACGATGTCGCCGCCGCGATAGTTCTTCACCATCTGCGGCTTGACGTCCTTGCCCGTGACGTCGGGCGAGGTGTCCATGTGCGAGCAGAAGCAGATCACCGGCACCTTCTTGGTCGTATTGGCCGGGATGGTGCCGTAGACATAGCCGTAATCGTCGAGATGGGCGTCAGCGACGCCGATGGCCTTCAGCTCGGCGGCGAGCACGCGGCCGAGATCCTTCTGCTTCTCGGTCGAGGGCGAGCGCGGGGATTCCGGATCGGACTGGGTGTCGATGGTGACGTAGCGCAGGAAGCGCTCGGTCACGGTGTGCGTAAAGGTGAGGGAGGACATTTCTGGTCAAACCGCCGGGGCTTTTGGGAGCAGGTTCTTGGGGAAGCAGGCGGTATATCAGAAAAGCAGGCCGCGATGCGGCCGGAACGAGCTCGGATCAGCCTTAATGGAATGTAAGCGCTAGATCGCCTCTTTGAGTTCCTTGACCGGGCGGAACGCGACCTTCTTGCTCGCCTTGATGTGAATGGCTTCGCCGGTGGAGGGATTGCGGCCGGTGCGGGCGGCGCGCTTGCGGACCTGGAGGATGCCGAGCCCCACGATGCGGACCCGGTCACCCTTCTTCAGGTGCTTGGTGATCAGATCGACCATGTCGGTCAGGACGGCCTCGGCGTGCTTCTTGGACAGGTCCTGGCTCTCGGCGATATCGGCGGCGAGGTGCTTGAGCGTGATGGTGGCGGGAGCAACTGCCTTCTTTGCCGAATCCTTTTTTGCCATGTCTGGCCTCCTCAATGACAGGGAAGCCCCGGAAAAGCCGGAAAAGCATGGGGATCCCTTCTTAAGTCCTGGAAGGCGTAGACGATTCGGACGCGGGCTGACTATGCCACGGGTTCCCGACTTCGCGGACAAGGCCGCGAAAGGCGTCGAGAAGTTCGGACTAAGGCTATGAAGGGATTGCCAAAATGGCGCGAGAGACGGGGCTCGAACCCGCGACCTCCGGCGTGACAGGCCGGCGCTCTAACCAACTGAGCTACTCCCGCGTGGCTCGCTGAAAGCGCGCGGAACGAGGGGGGACTTAAAGGCGGGGCTTGGTGAAGTCAAGGACGTTGCGCTTCGCCAGCACATCTCGGCTAAGCATTGCTCTGGAAAACGAAAAAGGCCGCCCGGAGGCGGCCTCTGGTTAGCCCGGAGCAGGGCTTATCAGCGAATCTCCGACGTGCCCGCGCTGGTGATCGCCACCGGCTTGCCGGCCTTGATCACCTGACTGGACTGGGCGGTCTGGCCGTAATCGGCATTGGTACGGGCCGCGATCCCGAATCCGGCCACCACAATGCCGGCCACCAGCGCCACCACCACGATCTTCAGGTGGGTCGCACGATCAGCAGAGTGAATTGAGTGGTTCATGTGAGCCTCCCGACGGGCTTTGCCGCCGTCTATGGGCTCTTCTTCTAAGGGCCATCTGTTTCCGGATGGTTTCGCGGGTTCCGCAAAATGGTTTCATCTGCCCGCCCGGCTGGTTTCGCCGGGCGGTGGCGCGGGGCCGGCTTTCAGGCCGCGGCCCGGCCGATATCGTTCCGGATCGAGCGGGCGGCCCAGACGAACAGGAGCGCGCCGAGCGTGGTCGTGACCGCAGCCGAGAGCAGCGAATAGCGCACCGCTTCCGCGCCATAGCTGCCCTTCAGGGCATCGTTGACCATCCCTACGGCGAGCGGGCCGACACCCTGGCCGAAGCAGGTGGCTGTCAGCGCGATCAGCGCGGAGGCCAGCGCGCGCATGCTGGGTTTTGCCACGGTCTGCGCGATCGCGAAGATCGGGCCGAGATGAAAGCCGACCAGGAACGAGGTCAGTGCCAGCATCGCCACCATCATCGCGAAATCCTGCGTCAGCATGCAGAGCGCGAACACCGGTCCGGCGAGGCCTGAGGTGATCGCGGGCGCCCACAGTTTCCAGCGGTCGTCGCGGCGGCTGATTTGCGCCACCACGAAGCCGCCGAGCAGGGTGCCCGCCATGCCGGCGAGGCCCTTGAAGGTGCCGGCATAGGTGCCGATCTCGGCGCTCGACAAATGGTGCACGCGGGCCAGGAACGGCGGGATCCAGGCCGCGGTCGCATAGTTGGTGTAGGTGGTGAGGCAGAAGCCGATCAGCACGATGATGAAGCTCTGCTGGGACGCGAGGAAGCGCAGCGTCGGGCCGAGCGGCTCGGGCACGAAACTTTCCTGCATGGCGCCGCGCTTCGGCTCGGAGATCGTCAGCCACAGGACAGCCGCGAGCAGGATGCCGGGCAGGCCGGCGACGTAGAAGGCCATCCGCCAGCCATAATGCTGGTTGACGTAGCCGCCGACGAAATAGCCGAGGAAGACGCCGAGATAGGTGCCGATGGCGTAGATGCCGAGCGCGCGCGGTCGCTCGTTCTTGGCGAAGAGATCGGCGACGATCGACTGCGAGGCCGGGGATCCCGCGGATTCGCCGATGCCGACGCCGATGCGTGCCAGCGCCAGCGAGGTCAGGCTGGTGGCCGCGCCGCACAGAGCCGTCATTGCGCTCCAGAACGCGAAGGCGACGGCGACGATGTTGCGCCGGTTCAGCCGGTCGGCGACGCGCGCGATGGGGATGCCGAGCAGGGAATAGAACAGCGCGAAGCCGAACCCTGCGAGCAGGCCCATCATGGTGTCGCTGAGGGCGAACTCCTTCTTGATCGGCTCGATCAGGACGTTGAAGATCGTGCGGTCGAGGAAGTTCAGCGCGTAGATGACGGTGAGCAGCCCCAGCACGTAGTAGCGCCGCGCGGAGGGCTTTGCCGTCGCAGCCGTTTGCACCGACACTTGTGACGTCACATCGACCATCGCTTCCCCCAATTTGTCTTTGTTGTCGTTGTCGGTCCAGCCCTGTGGGCTGGTGGCTCAGCCTTCGCGGATGTAATTCCCCGCTTCGAATTCGACCGGCGGCGTGCTCGCATCAAAGGACACGCCGATCGGATCGCGGCCCGCGGCGAGCGCGTCGAGCTGGTCGCTCAGCATGCGCCGGATCATCAGGATGCCGCGGTCGCTCTGGCCGAAATGCTCCTCGGAGTGAACCGTCACCTCGCCCTGGCCGACCTGGGCCTCATAGTCGCCCGGGAATTGCTGGTGCTCTTCCTCGCTCATGTCCCACCAGAATTTTCCGTTGAACTTCGAGCGCATGCGGCTGATCTCGCCGGGAGCCTTGACGCGGCCGGCGACATAGATGCGGAACGAGCTGTCGTCGATCGGCAACACCCAGCCGATCGATTCGACGCGGGCGAACTGCGCGACCCGCGGGTTCGGCACCACGCGCAGCGTCGGCAGCGCTGCCTCGCTGACGCGATAAAACACCTTGCCGTCGTCCTGCTTGCGCTCGGAGCGCACGAGCACGCCGCGCGGCGATTTCTCGAATTTCACCTCCGGGATCGACGCCATCATGTTGGTGAATTGCGGGCCCGAGAACGAGCCGTGCAGCACCGGCACGTGGTAGGGGTCGACCACGTTCTCGAAATGCTGGAGCCAGTTGCAGGGGATGATCGCGGGACCGCCGCCGCCGATCGAGGAATCGTCGGCCTCGACCAGCTCGCCGTCATCCATCTTTTCCAGGCACTCATAGCGCGGCAGCACCGGGCGTTTCTCGGCCGGGCCCATATAGGCGAAGATCAGCCCGTAGCGTTCCTCGACCGGATACCAGGGCTGGCGGATCTTGTCCTTGAACTGGCCGCCATCGGGCTCGCAGGGCTGCTCCAGGCAGTGGCCTTCGGTGTCGAACTTCCAGCCGTGATAGCAGCAGCGGATGCCGTCCTCCTCGACCTTTCCGTAATAGAGCGTGGTGCCGCGGTGGCAGCAGCGGGCGTGCAGGAGCCCGGCGCGCCCATGCTTGTCGCGGAACAGCACCAGGTCCTCGCCCAGCGCGCGCACCTTCTTCGGCGTGTCGGTGGCATCGCCGACGAGCCCGACCGGATGCCAGTAGCGGCGCAGCAGTTCACCCATCGGCGTGCCGCGCACGACCGAGGTGAGCTCGGTACGCGTGTGCGCCGGCTTCATCGCATAGGCCGTGCCGAGATCACGATCCCGCTGGGTGATGGTCATGCTGCTCCTCCCGCTGTCGGCCGCGCTGGCCGGGCCTTTTTGATGTCTTGGCCGCAGTGAAAGTTAATTCGATGACATTGTCAACGATCTTCTAAATGCCTCTTAATCGCATTTGAGGAGAAGGGCTGGCCGCAGCGGGCTCAGGCTTGGCAGGGCCGGGCTTTCTTGGCAGAGGTGGACGATGAACCAGACACCGAGCAGGGACGGGTGGACGGCCCCCGAGCCGGGCGAGAGCGAGCCGGCGCCGATCACCGCGATGCTGTCCTCGCGGCTGATGGTGCTCGCCAATCTGCTCAAGCGCGGCGCCATCCTGCGCTACAAGCGCCTCACCGGATTGTCCTCCGTCGAGTTCGGTCTCGTCGCCTCGCTCGGCCGGCGTCCGCCGATGAGCGTGGCGCGGCTCGCCGAGGCCGTCGGCCAGGACAAGGGGCAGATCAGCCGCGCTCTGGCCAATCTGGTGTCGCGCAAGCTGATCGCGAAATCGGCAAATCCGAAGGATAGCCGAGAGGTGCTGATCTCGCTCACCGCGGCGGGCCTCGCCGCGCATGATGCGATCGTCGAAGGCGCGCAGGAGCGCAACCGCCGCCTGCTGGAACATCTGAGTCCAGCCGAGTTCGACATGCTGCTGCAGCAGGTCGATCAGCTCACGGCGATCGCCGCCGAGATGCTCGAGAGCGAGAAGAATTCGCGCTGACGTTCCCGATCGTGCCCGGGAACAATGGATCGATTCTAAGAGTCGCTCTAAGAAGCTTTCAATTAGGGAAATCGAGCGCCCTCACATAAGCGTCACCATCAGGCGCATGCCGTGCCGGGACACGGCATGACGCATCAAACATGCAGCTTTGGGGTGGCGCGTTGAACAGTCTTGGAATGCTGCGGTCGGCCGTGTTGGCGACCGCATCCGCTTGGGTTTTGGTGCCGCAGGCATCGCTCGCACAATCGTCCACGCAGAGCGGCGCGCAGAACCTGCCGTCCGTGACCGTCACCGCACCGGAAGCGCGCCGCCGCGCACCCGCCTCCGCCGCGCGCAGCGCGCCACGGCGATCGGTGCAGGCCGCGAACAGAAGCAAGCCGCAGCCCCAGCGCAATGCCGGCTTCGTCGAGACGCCGCGCGGCCCGGTGCGCGGCTACGTCGCCGGCCGCAGCTCGTCCGGCACCAAGACCGACACGCCGATCATGGAGACACCGCAATCGGTGTCCGTCATCGGCGCGGAGCAGATCCGCGACCAGAAGCCGAACAAGCTCGACGAGGTGCTGCGCTATACCGCCGGCGTGCGGGCAGGGACCTTTGGTGCGGATACGCGCAACGACTGGTGGCTGATCCGCGGCTTCAAGTCCGATGATATCGGCCTGTTTCTCGACGGCATGCAGCTGTTCTACACGTCCTATGCGAGCTGGAAGCTCCAGCCGTTCAACATGGAGCGCGTCGAGGTGCTGCGCGGTCCGTCGGCGGTGCTTTACGGCGGATCGAGCCCGAGCGGCATCGTCAACGTCATCAGCAAGATGCCGCCGGCCGAGCCGATCCGCTACGTCGAGACCGGCGTCAACAATTTCGGCAATGCCTATGTCGGTTTCGATTTCGGCGGTCCGGTCGCGACGCAGCCTCAGGACGGCAAGCTGTTCTACCGCGTCGTCGGTCAGGTTCAGAACGGCCCGACGCAGGTCAACTTCACGCCCGACAACAATTACTTCATCGCTCCGTCATTCACCTGGAAGCCGGATGCCGACACCACCTTCACGGTGCTGGCGTCGGCCTCCAAGCAGGACACGCGTGGAATCAACTTCCTGCCTTACCAGGGCACGGTGACCAGCGCGCCGTTCGGCAAGATCTCGACCAGCTTCTTCGCCGGCGATCCCAGCGTCGACAAGTTCACGCGCGAGCAGGAGATGCTCGGCTATCAGTTCGAGCGCAATCTGACCGACGACCTGACGTTCCGGCAGAATGCGCGGTTCGCACATGTCGACGTGACCTATCGCGGCTACGTGGCCAGCGGCTACACCAGCGCGGCGACCGGCGATCTCTTCCGTTACAATTGGTATGCAAAGGATACGGCCAATCAGGCCAATCTCGACAATCAGTTGGAGTATCGCTTCAACACCGGACCGGTAAGGCACACGATGCTGTTCGGCGTCGACCTGAAGGGCTACCAGATCGACGACTATCAGGCTTTCAACTTCTTCGGCGTGCCGTCGATCAACGTCCTAAATCCAGCATATGGTGTCGGCGACATTCCGATCACGGGCGCGCCGTTCCGCAATTTCCAGATCACGCAGAAGCAGGCCGGCACCTATCTCCAGGACCAGATGAAGCTCGGCAACTTCACGCTGGTCTTGAGCGGCCGCAACGACTGGGTCGAGACGACCCAGGCCGCCCGAGACACCGGCGCCGTCGTCGGCCAGCGTGACGACAGCAAGTTCAGCGGGCGTGCCGGACTGATCTACAATTTCGACAACGGAATTGCGCCCTACGTCTCCTATGCGACGAGCTACAATCCGATCATCGGCCTCAATGCGACGAACCAGTTGTTCCTGCCGGAGACCGGCCAGCAGGCCGAGATCGGCGTGAAGGTCGCGCCGAAGGGTTTCGATGGCTACTTCACCGCCTCGGTTTTCGACCTGAAGCGGCAGAACGTGGCGTCCACCGCGCCGGGCGCGATCGTCACGTTGCAGAACCAGACCGCAGAGGTCACCTCGCGCGGCATCGAGCTCGAAGCGGTGGCCAATGCCACGAAGGAGCTGAAGCTGATCGGCGCCTTCACCGCCTATCATCTCTTCAACAGCAAGGATATCGACCCCTCGGTGATCGGCAAGACGCCGACCAACACGCCCGAGATGCTGGTGTCGGGCTGGGCCGACTACACCTTCAAGGACGGACCGCTTGAGGGCTTCGGCTTCGGCGGCGGCGTCCGCTATATCGGCTCCTCCTGGGCCGACATCGCCAACACCCTCGAAGTTCCCGCGGTGGTGCTCGGCGATCTCACGGTCCATTACGAATGGCAGAACTGGCGCACGGCACTCAATGTGATCAACGTGACCGACAAGATCTATGTCGCGAGCTGCGCCTCGGACGGGGCCTGCTTCTACGGCGACCGCCGGCGCGTCACCGCCAGCGTCTCCTACAAATGGTGAAGCAAGGGATGAGGAGAGGCGGGGGCAGCATCGAGCGCCCCTGATCTCGATCATCCCGAGGCTCTACCGACCGGACGACCGCTGATCTCCCATCGGGAGATCGATGAGCTCCCGGGCCATGCCCCCCGGCCCGAAGCTCATGCGAGCGCGGCGCGTGCGACGGCCCAGCAAGTCGCCGCCGCGCTCGCGGTCGCTCCGGATCGGATGCTGTCCTGACGCATTCGCCGGACGAGGTGCGGTCCCGTCATGATGCATGGCTGACCAGCCGCGCCTGCGGATACGGATATTGCCGCGCATGTCCTGCCTGCGCCCGCGACCTTCACCGGCCGTCCGTTGCGCCAACCGGCCGGGTCAGTATCTCGCCCGAGTGACGGAAAGGGCCGTCACGGCCGTTATTGCCTGGGTCTGGGTGCGCTGCCGCAGGAAAAACCCGAGAATTTTGACCGGACGCTGTGTCGCAAATCGCGGTCCTGGTCCGCGCCCCACAATCTCAGAACAAGCCGCCGTGCAAAACTGTGGTCACCCTTGCTGGTCTGGGCGATCTGCTCCATACCAACCGCGGGGTGATTCCGGGATTTCCACCGTTCTGGGGGCGGCAAAGGGCCTGAAAAGAGCGTGTCTTGCGCCCATTGGTGCACTGCGCTAAGGCTCAGAATAATTCCAAATCGGGACGAATCCGCGGCTCCCCCGACGTCGCGGGAAAAAGGGCTCGTCAATGAGCGGCATTCTACAGAACTATCTTCCACTCGTCGTCTTTATAGGGGTAGCGGGCCTCATCGGCCTCGTGCTGCTGATCGCGCCGTTCATCGTGGCGTTCCAGCAGCCGGACCCGGAAAAGCTGTCGGCGTATGAGTGCGGTTTCAACGCCTTCGACGACGCGCGAATGAAGTTCGACGTCCGCTTCTATCTGGTCGCCATCCTCTTCATCATCTTCGACCTCGAGGTGGCGTTCCTGTTTCCCTGGGCGGTGGCGTTCGGCAAGCTTGGCGCGACCGGCTTCTGGTCCATGGTGGTGTTCCTCGCCGTGCTGACGGTCGGGTTCGCCTATGAATGGAAGAAAGGGGCACTCGAATGGGATTGAACCCAGCACCGTCCACCGGTCCGGTTGTTGCGCCGGCCCCCAAGGGTATCCTGGACCCGTCGACCGGCAAGCCGGTCGGGGCCAATGATCCGTTCTTCCTCGAGGTCAATTCCGAGCTGTCCGACAAGGGCTTCTTCGTGGCCGCGACCGACGATCTCATCACCTGGGCGCGCACCGGCTCCTTGATGTGGATGACCTTCGGTCTCGCCTGCTGCGCCGTCGAGATGATGCAGGTGTCGATGCCGCGCTACGACGTCGAGCGCTTCGGCTTCGCCCCGCGTGCCTCGCCGCGCCAGTCCGACGTGATGATCGTCGCGGGCACGCTGACCAACAAGATGGCGCCGGCGCTGCGCAAGGTCTACGACCAGATGCCCGAGCCGCGCTACGTCATCTCGATGGGCTCCTGCGCCAATGGCGGGGGCTACTATCACTATTCCTACTCGGTCGTGCGCGGCTGCGACCGCATCGTGCCGATCGACATCTACGTGCCGGGCTGCCCGCCCACGGCGGAAGCGCTGCTCTACGGCGTGCTGCTGCTGCAGAAGAAGATCCGCCGCACCGGCACCATCGAACGCTAAGGTTTTACGTCATGGACGACGCCAAGCTCGACGCACTGGGGCAGACGATCGTTAGCGCGCTTCCGGGCGCCGCCACCGGTCACACGGTGGCCTTCAACCAGCTCACGGTTGATGTCGAGGCCAGCAAGATCGTCGAGGTGGTCAAGTACCTCCGCGACGATCCGAACTGCCGTTTCGTCAACTTCACCGACATCACGGCTGCGGACTATCCGTCGCGCGAAAAGCGCTTCGACGTGATCTATCACTTCCTGTCACCCACCCTGAACACGCGCATCCGCCTCAAGGCCCAGGCCGACGAGACCACCCAGGTGCCGTCGCTGATCGAGGTGTTCCCGGGCGCCGACTGGTTCGAGCGCGAGGCCTACGACCTCTACGGCGTGTTCTTTGTCGGTCATCCCGACATGCGCCGTATCCTCACCGATTACGGTTTCGAGGGGCATCCGCTGCGCAAGGATTTCCCGCTTACCGGCTTCGTCGAGGTCCGCTACGACGACCAGGAGAAGCGGGTGGTGTACGAGCCTGTCCGGCTCAACCAGGAATTCCGCAAGTTTGATTTCTTGTCGCCGTGGGAAGGCGCGGACTATCCGCTGCCTGGCGACGAAAAGGCGGGGCCGAAGGTCTGATCATGAATGAACAACCTGAGAACCTCAGAAACTTTACCATCAACTTCGGCCCGCAACACCCTGCGGCGCACGGCGTGCTGCGCCTGGTGCTGGAGCTGGACGGTGAGGTGGTCGCCCGCGTCGACCCGCATATCGGCCTGCTTCACCGCGGCACCGAAAAGCTGATCGAGCAGAAGACCTATCTCCAGGCGATCCCTTATTTCGACCGCCTCGACTACGTCGCGCCGATGAACCAGGAGCATGCCTTCTGCCTCGCCGCTGAAAAGCTGCTGGGCATCGAGGTGCCGCGCCGCGGCCAGCTCATCCGCGTGCTCTATTGCGAGATCGGCCGCATCCTGTCGCATCTGCTCAACGTCACCACGCAGGCGATGGACGTCGGCGCGCTCACCCCGCCGCTGTGGGGCTTCGAAGAGCGCGAGAAGCTGATGGTGTTCTACGAGCGCGCCTCGGGCAGCCGCATGCATGCAGCCTTCTTCCGCGTCGGCGGCGTGCATCAGGACCTGCCGCAGAAGCTGGTCGACGACATCGAGGCCTGGTGCGATCCGTTCCTGAAGGTCGTGGACGACCTCGACCGGCTGCTCACCGCCAACCGCATCTTCAAGCAGCGCAACGTCGACATCGGCGTGGTGCCGCTGAAGGAAGCCTGGGAGTGGGGTTTTTCGGGCGTGATGGTGCGCGGCTCGGGCGCGGCCTGGGACCTGCGCAAGTCGCAGCCCTATGAATGCTACGCCGAGATGGATTTCGACATTCCGATCGGCAAGAACGGCGACTGCTACGACCGCTATCTGATCCGCATGGAAGAGATGCGCCAGGCCGTGCGCATCATGAAGCAGTGCATCCAGAAGCTGAATGCGCCGGATGGCAAGGGCCCCGTCGTCGTCGAGGACAACAAGGTCGCGCCGCCGCGCCGCGGCGAGATGAAGCGCTCGATGGAAGCGCTGATCCACCACTTCAAGCTCTACACCGAAGGCGTCCACGTGCCGGCCGGTGAAGTCTATGCCGCGGTCGAAGCGCCCAAGGGCGAGTTCGGCGTCTACCTGATCTCTGACGGCACCAACAAGCCGTACAAGTGCAAGATCCGCGCGCCGGGCTTTGCCCATCTGCAGGCGATGGACCACATCTGCCGCGGCCATCTGCTCGCGGACGTCTCGGCGATCCTGGGCTCGCTCGACATCGTGTTCGGAGAGGTCGATCGGTGATGGCGCAGGCGCCAATCCAGTTTGACCGCGCCTCGGGGGCCCTTGAAGGGGCCAACCTGTGGGAGCGGACGGCTGCCTTGGCGCTGGTGACGGGATCGAAGATCTCCTCGCACTTCTCGCACATGGGCTACATTGCCTGCGCCAATCTGTTGGCGAAGACGCTGCCCAAGCGCAACATTGCGATCAAGCTCAACCCCGACGCCGTGTTCGAATTTCCCTACGGCGACGGCTACTGGAGCAAGCTGCTCAACCGCTCGTACAATTATGAGGACGAGCTCGAGGTGCTGTTCGCCGACTCCGTCGACGTCGACTACACGCTGCTCGATTGCGGCGCCAATTACGGCTACTGGTCGGTGCTGGTGTCGAGCAAGCCGTTCGGCTCGCACAAGGCGATCGCGATCGAGCCGTCGGGCCAGAACTATCCGAAGCTCGCCAACAACGCCCGCGTGAATGGCAACCGCTTCGAGACCATGAAGTGCGCCATCGGCGCCGCCCGCGGCACGGCGCGTCTCTCCGGCACCAAGCACGAGGCCTTCAGCATCGCCGGTGACGCATCGGCAGGTGGGGAAGAGGTGCCGGTCCTGGCACTCGACAACCTAATTGACGACGGAAAGATCGCCGCCAGCGGCAAGTACCTGATCAAGCTCGACGTCGAGGGCGTCGAGATCGAGGCGATCAAGGGCGGCGCCCGGCTGCTCCAGGCCGACAGCGTCATCATGTGCGAGGAGCACGGCAGCGACCGCTCCCATGCCGTGTCGCGCTACATCCTCGAACAGACCCCGCTGAAGCTGATCGTGTTCGATCCGCGCAGCAACCGGATGGAGACCGTGACCGAGTTGTCGATCCTCGATCGCATCAAGGTCTCGACCCATGTCGGCTACAACGTTTTCGGCACCGCAAGCGCGTTCTGGCAGGACAGGATCGAATCCCTGAATGCCAAAACCGCGCGCCGCATGCAGTGAGAGATTGAAGAGATGTCCGTTCGCCGATTAGCACCGAAGGAAGTCCAGCCCGCGAGCTTTGCGTTCACGGAGGAGAACCTCGCATTCGCCAAGCAGCAGATCGCGAAATATCCGGCCGGCCGGCAAGCCTCCGCCGTCATCGCCATCCTCTGGCGGGCGCAGGAGCAGCACGACGGTTGGGTCTCGGAAGCCGCGATCCGCGTCATCGCCGACATGCTCGACATGCCCTACATCCGCGTGCTCGAGGTCGCGACCTTCTACACGATGTTCCAGCTCGCACCCGTGGGCAAGAAGGCCCACGTCCAGGTTTGCGGCACCACGCCGTGCCGCCTGCGCGGCGCCGAGGATCTGATCCACGTCTGCGAGCACCGCATCCATCACGAGCCCTTCCATCTCTCCAAGGACGGCAATTTCAGCTGGGAGGAGGTCGAGTGCCTGGGGGCCTGCGTGAACGCGCCGATGGTGCTGATCGGCAAGGACACCTATGAGGACCTGACCAAGGAAAGCTTCGGCAAGGTGCTCGACGGCTTTGCTTCGGGCAATCCGCCCAAGCCCGGCCCGCAGAACGGCCGCCAGTTCTCGGCGCCGATCACCGGGCCGACCACGCTGAAGGAGATCACCTGATGCGTGATCTCTCGCAGCCTTCGGTGGAGGGGAGCGGTGCCATGAAGAAGTGGGGCTTCATCGCGATGCATGCCGCCGTGGCGGCTGCCTTCATCTTTCTCCTGCAACGCTTCAGCCTGAACGCGTCGCTGGAATCCAGCCTGCTCTGGGCGTTGACCTTCGCCGTCTGCGCCGCCGGACTTGCCTACAAGCAGTCCAATCGTTGATCGGAAAGCACTGATATGCTCGAGGACAAGGACCGCATCTTCAAGAACCTCTACGGCCTCCACGACTGGGGGCTGGAGGGTGCGCGGCGCCGCGGCGCCTGGGATGGTACGAAGAATATCATCGACAAGGGCCGCGACTGGATCATCAACGAGATGAAGGCGTCGGGCCTGCGCGGCCGCGGCGGCGCCGGCTTCCCGACCGGTCTGAAATGGTCCTTCATGCCGAAGGAATCGACCGACGGCCGGCCGAGCTATCTCGTCGTCAACGCCGACGAGTCCGAGCCCGGCACCTGCAAGGATCGCGAGATCATGCGGCATGATCCGCATCTCCTGATCGAGGGCTGCCTGATCGCGAGCTGCGCGATGAATGCGCATGCCTGCTACATCTATGTCCGCGGCGAGTTCATCCGCGAACGCGAGCATCTGCAGGCGGCGATCGACCAGGCCTATGAGGCCAAGCTGGTCGGCAAGGACAACGTCAACGGCTGGCCGTTCGACATCTACGTCGCGCACGGCGCCGGCGCTTACATCTGCGGCGAGGAGACCGCGCTGCTCGAAAGCCTCGAAGGCAAGAAGGGCCAGCCGCGCCTGAAGCCGCCGTTCCCGGCCAACGTCGGCCTGTTCGGCTGCCCGACCACCGTCAATAACGTCGAGTCGATCGCGGTTGCGCCGGACATTCTCCGTCGCGGCGCCGCCTGGTTCGCCGGCATCGGCCGTCCGAACAATGTCGGCACCAAGCTCTTCTGCATCTCCGGCCATGTCGAGCGGCCCTGCAACGTCGAAGAAGCCATGGGCATTCCGTTCCGTGAGCTGATCGACAAGCATTGCGGCGGCATCCGCGGCGGCTGGGACAACCTCAAGGCCGTGATCCCCGGCGGCTCGTCGGTGCGCATGGTGCCGGCCGAGCAGATCATCGACACGCCGATGGATTTCGACAGCCTGAGCAAGCTGCGCTCGGGCCTCGGCACCGCGGCCGTGATCGTGATGGACAAGTCCACCGACCTGATCCGCGCCATCGCCCGCATCTCGTATTTCTACAAGCACGAGAGCTGCGGCCAGTGTACGCCGTGCCGCGAGGGCACCGGCTGGATGTGGCGCGTCCTGACCCGCATGGCCGAAGGCCGCGCCCACAAGCGCGAGATCGACATGCTGCTCGAAGTCACCAAGCAGGTCGAAGGCCACACCATCTGCGCGCTTGGCGACGCGGCGGCCTGGCCGATCCAGGGCCTGATCGCGCATTTCCGTCACGAGATCGAAGCGCGCATCGATCAGTATTCGCATAAGGCCGACATCGACGATGCCGGCGTCCGCGATCCCGTGAACATGGTCGCGGCGGAGTAAGAGACATGACCAAGCTCATCATCGACGGCAAAGAGATCGATGTCCCCGCCGAGTACACGCTGCTTCAGGCGTGCGAGGCGGCCGGCGCCGAGATTCCGCGCTTCTGCTATCACGAGCGGCTGTCGATCGCCGGCAATTGCCGGATGTGCCTCGTCGAGGTGAAGGGCGGCCCGAAGCCGGTCGCCAGCTGCGCCTGGGGCGTGCGCGACTGCCGTCCGGGCCCGAAGGGCGAGCCGCCGGAGATCTCCACGCGTTCGCCGATGGTGAAGAAGGCGCGCGAAGGCGTGATGGAATTCCTTCTCATCAACCATCCGCTGGACTGCCCGATCTGCGACCAGGGCGGCGAGTGCGACCTGCAGGACCAGGCGATGGGCTATGGTGTCGACACCAGCCGCTTCGCCGAGAACAAGCGCGCCGTCGAGGACAAGTATCTCGGCGCGCTGGTCAAGACCTCGATGAACCGCTGCATCCAGTGCACGCGCTGCGTCCGCTTCTCGGCGGAAGTCGCCGGCGCGCCCGAGATGGGCGCGACGGGGCGCGGCGAGGACATGGAGATCACGACCTATCTCCAGCACGCGCTGACGTCGGAATTGCAGGGCAATCTCGTCGACATCTGCCCGGTCGGCGCACTGACCTCGAAGCCCTATGCCTTCGCGGCGCGTCCGTGGGAGCTCGGCAAGACCCAGTCGATCGACGTCATGGACGGCGTGGGCTCGGCGATCCGCGTCGACACCCGCGGCCGTGAAGTGATGCGCGTGCTGCCGCGCATCAACGAGGCCGTGAACGAGGAGTGGATCTCCGACAAGACCCGCCACATCGTCGACGGCCTGCGCACCCAGCGCCTCGACCGGCCCTATATCCGCGAGGCCGGCAAGCTGCGCGCGGCGAGCTGGCAGGAGGCCTTCGCCGCGATCGCCTCCAAGGCGGCGCGCACCGACGGCAAGCGCATCGGTGCGATCGCCGGCGACCTCGCCGGCGTCGAGGAGATGTTCGCGCTGAAGGACCTGCTCGCCAAGTACGGCTCGAGCAACCTGGCGGTGCAGGGCGGCGACGCCTTCGACCCCGCGCTCGGCCGCGGCTCCTACATCTTCAATCCGACGCTGGTCGGCGTCGAGCAGGCGGACGCGCTGCTCATCATCGGCGCCAATCCGCGGAAAGAGGCGGCCGTGTTCAACGCCCGCATCCGCAAGCGCTGGCGCGGCGGCGGCTTCAAGGTCGGCGTGATCGGCGCCAAGGCCGACCTGACCTATGATTACGATCATCTCGGCGCGGGCACCGAGACGCTCGGTGAGCTCGCGGCCGGCAAGCACTCCTTCATGGACGTGCTGAAGAACGCCAAGCATCCGATCATCCTGGTCGGCGCGGGCGCGGCCGCCCGTCACGACGGCGCCGCCATCCTCGCAGCTAGCGCCAAGCTCGCGCTCGACGTCGGCGCGGTCAAGGACGGCTGGAACGGCTTCGGCGTGCTGCACGAGACCGCCTCACGCGTCGGCGCGCTCGACATCGGCTTCGCCGCAAGCGCGGGTGGGCTGAACGCTGCGCAGATGACGACGTTCGGCACGCTGGACCTGTTGTTCCTGCTTGGCGCCGACGAGATCAAGGCGCCGGACGGCACCTTCGTCGTCTATATCGGCACCCATGGCGACCGCGGCGCGCATCGCGCCGACGTGATCCTGCCGGCCGCCGCCTACACCGAGAAGTCCGCGATCTACGTCAACACCGAAGGCCGCGTGCAGATGACCGGTCGCGCCGCGTTCCCACCGGGCGAGGCCCGCGAGGACTGGGCGATCGTCCGTGCGCTGTCGGAAGCGCTCGGCAAGAAGCTCGGTTATGACTCGCTCTCGGCGCTGCGCCAGGCGATCTTCAAGGTCGTGCCGCATCTGATCCGTCTCGACCAGATCGAGGTCGGCTCCGCCGACCAGGTCAAGAAGCTGGCGGGGAAGGGCGGCTCGCCCGAGAAGGCGCCGTTCAAGCCGCTGGTCGAGGACTTCTATTTGACCAACCCAATCGCGCGTGCGTCCGCCGTGATGGCGGAGTGCTCGCGGCTTGCCTCCGGGCAGATGCTGACCGCAGCGGAGTGAGCGTGATCTGATGGAATTTTTCGAAAGCGCATTCTGGACCGGGTTCCTCTGGCCGCTGATCATCATGGTCGCCGAGAGCGTCCTGGTGCTCGTCGTCCTGCTGGTGGCGATCGCCTACATCCTGCTCGCCGACCGCAAGATCTGGGCGGCGGTGCAGATCCGCCGCGGCCCGAACGTGGTCGGCCCGTGGGGCCTGCTGCAGTCCTTCGCGGACCTGCTCAAGTTCGTGCTGAAGGAGCCGATCATCCCGGCCGGCGCCAACAAGGGCGTGTTCCTGCTGGCGCCGCTGGTCTCCTGCGTGCTCGCGCTCGCGGCCTGGGCGGTGATCCCGACCAATCTCGGCTGGGTGATTTCCGACATCAATGTCGGCGTCCTCTTCATCTTCGCGATCTCGTCGCTGTCGATCTACGGCATCATCATGGCCGGCTGGTCGTCGAACTCGAAATATCCGTTCCTGGCCGCGCTGCGCTCGGCGGCGCAGATGGTGTCCTATGAAGTCTCGATCGGCTTCGTCATCATCACGGTGCTGCTCTGCGCCGGCACGCTGAACCTGTCGGCCGTGGTCGAGGCCCAGCACGCGCGCGGCCTTGCGAGCCTGATCGGGCTGCCGCAGCTCACCATCCTGAACTGGTACGTCTGGCCGCTGTTCCCGATGTTCGTGGTGTTCTACGTCTCGGCGCTGGCGGAAACCAACCGTCCGCCCTTCGACCTCGTCGAAGCGGAATCCGAGCTCGTCGCCGGCTTCATGGTCGAATACGGCTCGACGCCGTATCTGCTGTTCATGCTCGGCGAATACGTGGCGATCGTCACGATGTGCGCGTTGGCGACGATCCTGTTCCTCGGAGGCTGGCTGCCGCCGGTGGACCTGCCGCCCTTCAACTGGGTGCCGGGGATCATCTGGTTCGCGCTGAAACTGTTCTTCATGTTCTTCCTGTTCGCGATGGCAAAGGCGATCGTGCCGCGCTACCGCTACGACCAACTGATGCGCCTCGGCTGGAAGGTGTTCCTGCCGCTGTCGCTGGCGATGGTGATCGTGGTGGCCGGCGTGCTGCATTTCGCCGGCATCGCGCCGAAGTGAGGGCCGTCGTCATGGGTATCAACATCAACGCCACTGCACGCTCGCTTCTGCTGTCGGAATTCGTCTCGGCGTTTTTCCTCGCCATGCGCTATTTCTTCCAGCCGAAGCCGACGCTGAACTATCCGTTCGAGAAGGGCCCGATCTCGCCGCGCTTCCGCGGCGAGCATGCGCTGCGCCGCTATCCGAACGGCGAGGAGCGCTGCATCGCCTGTAAGCTGTGCGAAGCGGTCTGCCCGGCGCAGGCCATCACCATCGAGGCCGGCCCGCGCCGCAACGACGGCACCCGCCGCACCGTGCGCTACGACATCGACATGGTGAAATGCATCTATTGCGGCCTCTGCCAGGAGGCCTGTCCGGTCGACGCCATCGTCGAAGGTCCGAACTTCGAGTTCGCGACCGAGACCCGCGAGGAACTGTTCTATGACAAGGCCAAGCTGCTCGCCAACGGCGACCGCTGGGAACGCGAGATCGCGAAGGCGATCGAGCTCGACGCGCCTTACCGGTGAGATGAGAGCATGATCCTTCCCGCGCTGTTCTTCTATCTCTTCGCCGGCATCTGCGTTGCCTCGGCGGTGATGGTGATTGTCTCGCGCAATCCCGTGCACTCCGTGCTGTACCTGATCCTGGCCTTCGTCAACGCCTCCGGCCTGTTCGTGCTGATGGGCGCCGAGTTCCTCGGCATGATGCTGATCGTCGTCTATGTCGGCGCGGTCGCGGTGCTGTTCCTGTTCGTGATCATGATGCTCGACGTCGACTTCCTCGAGCTGCGCGAGGGCTTCATCGAGTACCTCCCGGTCGGCCTCGTGATCGGCGGCATCTTCCTGTTCGAGCTGCTGCTCACCGTCGGCTTCTGGG
This sequence comes from Bradyrhizobium sp. CCBAU 45389, assembly GCF_028128625.1. Lineage (NCBI taxonomy): Bacteria > Pseudomonadati > Pseudomonadota > Alphaproteobacteria > Hyphomicrobiales > Nitrobacteraceae > Bradyrhizobium > Bradyrhizobium sp. CCBAU 45389. Next base: position 59,553 of record NZ_LBIY01000093.1, on the reverse strand, counting down.
TCATCAACCCCGGCGTCTCCAAGACGATCACGGCGGCGATCCCGACCAACGTCTCCAACACCGAGGCGCTGGGGCTCGTGCTCTATACGAAGTACATCCACTACTTCCAGCTCGCGGGCATGGTGCTTCTGGTCGCCATGATCGGCGCCATCGTGCTGACGCTGCGGCACAAGGCCAACGTGAAGCGGCAGGACATCAACGTTCAGAACGCGCGCACGCCCGAGATGGCGATGGCGATGCGCAAGGTGGCGCCGGGGCAGGGACTCCAGGATGCCGATGCGGCGGAGTGGGTGAAATGACGATCGGGCTCGGACATTATCTGGCGGTCGGCGCGATCCTGTTCACGCTCGGGATCCTCGGCATCTTCCTGAACCGCAAGAACATCATCGTCATCCTGATGTCGATCGAGCTGATCCTGCTCTCGGTCAACATCAACCTCGTGGCGTTCTCGACCTTCCTCGGCGACATCGTCGGCCAGGTCTTCGCGCTCCTGGTGCTGACGGTCGCGGCCGCTGAAGCCGCGATCGGTCTCGCCATCCTGGTGGTCTATTTCCGCAACCGCGGCTCGATCGCGGTTGAGGACGTCAATCTGATGAAGGGCTGAGCTCTCAAATGGTTCAGGCAATCGTTTTCCTGCCCCTGCTGGGCGCCATTCTGGCCGGGCTCATCTCCCTGGTCGGTGCGCATGCCCGCAACCCCTCGGGCGACGAGGTCGAGCATCACGGCGACCATGGCCATGGCGATGCCCACGCATCGGCGGCCCATGACGACCATGGGCACGACGATCACGGTCATGACGACCACGGCCACGGCCCGGTCGAGCCGGCTGCTGCGGGCTCGCGCGCGGCGGAGCTGATCACCACGGGACTGCTGTTCGTCGCGGCGGCGCTGTCCTGGATGACGCTGGTCGACGTCGGCTTCATGCACCATGACGCGCGCATCCAGCTGCTGCCCTTCATCTTCTCCGGCGACCTCCAGGTCTGGTGGACGCTGCGCGTCGACACGCTCACCGCCGTGATGCTGGTGGTGGTGACGACGGTGTCCTCGCTCGTGCACCTCTATTCCATCGGCTACATGGACGAGGATCCGTATCGGCCGCGCTTCTTCGGCTATCTCAGCCTGTTCACCTTCGCCATGCTGATGCTGGTGACGGCGGACAACCTGGTCCAGCTGTTCTTCGGCTGGGAAGGCGTGGGTCTGGCGAGCTACCTGCTGATCGGCTTCTGGTACCAGAAGCCCTCGGCGAACGCCGCCGCCATCAAGGCCTTCGTGGTCAACCGCGTCGGCGATTTCGGTTTCGCGCTCGGTATCTTCGCGATCTTCATGCTGGCCGGCTCGACCGATTTCGAGACCATCTTCCATGCCGCACCCGGCCTCACCGGCAAGACCATCAACTTCCTCGGCTGGCACGCCGACGCGCTGACCCTGACCTGCCTGCTGCTGTTCATGGGTGCGATGGGCAAGTCGGCGCAGTTCCTGCTGCACACCTGGTTGCCGGACGCGATGGAAGGCCCGACCCCGGTCTCGGCGCTGATCCATGCCGCGACCATGGTCACCGCGGGCGTCTTCATGGTGGCGCGCCTGTCGCCGCTGTTCGAGCTCGCCCCGACCGCCCAGGCCGTGGTGATGTTCTTCGGCGCGACCACGGCGTTCTTCGCGGCCACGATCGGCCTCGTCCAGAACGACATCAAGCGCATCGTCGCCTACTCGACCTGTTCGCAGCTCGGCTACATGTTCGTGGCGATGGGAGCAGGGGCCTATTCGGTCGGCATGTTCCACTTGTTCACGCACGCCTTCTTCAAGGCGCTGCTGTTCTTGGGCTCCGGCTCGGTGATCTACGCGATGCACCACGAGCAGGACATCCGCAACATGGGCGGCCTCTGGCGCAAGATCCCCTACACCTATGCGGTGATGGTGGTCGGCACGCTGGCCCTGACCGGATTCCCGCTCACCGCCGGCTACTTCTCCAAGGACGCGATCATCGAGTCCGCCTACGCCTCGCACAATCCGTTCGGGGTCTACGGCTTCCTGATGACCGTCGTCGCCGCCGGCCTGACCTCGTTCTACTCCTGGCGCCTGATCTTCAAGACCTTCCACGGCGAGCCGCATGACGAGCATCATTACGAGGCCGCGCATGAGGCCCCGCTCTGGATCCTGATCCCGATCGGCGTGCTTGCGGTCGGCTCGTTCGTCGCGGGTCTGCCGTTCAAGGAGCTGTTCGCAGGCCACGGCGTCGAGGAGTTCTTCCGCGAGTCCGTGAAGATGAACCCGCACATCATCGAGGAGATGCACCACATCCCCGAGACCATCGCCTTCCTGCCGACGGTGATGATGGTGCTGGGCTTCCTGGTGTCGTACCTGTTCTACATCCGCCGGCCTTACATCCCCGTTCGGCTCGCCGCAGAGCATCCGATGCTGTACCAGTTCCTGCTCAACAAATGGTACTTCGACGAGCTCTACGAGATCATCTTCGTCCGTCCGGCGAAGTGGATCGGCTATCAGCTCTGGAAGAAGGGCGACGGCTTCATCATCGACGGCTTCGGTCCCGACGGCGTCTCCGCCCGCGTGCTGGACGTCACCCGCAACGTGGTGAAGATCCAGACCGGCTATCTCTATCACTATGCATTCGCCATGCTGATCGGTGCCGCCGGCCTGATCACCTGGTTCATGTTCGGCTTTGGAGGCCAGTAAATGACAACCTGGCCCATTCTTTCGGTCACGACGTTCCTGCCGGCGGTCGGCGCGCTGATCGTCTATCTCAGCCGCGGCGATGACGAGGCTAGCAGGCGCAATTCGCGCTGGATCGCGCTCTGGACCACGCTGATCACCTTCGCGGTGTCGGTGATCCTGGTCATGCGCTTCGACCCCAACACCGCCGACTTCCAGTTCGTCGAGAAGGCGAACTGGCTCGCCACCGGCATCACCTATCACATGGGCGTGGACGGCATTTCGCTGCCGCTCGTGATCCTCACCACCGCCGTGATGCCGTTCTGCATCATCGCGAGCTGGAAGGCGATCACCAACCGCGTCCGCGAATACATGATGGCGTTCCTGATCCTGGAAACGCTGATGGTCGGCACCTTCTCGGCGCTCGATCTCGTGCTGTTCTACCTGTTCTTCGAGGGCGGCCTGATCCCGATGTTCCTGATCATCGGCGTCTGGGGCGGTCCGCGCCGGGTCTATGCCTCCTTCAAGTTCTTCCTCTACACGCTGCTTGGCTCGGTCCTGATGCTGCTCGCCATCATGGCGCTGTACTGGAACGGCGGCACCACGGATATTCCGACCCTGATGCACACCGCCGTGCCGCGGTCCTTGCAGACCTGGGCCTGGCTTGCCTTCTTCGCCTCGTTTGCGGTGAAGATGCCGATGTGGCCGGTGCACACCTGGCTGCCCGACGCGCACGTCGAGGCGCCGACCGCGGGCTCGGTGGTCCTCGCCGCGATCCTGCTGAAGATGGGCGGCTACGGCTTCCTGCGCTTCTCGCTGCCGATGTTCCCGCTGGCCTCGCACGACTTCGCGCCGCTGATCTTCACGCTCTCGGCCATCGCCATCATCTACACCTCGCTGGTGGCCCTGATGCAGGAGGACATGAAGAAGCTGATCGCCTACTCGTCAGTGGCGCATATGGGCTTCGTCACCATGGGCATCTTCGCCGGCACCATGCAGGGCGTCGCCGGCGGCATGTTCCAGATGATCTCGCACGGCATCGTCTCCGGCGCGCTGTTCCTCTGCGTCGGCGTCGTCTACGACCGCCTGCACACCCGCGAGATCGCGGCCTATGGCGGCCTCGTCAACCGGATGCCGCTCTACGCGATGACCTTCATGGTCTTCACCATGGCCAATGTCGGCCTGCCCGGGACGAGCGGCTTCGTCGGCGAGTTCATGACGCTGCTCGGCACCTTCAAGGTCTCGATCCCGACCGCGTTCTTCGCCACCTTCGGCGTGATCCTCTCGGCGGGCTACGCGCTGTGGCTCTACCGCAAGGTCGTGTTCGGAGCGCTGGTCAAGCCGTCGCTGACGAGCATGAAGGACCTGACCTTGCGCGAATGCGTGATTCTGTTCCCGATGATCGCGCTGACGATCCTGTTCGGCGTCTATCCGAAGCCGGTGCTCGACATGTCGGCCGCCTCGGTCCAGCAACTCGTCAACAATTACAACACCGCTGTGACGGCCGTGAAGGCCGCCGCACTGCTCCAGTGATCGGGCAGGTCAGGATATCGCCATGAGCTTTTCGACTGCAGGTTATCAACTGGCGCCGGTGCTGCCCGAGCTCGTGCTCGCGGTCGGCGCCATGGCGCTTCTGATGCTCGGGGCCTATCGCGGGCAGGAGACGACCAGGACGGTGACGTCGCTGGCGGTCCTGCTCCTGATCGTGGTCGGAGTGCTCGAATATCTCCAGCCGGCGGGCAAGACCGTAACCTTCGGCGGCAGCTTCATCGTCGACGACTTCGCCCGCTTCATGAAGATCCTGGCCCTGATCGGCTCGGCGGTGACGCTGATCCTGTCGACCGAGTTCCTGTCCGATCCCTCGCGCCGCATCTTCGAATACGCCATCCTGGTGCTGCTCTCGACCCTCGGCATGATGGTGCTGATCTCGGCCGGCGACCTGATCTCGCTCTATCTCGGCCTCGAATTGATGTCGCTGGCGCTCTACGTCGTGGCGGCCTCGAACCGCGACAACGCCAAGTCGACCGAAGCCGGCCTGAAGTACTTCGTGCTCGGTGCGCTGTCCTCGGGCATGCTGCTCTACGGCTCTTCGCTGGTCTATGGCTTCACCGGCACGGTCAGCTTCACCGGCATCGCCGCAGCCGCGACGGTCTCGAATATCGGCCTTATCTTCGGCCTGGTCTTCCTGCTCGCCGGCCTCTGCTTCAAGGTCTCGGCTGTGCCGTTCCACATGTGGACGCCGGACGTGTATGAGGGCGCCCCGACCCCGGTCACCGCGTTCTTTGCCTCGGCGCCGAAGGTGGCCGCACTCGCTGTCTTCACCCGCGTCACGCTGACCGCATTCCCGGGCATCGTCTCGCAGTGGCAGCAGATCCTGGTGTTCGTGGCGATCGCCTCGATGGCGCTCGGCTCCTTCGCCGCGATCGGCCAGAGCAACATCAAGCGCCTGATGGCGTATTCCTCGATCGGCCACATGGGCTTTGCCCTGGTCGGCTTGGCCTCCGGCACGGTCGAGGGCGCGCAGGGCGTCCTGATGTACATCGTGATCTATGTCGCGATGACGCTCGGCTCGTTCTCGATCATCCTCGCCATGAAGCGCAACGGCCAGGCCGTCGAGCAGATCAGCGATTTCGCCGGCCTGTCGCGCACCAACCCGCTGCTCGCCTTCATGTTCGCGATGCTGCTGTTCTCGCTCGCCGGCATTCCGCCGCTCGCCGGCTTCTTCGCAAAGTGGTACGTCTTCGTCGCCGCCATCAAGGCGAACCTGTTCACGCTCGCCGTCATCGGCGTGCTCTCCAGCGTGGTCGGCGCCTACTACTATCTCGCCATCGTCAAGACGATGTATTTCGACGAGCCGGCCGGCCAGGTCGATCCGGTACGCGTCGAGGTGAAGACGGTGCTGGCGGTCGCGGGCCTGTTCAACATCCTGTTCGCGCTGTTCGCTGGCCCCGTGGTGAGCGTCGCCTCCGCCGCGGCAAAGTCGCTGTTCTAGGATGGGGTTCGCGCTCGGTCCTCGCGCACTCTCGGCGGGCTATAAGCTCGCCGCTTTCGAACGGACCGGCTCGACCAATACCGACGCGATCGAGCACGCGCGGGCCGGCGAACGCGGCCCGATGTGGTTCGTCACGTCAGAGCAGACCGCCGGCCGCGGCCGGCGCCAGCGCGCCTGGATCGCCCCAAAGGGCAATCTCGCCGCCAGCGTCCTCGAGATCCTCGACATCCCGCCTGCGGTTGCCGCCACCATCGGGTTTGCGGCGGGGCTGGCGGAGGAGGCTGCCCTTGAGAAGGTCAGCTTAGAAGCCGCGCTGCGGCTCGGACCTGACCGTCCCCGCTACGCCCTGAAATGGCCGAACGACGTCCTCGCCAACGGCAAGAAGCTGGTCGGCATCGGCCTTGAGGCTGAGGCCGTCGGCGATCGCCTTGCCATCGTCGTCGGCATCGGCACCAATGTCGTCGCCGCGCCCGAGGGAACGCCGACGCCCGCCGTGTCGCTCGCGGACCTCAGCGTTCAGATCAGCGCGGAGGAGCTGTTTACGGCCCTGTCGGACGCCTGGGTCGAGTTCCGTGGTATATGGGACAATGGCCGCGGCTTTGCCGATATCCGTAAACTGTGGCTTGAGCGCGCTGCCGGCCTCGGCGAGCGGGTCGCGATCCATACGGGGACGACGACACTGGAAGGCATTTTCGACACCATCGACGACACCGGTTGCCTGATCGTCCGCACCGCGGAGGGCCGCCACGTGCCCGTCGCAGCGGGTGAAGTCTTCTTCGGCCCGGCCCGCTCCGTGGGGGCTGCGTGATGGCGAGGCCGGACGAACTGGTGTTTGCGTCGCTCGGCGGCGTCGGTGAGATCGGCATGAACCTGTCGATCTACGGCCTCGGCAACCGCCATCAGCGCGCCTGGCTCGCGGTCGATCTCGGCGTCTCCTTCGGCGACGAAGAGCATCTGCCGGGCATCGATTTGATCATGCCCGACATCAGCTTCCTGGAGAAGGAACGCAAAAACCTGATGGGCCTCGTGCTGACGCACGCCCATGAGGATCATTTCGGCGCCATCATCGACCTCTGGCCGAAGCTGAGATGCCCGATCTACGCGACCAAGTTCAGCGCCGCGCTGTTCGAGGCCAAATGCGCCGCCGAGCGCAATGCGCCCGAGATCCCGGTGACCGTGGTGCCATCGGGTGGCCGCGTCGATATCGGCCCGTTCAATGTCGAGTTCATTCCGGTCGCGCACTCGATTCCGGAAGCGCATGCGCTGGCGATCCACACCGAAGCCGGCATCGTGCTGCACACCGGCGACTGGAAGATCGACCCGACCCCGACGCTGGGGGCCCCGACCGACGAGAAGCGGCTGCGCGAGCTCGGCGAGGAGGGCGTGCTCGCCCTAATCGGCGATTCCACCAATGCCGTCCGCGACGGCCGCTCGCCTTCGGAGGCCGAGGTCGCCAAAACCATCATCGACCTCGTCAAATCGGCCAAGGGCCGCGTCGCGGTCACGACCTTCGCCTCCAACGTCGCCCGCGTCAAAGCGGTGGCCGACGCCGCCAGGGCCGCCGACCGCGAGGTCGTCGTGGTCGGCCGCGCCATGGAACGCGTGGTGCAGGTCGCGCGCGAGACCGGCTATCTCGACGGCGTGCAGAACTTCCGCTCGCCCGAGGTCTACGGCCACCTGCCGCAGGACAAGGTGCTGGCGCTCTGCACCGGCAGCCAGGGCGAGCCGCGCGCCGCGTTGGCGCGCATCGCCAATGACGACCATCCCGAGATCACGCTGAACCGCGGCGACAGCGTGATCTTCTCCTCGCGCACCATCCCGGGCAACGAGAAGGCGGTCGGCTCGATCATCAACAATCTGGTGCTCCAGGGCGTCGAAATCATCACCGACCGTGACGCGCTGGTTCACGTCTCCGGCCATCCGCGCCGCGACGAGCTGCGCGATTTGATCTCCTGGGTGAAGCCGCAACTGCTGATCCCCGTCCATGGCGAGGCCCTGCATCTGCACGAGCACGCAAAGCTCGCGCGCGCCGCCGGCGTGCCGCGGGTGCTGGTCTGCCGCAATGGCGATCTCGTCAAGCTCGGCCCCGGCGATCCCGGCATTGTCGGCGAGGTGCCCTCGGGCCGGCTCTACAAGGACGGCACGATCCTGGAGGATTCAAAATCCCGTGCCGTGGTCGAGCGCCGCCGCATGGCCTTCTCCGGCTGCGCCTTCGTCGCCATCGCCCTGACCGCGCAGGGCGAGCTCGCCGACGAACCCGAGGTCGATCTCGTCGGCATCCCCGAGAAGAACAGGGCGGGAGAGACTTTTGACGACCTGGTCTTCGATGCCGTGATGTCCACGATCGAGGGCCTGCCGAAGGCGCGGCGGCGGGATCCGGACGCGCTGGCCGAGTCGGTGCGACGCGCGGTCCGGGCCGTCATCAACGAACATTGGGGCAAAAAGCCCCCCTGTCTGGTACACGTCCTGACAGTGTAGATTGGGCGTGTTCTCCAGATCACGCTCTGAGGGAGAAGAAACATGCTGGGTCGCCTCAACCACGTCGCGATCGCGACCAAGGACGCCGTCAAGGCCGCAAAGATCTACGGTGCGGCATTCGGTGCCCAGATTTCCGAGGCCGTGCCGCTGCCAGAGCACGGCGTCACCACCGTGTTCGCGACACTGCCCAATACCAAGATCGAGTTCATCGAGCCGCTCGGCGAGGCCTCGCCGATCGCAAAGTTCCTGGAACGTAATGCCGACGGCGGCATCCACCATGTCTGCTACGAGGTCGTCGACATCATCCACTCGCGCGACACGCTGGTGAAGGAGGGCGCAAGGGTGCTCGGCGACGGCGTGCCGAAGATCGGCGCCCACGGCAAGCCGGTGCTGTTCCTGCACCCGAAGGACTTTTCCGGCGCCCTCGTCGAGATCGAGCAGGCGTAAGGCCCCATGGCCATCCAGATATCGACCGCGCTTGCGATCTACTTCGTCATCTGGTGGATCGCGCTGTTCCTGACGCTGCCGTTCGGCGTGCGCAGCCAGCACGAGGACGGCGTCGGCGCCCCCGGCACCGACCCCGGCGCGCCGATCCTGACGCGGATGGGCCGCAAGCTGATCTGGACCACGATCATCTCGGCTATCATCTACGGCCTCGGCATGGTGGCCTATCATGCCGGCTATCTCTCGATCGAACGTCTGTCGAAAATGATGGGCATGCCATTTTAGGCATTCTTCACTAGATTTTTCTTGTTGCGTGTTTGTTGGGGGAACGAATGACTTTTCAACGGATCGTCGTCGCGCTTCTGCTGCTGATCGTCGCCGGGATCAGTGCCATCGGCTATTTCGAATGGAGGATCGCCGTTCAGGCCCGGACGCTGAAGGCGTTCGTCGAGGGCTATGTCTTCAACGAGGCGGTGATGGCCTGCGAGCAGGCCAAGAGCTCGACGCCGTTCAAGTGGAACGGCGGCAAGAGCACCTCGGTGATCGGGCTGAACTCGGTCAAGCCAGACAAATACAACGTCTTCGCCAGCTACACGCTGGTGGCGGACGGCGTCTATTGCGATTACGATCCCATCAAAAGAAAGGCCGAGATCGGCTCGAGCTTCCTGGAGCGGGAGTAACGATCCGGCCCATACCAGCATGATCCGGACCCGAAGGGCCGCGTTAGCGCAAAGTGTGAAGCGGTTTTCCGAAAAGATCATGCTCAAATAAGTGGGGTGGGATCGTCATGACCGGGGACCGGGCAGGGGATTATCGGATTCTGCATGAGGCGGCCTTGCGGGATTATCTCGCGGGCCTTCCGGACCTGAAGGCGCTTCTCGGAGGCGATCCCGCGTCCTGGGCGATCACCGAGGTCGGCGACGGCAATCTCAACCTTGTCTTCATCGTCAAGGGCGCAAGCGGCGGCATCGCCGTGAAGCAGGCGCTGCCTTACGTCCGCCTCGTCGGCGAGAGCTGGCCGCTGCCGCTGTCGCGGGCCCACTACGAATTTTTGGCCTTGTCCCGGCAGGCCGAGCTCGCGCCCGGCCTCGTGCCGGCCTTGCTGCATCACAACGAAAAGCTGGCGCTGACGGTGATGGAGCTGCTCGAGCCCCACATCATCATGCGCAAAGGGCTGGTCGCGGGAACGCGCTATCCGCGTTTCGTCGACGATATCACCACCTTCATGGCGCGCACGCTGTTCTTCACCTCCGACCTCGCGCTCTCCGCCGCCGAGAAGAAGGAGGGTATCGCGGCCTTCGCCGGCAACCATGCGCTCTGCAAGATCACCGAAGATTTGATCTTCACCGATCCCTACCGCGTCGCCGAACAGAACCGCTGGACCGCACCCTATCTCGACGGCCTTGCCGTCGATCTGCGCGACGACCTGGAGCTGCATGTTGCGATCTCCCGGCTGAAGCTGAAGTTCATGGCGAGCCCCGAGGCTCTCCTGCACGGCGACCTCCACACCGGTTCGATCATGGTCACGGACAGCCAGACGCGGGTGATCGACCCGGAATTTGCCTTCTACGGCCCGATGGGGTTCGACGTCGGTGCGGTGCTGGCTAATCTCCTGATGGCCTATTTTGCCTCCGCCGGCCACGAGCGCGCGCCGGGCCAGCGGGCGGCGTTCGAGGGCTGGGTGCTTGAGGCGGTCGAGCAGGTCTGGACCGGGTTCGCCGGCAAGTTCCTCGATCTCTGGCGCGCCGGCGCGGCCGGTGATGCCTATCCGCCCTCGCTGTTTCCGGGCGAGAAGGGCGCCGCGCGGCTTGAGGCGGAGCGGCAGGCCTACATGCAACGCCTGTTCGCGGACACGATCGGCTTCGCCGCAGCCAAGATCATCCGCCGCATCTTCGGCCTCGCCCACAACATCGATTTCGAGCTGATCGAGGACCCCAGGCAGCGGGCGACCACCGAAGCCCGCGCCGTGCGGCTGGCGAGGGCGATGATGGTGGAGACGGGGACATTTGGGGCAATCGCCGACGTGACCAGCGCCGCGCGAAAACTGCGGGATTGGCAGCCGGAACTAACCGGCTGAGAGGGCTTGGTGGCAGCCACCAGCCTCCGTCATTGCGAGCGTCGCGACCAGGCTTGCCAGCACAGCCGTCGCGACGGTCAGACTGCCGGCGAGCAGGGCACCTGGCGTTCGGCGAGTCATTTTTTCCGCGATCCCTGGGGCTCAGATAACGATCCCGAGCTTGGTCGCCTCGATCACGAAAAATGTTCACCGGTCCCTGGATGACGCACCGCGTCAATCGGTTTGCCCCGGAGGTCTCCGTCGAAGCACTGCCTCAGGAACCGGCATCGGTTGCCACCAAAACGAAGCTTGCTTTCGACACGCGACGAATGATCAAATCTCTTCTCGGAACACACCTGCGTTGTTGGGGGACTCATGATGTTCAGGATGATTGCGATCGTCGCGGGTTTGGGACTGGCGCTCGCCGGATCAGCGGAGGCCCAGACGCCGCGCAAGGGCGGCACCATCCGGATGACGGCGCCCTACGGCTCGAGCTTCACCAGCCTCGACATTCACACCACTCAGCGCGCCCAGGACGAGATCTACGCCAAGGGGCTGCACCGCTCGCTCTACATCTGGGATTCCGCGGAAGGCAAGCCGGTTCCGGAGCTTGCCAAGGAGGTCGTCGTCTCGGGTGGTGGCCTCGTTTACACCTTCAAGCTTCGCGACGACGCCTATTTCCACAATGGCCGCAAGATGACGGCCGACGACGTCATCTGGTCCTACAACCGCATCATGGACGGCACCAAGGCCTATCCCGGCGCGCGCTATGTCCGCGTGATCGAGGGCGCGGCCGCGGTGGAGAAGGGCCAGGCCAAGGACATCTCCGGCCTGAAGAAGATCGACGACTTCACCATCGAGATGAAGCTGACCGAGAAGGTCGATCCGGGCTTCTACTTCTTCACCGCGCTGACCTCGATCTATCCCGCCGACGAGGCCGCCAAGGAGAGCTTCATCCAGAAACCGATCGGTCTCGGCCCCTTCAAGTTCGTCGAGCACGTGCCGGGATCGCGCATCGTGCTGGAGCGGTGGGACAGGTTCTACAAGCCCGGCAAGCCCTACGCCGACAAGCTCATCGTGTCGGTCATGGGCGAGGCCGCGGCCCGCGATGTCGCCTTCCGCAACAAGGAGATCGACACCTCGGTGCTGGGACCTGCGCAGTATGTCGCCTACCAGTCCGACGCCGCCCTCAAGGGCACCATCGTCGAGGTCGCCGAGGTCTTCACGCGCTACATGGGCATGAACACCTCCTTCAAGCCGTTCGCCGACAAGCGCGTCCGGCAGGCGATCAACTACGCGATCGACACCGACCTGATCATCAACAAGCTGGTCAAGGGCAAGGCCTATCGCGCCACCAGCTGGCTGCCGCTGACCTCGCCGCTCTACGACAAGACCATGAAGCCGTATCCCTTCGATCCCGCGAAGGCCAAGCAGCTCCTCGCGGACGCGGGCTATCCCAACGGCTTCGAATTCGAATGGACCACCAGCCAGAACGAAAGCTGGGGCCTGCCGATCGTCACGGCCGTGATCCCGATGCTGGACAAGGTCGGCATCAAGGCCAAGGTCAAGCAGGTCGAGACCGCGGTGCTGGCGGAGGTGGTTCGCACCGGCGACTACCAGGCCTTCATCTATTCCCAGCAGACCGGCCCGGATCCCCAGGCGGCGCTGAAATGCTTCCACTCGGCGACGCCGCAATCGGCCTGCAACTACATGAACTTCAAGAACGCCGACTTCGACAAGCTGATGGACGAGGCCGGACAGGCCGACGACGTGGCAAAGCGCGGCCAGCTGCTGCAGAAGGCCAATGCGCTGCTCTATGACGAGGCGCCGGTCTGGTTCTTCAACTACAACAAGGCGGTTATGGCGGTGCAGCCCTGGCTCAAGGGAGTTCAGTTGAACGCGACGGAGCTGACCCATCAGAACGTCGAAGACCTCTGGGTCGACGAGACCTCGCCCGCGAAGTGATACGCGCGCTCCCGCCTAGCGCCACAGGCGAGGGAGGGAGCGGGGAAAAGTTGAGATGCTCTCGTTCCTGATCCGACGCCTCCTGCAGACCATTCCGACCGTGCTGGCCGTGGTGCTGTTGGTCTTCGTGCTGTTCAGCGTCGTTCCCGGCAGCATCGTCTCAACCATGAGCGACGACAGCGATCCGCAGGTCGAGCTGCGCATGAAGAAGCAGCTCGGCCTCGATGAGCCCGTCTACATGCGCTTCGGCGCCTATGTCGCAAGGCTCGCGACCGGTGATCTCGGAGCCTCGTTCCGGACGCGTGAGCCCGTCACGACCATGATCGCCAAGCGGGCATGGCCGACGCTGCAGCTGATCTTCGCCTCCATGGCGTTTGCGGTTCTGCTCGGCGTGCCGCTCGGCTTCATCGCGGCGTTGCGGCCGGGCAGCCTCGTCGACACCGTCTCGATGGTCCTGGCGGTGTCGGGTCTGTCATTGGCCAAGTTCTGGCTCGGACTGCTCCTGATGTACCTGTTCGCACTGAAACTCGGCTGGCTGCCGAGCTTCGGCTATGGCGATGGCGGTCTCAAATATCTGATCCTGCCGGCCGTGACGCTCGGCGTCTCGCCGATGGCGCTGCTGGCGCGGACGACGCGCGCCGCGGTCCTCGAGATCATGACGGCCGACTTCGTCCGCACGGCGCGCTCGAAGGGCATGAGCGAGACCAGGGTCGTGAAGTGGCACGTGATGCGCAACGCGCTCGTCCTCATCCTCACCACCATGGGGCTGCAATTCGGCGCGCTGATGGGGCAGGCGGTCGTGGTCGAGAAGCTGTTCTCCTGGCCGGGCATCGGCTCGCTGCTGGTCGACAGCGTCCTGCAGCGCGATATTCCCGCCGTCCAGGGCTCCATTCTCGTGGTCGTGCTGTTCTTTCTCGCGATCAATCTGCTGATCGACGTGCTCTACGGCGTGATCGATCCCAGGATCAGATACGCATGAAGCTCCGCGCCAATCTCGTCATCGGCGGTTCGTTGTTCGCGCTTGCGATCATCGTCGGCCTGCTCGCGCCCTGGCTGGCGCACACCGATCCCGTGATGGACGCCAATCTGATGAATGCGGAGGAGCCTCCGAGCTGGACCTGGTGGTTCGGCACCGACGGGCAGGGCCGCGACATCTATTCCCGCGTCCTCTACGGCGCGCGGGTCTCGCTGACCGTCGGCATCGTCTCCCAGCTCATCAACAGCGTCATCGGCGTGGGGCTGGGCCTCAGCGCCGGCTATTTCGGCGGCTGGTGGGACGATGTCGTCAACGCCCTCACCAATCTGATGCTCGCGATCCCCTCGCTGATCTTCGCGCTCGCCATCATGGCGGTGCTCGGCCCCGGTCTCACCAGCCTGTTGATCGCACTCGGGCTGACCAACTGGTCCTTCACCTGCCGCCTCGCACGCGCCTCGGCGCTGTCGCTGCGGAACCAGGGCTATGTGCAGGCGGCGACCGTGCTCGGCTACGGCGACCTGCGCATCATGATCACGCAGCTCTTGCCGAACATGCTCGGGCCGATCGTCGTCATCGGCACGCTCGGCATGGGCAGCGCTGTGCTGTCCGAAGCCGCCTTGTCGTTCCTGGGTCTCGGCGTCCGCCCGCCCTTTCCGAGCTGGGGCAGCATGTTGTCGGAGGCGCGCGACCAGATCACGACGGCGCCGTGGCTCTCGCTGTTTCCGGGCCTTGCCATCTTCCTGACGGTGCTCGGCCTCAATCTGCTCGGCGATGGCCTGCGCGACATTCTCGATCCCCACTCGCGGAGCCGGCGAACATGACGGGCTCCCCGCTGATCGAGGTCGAGGATCTGCGCATCGATCTCGATGATGGATCGAGACGCGTTGCGGCGGCCGAAGGCGTTTCATTCCGCATCGATCGGGGCGAGACGTTCGGCCTGGTCGGCGAGTCCGGCTGCGGAAAGAGCATCACGGCGCTCGCCTTGATCGGCCTGCTGCGGTCGCCCTTGTCGATCGGTGGCGGCGTCATCCGGTTCGATGGACGGGAGATCCAGCACCTCTCCGCCGCCGGGCAGCGGGAGCTGCGCGGCAACCGCATCGCCATGATCTTCCAGGAGCCGATGACGGCGCTGAATCCGGTCTCGCCGGTGGGACGGCAGATCGCCGAGATGTTTGTGCTGCACAAGGGCAAGAGCTGGCGGGAAGCCAACCAGCTGGCGGTCGAGGCGCTGGCGAGCGTCCGCGTGCCCGCGCCGGAGCGGCGCGTGAACGACTATCCGCATCAGCTGTCCGGCGGCATGCGCCAGCGCGTGATGATCGCGATTGCGCTGGCCTGCGGTCCGGATCTCCTGATCGCGGACGAGCCGACCACCGCGCTCGACGTCACCGTGCAGGCGGAGATCATCGAGCTGATGCGCAATCTGTGTGCCGAGCGGGGCACGGCGATCCTGATGATCAGCCATGATCTCGGCCTCGTCGCCAATGTCTGCCGCCGCGTCGCCGTCATGTATGCCGGCCGTATCGTCGAGGAGCGTGGCTCGGCCGACATCTTCCGCGCGCCCTCGCACCCGTATACGCAGGGCCTCGTCGCCTCGCTGCCGCGGCTGGGCAGCCGTGCCGCGCTCGGCCGCACAAGGCTCAAGGAAATCGCGGGCGTCGTCCCGGCGATCACAAGTTTTCCGGATGGCTGCCGGTTTAATCCACGCTGCGCGCAGGCGACCGACATCTGCCGGACGGTCGCGCCGCAGACGGATGCCCTCGAGGCCGGCGGTTTCGTCAGGTGTTACCACCATGCATGAGCCGCAAAATCTGCTGAGTGGGGCGAAACGGGACGACGATCTCATCCTCAGGGTCGAGGATCTCGCGGTTCATTTTCCGCTGGGAGGCGGCTTGTTCGGTCGCGAGCGGCGGCTGCTCCGTGCCGTCGACGGCGTCGATCTCACGCTGAAGCGTGGGGAATGCCTCGGCCTCGTCGGCGAGTCCGGGTCGGGCAAGTCGACGGTCGCCTTGTCGATCCTGGGACTGTTGAAGCCGACGCGCGGCCATATCGTGGTGGACGGCCGGGAGGTCGTGACGAACAGCCAATCCGGCGATCGCAAGGCCCTGGCGCGCACCGTGCAGATCGTGTTTCAGGATCCCTACGCCTCGCTCAACCCGCGCCAGACCGTGCGTCGTACGCTCGAAGATCCCCTGCGTGTGCACGGCGTGACTGCGAAAAGCGAGATCGAGGACCGCGTTGCGACCATGCTCAAGCATGTCGGCCTGCGTCCCGAGCAGGCCGACCGCTACCCGCATGAATTCTCCGGCGGCCAGCGCCAGCGCATCGGCATTGCGCGCGCGCTGATCCTCAATCCCAGGATCGTCATCTGCGACGAGCCGGTCTCGGCGCTCGATGTCTCGATCCGCGCCCAGATCATCAATCTGCTGCTGGAGCTGAAGGACACGCTCGGCCTGTCCTACATCATGATCAGCCACGACCTCGGCGTGGTCGAGCACATGAGCGATCGCGTCGCCGTGATGTATCTCGGCCGCATCGTCGAGAACGGCGACTGGCGCGAGATTTTTGAACGGCCGGCCCACCCCTACACGCAAGCCCTGATCGCCGCCATCCCCGATCCCTTGCGCCACGCACCGCTGGCGACGACAGGGGGCGACTTGCCCAACCCGCTCAACCCACCGAACGGATGCGCCTTCAGCCCGCGGTGTCGTTATGCGGAGGCCGTGTGCCGGAGCGAGCCGGGGCCGGTGCTCGAAACACGGCCTGACGGGCATGCGGTACGGTGCTGGCGGGCTGACGAGATTGCGGAGCGGATGGCGCTGGCTTCGGTAGAGGGCGGACGTCCCTAGCCCGCGGTTGCATGTCAGGCTGGCGCGACATCTTCGCACAGGAAGACGCAAAGGTCGGTTTCCGGCGGATTGACGTTCGAATCGAAGAACATCTCGCTCACCCAGCCGCGGTGATAGGTCTTGTGGTTCACGATGTGCAGAAACATGCCGCCTCGCGTCATTTCGGCGGCCTTGCCCGACACGAAGGTGAACTTCAGGCGCTGGCTCAAGCTCTCGACATTCTGGCTCCTGGCCCAGTCGATGTACCAATGATTGATCGCGGTTTGCTCCCTTATCAGGGCGCCAAGCTCGGGATGCAGCAGGTCGCGGCGGGTCGAGAAGCCGTGCTTCTCGCCGAGAAGATGGGCGCGCCAGATCAGGTCCACCACGTAGTTGTGATTGAGGGTGCCGATCATCGAGCCAAACAGCGTCTGGCGTGTCCGATAGATGGCGTCTTCCGGCAGTTCGGCCATGGCCTTGAACAGCACCTGATCGGCCCAGTTGCCATAGTTCGCCAGCATTACGGCCGTTTCCGTCGTCAGCATCGTCGTGTCTTTCGTTTATGCGCGCAGTCTCCAGCGTCCCGCTGGGCCGCTACCCGGAGAAGGGCGACCAATTTCGGTCAAGCGACCTTTCGGCCGTGATGGCTGTGAAGCTTGCTCGACAGGATGCCGCGCCATTCGTTGAATTCCGAACTCGCAATCTCTCGCGGCCGCTGCAGGTCGATGGCGTACTCGTTGTCGATCCGGCCCGGGCCGGGCGACATCACGACGACTCTGTCTGCCAGAAAGATGGCTTCGTCGATCGCGTGCGTGACGAACAAGACCGTCAGTTTGGTGCGCGACCAGATGTCCACCAGCTCATCTTGCAGGCGTTCGCGCGTCATGGCGTCCAGCGCACCGAACGGCTCGTCCATCAGCACGACCTCGGCGTCGTTTGCGAGCACGCGCGCGATGGCGACACGCTGCTTCATGCCGCCGGAAAGCTGATGGGGATAGGCGTCGGCAAAGCGCTGCAGCCCGACGAGCTCGATGAATTTCTCGGCTGTCTCCCTGACATCCTTGGTCGCGAGCCCGCGGGATCTTGGACCGAACCCGATGTTCTCCCTGACCGTCAGCCACGGAAAGAGCCCGTAATCCTGAAAGACCATGCCGCGCGACGGGTCGGGGCCGGCTATCGGCATGCCCCACATCAGGACCTCGCCGCTGGTCGGCGTTTCGAATCCCGCCACCATGCGGAGCAATGTCGATTTACCGCAGCCGGACGCGCCGATCAGGCAGATGAATTCGCCCTTGCGAACGGTCAGGCTGGCATTGCGCAACGCCTCGATCGATTGACCGTTCAGGGAGAACGTCTTGTGGACGTTCTTGATCTCCAGGATCGGAAGCGCGCTGTCAGACATGGGAGGGATTCCAGGCAAGGAAGCGCCGACCGATGAGCACGACGATCTGGTCGGACAGGAAACCGAAGATGCCGATGACGAGCATTCCGCAGATCACGATTTCGGTGCGCGATAGCTGACGCGCCTCCATGATGATGGCGCCAAGTCCGGTCGGCACGCCGGTCATCTCGCCGACGACGATCACAACCCACGAAAATCCCAGGCCCAGACGGAGGCCGGTAAAGATCGAGGGCAGGGCGGCAGGAAGGACGACACGAAAGAACTGCGCCGTTCCCTGACATCCCAGCATGGCAGCAGCTTCGAAGAGGCGCGGCTCGACTGAGCGGACGCCAAACACGGTATTCAGCAAGATGGGATAGAAGGCGCCGAGGAAGACCAGGAAAAGCGCCGAGCGCGGGCCCAATCCAAAGATGATCATCGCGAGCGGCAACCATGCCGTCACCGGAATTGGGCGCAAGATCTGCAACAGCGGTTCGATCAATCGCCGGACCAACTCAATCCGGCCGATCAGCATGCCGAGCGGAAGTGCGACGACGAGCGCGAGACTGAACCCGCCGAGCACGCGACCGACCGAAGCGAGGAGGTGCGTCAGCAGCGTGCCGCTATAGGCGTCGTCATTGATGCCACCGACTGCGAGATCGCGAAATTCCAGCCAGACCTCCAGCGGCGGTGGAATGAGGCTGGCCGGGCGCCCGACGGTCGCGAAATGCCAGATCGCAAGAAGCGCGACGGGCAGGGCCAGGGCTTGTGCGAGCCTCATCGCGCGCCGCATGATCGCTGCCGAAACAATCGACGGCCGCGGCCGACCAGCGGCCTTTTCATGCGTCGACACGACGACACTGCTCACAGCGGCCTCAATGCGTCGACGAAGCTGGTGTCGATGAAGGTGCTGAAGTCGGGCAGACGCTTGATCTGCTTGAGCGCCAGCATGTGCTCGGCATAGACCTTGGCCTGCTCGATCTGGGTGGGACCGAAGCGCCAGGTCAGTTCGACGTTCGGGATCGAGGCTTCGATCGCTTCCTTCTTCTGGCCAAGCTTGGCGGAAGCCAGCGCGATCAATTCGTCCTTGTTCCTGGTCGCATAATCCGTCGCCTGCTGATGAATGCTCAGCATCATTCGGACGAGGTCGGGCTTGCTGGTGATGACGTCGCGATGCGTGCCGAACACCATGTTCAACGAGCCCATGGCCGTCGAATAGGGATATTCGACCAGCTGGCCGATCCCGGTCGACAATGAAACGCCGGGGGCCGGTTCGGCGCCGACATAGGCATCGACATCGCCGCGGGCGAGCGCGATATGCATTTCGCTGAACGAAACCCGGACCGGTTCGACGTCCTTGATGGACATGCCTTCCATCCGCAGGCGCTCGAGGAAGAAAACTTCCTGCGTCGTTCCCGGAAAGACCGCGACACGTTTGCCCTTCAGGTCCTTGAGGGCGTGAATCGGACTGTCTTTCTTGGCGATGATTGCCATCCCGCGATTGCAGGTTGACGCAATCAGGACGATTGGCTCGCCGGCTGCGGCGCCAAGCTCCCCGGCCGCGATACCGAAATTGCCGAAATCGACGGACCGCGTGACGACGGCGGTCTTGCATTCGGTCGGTGTCTCGAACGGCAGCACTTCGACTTTGAAGCCGGCTGGCACGAAGCGCTCATAGAAGTAGGGGGCGATCGAATGGATCAGTTTCAGTGCGCCGACACGTATGACGGTAGGAGTCTGCGCACGCACGACGGCCGGAGCTGCAAGGAGACTTGCGCCGAGCCCGACAATGACGTCTCGGCGGCGGATGACGGTTCGCATAACCACACTTTCCTTGTGAGCGCGTCGGCCGCCGCGGCGGATCAGGTGGGCGGCCTTCATCTGGCATCGAGGGTTGGGAAGACGATAGCGATCGCGGTGTTGCAAACCAGTGCTTGATTTTGATCGCCCTGTTGCTAGAAACGCAACAGGCCCGTCTGGCCGGGGCCGTTCATGCGTCACCTGAAGATTCACCGGTATATTGCGGAGGTCGCCCGCCGCAGTTCCATTCGCGGCGCAGCCGAGCATCTGAACATCACGCCGTCGGCGTTAACCCGGCAAATTCAGGACTTTGAGGACGAGCTGGGCACGCCCATCTTCGAGCGGCTGCCGCAGGGCATGCGGTTGAATTCCGCCGGCGAGCTGTTGATCCGGCATATCCGCGACCAGAGGGCGGATTTTGAACGACTGCGATCCCAGATTGCGGATCTCTCGGGGGTTCGTCTCGGCCACGTGTCGGTCGCCTGCAGCCAGGCCTTCATTGACAATGTGCTGCCCGATGAGATCGCGGCCTATCGCGCTCAATTTCCGAAAGTGACGTTCTCGCTCGTCGTTCGCGATCACATCCTTGGTGCGACAGCTCTCAGTACTTTCGAAGTGGACCTTGCGCTGCTTCTGAATCCGCCTCCGGTCCCCGACATGCGCATTCTGTTCTCGACCGATCAGCCTCTCTGCGCGGTTTTTCGTGCCGACCATCCTTTGGCGCGTCCGGGTTCGGTACGCCTGCGGGACTGCTTTGCGTTTCCGACAGCGATGCCGGACCAGACACTCGCGATACGCCATTTGCTGGACGTGGCAACATCACGGCGCCAGATCGTTCCGAACATCCAGGTCGAGTCGGGATCATTGGAGTTCTTGCGCAACTACGTCATGCGTGAGCAGGCGGTAACGTTTCACGCCCTCAGCGCCGTTCCACGCGAGGACCGCCGCATCTACGCCAGACCGATCGACACACGGGACGTCACGCCGATTCAAATCGTGCTCGGACAGCTGAGAGGGCGCGTACTGTCTGTCGCTGCGGCAAAATTCGCCGATCAACTGAGCATTCATTTGGCGCGGCACGATCCCATCGCCGAATGATGAATGCATTGCCGGCTGGTCAAGTGCTGTCGCGATCCTCTGCGTAGGACTACAGATTGCCACTCCTTCATCAACTCCCTACACTCGCCGGACAAGAGCAGCGTCTGCGACGCGGCGATGATGAGAGATAAGACGTGACGGACGAGCAGAAAATCTCAGATGCCCGCGACGATATTCCGTTCCTGAAGAACGGGATTTATGTCGACAATGCCTCTGTTTCGCCCATGTCGACGCGCGTCCAGGCGGCGAGCGACCGCTTCAACACGGTAACGTCGACACAGCTGCGCGAGTCGAAGGCGATTGCGACGGGAGTCTACGACAAGGGTCGCGCGCTCGCAGCAAAGCTTGTGGGCTCGTCGGCTCGGAATATCGCCTACGTCCAGAATACGTCTCACGGTCTGTCCTTGGTCGCGCTCGGTGTCGACTGGCGGCAGGGAGACAACCTCGTCGTCTGCGCCGAGGAGTTTCCTTCGAATTATCTGTGCTGGGTCCAGCTGGCATCCAGGGGTGTGGAAATTCGCCGGGTGCCCGCTCCCGACGGGAAGTTGGAGACGGATCTGATCCGGCAAGCGGTGGACGGCCGAACCCGCGTCGTCGCCGTGAGCCATGTACAGTTCTACAGCGGCTTTCGGATCGATGTCGCGGCTCTTGGCGACCTCTGCGCTGCCAAGGGCACTCTTCTTGTTGTCGACGGTACACAGTCCATCGGCGCGCTCGGGCTGCATGTCGCGGCCACCGGCGTCGACGTGCTTGTCGTCAGCGCACACAAGTGGCTGATGGGCCCCCGCGGAATAGGCTTTGCGAGTTTCTCCGGCCGGGCCCTGGATCAGGTTACGCCTGCCATTGTCGGCTGGATGAGTGTCAACGATCCTTTCGCGTTCAACCGGACGCTCGACTATCTGCCGGACGCGAGGCGGTTTGAATCGGGCACGCCAAACGGGACTGGCATTTTCGGCCTCACGGAACGGCTGGCTCAGATCGATGAGCTTGGGATTGCCTGGATCGAAACGCGCGTGCTGGATTTGAACGAACTGGTCTGCGAGCTCGCTCTCCGCCACGGCATCCAGCCGGTCTATCAGTTCGAGCGCCGCTCGCGGTCTGGTATCGCCTTGTTGCGGAAGCCGGGGATCGCTGCCCCGGACATGAATTCACTGCTCGGGGCGAGCGGGGTTTTCGCGAGTATCCGAAACGGCGCCGTGAGGATTGCGCCGCATTACTACAACACGGTTGATGAGGTGGAGCAGGTCATGTCCATCATGGCCTCGGCCCGGGCTTAACGTTGCCCGGGGGGCGCCTCTCCTACATCATCAGCCACGACGTCGGCGTCGTCGAGCACATGAGCGACCGCGTCGCCGTGATGTATCTCGGCCGCATCGTCGGTCACAATCCGCCGCTCAGGATTTCGAGAAACGCGAGAGGCGATGCCGCCAGCACCGCTCCTGCGCAAAACCCGACGGTCCCAAGTGCGATGGCACCCAACGACTCGTGATGGGTCCAACCGTAGACGCCGCCGATGGCCGTACAGATGCCAATGATCGAAACAGACCACGCGATCTGCGCAGCAACCTTAACCGTTCTAATCATTGGCTCTTAACTTATCGCAGTTTGGCCCTGAAAGTACGCGCTTGCGATCGCCTATTGCCTCGTTGGCTTGCGATGTACAGGTAGTGAGGCATCGGGTTGGACGGAAGCCATGGTACGTAACGTGAGCAATATCCCGACCGGACGGACTTATGTTGGGTTCGTGTTAGTTTGGACGACCGCGCCGTTTTTGGTCGCCGCGTTTTGCATTGCGGCGATTAGAGATGGCCATTGGGTTGCCGGCGTGCTTCTCGTCCTGCTGACCGCTTACTGCTTTGTCCGGCACAGCATGTGGATTGGCAAACGCGCGGGGCGGGGGCTGTTCGCAGGCATTGAGGTGTTAGCGAGGTGTGGAAATCGCTGCCGCGCGCCTCGCTCTATCTCCGTCACCCTGAGGTGGCCGCTCCTTCAGCGGCCCTCGAAGGGCGACGGCCCGGCTGGCACCTCGGCCGTTCATCCTTCGAGGCTCCACATGCAATGCGCTTGCATCGCATGCCTCGCACCTCCAGCGACAACGGCTTCGCCGTTGCGCGGGGACGACGCGGCATCGCTCGCAGTCAACGTCGACGATCAGCGCCGCCAGCTCTTACGGCACGTTTCTGATCACCTTCGCCCCTACATAGGGACCTGAGACAGCGATATTCTGTTCCGGGCGTTGACCCAAATTCTGCGGGTTGTTGGGACGGGAATAGTTGCCTGTCTGCAATCCCTGGGGCTGGACCTGATTGGTCGGCCTTGGCGTGTTGGGGGTGGGCAATGTGCGAACAGTGACGCCGTTCCCACCGGTGGGCACCTGTACATTCTGTGCGTAGGCACTGGTAGCAATCAGAAGACAGCCAAGCAAAAGAGGTGCTCAATTCCACGTGTAGCGGAGACCGGCTTGGAATCCCGTCGTCTGGGTCGCGTTGTAGGTCGCTATCGGCTTGCTGGGGCCACTGGCCTGCCCGGTCGCGTGCACCTCGAGGTACGACGAAAAATTTGCGCTCCAGACAACGTTGATCTTGCCAGATCCGCGATAGCCAATTGCGCTCGAGGGGAAGATCGGCCCGACGACTCCCAGCGCGCTCGAGTCCGTAATCTGATAGGCGAACAGGGCGACGGCCGGCTGAACCGTATAGGTCATCCATTTCATTTCCGTGCCCAACCGCGCGCCAGCGTGCACTTCCGTGGTGTCCGAGAGCTTCGTTCCGAAATTGGCCGTGTAGCCTTCGGAATAGGTCATGCCAATTCCGGGTTCGATGAATACGGAATACGGGAAATCGAAACGGTATTGCACGTTTCCGGTGAAGCCGACCGAACTGCCCTTGATTACGGTTGGGACGAATACGGGACCTGACAGAGCGCTTCTCGTCCACCCGACAAAGCTGGTGAGGTCGAGGGAGAAGCCGCCGTTGAGATAGGCAAGCGTGGCGGAGGTCGAAGGGACGGAGGTGTCGACGTTCAACTGGCCGCCTTGGTGGGACCAGGCCTCGCCTCCCGTCCCCATGAAGGTCAAGGCGTCGTTCACGGTGAAGACCCCGATCTTCGTAACGTCGAATGCCCCTGTGACCGACGCCGTGTCGGTGATGATACCGGCGGTCATGGAGCGCTCCCCGCTGCCGATCAGATTGGCACCATAAAGCCAGTCCGAAGCGATGGCAGGTGTGCCTGCCGGGGCTTTCGCGTAGGCAAGAGCACCGAAGCGATCGTCAAAACCAGGGGCTGCAAACGGATTTCGAGTGTCGAAATCCGGTCCGCCTGCGCTGAAGGCGAGCCTGGTGGGAGACGAAACTGGCCGGCGTCCACGGATCTGGTCACGAAGGTTCTGCAGGATGTTCTGCACCGCGTTGTTGTTGATCTGCTGATAGAGGCTGATGCCGCCGGACTGGGCAGCGGCAGGTTGTGCCAGGATCAGGAGGAAAGCAGCCGCAGCTGCCGCCAAGGTGCTTGAAAATCCTCGAAATCTCATCTCGTTTCCGCTTTCGAATCTCTCGCCGAGAATAGCCAAACTGCGGATGTGGCCGCTAGTGCGGTGCCGACACGATCGCAGCCAGCAGTTGCAAGGGCGAGCGCCGGCTGCGGAGCACAAACGAGAAGGGCTCGGACCGGGCATGGCAGAGTCAGCTTCTGGCTGGATTTTCGCCAATTCGCTTCGTGGCGGGCGGGACGCGCCCGAGCGTCGCGTTCGAGTTGCGGATTGAGGGGGTAGAGCAGGCGAGCAGCGGCAGCATGACATCCTGCTCCTGTTTTGCCCGACGAGTCAAACCTCGGTGCGATCGCACTTCATGCATTTGCACGTTTGGTAAGCCGCTGAACTTCCTCACGGGTTCTACTGTGCATGGGGTTGTTTTCGCACTTATTGTTTTGGCGGCCGTCTACTCCGCCGCCTTTTCTCGCAAGCGCTGCGCATAGACGTTGATGATCAGCGCCGCCAGCAGGATCAGGCCGCGGATCAGGATCTTCAGGAAGCTGTCGATGTTGACGTGGTCGAGGCCGTTATTCAGGACACCGAGAACAAAGAGCCCGACGATGGTGTTGCCGATGCCGCCGCGCCCGCCGAACAGGCTGGTGCCGCCGACGACGACCGCGGCGATGGAGTCGAGCAAATAGGTGTCGAACTCGTTCTGCTGCGCGCTGCCGAAATGGGCGACACCGAGCATGCCGCCGATGCCGGAGCACACCGCCGAGATCACCATCACTGCGCCGAGGATGAGCTTGACGTTGAGGCCGGCATATTCGGCCGCCTCGCGATTGCCGCCGACCATGTAGACGTAGCGGCCGAAGCGGGTGTAGGTCAGCACCAGATGGCCGCCGAGCAGCATGATGGCGGCGACGATGACGATCCAGGGAATGCCGCCGATCGAGCCGGAGCCGAGCGTCGTGATCAGGCTCGGCACCTTGTAGGCGATCTGGCCGCGCACCAGGAGGGCCGAGATGCCGGCGGCGATCTGCATCATCGCCAGCGTCATGATGAAGGAGGGGATGCCGATCACGGTCAGCCCCAATGCGTTGACGAGGCCGAGCAGGGCGCAAAGCAGGATCGACAGGATGATCGCAGCCGCGCCGGGCAGGGGGATGTTGGCGATGTTGACGTAGGATTCCTGCAGCGTGAAGTAGGCGACCGCGATGCCGGTGACGTTGGCGATGCTGGCGATCGAGAGATCAATCTCGGCGCAGAGGATCACGAAGGTGAGGCCGACGGCGATGATGCCTGTCACCGACACCTGCGTCAGGATGTTGCCGAGATTGTCGAGCGTCGCGAAGGAAGGGCTGGCGAAAGCGAAGAAGGCGGAGAGGAAGATCAAGGTCAGGAACGGCGCGATGTTGCGCATCTGCGAGCGCAGGAAGGGCGCAAGGCCCCGCGTCCGCTGTCCCGCCGCTGGAACTGTCTCACTGCTCGCCATTGTGCTTCTCCGTCACGCCGCTTCCAGCAGGCGGTCCTTGCTGACCGGCTCGTTCCTGAATTCCCGCACCAATGCGCCGCGCTTGAGCACGAGGATGCGATCGGCCAGCGACAGCACCGTCTCCGGCTCGGTCGACAGCACGATGATCGCGAGCCCCCTGGCGCGGAGGTCGCGGACGATGTTGATGACGTCGTTCTTGGCGCCGACATCCATGCCGCGGGTCGGCTCGCACAGCACCAGCAGTTTTGGCGGATAGGTCAGCCATTTTGCCAGCGCGACCTTCTGCTGGTTGCCGCCGGAGAGCATGCCGAGATCGAGGCCCACCACCGGCGGCCGGATCTGCAGCTGCTCGACCTGACGCCTGGCGATGTCGCGCTCCTGTGCCGGCTTGAGCAGGAGGGACGAGATGCGGTCGAGGATGCTGATCGAGATGTTCTTGTAGACCGGCTCCTGGTGAAACAGCATGTCGCGCCGGCTCTCCGGCACCAGCGCAACGCCCGCGCGCCGCGCCGCCGCCGTGCTGGCGAAGGCTTTTGGCGTCCCATCGACCACCAGCGTGCCGCTGTCCGGCTTCAGCTTGCCGAACAGGATGCGCGACAATTCCTGCTGGCCGCAGCCCATGAAGCCGTAGATGCCGAGCACCTCGCCGGCGCGCGCCTCGAAGGAGACGTCCTTCAGGCTGCGCGCCAGCGACAGCTGATCGGCCTTCAGCACCACGGTGCTGTCGCTCGGCTGCGGCAGCATCAGATCGTCGGTATAGCTGTGCTCGAGCGCCTCGCCGCCGCGGCCGATCATGGCCTCGATCAGCGCGCCCTTGCTGGTCGCAGCGCTCGCGGTCTCCGCGACCTTCCGCCCGTTGCGGAACACGGTCACCGTGTCGGACACGAGCAGGATGTCCTCGATGAAATGCGAGATGAAGACGATTGCCGTGCCTTCCTCGCGCAGCCGCCTCAGCGTTGCGAACAGGCGCTCGACCTCGGGCGGGGAGAGGGCAGAGGTCGGCTCGTCCAGGATGACGATGCGCGCGCCGGAGAACAGCACGCGCGCGATCTCGATCAGCTGCTGCAGCCCGATCGGGAGATCGCCGAGCCGGGTCATCGGATCGACGTCGATGCCGAAGCGGGCGAGCTGCTCGCCGGCCTCGCGTGCCATGCGCCGCCATTGCACCAGGCCGAGGGCGTTGGTCGGCTGGTTGCCGAGAAAGACGTTCTCGGCGACCGTGAGATCGGGGGCGACAGAGAGCTCCTGATGCACCATGGCGATGCCCGCCGCGTGCGCATCGCGGGCCGAGCGGAAATGCGTCTCCTTGCCGTCGATCAGGAAGCGGCCGGAGAATTCGCTGTGCACGCCGGCGATGATCTTCATCAGCGTGCTTTTTCCCGCGCCGTTCTCGCCGACGAGACCGTGGATCTCGCCGGCGTGAAGCGCAAAGTCGACACCACGAAGCGCCTCGACGCCGCCGAAGCTCTTCGTGATGCCCTGCAGTTCCAGGATGGGCGATCGACCCTCTGACATGAAAGTTCAGATCTTGGAGGCTCAGATCAGGAAGTGATCCTGCATCCACTGCATCCCGGCGGCATTGGCCTTGGTCACGACAGGACCGTCGGTGACGACGTTCTTGGGAATGCCCTGACCGCTCTTCTCGCCGCCGACCACGGCGGAGACGCCCGCGATGATGGCGCCGCCATGGATGCGGCAGGACGGATTGCGCACGGTTGCGAACATACGGCCTTCGCTGACCGCCTGGATCGCCGGCGGCATGGCATCGACGCCGCCGATCAGGATGTTGGTACGGCCGCGCGCCTTCATGATGTTGGCCGCCGCAAGCGCCATGTCGTCATTGTGGAAGAACGCCGCGTCGATCTGCGGATATTTCGTGAGGTACGTTTCCCAGAGGCGCGCGGTCTTCGACACGTCCCAGTCGGCCGGCTGGGTGTCGAGCACCTCGATCCCGGGGAATTGCTTGACGACCGAGTTGAAGCCCTTGGCTCGTCCTTGCGCGCCGGTGTGGCCGAGGGCGCCCTGCGTCATGATGATCTTGCCCTTGCCGCCCATGGCGTTGCACAGCGCCTGCGTCACCGAAGCGCCCATGAACTCGTTGTCAGGGGCGAGGAAGGAGTGGACGTTGATCTGGTCGAGCGGCGCGATCAGCGTGTCCATGTCGATCACGGGCGTGCCGGCGTCGATCATCTTCTGCACCGGCTGGGTGAGGGTACCGATGCCGAACGCCTGGATCGCGACGAAGTCCCATTTCTGCGAGGCCATGTTGTCGATCGCGGCGCGCTGCTTCACCGCATCGAGCTGGCCGTCGAACCAGGTGACTTCGACATTGAACAGCTTGCCCCAGAATTCCGCGGCCTGCTTGCCCTGTGCGCACCAGGTGGCCTGAAGGCCGGCGTTGGAGAATGCCGCTTTCAGCGGCTTCTCGCTGCGTCCGACCTCGGCTGCCAGTGCGGGGTTTATGTCCATGCTGCCGAAGAGGGCAGCCCCGGCGCCGGCGGTCGCTGCCGCCTGAAGAAGATCGCGCCTCGTCGTCGAGAAATCTTTCGTCCCGGACATCGCTCGCTCCCATATATCTTGTCGTCGGCGCGTCATTGTTTGCGCGACCGATGTCCGAAAGTCTCTCACAAGAGTTGTTGGCACTCAATCTGCAATCAATCGCGACATCGCCGCAGCGTCACCGCTGCCGCGCGTTGGTGCAGCGCAAAGCGTCAGGCCGGAATACCGGCGTATGTATCGACCTCGACGAGCAATGCGTCCCAGGCCAGTGCCATGTCCGGCGTCCATTCATCGCCGAGCAGATCGCGCAGCGTATCCCTGATGATGGCGAAGAAGGCGATGAACAGCTCGCGCGACGTGCCATAGGCATCGTGCGATACGACTTCGCAGGCGATCATCCGGAAATGCCCGCGGCGCTCGCCCGCGAAATCGAGAATCGCCTCGATCGTCAGCGCCAGCATCGATCCCTTCACGAGATCGCTGCCTTGCGCGCGGAACATCGTCCGCGTTTCCGGATGTGCTTCGAACAGCCTTTGGTAGACGAGCGGCGTGAAATCAGCGCAGCGCTGTGCCGCGATCTCAAAACTCTGTTCGATCGGATTGGGGAAGGTATTCATCGGCTTTTCAGCCATGCGGGCAAAAAAAGAGCGGGGCCCTGGCCCCGCTCAAAAATTGTGTCGACCCTATTATCCCCGATCTTAAGATTTGATCTTGATTGACGGGGCGACGCTGCATTTTGCGCGCCAGGGGCTCCTCCCGAGACTTGGACCACCAGGCCTCGACCTCGCGGTCAGCGCCTGAGCAAGAGGATGCTAGATCAACTTTTCTCACTTGTCATCATTTTCGGCAACGATTGTTCAAAATAAGAGCAGCTGACGAAATGTTCGGGCTCTTGGCCATCTAAGCATATGACAAATATAAGAAATCTGTGGATGGGCGAGGGCGGTTTGGCTGCCTCAAATGCCGGACCCCACCCGTGGCAGGGGGCCCCGACCGCAGTTTTTGAGGAAATTTGCGCTGGGCCAAGCGGGCGGCGGAACTGGCCTCGACTCGGGTGCCGGCGCGGTGTTTAGTTAGCGCACGAACGAATGGTTCGGTGGATGCGCGCACGGCTGCAAAAATTCCTACCTCTGGTCCTGCTCGCTTTGGTGATGCAGGTGCTGGCGCCGATTGCCGCTTGTCTCGCGGCAGGCCAGGCCGTGGCCGATCCGCTGTCCGCCGCCGTCATCTGCCATAGCGCGAGCGACCAGGGTGGCGGCCTGAACGATCGGACCGGCGCGCCGACCGCGCATGCCGGCGCCTGTGCACTCTGCTGTCTTGCGCAGGCCAACGCATCGCTGGATTCGCCGCCGCAGCCGGCGCTCGCCATTCCCTTCCGCCACGCCGAGCGCGTGGTGTGGCACGCGGCGGATGTACCGGCCGTTTTCGCCCACAAGGGCTCGAGCGCCCAGGCGCGCGCGCCTCCTCGCATTTCCTGACGACCTCCACCGTCGCCGCGGCTCGTCCGCTGGCGATTGATGCTGTCGAACAGCCGGGAAGAAAGCCGGCGTCAGGAATGCCCTATGTTACGTTGTCATGCCCGCCGCGGCGTGAGCGTTGTTGCCGTCCAGGCGGCGCTGCTTGCGTCCTCGAGCGGAGCTTTCGCCCAGAGCGGCAGCGCAGTGCTGCCGCCGGTTACCGTCGATGCGCCGGCGGCAGTGAAACCCAAGCCGCGCAAGCCAGCGGTGCACAGGGCTGCCGCCAGGACCCAGTCGGCAAAGCCCGCCAGCGAGCGGGGAACTCCCATCGTCACGGGCGAGCAGGGGGCGGGCGGCGCCCGGCCGTCACTGGAGCCGCCGGCCGCCGTAGCGCGCTATCAATTGCCGCAACGGTCCTTCAGCGTCACGGCGAAGGAGGTCGATGAGACCATCAACCTCAAGGACCCCGAGGACGCCGTCAAATACATGCCGAGCCTGTTCGTGCGGAAGCGCAATGACGGGGACAACAATGCCGTGCTCGCGACGCGCAGCTGGGGCCTCAATTCGAGCTCGCGGACGTTGATCTACTACGACGATCTCCTGATCTCGGCGCTGATCGGCAACAACAACACGAATGCCTCGCCGAAGTGGAACCTGATCTCACCGGAAGCGATCGGTCGGGTCGACTACCTCAACGGTCCGTTCGCGGCCGCCTATCCCGGCAACTCGATCGGCGGTGTGCTGCTGATCTCGTCAAAGATGCCGGACAAGCCGTTTGCGGTCGCCAAGGAAACCGTGTCCGTCATGCCGTGGAATCAATACGGCACCAAGGACACCTACGTGACCAGCCAGACCAGCGCCGCCGCGGGCAATCGCGACGGCAAGCTGTCTTGGCTCGTCAGCGCCAACTATCTCGACAGCTACCAGCAGCCGCTGACATACGTGACCTTCGGCGCGACGCCCGCAAATCCCACCGGTACTCCGCCCGGCACGACCGGGATGTTTCCGGCGCTAAACAAGCAGGGTGTGATTGCAAATGTAGTGGGCGCCGGCACCGTCGCTCACTCGCAACAGACCTCCGGCAATCTCCGCTTTGCCTATGATGTGACACCGCTGGTGCAGGCGACATATTCGTTCGGAGTCTGGAACAACCATCAGGTTTCCGATCCCCAGACCTATCTGCGGTCGACGGCGACCGGGCTGCCGACCTTTAACAACATCACGACCTTCGCGAACTCCAAATATATCTGGGACGAAACCCATGTGAGCAACGCGGTCGCGATCAAGAGCGACACCAAAGGCACTTTCGATTTCGACCTGTCCGCCTCGAGCTACAACTATCTCGAGGATACCCAGCTCAATCCCTATGCCGTGACGTCGACCGGCGTCGGCTTCTCGCAGAACGGCAAGATCCAGCGCATGGACGGCACCAACTGGCAGAACGCCGATGCCAAGGGGATCTGGCGCCCGCTCGGTTACGGCGGAGAGCACGAGATCAGCTTCGGCATCCACGGCGACCGGTACCGCCTGGAAAATCCGACCTATGGGTCGGCCGTTTGGTATCAGGCTTCGACCGGCACGGGACAGCTTTACGCGAACAGTCAGGGCGAAACCCGCACCGGCGCGCTCTGGCTTCAGGACGCCTGGAAAATACAGCCCAATCTGAAACTGACCCTGGGCGGACGGCTGGAGACCTGGCAGTCGCTCGACGGTCAGAACGTCGTGACCCTGGCTAACGGGGCTGGCGTCATTACCTCGTCGTTCACGACCAACCAGCCGGGTCTTGCTTCGACGAATTTCTCGCCGAAGGCATCGCTCTCCTACGATCCGAACAAGGATTGGAACATCACAGTCAATTTCGGCGAGGCCTATCGCTACCCGACGGTTCTCGAACTCTATCAGAACGTGACCGTCGGCAATACGATTACGGTAGCCAATCCCTTCCTGAAACCCGAACAGGATTTCACCGGCGAGCTCAACATCGAGCGTCATTGGAATGACGGCCGCGTCCGCTTGACCTTGTTCAGGGAGCGGACGAACAACGCGATCATCGCGCAGACCAACATGATCAATGCGACCCAAAGCGCGACCACCTTCAGCAATGTCGATGCGATCCGCATGCAGGGCATCGAGCTTTCGGCCGACAAGGACAACGTTCTCGTCAACGGTCTGCAGCTGTTCGGGAGCGTGACCTATGTCGACTCGCGAATCCTCGCCGACTCGGGCTGGGCCGGCGTTGATCCCTTGACGAACCTGCCCACGACCGTCGTCGGCAAGCGCGTGCCTTACGTGCCCGACTGGCGCGCCAAGTTCGGCGTGACCTATCGGCCGAACGACAGCTGGGCCTACACGGTTGCCGCACGCTACAGCGGCAAGCAGTATTCGACGCTGGACAACACCGATCGCGTCTCCCACGTCTATGGCGCGTTCGATAACTTTTTCGTCGTGGACTTGAAGATCCACTACAACGCAACGAAGAACTTCGCATTCGACTTCGGCATCGATAATCTCCTCAACGAGCAGTATTTCCTGTTCCATCCGTTCCCGGGGCGAACCTTCGTTCTCGCCGGCAAGTACACGTTCTGACGGGTGGGGCGATGTTGACGACAAGAAAGGCAAAGGACATGACCAAGCTCTCACGCATCCTCGCGCTCGCAGCGCTCTCCGCCGCAATGTTCGCCGCCCCCGTCCGCGCCGAGGACGTCAAGGCCGGCGATCTCGTCATCTCGCAGGCGTGGAGCCGGGCGACGCCGGGCGGCGCGAAGGTCGCGGGCGGCTATCTGACGATCGAGAACAAGGGCACGGCCGCGGACAGACTGGTCAGCGTTTCCGCCGACATCGCGGGGAAGGCCGAGGTCCACGAAATGGCGATGGACAATGGCGTGATGAAGATGCGCCTGCTCGACAAGGGACTGGTGATCGATCCCGGCAAGACCGTGAAGCTCGCGCCGGGCGGCAATCATTTGATGCTCCAGGAGCTGAAGGGTCCGTTCAAACAGGGCGACAAGGTTCCGGTGACGCTTCAGTTCGAGAAGGCCGGCAAGGTCGCCGTGTCTCTCGATGTGCAGGCCGTCGGTGCGCAGGCGCCGGGCGACGGCGGGCAGATGATGAAGAAGATGCACGATCATTCGGGAATGAAAATGTGATGAAACGGATCAAGCCTCTCATGACCTCGAATCGAACCATCGCGGCCCTCGCGTTCGCAATGACCGCGCTGTTGTCGGTTGCCGCGACACCGCTTGCGGCGGCGACCGATGACGACAGCTTCTTCACACATCTGCACACCGAGAAGGCGATGGCCAATGTCACGGTCTCGCCCGGCCGCGCCGGCCCGGTCGAGATTGCCATCCAGCTCGAGACGGTCGACGAGACACCGCTCACGGCCAAAGCCGTATCGGTGACGCTCGTGGATACGCAGACCGGAAGAAAGCTCGCACCGGTCGCGGCCTCGCGCGACGGCGAGGATGGCTGGCGCGTGAAGGTGGCGCAGTTGACGCCTGGACGCTGGATGCTGGGCCTCGGGATTTCGATCTCCGAAGCCGACCACGTCAGCGTGGAATCGCCGATCCTGATCAAATGACTCCGCTCGAAAGGCCGAACATGTCGAAACTATCTCTCTTGTTCCTTATTGCTGCGCTCGCCGTGTCGCCGGCAACAGCGCATGTCTTTCTGGAGAGCAAACAAGCCACCGTCGGGGCGTCCTACAAGGCCGTGTTCGCGGTGCCGCACGGCTGCGCGGGCTCGCCGACGGTGAAGATCCGCGTGCAGGTCCCGGAAGGGGTGATCGCGGTGAAGCCGATGCCGAAGGCGGGCTGGAGTGTCGATGTCGTCGAGGGCCAATATGCCGCCGAATACAACTATCACGGCAACAAGCTCTCCTCCGGTGTCAAGGAGGTCGCATGGTCCGGCGGCAAGTTGTCGGACAAGAACTATGACGAGTTCGTCATGCACGCTGTCCTGACCGACGCGCTCAAGCCGAACACGACGCTGTACTTTCCCGTGGTCCAGGAATGCGAGACCGGCGTCAGCCGCTGGATTGAAATCCCGGCGGAGGGGGCAGGGCATTCGCATGAGAGCAAGTCGCCGGCGCCCGGGGTGAAGCTGCTGCCAAAACCCTGATGCGCTTCTTCGCCGCGCTCGCGACGTTGTTGCTCGTTGCCGGCTTTGCGACGGGCGCGTCGGCCCACGCCGCGCTCGTCTCGGTCGATCCGGCGAGCGGCAGCATCCTGAAGACCGCGCCGAAGGCGGTGGAGCTGCGCTTCAACGAGGCGGTGACGCCGGGCGCAATTCTGCTCATCGACGGTGCGGGCAAGGCACGGGACGACGCGCGCATCGACGCATCGGGCGAGACCATTTCGGTTGTGATGCCGCCTGACCTGCCGCAGGGAACGGCCGTGGTCAGCTATCGCGTGATCTCGCAGGACGGCCATCCCGTCGCGGGATCGGTGATCTTCTCGGTCGGTGCTCCGACGGCGACGAAGCCGCCCGGACGGGCGGACGGCGGATTGAGCGCGCTGATCTGGCTGGCACGGGTCGGTCTCTATCTCGGCCTGTTCGTCGGCGTCGGCGGCGTGTTCTTTTCGCGGTGGATTGCGTGGTCGATGACGGGCACCGCTGTACCTCGCATGGGGCTCGTCATCGGCATTCCGAGTGCGATCGTCTCGCTCGGTATGCTGGGCCTCGACCTTCTTGGCCTGCGGCCGGCCTTGCTCGCAACGGCTGCTCCGTGGAAGGTCGCATTCGCGACCAGCGCCGGGCCCGCGCTGCTCGTCGCGGTCGCATCGATGCTGCTCGCGATGATGGCGCTGCGCAGCGCGTGGTATGCGCGCGCCTTTGCGATGATCGCATTCATCGGCGTCGGCCTGTCGCTCGCCATGACCGGGCACGCAGCGACGGCACCGCCCGAGGTGCTGACTCGGCCGGCGATCTTCCTCCATGGCCTCGGCGTTGCCTTCTGGATCGGAGCCCTCGCGCCGCTCGCCGCACTGGTGTCGAAGCCGGCGACTGCGGCGCTGCCGGTCGTGAACCGGTTTTCGCGTATTGCCGTGCTGGCCGTCGGCGTGTTGGCGTTGACCGGACTTGGCCTCGCCATCGTCCAGCTCGAAAGGCCGTCCGCGCTGGTCGAGACCCGTTACGGGGCCATCCTGTCGATCAAGCTTGGTCTGGCCGTCCTGCTGCTGGCGCTTGCCGCACTCAACCGGTTCCGGCTGACGTCGGCTCTGGCGCAGGACGAGAACGCTGCGCCTGCGCTCAAGCGCTCGATCCTGCTCGAATGCGTGATCGCATTCGCCATCTTCGCCGTCGTGGCCGGCTGGCGTTTCACGCCGCCGCCGCGGACCATTGTTCCCGAGGCGCCGCTCGCGCTCCACATCCACACCGACAGAGCGATGTTCCAGGTGCTGGTCTCGCCGGGCAAGGCCGGCGTCGACGATTTCGTGCTCCAGCTCATGACCGGCGAGGGGACGCCGCTTGCGGCCAAGGAGGTGACGTTGACCCTGAGCCTGCCGGAGCGCGGCATCGAGCCGACCGAGCGGGCCGCTTCGCTCGGGCAGGACGGCTACTGGCACGTGCGCAAGGTCGAGCTGCCCTTCGCCGGCCGCTGGCACGTGCGGATCGATGCGCTGGTGACCGATTTCGAGCAGATCACACTCGAGGACGAATTTGAGGTGGCGCCGTAGGCAAACCGGTTCAAGCTGAATCTGAAGGCAACGGAAAAATGACAGGAATTCCGCCGTCTTAGCGGCTTTTCCTCATTCCCGGCCTTGTGTTTTCGCTCCCAATCCGGTTTCACTGCAACCCCTCACTGATTCCCAGAGTATTGCCATGCGGTTGTCGCGGTTCTTTCTGCCCATCCTGAAGGAAAATCCGAAAGAGGCGGAGATCGTCTCGCATCGGCTGATGCTCCGCGCCGGCATGATCCGGCAGGAGGCGGCCGGCATCTATGCTTGGCTGCCGCTCGGCTTCCGCGTGCTGAAGAAGATCGAGCAAATCGTGCGCGAGGAGCAGGACCGCTCCGGTGCGATCGAGGTGCTGATGCCGACGCTCCAGCTCGCCGACCTCTGGCGCGAAAGCGGCCGCTACGACGCCTACGGCCCGGAGATGCTGCGCATCGCCGACCGTCACAAGCGCGAGCTGCTGTACGGGCCGACCAACGAGGAAATGATCACCGAGATATTCCGCGCCTACGTGAAGTCCTACAAGAACCTGCCGCTGAATCTCTATCATATCCAATGGAAATTCCGCGACGAGCAGCGGCCGCGTTTCGGCGTGATGCGCGGCCGCGAGTTCCTGATGAAGGACGCCTATTCGTTCGACCTCAACGAGGCGGCGGCGCGCGTTGCCTACAACAAGATGTTCGTCGCCTATTTGCGCACCTTCGCGCGGATGGGGTTGAAGGCGATCCCGATGCGCGCCGAGACCGGCCCGATCGGCGGCGATCTCAGCCACGAATTCATCGTGCTCGCCGAGACCGGCGAATCCGGCGTGTTCATCAATCGCGACGTGCTGGACCTGCCGGTGCCTGGCGAGGACGTCGACTATGACAGCGACCTGACGCCGATCATCAAGCAGTGGACCTCGGTCTATGCCGCCACGGAAGACGTTCACGATGCCGCCCGGTTCGAGCAGGAAGTGCCCGCGGACAAGCGGGTGAACACCCGCGGCATCGAGGTTGGCCAGATCTTCTATTTCGGCACCAAATATTCCGAGCCCATGAAGGCGCTCGTGGCGGGCCCGGACGGCGTCGACGTGCCGATCCATGGCGGCTCCTACGGCGTCGGCGTCTCGCGCCTGCTGGGTGCCATCATCGAGGCCTGCCATGACGATGCCGGCATCAAATGGCCCGAGGCCGTCGCCCCGTTCCGCGCGGTGGTGCTCAATCTCAAGCAGGGCGATGCCGCGGTCGATGCGGCCTGCGAGAAGCTCTATGCCGAGCTCCAGGCCAAGGGCGTCGACGTGCTCTACGACGACACCGACCAGCGCGCCGGCGCCAAATTCGCCGCCGCCGACCTGATCGGCATCCCCTGGCAGATCATGATCGGGCCGAAGGGGCTCGCCGATGGCAAGGTCGAGATCAAGCGGCGCAGCGACGGCTCCCGCGAGACCATGTCGCCTGCGGACGCGGTCGCAAGACTTGTGGGCTGATAAGGCTGGTCGGCTGAATATTGTTCATCGCTTGATATCGCGGCCGCCAATCCGGCCACAATTGACCCCGAATCATGGGATTATCGAGCGATGGACGAGACCATGACTGAAACCGTGCAAACCGCGCCTTTTGCGCCATTCGAGTGGATGCTGTCGGCGCGCTACCTGCGGGCGCGCCGCAAGGAGGGATTCATCTCGGTCATCGCCGGGTTCTCGTTCCTCGGCATCATGCTGGGCGTTGCGACGCTGATCATCGTCATGGCGGTCATGAACGGCTTCCGCAAGGAGCTGCTCGACAAGATCCTGGGCCTGAACGGCCACATCCTGGTGCAGCCGCTGGAATCGCCGCTGACCGACTGGAAGGACGTCGCCGACCGCCTCAGCCAGGTGAAAGGCATCCGGCTCGCCGCACCCGTGGTGGACGGCCAGGCGCTGGCGTCCTCGCCGTGGAACGCCTCGGGCGTGCTGGTGCGCGGCATCCGCTCCGACGATCTCAACAACCTCACCTCGATCGCCAAGAACATCAAGCAGGGCTCGCTCGAAGGCTTCGACGAGGGGCAGGGCGTCGCGATTGGCCGGCGCCTTGCCGACCAGCTGTCGCTGCATGCCGGCGACAGCATCACGCTGGTGGCGCCGAAGGGCGCGGTGACGCCGATGGGCACGACGCCGCGCATAAAACCGTACAAGATCGTCGCCGTGTTCGAGATCGGCATGTCCGAATACGATCTCGGCTTCGTGTTCATGCCGCTGGCGGAGGCGCAGGCCTATTTCAACCGCAGCAACGACGTCACCTCGATCGAGGTGTTCACCACCAATCCCGATCAGATCGTCGCCTTCCGCCAGGCCGTGACGGAGGCCGCGGGCCGGCCGGTGTTCCTGGTCGACTGGCGGCAGCGCAACTCGACCTTCTTCAACGCGCTCCAGGTCGAGCGCAACGTCATGTTCCTGATCCTGACCATGATCGTGCTGGTCGCAGCCCTCAACATCGTCTCCGGCCTGATCATGCTGGTGAAGGACAAGGGCAGCGACATCGCGATCCTGCGCACCATGGGCGCCTCGCAGGGCTCGATCATGCGGATCTTCCTGATCACGGGTGCCTCGATCGGCGTGGTCGGCACCCTGGTCGGATTCGTCGTCGGCCTCGTGATCTGTCTCAACATCGAGTCCATCAGGCAATTCCTGTCCTGGCTGACCAGCACCGAGCTGTTCTCGCCGGAACTCTATTTCCTGTCGAAGCTGCCCGCCGAGATCGACATCGGCGAGACCACGGCGGTCGTCATCATGGCGCTGACGCTGTCGTTCCTGGCGACGCTGTACCCGTCCTGGCGCGCCGCGCGCCTCGATCCCGTCGAAGCGCTCCGGTACGAGTGAGGGGCTGATGGAGCAGCAGGGGGCTGAAGATGTACCGGTCATTTATCTCCACGAGATAAAGCGGCAGTACTTGCAGGGTGAGGTGCCGCTGACGATTTTGGACGGCGCCAAGCTCGCGCTGTGGGCCGGACAGTCGGTCGCGCTGGTGGCGCCGTCAGGCTCCGGCAAGTCGACGCTGCTGCACATTGCGGGTCTGCTCGAGGCGCCCGATTCCGGCGAGGTCTATGTCAACGGAGCGCCGACCTCGCAACTGCCCGACATCGAGCGCACCCAGCTGCGCCGCACCGATATCGGCTTCGTCTACCAGTCGCACCGGCTGCTGCCGGAGTTCTCGGCGCTCGAGAACGTGATGATGCCGCAGATGATCCGCGGCCTGAAGAAGTCCGAGAGCGTCAAGCGCGCCAAGGAGATCCTCGGCTATCTCGGCCTCGGCGACCGCATCACCCATCGTCCCGCGGAGCTGTCGGGCGGCGAGCAGCAGCGCGTGGCCATCGCGCGCGCGGTGGCCAATGCGCCGCGCGTGCTGTTTGCGGACGAGCCGACGGGCAACCTCGACCCGCACACGGCGGATCACGTGTTCCAGGCCCTGATGCAGCTCGTCAAGGCGACCAAGGTTTCTATGCTGATCGCGACCCACAACATGGAGCTCGCCGGCCGCATGGACCGGCGGGTCTCGCTGTCGAACGGCCAAGTGGTCGAGCTCGAATAAAAAAACTGCGAAAACAACCCCATGCACAGTAGCCGGCCGCTTTCGGTCGCGTTCGGGGTGACGCCTCCCAACGCTTTGACATGTCGGGCAAACCCGCTGCGACGGCGCATCGCCGCAGCGGGCGGGCTAGTTACGGCCTGATCACCGTCAATTTGAACGGCCCGCCATTGGCGGCGGCGTGCGCCACGGCTTCGTTGGCATGGTCGAGGTCGAAGGCCGTCGTCTCGTATTCCTCCAGCCGCAGCAGCCCTGAGCGCACCAGCGCGATCAGGCGGCTTGCCGCATCCGGCGGATACATCCAGACGCCGTGGATGCTGATGCAATCGCGCATGATCCAGGGGTAGGGCAGCTCGAGGCCCGCGCCGCCCGCCATGCCGACACCGCCCATCAGTACGACGCGGCCATAGGCGCGCACCGTCATCACCGCCGCGCGCACCACGGTCGGGCTGACCGAAGGCGGCATGATGTCGAACACGCAGTCGATCGGCCCGGGCGCGGCGCGCTTCATCGCTTCGCGGTCGTCGTCCTCGTGATCGCTGAGCCTGACCGGCTTCACGCGGCTGCCGAAGCGGCGGACGAGGTCGGCCAGAATCTTGTCGTTGCGGCCCGGCGTGACCACACAGGCCGCGCCCATGGCCAGTGCAACCGACACCGCCGCGCTGCCGAAGTTGCCGGTGGCTCCGCTGACCAGCACGGTCTCGCCTGCTTGCAGGTTGGCGGCGAGGAAGCCGCCATAGGGCACCAGCAGGGTGCCCAGCGCGCACCATCGCGTGGCCTGCTCGGACGTGATCGTGCCGAGGCGTTTGACGTTCTCCGTCGGCACGCGCATCTGCTCGGCAAACGAGCCGTGACGAAAATGCCGTTGCAGGCGCATGCCGCCGGGACCGGCCGCCGTGAGCCCCTGCAAGGCGATATCGGGCGCCACGGCGTCGTCGCGCGAGCGCACAGTCGGGTCGCAAAATACCCAGTCGCCGACGGCAAGCCTGGTCGCGTCCGGGCCGACCGCGCGCACGCGGCCGATGCCGCCCGGGCCGGGGATGATCGGAAGGTCGAGCGCGTAGTTTCGCTCTCCGCTGAAGACCTCGTTCATGTAGGACAGCACGCGCGTGGCGACGACGTCGATGACGACCTCGCCGGTGCCGAGCACCGGGTCGGGGGCGGTCTCGATCGCCAGCGGCGAGCCGAAGGATTTGAGCACGGCAGCTTTCATGATGTTCACCTCAGGGACGGGTGAGGTGGATATGCACCGCCCTTGAAGGGACAAGAAGGCCTGGTATTATCCTAGTATTACAAAGGCCCTCCATCGAGGACGCGCATCATGGCTGACCCGCGCCGCGTCGAATTCGGCGACTTCCTCAGGTCCCGCCGCGAAAAGCTGTCGCCGAAGACCGTCGGCCTGCCCGCGGGCCGGCGGCGGCGCACCGCGGGGCTGCGCCGCGAGGAGGTCGCCCAGCTCGCCGGCATTGGTGTCGACTGGTACATCCGCCTCGAGCAGGGCCGCACCGTCAGTCCCTCGGTCACCACGATCGACGCGCTGGCCCGCGCGCTGCGCCTCTCGAAGACCGAGCACGCGCATCTCAAGGCGCTGGCGCGCGATGGCGCCAGGGGCGCCTTCGTGCGGGAGACCGTGCCGCCGCCGATCCAGCGGATGATCGAGAGCCTGACCCAGCCGGCCTACATCACCGGGCGGCGCTGGGACGTGTTGGCCTGGAACGACGCGGCCGAGGAGGTCTTCGGTTTCGGGAAGCTACCCGAGCAGGACCGCAACACGCTGCTGCTGGTGCTGACCAGCAAGCAGACCCGAAAATTCTACGGCGCGAGCTGGACCGATGTCGCCAGGAGCATGGTCGCGATGTTTCGCGCCACCCACGACGTCTGGGCCGGCGATCCCGCCTTCACCGAGCTGCTCGCGCGGCTGCGTCAGGGCAGTCCGGAGTTCGTCAAATGGTGGGAGGCGCATGACATCCGCAACACCTCGTCGGGCCTCAAGACCATGAACCATCCGACCAAGGGCCTGCTCCGGTTCGAGCACACGAGCTTCCAGGCCAATGACGATCCCGCGCTGAAGCTCGTGATCTACACGCCGGTGTGAGGCCTGAAGACACAGGGCTCAACTGCCGGCTTTTTCAGCGGCGGTCGCCCGCGGCCGCTTCAATGCTTCAGCGTCTCGACCTCGAAAGTGAACTTCACCTGCATCACGGGGCCGCCGGCGTCCCGGACTTCGATCGCCATGCGGTGCGTGCCATTCACGGGAGCCGACGCACAGGCCGCGTCTCGCGCCATATCGACCAACGACCTGGCGGCCTCGACCTGGGCTGCGCGAAGGCCGGAGAGCTCGAGACCTTCCTCGTCGGGGGCCAACTCATCTTCGTCCCGAAGATCGAAATAGTAACGTGGCATTCTGATCTCCGATGCCAGTCGCTCAAGGGCGGTCTGCGCCAGGACGTTTCATATTGCGCGTTGTTGGCCGTTCTGTGCCATTCGGCAGCAAGCTGCCAGCATGCGTCGTAAGCGAGCGGATCGAGCGCTCCGCCGTCAATCAGCGGCACTGTTCCGCCTGAAGGCGTCAGCGCTTCGCATCGGCTTCATCGCGCGAAGCTCCCCTCGATGCGTCCGCTTTAACATAAGCTAACGGGCAGCAAACTCGTTCCAGTCAGAACTGATAGGGGGCAGTGCGAAATTCGATTAAACAAGGTCAGGCAGTGCTGCTGTCGGATCATAGGGGGACGTCTTGAGCCGCCGTATTGAAGTCGCCGGTCGTAGGATCGTTCACTTCGCCCGATAGAGCCGAAGATAGCCCGGCGAGTACATCGCCGCATTCTTGAGCGCTTCGAGATCTCTGATCGTCAGGGTCCGGTCCTTCAGGACGATCAGGCCGGACGCGCGCAATTCCTGGATCGTGCGGTTGGCATGAACCACCGACAGGCCGGTCGCGTCGGCCAGATCGGTCTGGGTCACCGGAAGCGCGCAGGAATTGCCGTCGACGAGGCCCACGGGGCGAAGCCGTTCGAAGATTTCGCAGAACAGATGGGCTACCCGCTCGAAGGCTGCCCGCCGGCCGAGGTTGATGACCCACTCGCGCTGGATCGCGCTGTTCAGCAGCGTCTCGCACATGAAGGCTTCGGCCAGCGTACGGTGAGCCGCCATCAGCAGTTCGAAGCGCGCGCGCTTGATCTCGGCATAGGCAACCGGCGTCGCCGTCGTAATCGCATGATCCATGGTGGACAGCAGATAGGCGTGGGCGTCGCAGGTCTCGCCCGGCAGGATGAAATTGACGATCTGCCGACGTCCGTCCTCCAGCGTCTTGTGGCGGAACATCCAGCCCGAGAGAACGAGGCGGACGCTGTCGACGGGATCGCCTTCGGCGATCAGGTCCTCGCCCGGCCCGGCACGCAACAAACCCTCGAGAATGGCATGTTCCAGCGCAGCGGCGTCCTCGTCGGACAGCGGGCGCAAGGCGTTGAAGCGGCGGAGGACCGCCTGCGCCACACCGCCATCGGTCCCGTGAGAGCGCATCATTCCTCCAGCGACGGCGTATGGAAGGTGCGCCTCGTCAGGGGGATCGCGATCAAGCACATGAGGCCGGACGCGTTGAACGACATGGTCGTCTGCCCCTTCAACTCGAACGCAAGGGTGCGTTCCAGAAGCTCGGTGCCAAAACCCTTGCGCGGCGGTGGTGTCACCGCCGGACCGCCGCGCTCACGCCATTCGAACAGCAGTTGCGGGAGCTCGACCGCCCCGTCGATACGCCACGAGATTTCGAGCCGACCGCCCGGTTGACTCAACGCGCCGTATTTGAGCGCATTGGTCGCAAGCTCGTGGATTGCGAGCGCAAACGTCTCCGCTGCCTTCGGCTGGAAACGGACCGCCGGCCCGGACGCGCGAACCTGCTCGCCCTCGTGGGCATTATAGGCCAGCAGCTCCTCGATCACCAGATATTCGAGATCGACGCCGCCCTCCGGATCCCGCGTCACGAGCGCCTGGGTGCGCGCGAAGGCATTGAGGCGCCCGTCGAGATGGGCGGAATATTCCTCGACCGTGGAGCTCGTCTCCGCGGAGCGGCGCGCGATCGACCGCACCACGCCCAGCGTATTGCGAACGCGGTGCTGAAGCTCGGCGAGGAGAAGGCGCTGCCGCTCCTCTGCGCGTGTGATCGCGGTGACATCGATGAAGTTGATCACGACGCCGGCGATGAAATTGTCGATGCTGCGATAGGGCAGGATGCGGACGATGTAGCGCGTGCCGCTGTCGGGCGCGGTCAGCTCGCGCTCGGCGCTGGCGAGCGTGCGCAGGACGCGGCGCACGTCGTCGTAGAGCTCCTCGATCGGAATGCGGGCCTTGATGTGGGCGATCGGGCGGCCGACATCGGTCTCGACCAGGTGCAGGATGTGCGTGATCGCGGGGGTGAAGTTCATCACGCGCAGATCGTTGTCGAGGAAGACGGTCGCGATCTGCGTGCTTTCGAGGAAGTTCTTGAGGTCGCTGGTGGCGCGGGTCAGCTCCTGAACCCGGTGCGCCAGTTCGCCGTTGACGGTGGTCAGTTCCTCGTTGACCGATTGCAGCTCCTCGCGCGAGGTCTCCAGCTCCTCGTTGGCGGATTGCAGCTCTTCATTGAGCGACTGATATTCCTCGTTCGAGGATTTCAGCTCTTCGTTGGTGCTTTCGAGCTCTTCGATCGTCGCCTGGAGGCGTTCGCGGGTCGCCCGCAATTCGCCCTCGAGACGTTCGACATGCTCGGTCCGCACCAGCGCGCCGGGATTGTTCTCGGGGACATCGGCGGCGCGCGCCGGTCCGTCCTTGAACAGGACGATGAAGTTGCGATGGCCGCCGGCGCCCTCCAGGATCGGCTCGACGGTGATGTCGACGAGCACGCGATGGCCGTTGACGTCGAGCTGAACCTGCTCGGCATGGGCGGATTCGTTGGTCTCCGAGGCGCGGGAGAGGGCAGTGCGCAATTCCAGCCTGAGATCGCGATGCACCAGCTGGAGCAGGTCGAGCGAGGCCGCCCCCGCGGTCGGCTCGATGTAGCGTCCGGTGCGGCCGGAGAAGTGCAGGATCTGGAAATTGTCGTCCGTAATCACGTAAGCTGGCGCATAGCGCTCGGCGATGCGCTGGGCGCGGCGTTCGAGGCCGACGTCCGGCCCGAACGAGCGAACCGGCGGCACCTCGACCGGCGTACGCCCGGCCGAGGTCGAGATCGGAAATTCCGGCGGCAGCCGCGTGCCGGTATCGAGCTTCCTGAAGATGCGGGCGCGGCGATCGATCGGCGCAAACAGCTTCGGGTGCCGGGTCACGTTCTCGGAGTTGCCGAGGAACAGGAAGCGCTCGGGCAGCAGCGCGAAATGGAACAGCGGGATGACCCGGTTCTGAAGCTCTGCGTTGAGGTAGATCAGCAGGTTGCGGCAGGAGACGAGATCGAGCTTGGAGAACGGGGCATCCTTGATCACGTTGTGCTGGGAGAAGATGCACATCTCCCGCAATTCCTTCACCACGCAATAGGTGTCGCCCTCGCGCACGAACCAGCGCGCCAGGCGCTCGGGAGACATGTCCTGCTCGATATTGGTGCGGTAGCGCCCGACGCGGGCGGTTGCGAGCGCGCGGCCGTCGATGTCGGTCGCGAAGATCTGGACCTGAGGAGTGGAGTCGAGCGTGGCCATGTGTTCGCGCAG
Source organism: Bradyrhizobium sp. CCBAU 45389 (assembly GCF_028128625.1). NCBI lineage: Bacteria > Pseudomonadati > Pseudomonadota > Alphaproteobacteria > Hyphomicrobiales > Nitrobacteraceae > Bradyrhizobium > Bradyrhizobium sp. CCBAU 45389. The sequence goes on along the minus strand of NZ_LBIY01000093.1, from coordinate 15,059 downwards.
CAGGATGCCGATCGAATAGGCCTCCTCGCCGGTGGCGCAGCCCAGCACCCAGACGCGAACCTGCTGGCCGTTTGCCTTGCCCTCGAAGATCTTCGGGATGATCTGCGTCTCGAACACTTCGAACTCGCGCTTGTCGCGGAAGAACTCGGTGACGCCGATCAGAAGATCGTTGAAGAGATTCTGGGCCTCGTCCTTGTCGGTGCGCAGGAAGTCGACATAGGCGGTGATCTCTTCGATCTGCACGACCTGCATGCGCCGCTGCACGCGGCGCAGGAAGGTGTTCTGCTTGTAGCCGTGGAAATCGTTGCCGGTCTTGTTGCGCAGAATGTCGGCGATGCGCGACAGCGAGCTCGCCGCCGCGGCCAGGACCTCGTCGAATCCCTGCTTCTCTTCGAGCCGCCGGAGATGGCGGGCATAGACCTGGATGTGCTCCGGGATGTCCTCGGGCGGCAGGACGTAATCTGCGATCGCCGCCGGTCTGCTGCTGTCGACCAGATGGTCGGACGATTCGTCGCCAGCCAATCTTTCCGCAATGGCGAGGCCGCCGTGGTCCTTCAGCGTGGCCGCGCCGAGCGTGCCGTCGCCGCCGGTCCCGTTCAAGAGAACGCCGATGGATTGCTCGGCACGCTCTTCGGCGAGCGACACCAGGAAGCTGTCGATGGTGGCCCGCTCGCCCGGGCCCTGTTCGGCCTTGCGAACCGCAAAGCGCCCGTCCTGGATCGTGGTGATCTTGGCCGCGGGACTGAGATAGATGACGCCGCCTTCGACCGCCATCGCATCGTGGATGTCGGCAAGACGCGCGCCATCGGCGCGCTGGACGAGGCCGCGCAACCGCCCGTCGCCGAGCGCCTCGGCATTTTGGAGGACCAGGACGACGGCCTGGTCGTCGCCCAATGTCAGCTTGGCGAAGAACCGCTCGATGCTGTCGATTGCACCGGCCGATGCCCCCACGCCGATGACCAACGGGGCCTTGGCTTGAGGCTCCGGCTCCCCCGCCGTCTTGCCGACTTCGTCCATGATCGCCGCTACTCTCGTTGCCCGGGACCAACGGATTCCGGTTTCTGCAAATAGCAGAAATCGATGTTATCCCAACAGCTAAAAGCGGGAAACGTTCGGCGTTGGCCGAGAGCCCGGATCCGGGAAGGCGTGGGCCTCGGCAGGGCAGCGTGGACCATGGCCCGCGCTAGGTGATCGGCGGCACCGGATCAACCTCCTCCCGGAGGTAATTCACCCTCTGAATGATCAGGGTGCGATGCCGCTCCCATTCCACCAGGGTCTGCTTGAGCAGCTCCACCAGCCGTTCCGCCTGCCGGCAATCGTATCCGCCGGCCTGCAACTCCCGCACCCGATCCTCTTGCCTGCGGACGCGCTGCAAGCCTTCCTCGATGTCGAGATCGGCTTTCTTCAGAAGCCGCTGCTCGTCGCGGAGTTGCCGGGTACGCTCGGTAAGGGATGCTGCCATGGCGGCGCTTCTCACTTCCCTCGCTGGATGGGAGGATCGAGCGATTGTAACACGACGCGCCGGATCATGTCGGCATATTCGCGATACTCGGCCGCGCGCTGCTGGTACATTTCGGCCACTGCCGGCCTGCCGCTGCGGCGGCCGTCCGCGGCCATGCGCTGCACCAGCTCGGCCCGCTCCTCGATGATCCGGAGCGCGACGCGCAGGGCTTCGTCGACTTGTCCTTCCTGCTCCTTGGCGAGCGCATCGGCCGTGTAGGCGTGGCCGACTTGGCAGCGAAACCTCATGGGACGCGCTTCCTTCACCTGAGAGAGAACCCCGCCGCAACCGGGGCAGGTCAGCGCCGCCGGATCGGCGATGTCTGCCAGGATCGCGGAGCCAATTCTTTCACCCGCGGCGATCTCCACCTCCAGGCGGATATCCGGGGCGATCGGAGGCGCGAGGCCCGGCGGTTCCCGGGCGAGATCGGAGAGGACGTCGCCGAGCCGCGCGGCGGGCACGCAAAGATCGGCCGTGGTCGCTTCCAGGGCGCGCTGCGGCATCTCCGCCGCGATCGCCTCCACTGGATCCTGCACGATCGCGATCCCGCCGCAGCGCTTGATCGCGTTGAGGCCGGCTGCGCCGTCCGAAAGCAATCCACTCAGCACCACTCCGATCACGCGTGGGCCGTGGTGGAGCGCGGCCGAGCGGAACAGCGGGTCAATCGCCGGCCGCACCATGTTCTCGCGCGGGCCGCGCCCGAGCCGAATACGATCGCCTGACAGCAGCAAATGATGGTCGGGAGCGCCGAGATAGACGTGGCCGCGCTCGAACTTCATGCCGTCGACGGCCTGATGCACCGGGAGCCTGCCGGCGGAAGCGGCGACAGTGGACAGGATACCGATGCCCTGCATGGGAAGGTGGAGGACGATAAAGACGGCTGCCGGAACATTCGGATGCAAACCCGCCAGAATCTGCTTCAGCGGCGCCGTTGCCCCGGAGGAGCCGCCGATGACGATGATGTCGCGGTTGCTCATGGAACCCGCCATTCAATGCTTCGTTTGCACCAAGACGGCCTTGAGGCCTATGTTCCTATCCGTGCTGGAGGAAACATGGCGCTATCGCCAACATTGTCGCGCAGGCATGCCCCCTTGTCGGGACGTCGCATCCTCGTGGTCGAGGACGAGTATTTCCTGGCCGACGACATCAGCCGTGCGCTGCGGTCGGCGGGTGCGGAAATTGCCGGTCCGGTCGGCGAGCTCGACGATGCGCTCCCGATCATCAACGACGGCGGTATTCTCGACGGCGCAGTGCTCGACGTGAACATTCGCAGCGAGATGGTTTTCCCGATTGCGCAGGAGCTCAGGGCGCGCCAGGTGCCGTTCGTATTCACGACCGGCTACGACAGGGTCAGCATTGCTCCGCAATTTCACGATGTGGTGCTGTTGGAAAAGCCGATCGACATCGCCGCGATGGTCCGCGGCCTGGCCGGGCTGATCGGGAAGCCGAAGGCGTGAGCCAGCGTCGCGCCTGGCGCAGCCCGCACACGATCCGAGTGAGGTTCGAATGATCTACACCGTCCGCGCGGACGACGCGCAGCTCCTGGCCTTTTCGCGCGAACTGGTTCGCGATGCCCTCGAGATACTGCGCAACAGCGAGCACATCGCAAGGGCGCAGCGTGTCCGCGATGAACTGGTTGGGGTTGAACCGGTTCGCGGGCAGGGCGATCCAGCCTGAAGCGCGATGTGAAGCGTCATCGCGCTTCAGTTGTTGTTTGAGCATGATCCACTCGGAAAACCGCTTCGCACTTTTCCGGATCATGCTTAGAGCAGGCGGCTCCAGGTCAGCCACATGGCCACGGCAATGCAGAGAGCTATCCCTAGATAGGGCAAGGCTTGCAACAAGCCTTGCGACACGGCTTGGCGCAACGAGGAGTCCGTCAAGCCACCATCATCCATATGATCGCTCCCAGCATCACCAGGAAACCCAGCATCGCTGTCGCGATGAAAGCCCGTTCGACCCGATCCATCGTCATCGTGTTGCCCTCATCCCGGACACGATTTTGACGTTTTGCCGCGCGGTGCGCATTAGGCTATGTGAATCGCTCGTCGCTTTCTGAGCGGGCCGGCCCTGCGTCCAAGCGAAGCTGGGCTTACGGCGCCACTGCAGCCGGAGGGGTCGTGCCGGCGTTCGGCACCGTGGCCGGCCAGGGGCTGATCGGGCTGAGCGCCGACAACGCGCAGGATGACTTGAGCTGCGTCCACGCCGGCGCGAGGCCCGTCAGGTCGATGTCGAATTTCGTCATGTCCGTCTTGTCGTCGGGCATCGTCGTGGTTTCGCGGACATGGAGGGAGCGGGAGGCCAGGATCGCCTTGACCATGTCGGCATCGATGCTGCCACGCCAGACCTCGTACTTGCCCGATCGCAGCGGTGGCCCTCCGGCCTCCTTGTCCGCGGCGGCGTCCGCCGTCATCAGGATCGTGCTCTTGCCGCTGGAGGCCTCGTCGATCTCGGCTGCGAACCACAGCGGCACGCGCGCCCTGCTTTCGCACGACAGGCGCCACTCCATGGTCCGGAACGAAGAGTCGTTCTTCTTCAGCACCGCGATCTTGCGGACGAACGGTCGTGCGTCCTTCTCCAGTTTCCACATCGTCTCGGCGAGCGGTCGCGTGTCGATCCCGAAACGATAGAGCTCGGCCCGGGTCAGCACGTGAAGGTTCTCGAACTTCACGGTCTGGATGAGAGCATCGAGCTCGCGGCTGATCCCCATCGACGCGATGAACGCAATGCGGTCGCGCTCGGCGCTCGCAATTCGGCGCTGCCTCGCCTCGGCGACGATCTGCGGCGGAGGATTTCCCCGAAAGCGCAGCACCAGCCTGGAATTATGGACCGCCACCACGGCGTCGGGGGCCACCTCGCGGGATGTCGCTCCGAGGAAGAGGTAACCGCAGGCCGAGTTGCACATGGCCTTGCGGGTGGTGAGCTCTGCCTCGACCTCGCCGCTCGCGTTTTTCACCTTCAGGCAGGCGGCATCCACCTGCGTGTCTGCGGCGCATGCCGTCACAAGGGTGCGGCCGACCCTGGCGATCGCCTTGCGGCTGCGCAGCAAGCGTGCGATCGCGTAGGACTGCTCCACGTTCCCGCCGGGTGAATAGAGATAGATCGGGCGCTGCGTGTCCTTGACGGCGGCGAGGAAGCGGCGAATGCGTGGGGCGGCGTCCGCATCGATCTCGCCTTCGATGGCGATCCAGCGATCGCAGCCCGGCCCGCACGCATCGGCCGTCCCCTTGGCAAGATAGATCGTCAGCTTGGACGCAAATCCGGCTTTCTCCGACGCCGTTTCGGCGCGCAATGCGCCGGGAAGCGACAGCGCGGCGACGACAAGCAGGATACGGACGAGCATGAAACGATCGACTATGCGGTGATGCCGGTCCTGACGCTATACGACGCTTTCCGATTGCACAACTTGCGGTGGCGCTCCGATTGGCGTTTATTTCCGCAGGCCGCAGGTCACGCCACCGGATCCTCGTGAGCAGCAGCGGAGCGGTTTCGATAGTGCGGCGCCGATCGCGCGGGAGCGTCGTCCGATGCTGCGGCGGGACTTTTCGCGTTGATGCTGACTGGCGCAGACCCGGCATCGCGCCGGGCGACGGCCCAGATCAGCAAACCGAGAAGCGCCAGTACAGCGCCGACGGGACCGGTGGAGGTCCAGCCCAACCCCGCACGGATCGCAAGGCCGCCGAGGAAAGGGCCGAGCGCGTTGGCGGTGTTGAAGGCCGAATGGTTCAGCGCGGCCGCGAGCGCCTGCGCGTCGCCGGCGACGTCCATCAGCCGCGTCTGGAGGATCGCGCCGAGCGAGACGCTGGCGCCGATGGCGAAGACGTCTGCGGCCAGGAGCCAGGGATTGGGGGCGGCGAGCGGGAAGAGCAGCAGCGCGACCGCGGCAAACAGCAGGATGACGCCCGCCGTCGGCATCAAGGCGCGGTCGGCAAAGCGCGGCACGAACAGATTGCCGAGCGTGGCGCCGACACCGAATATGGCGAGGAAGAACGGAATGGTCGTGGCACTGACCTTGGTGACCTCGATCAGCGTCGTCGCAAGATAGGTGTAGACGGCGAACATGCCGCCGAAGCCGATGGCGCCGATCGCCAGCGTGATCCAGACGCGGCCGCTTCCGAGGGCGGCGAGCTCGCGTAGCGGATCGGACCTGCCCGCCCGGTCACGCGGCGCGAACAGGGCGCACAGCAGCACCGTGAGCAGCGCCAGCACCGACACGAGACCGAAACTCGCGCGCCAGCCGACCGCCTGGCCGATCAGATTGGCCAGCGGCACGCCGATGATGGTGGCGCAGGTCAGGCCAAGCATGACCTGGCCGATCGCCTGCGAGCGCCGCTGTTGCGGAACAAGCGAAGCCGCGACCAGCGCGGCGATGCCGAAATAGGCGCCGTGTGGCAGCCCCGAGAGGAAGCGTGCCGCGATCATCCAGCCGAAGCCGGGTGCGAGCGCAGTGAGCGCGTTGCCGAGCGCAAACACGGCCATCAGAGCGAGCAGCTGCGTGCGCCGCGCGAACCGCGCACCGAGCACCGCGATCAGCGGCGCGCCCAGCACGACGCCGAGTGCGTAAGCACTGATCGCGTGCCCTGCGGTCGGCTCGTCGACGTGGAGGTCGGCGGCGAAGAACGGCAGCAGGCTCATCGACGCGAATTCGGTGGTCCCGATCGCAAAGCCGCCCATCGCGAGCGAGATCAGGACGATGGCGAGGTGAGGGGGATTAGCGCGGGGCGAGGTCGCGTGAGGCGAGATCGTCATGAGTCCTGCATCGGTGGCGTCAATGGGAACCAGCCCAGCGAACGTCGCCATCCCTGCAAGATTTCTCCGTCGTACTTAAACCCGGATCAGTCTGCGTCAACACTTAAGGCCGAGCGCACGGCAAGCCGCATATCAGCGTCCCGATTTGCGTGTGCCGAGAGCTAGCCGGGACGCTTCGACCGCGGAGCAGGTCTCCGCTGCGAAAAGTAGGGATTCGCGACGCAGCTCGCCGAACGCCCGACGGCGAGAAATCTGCATTGCTCGAGCGAGGTGTAGCGGCAATCGAAATAGCCCACCTGGCCGTAGATCTGCATGCAGACGGGATAGCTGGGATCGTAGGTCTGTGCGCGCGCCTGCGCACTCACGAAGAGTGTGCCGGTCGCAACAAGCGCAAGCCAGGCGCCGCGCATCTCAGCGCGACAACAAATAGCCCTGCGCCAGCGTGCGCGGACGATTCTGATAGGCGTAGGGATCATCACTCTGGCCCCCGAAATAGGGATTGGCGATGCAGGTCAGCGCGCGGCCCGATGCGCTCGCCTGACACTGCGCGTAGGTATCGAACCTGCAATTGCTCAGTCCCGGCCATTCATCGCCCGTGAGGCAGAATGCGTGATGCGTACCGAATGCGCGTGCAGGCGTGCTTGCGTTCAGCGTGAGCGTGAATGTGGCGATTGCGAGCGAAAGTGTGGCGACAATGGGGAGAGTAATTCGTGCGCGCATTTGAAATCTCCAATCACACAATTGTGCGCGCGACGATGTTACGCGCGCGTGCAGTTTATCTCGTCTCGTCGACATTGGAACTCTCGAAAACACTTGTTTCAAAGGGTTTCCAGTGCGCTCTGATAAATCTTCATTAATGAAGCGCGGGCCTTTGGCGTGAACTGTTGCGTCGAGGTTACAGCAATTCCATCGATCGCTGTTATGACCACGACACGGCCAGGGGGCCTAACGACGAAACTGGAACGGGATTGAAATGAAGAAGAATTTGTTGCTTGCCGCTGTGAGCCTCGTCGCGCTCAGCGCAGCTGCACCGGCGCTGGCTGCCGATCTCGCGGCGCGTCCGTACACCAAGGCGCCGCCTGCCGCGATCGCTACGATCTACGACTGGAGCGGCTTCTACATCGGCATCAACGGCGGCGGTGGTTCGTCGCACGCGACCTGGGATTTCGTTGGCGTTGGTCGCGAAGGCTCGCACGATGCGACCGGCGGCACGGTCGGTGGCCAGATCGGCTATCGCTGGCAGTCGGGCCAGTGGGTGTTCGGCGTTGAAGGCCAGGGCAACTGGGCCGACTTCTCGGGCGACAATCAGAGCGCGCTGTTCGCCACCCGCAACCGCACCAAGATCGACGCGTTCGGTCTGATCACCGGCCAGGTCGGCTACGCCTGGAACAACGTCCTGATCTACGTCAAGGGCGGTGCCGCTGTGGTCAGCGACAAGTACGAGATCTCCAGCACGGCCGGTGCGCTCCTCTCCTCGACCAGCGACACCCGTTGGGGTGGCACGGTCGGTGCCGGCCTCGAGTACGGCTTTGCGCCGAACTGGTCGGTTGGCGTCGAGTACAACCACATCTTCCTGTCGGACAAGGACGTCACCTTTGCTGGCTTCGCCGGCACCGAGCGCATCCGTCAGGACGTCGACATGGGCCTCGTCCGCCTGAACTACAAGTTCGGCGGCCCGATCCTCGGCCGTTACTGATACCGATCGCTTCGCAAGAAGCGGTTGTCGAAAGCCCCGGCCGTCGGCCGGGGCTTTTTTGTTGCGTGAATTCAGCGAGTTAACCATCGCATTTCGAGGTCGCCGAGACCGCTTGACTCCCGTGAACGAAACGAGAACAATGTTCTTCATACGTTCTAGCAAAGGAGCGAGACCATGTTCAGGATTTTCGTGGAAGAGGCGGCTGCACTGGCGTCCATCACGCTGTTCGTCGGGATGATCGCGATCTGGGCCCAGGTCATACCGCAGCTCTGATTCCGCAGCTCCAGGACAGGCTCGGCTGGGGAAAAGCGGGACGACGCGGCGAAGCGGCCGCTCCGGCGTGGACTCTGAGGCTGTGAGACCCCACCATTGCGATGCGAGTCGGCCGCACGGGTGCATGATGCCTTGAGGAGCCGGCGACCGCTCCATCTCATCTGCAAGAGGCCGTCACGCGACCATGCCGAGCGCCGGATTTGTCCACCTTCACGTTCACTCGGCCTATTCGCTGCTCAAGGGCTCGATCAAGATCGCCAAGCTCGCCGAGCTTGCCAAGAAAGACCACCAGCCCGCGCTGGCGCTGACCGACACCGACAATCTGTTCGGTGCGCTGGAGTTCTCCGACAAGATGGCGGGCTCCGGCATCCAGCCGATCGTCGGCTGCGAGCTTGCGATCGATTTCGGCGATCAGGACCCGAACGCGCGCAACGCGATGGGGCCCTCGCGCGTGGTGCTTTTGGCCGCGCAGGAGCGCGGCTATCGCAGCCTGATGCGGCTGAATTCACGGGCGTTCCTGGAAACACCCGACAGCCATGCCCCGTTCATCAAGTTCGACTGGTTCGACGGCGAGACCGAGGGGCTGATCGCGCTCACGGGCGGTCCGGACGGGCCGATCTCGCTGGCGCTCGCCGGCGGTATGGCCGAGCTTGCAGCTGCGCGCTGCGAGCGTCTGGCGGGCCTGTTCGGCGACCGGCTCTACATCGAGCTGCAGCGCCACAACATCGACAAGGAGCGGCGCGTCGAAAGCGGCTTGATCGACATCGCCTATGCGAAGGGCCTGCCGCTGGTCGCGACCAACGAGCCGTACTTCGCTTCGACCGACGATTACGAGGCGCATGACGCACTGCTGTGCATCGCCGGCGGCCGGCTGATCGCCGAGACCGATCGCGTGCAGCTCACGCCCGATCACCGCTTCAAGACCCGCGCCGAGATGGCGGTGCTGTTCGCCGACATTCCGGAGGCGCTGGCCTCCACGGTCGAGATCGCGGAGCGCTGCTCGTTCCGCCCGATGACGCGCAAGCCGATCCTGCCGTTCTTTACGGTCGGCGCCGCGGCGAGCTCGGACGCCGCATCGGTCGAGGCCGCCGAGTTGAAGCGGCAGGCGGAGGAGGGGCTTGCCAACCGTCTGCGCGTCCACGGCCTGTCGCAGGGCACGACGGACGAAGACTACAACAAGCGCCTGGCGTTCGAGCTCGACGTCATCATGCGCATGAAGTACGCGGGCTACTTCCTGATCGTGTCCGACTTCATCAAATGGGCCAAGGCGCACGGCATCCCGGTCGGGCCGGGCCGCGGCTCCGGCGCAGGCTCGCTGGTGGCGTGGGCGCTGACCATCACCGACCTCGACCCGATCAAGTTCGGCCTGCTGTTCGAGCGCTTCCTCAACCCGGAACGCGTCTCGATGCCGGACTTCGACATCGACTTCTGCCAGGACCGCCGCGGTGAGGTGATCAAGTACGTGCAGGATCGCTACGGCCGCGACCAGGTCGCGCAGATCATCACCTTCGGTACGCTGCAGGCGCGCGGCGTGCTGCGCGACGTCGGGCGCGTGCTGCAGATGCCCTACGGCCAGGTCGACAAGCTGACGAAGCTGGTGCCGCAGAATCCGGCCGCGCCGGTGACGCTGGCGGCTGCGATCGAGAGCGAGCCGAAGCTGCAGGCGTTCCGCGACGAAGACCCGGTGGTGGCGCGCGCCTTCGACATCGCGCAGCGCCTCGAAGGCCTGACCCGCCACGCCTCGACGCACGCGGCCGGCATCGTGATCGGCGATCGCCCGCTCAGCGAGCTCGTGCCGATGTACCGCGATCCGAAGTCGGATATGCCGGTGACCCAGTTCAACATGAAATGGGTCGAGCCCGCGGGCCTCGTGAAGTTCGACTTCCTCGGCCTGAAGACGCTGACCGTGCTCGACGTCGCGTGCAAACTGCTCAAGCCGCGCGACATCCATGTCGACCTGGCGACGCTGCCGATCGACGATGCCGAAAGCTACCAGATGCTGGCGCGCGGCGAGGTGGTCGGCGTGTTCCAGGTTGAAAGTCAGGGCATGCGGCGCGCGCTGGTCGACATGCGCCCCGACCGCTTCGAGGACATCATCGCGCTGGTCGCGCTCTATCGCCCGGGCCCGATGGCGAACATCCCGACCTATTGCGCGCGCAAGCACGGCGACGAGGAGCCGGAATATCTGCATCCCGTGCTCGAGCCGATCCTGAAGGAGACCTTCGGCGTCATCATCTACCAGGAACAGGTGATGCAGATCGCGCAGGTGATGTCGGGCTATTCGCTCGGCGACGCCGACCTCTTGCGCCGCGCCATGGGCAAGAAGATCCGCGCCGAGATGGACAAGCAGCGCGACATCTTCGTCGCGGGCGCGGTGAAGAACGGCGTGCCGAAAGGGCAGGCCGAGACCATCTTCGAATTGCTCGCAAAATTCGCCGACTACGGCTTCAACAAGAGCCACGCGGCGGCCTATGCGCTGGTGTCCTACCACACCGCCTACATGAAGGCGCATTATCCGGTGGAGTTCATCGCGGCGTCGATGACGCTCGATCTCAACAACACGGACAAGCTCTCCGAATTCCGCTCCGAGGCGCAGCGCCTCGGCATCAAGGTCGAGCCGCCGAACATCAACCGCTCGGGCGCAACCTTCGAGGTCGGCGACAAGGTCATCTACTACGCGCTCGCTGCGCTGAAGGGCGTTGGCATCCAGGCGATCGAGCAGATCATCGAGGAGCGGACGAAGCGTGGGGTGTTCACCTCGCTCGCCGATTTCGCTGCGCGCGTCAATCCGCGTGCGATCAACAAGCGCATCATCGAAAGCCTCGCTGCCGCCGGCGCCTTCGACACGCTGGAGCCGAACCGCGCCCGCGTCTTCGCCGGGGCGGACTCGATCCTGGCCGCCTGCCAGCGCGCGCATCAGGCCGAGACCATCGGCCAGAACGACATGTTCGGCATGTCTGCGGATGCGCCGACGATCATGCTGCCGCAGATCGAGCCGTGGCTGCCGGCCGAACGGCTGCGCCGCGAATATGATGCGATCGGCTTCTTCCTGTCGGGCCATCCGCTCGACGATTATGCCACCGTGCTGAAGCGGCTGCGCGTGCAGAGCTGGGCTGAATTCTCGCGCGCGGTGAAGACCGGCGCCACCGCCGGAAAGGTTGCGGCCACAGTGGTGTCGCGTATGGAGCGCCGCACCAAGACCGGCAACAAGATGGGCATCATGGGCCTGTCGGATCCGACCGGTCATTTCGAGGCGGTGCTGTTCTCCGAAGGGCTCGCGCAATATCGTGACGTGCTGGAGCCGGGCGCCGCCGTACTGCTCCAGCTCGGTGCCGAGCTCCAGGGCGAGGACGTCCGCGCGCGCGTGCTGCATGCCGAGCCGCTCGACGATGCCGCGGCCAAGACGCAGAAAGGCCTGCGCATCTTCCTGCGCGACACCAAGCCGCTGGACTCGATCGCCAAGCGCCTCGCCGGCCCCGATGCAGCTGCGTCGAACGGCGCCGCGCCAAAGGTCGGCAGTCCGGGGATTGCGCCGCGCTCCAACGGCGATGGCGAAGTCTCGCTGGTGTTGATGCTCGACCTCGAGACCGAGGTGGAGATGAAGCTGCCCGGCCGTTTCAAGGTCTCGCCGCAGATCGCCGGCGCGATCAAGGCGGTCGCCGGCGTCGTGGACGTGCAGCAGCTGTAGAGCGCGATGAGATTTGGAAGAATCGTCGTCGTGCCTTGGATCGTTATTGGACCATGATCTCCGTACAAACGCGTGCCGCTTTTTGTCGCGAGGGAAAATTGCTGCGTTTTTTTCGGATCAGGCCCTAGCAGCCGGTCGCGAATATATGCGGGCGAGCGCAGGTCTGCGCAGTCGCTGCGCGTGAGGCGAGCGGTCGCTTCGGCTTAGCAGCATGGTTCGCGCGGTGCAGCAATCATAAGTTGCGTCAATTATAATTGGTGATTTCTTCATATCGGCGCACCTATCATCGCGATGCTTCCATTCGTCCACCTGACCTGGGGAAACATCACATGTGTGACAAGTGCTCTGAATCTCTGCATCATCAATCTCTGCATGAAGACATCGCGCCGTCACGGCGGTCCGCGATGCTGTTTGGCGCCGCTGCGTTTGGCATGGCTTTCGCCGGCGGAGCTTTCGCCAACCGCGCCTTGGCCAAGGAAACCAAGCAGCCACCCAAGCCGCAGAACGTGCTGGCGCCCGACGCGGCGCTGAAGCGGCTGATGGCGGGCAATGCGCGCTACGTCGAGGGCGTGTCGCGGCGCCACGATTTCAAGCATGAGCGCGAGGCGCTGGTTGGTGGCCAGAACCCGTTCGCGGCCGTTCTGAGCTGCGCCGACTCGCGCATCGCGCCGGAATATGCCTTCGACACGGGGCGCGGCGACCTCTTCGTCTGTCGCGTTGCGGGCAACTTTGCCGGGACCGAGACCATCGCGAGCATGGAATATGCGGTGGCGGTGCTGAACACGCCGCTGATCCTCGTGCTTGGCCATGATGCCTGCGGCGCGATTGATGCGACGCTGAAGGCGATCAAGGACAATACGTCGCCGCCGGGACACATTCCCTCGCTGATTGATGCGATCGCGCCCGCCGCAAAGGCTGCGATGCAGCAGGGCGGCGGGGATGTCCTCGACAAGGCGATCCGGCAGAACGTGATCGACAACGTCGCAAAGCTGAAATCAGCCGCGCCGATCCTCAACGGGGCCGTGGAGCAGGGCAAGCTCAAGGTCGTCGGCGGCATCTACCGGCTCACGACGGGAACGGTCGACCTGATCGCGCAGGGCTAATTAAGGCGCACTATCGGGCCTCGCGGCGTTCCATCGTCGCGAGGCTTACGCGGGTCTGACGCGGGCGCCGACGTTGACGCCTGACCTGCGGCGGGCGCCATGTCGCCGCCTCAATCCAAGCCTTTCGTTCAAGCGCCATTCAGCTGGCCGCGCGTCTGATGTGCGATGGCCACCTCAACGACAAAAGCGGGCACAAGCCATGCGTGGGACGCTCAAAGTCTTCATCTGCCTTCTCCTGCCGATCATGGTCCTTGCCGCTGGCGGTCCAGGGCCAGTGCGTGCGCAGCAGCAGGAAAAGCGCATCGCGCTCGTTGTCGGCAACGGCGCCTATGCCAAGTCGCCGTTGGCAACCACTGCGAACGATGCCGGCCTGATCGCGCAGACGCTGCAGGCGGCGGGCTTCGACGTCGTCGGCGCCCGTGATCTCGACGGCGACACGCTGCGCAAGAGCTTTCGCGATTTCGTCCAGAAGGCGCAGGCCTCGGGCCCGGGCACCGTCGCGATGGTCTATCTCGCCGGCTACGGCGTGCAGCTCGCCGGCGAGAATTATTTCATCCCGGTCGATTCCAACATCACGCGCGATACCGACATTCCGACTGAGGCCTTGCGCATCAGCGACTATGCGCGTCAGCTTGCGGCCATTCCGCTCAAGGCCAACATCGTCGTGCTCGACGCAGCCCGCGCGCAGCCCTTCATCGAGGGCGGCCAGCCGATCGCGAGCGGGCTGGCGCTGGTCGAGCCCGATCCGAACATGCTGATCGCGTTCAACGCCGCGCCCGGCACGGTGGCGCCGGAGGAGCCGGGACCCTATGGCATCTACGCGCAATCGCTCGCCGAGATGATCCGCACCGGCGGCTTGGCGCTGCCCGACGTCTTCGACCGTGTCCGCCTGCGCGTCAACGAGGCCAGCAAGGGGGCGCAGGTGCCCTGGAACGAGCAGAAGATCTCGGCGCCGTTCTCCTTCTTCGAGCGCGGGCCCGACGCGCCGCCGCCGGAGACGGCACCGGACCAGGTCGCTGCGATCCGGAGCAAGCCGATCCGCGATCTCGGTGCGCAGGATGCCTATGCCGCCGCGCTCTCGCGCGACACGATGCCGGCCTATGAGGAATTTCTCGCGGCCTATCCGAACGATCCGATGTCCAAGCGCGTGATGGTGATCGTCGCGGCGCGCCGCGAGGCGATCACCTGGCGACGCACGTATCGGACCGACACGCCGGACGCTTACTGGTCCTATCTGCGCCGCTATCCGCGCGGGCCTCATGCTGGCGACGCACGACGCAGGCTCGCGATCCTGACCGCGCCGCTCGAGCCGCCGCCGAGCTTTGCCATGCTGGATTACGACGTGCCGCCACCGCCGCCGGAGGAGGTGGTCTATGTCGATCGCCCGGTGCTGTATTTCAGCGACCCCGATTTCGGCTTCGCGCCGCCACCGCCGCCGCCGGTCTACTATCTGCCGCCGCCGCCGCCGGATTTCGTCGTGCTGCCGCCGCCGCTGCCCGTGGTCGGCCTGTTCGTGCTTCCGCAGCCGGTGTTCGTGCCGATCCCGGTGTTCGTGCGGCCGCCGGTCTATGTCGCGCCGCCGCCGAACAACATCATCTATCAGAACATCCATAACACCACGGTCATCAACACCGTGATCAATCAGGCGCCGGCACCGGCGCCTGCTGCCGGAGCCGGCGCAGGTCCGGCCAATCTGGCGCCGGCGGTTGCCGGTCGTGCCAACCCGGTGGCACCCGCCGTGCCGCAGGCGGTGATGCAGCGCGCCGCCCTGATTCAGCAGGGCAAGGCGCCATTGCCGCCGAGCGCGACGATCCAGCCGACGGCGAGGCCCGGGGCGCCGCCGGTGGCGCCGGCACATGTCGCCCCAAACGCCTTGCCGGGCGCCGCCGCACCAAGTGTGGCCCCGAACGCTGCACCACAGGCCAGGCTGCCCGCGGCCAACACGTTGCCGGTGCCAGGGGCCCATGGCGGTCCGCCTGCGCCGCCGGCCGGCGCTGGCCCGCTGCCGAACGGCAGGCCCGCGCCGACCGCCGTTGCGCCCGGCGCGCC